>NZ_CP048115.1:647863-1295726 GCF_010093045.1 Mucilaginibacter sp. 14171R-50 | reverse complement strand
ACGCGGTTTCTGAAACGGAAGGTTTTATCAGTTAATGCGCCAACAGGGCATACATCAATCACGTTACCGCTAAAATCGTTGTCAACGGCTTTTTGAATATAGGTTGATATCTCTGAATGGTCGCCGCGGTTTAAAATACCATGTACGCGGTGGTCTGTTATCTGGTCGGCAACAAACACGCAACGATAGCACAGGATGCAGCGCGTCATGTGCAGTTGTATCTTATCACCAATGTCTATTCTTTCAAATGTACGGCGGTCAAACTCATACCGGGTTTTAGCAGCACCGTGTTCGTAGCTCAGGTCCTGTAAATGGCATTCGCCTGCCTGGTCACAAACGGGGCAATCCAGCGGGTGGTTTATCAATAACATCTCTACCACACCTTTACGTGCCTCAATAACTTCGGGCGAAGTGATGTTTTTCACCTCCATGCCATCCATTACCGTAGTACGGCAGCTTGCCACCAGTTTTGGCATAGGGCGGGGGTCTTTTTCAGAACCCTTGCTTACCTGCACCAAACAGGTACGGCATTTACCGCCGGTACCCTCCAGCTTAGAGTAATAGCACATAGTCGGCGGAACAATGTCGCCACCTATCAGCCTCGCGGCGTTCAGGATGGTTGTCCCGGCTTCTACTTCAATAGGAAATCCGTCTATCGTTACTTTCATCTGACTTATCGTCCTTTTATATCGTTCCCGTCATTGCGAGCGATAGCGTGGCAATCTTCAACACGCTTGTCGCAACCTTTTCTATCGAGGATTGCTTCGTTCCTCGCAATGACGCTTTGTTATTCTTATTTAACTCGCCGCTACTTCCAACTTCGGCAGCGGGTCTGCATAATGCGCTAACCCGAAGTTACGGGTTGTTGCTTCATGCGGATGTGTTACATGCCACTCAAATTCATCCCTGAAGTGGCGAATGGCGCTGGCCACCGGCCATGCTGCCGCATCACCCAGCGGACAAATCGTATTACCTTCAATTTTTTTACTTACATCAACAAGCAGGTCCATGTCGCTCATTTTACCGTGGCCGTATTCCAGGCGGTGCAAAACTTTCTCCATCCAGCCTGTACCTTCACGGCAAGGCGAGCATTGTCCGCAGCTTTCGTGGTGATAAAAACGTGCGAAATTCCAGGTGTTTCTAACGATACACTGGTCTTCGTCATAGGCAATAAAACCACCCGAGCCCATCATGGTGCCGCTAACAAAGCCTCCTTCAGCCAATGATTCGTAGCTCATCAGGCGGGGCTCATTATTAATGGTTTTCATGAACAGGTTGGCCGGTAATATCGGCACGGATGACCCGCCCGCAACAACCGCTTTTAAGCGTTTGCCATTAGCGATGCCGCCGCAATATTCGTCGCTGTATAAAAATTCTTCAACAGGCAGGCCCAGGTCAATTTCGTAAACGCCCGGTTTGCGTAAGTTGCCGCCTGCAGATATCAGCTTGGTACCTGTGCTGCGGCCAATGCCAATTTTTGCGTACTCGTCGCCGCCATCGTTAATGATAGGTACCACGGCCGCGATAGATTCAACATTGTTAACCACCGTAGGGCAGCCATACAAGCCAGCAATAGCCGGGAACGGAGGTTTTATCCTGGGGTTACCACGTTTACCTTCGAGCGACTCCAACAAAGCGGTTTCTTCGCCGCAGATGTAAGCGCCACCGCCTGGCTGTACGTAAAGCTCCAGGTCGTACCCGGTGCCTAAAATGTTTTTACCCAAAAAGCCTTTTGCCTTTGCTTCGGCGATGGCTTTTTCAAGGATGCGTATCTGCGGCATCATTTCGCCGCGTACATATATATATGATGTATTTGCACCCAGCGCAAAGCTGGCTACAATCATCCCCTCAATTAATAAATGAGGGATATAAGTCATTAAATAACGGTCTTTAAAGGTACCGGGTTCTGATTCATCAGCGTTACAAACCAGGTAACGGGCAACACCCGCCGGCTTGGCTAAAAAGCTCCACTTCATCCCGGTAGGGAAACCTGCGCCGCCACGGCCACGCAAGCCTGATTTTTTAACCTCCTCTACCACTTCGTCGGGGGTAAGGGTTTTCAGGGCTTTTTCAACAGCAGCGTAACCGCCTTTTGAGCGGTAAACATCAAATGTATTGATGCCGGGTACGTTTATATGTTCTAAAAGTAATTTACGAGCCATTGTTGGTAAACTATAAATCCTAAAAGGTGAAATTCTAAATCCTAAACTCTAATTTCTAAATCCCAAAAGGTAAACCTAAATCCTAAAAATAAATTCTAAATCCGAGATCGAAATTTCGAAATCTCTTAACTTTTCGCCCTCAGATCGCCAATCAACTGATCAACCGACTCAGGTGTTAAATTTTCATAGAAAGTGTACTCAGGGCCAATTTGCAACACCGGGCCGAAGCCACATGCAGCAAGGCACTCTACGCCACGCCAGCTAAATAAACCGTCGGGGGTAACGTCGCCCTCTTTAACTCCAAGCGTTTTTTCAATATGCTCCATTATGGGCGTAGCGCCAACAATTTCGCATGGGCCTGTACGGCAAACCTCCAGCATGTACTTGCCCTGCGGCTTTAAAAAGTACATGGTATAAAAGGACGCTACCTCGTAAACCTCTATCGGCTGGATAGAAAGAAAATTGGCAACACTGTCCATTGCAGGTACGCTAACCCAGCCATATTCGGCCTGTACCAGATGCAGTATAGGCAACAGCGCAGATTTTTGTTTCCCGTAAGGGTAGCGGCTAACTACGTCAGCAAACTTATCAAGCAATTCCGGTGAAAATGTCACCGGCGTATTGGTATCCTGTACACTAAGCATCTAACTCTCCGGCTATAACGTTTAAACTACTCATGTTAATAATAGCGTCAGACAATAACATCCCCTGGCTCATTGGCGCATACATCTGGTAATTGATGAAGCTTGGCCTGCGAAAATGCAAACGGTACGGCGACCTACCGCCATCGTTCACCAGGTAAAAACCCAGTTCGCCGTTTGCACCTTCAACCGCGTGGTAAACTTCGGCGGTTGGGGTCTCTACTTCGCCCATCACAATTTTAAAGTGATAGATCAAAGCTTCCATATTATTGTAAACTTCTTCCTTTGGGGGCAGGTAATAGGCCGGCACATTCGCGTGGAATATCTCCGACGGTTCCTTCTCTATCTTGTTCAGCGCCTGCTCAATAATGCGCAAGCTCTGCCACATCTCTTCGTTACGTACCAAAAAGCGGTTGTAAACGTCGCCGTTCTCGCCAACAGGCACTTCGAAATCAAAATCTTCGTACGATGAGTAAGGCTCCATAGCCCTCACATCATAATCAACCCCGGCGGCGCGTAAAAGCGGGCCGCTCCAACTGTAACTTAATGCGGTTTCGGCAGTAACGGCAGCCACATCCTTTGTACGATCGACAAATATGCGGTTACGGTTAAATAATGCCTCAAATTCTTTTAAAACAGGCGGAAATTTCACCAGGAATTTCCGGATCTTGTCAAACGCGATCTTATTAAAATTTCGTTCGAACCCGCCAATGCGGCCGATGTTTGTTGTTAAACGCGAACCGCAAATTTCTTCGTATATCTCGTAAATCTCCTCACGATACTCCATCATATACAGGAAGCCTGTAAAAGCGCCTGTATCAACACCCAGCACCCCGTTGCAGATAATATGATCGGCAATACGGGCCAGCTCCATGATGATAACACGCATATAGTCGACACGCTTGGGTGTTTGTATATTTAACAGCTTCTCTACTGTCATGTGCCAGCCCATATTATTTATAGGCGACGAGCAGTAGTTAAGCCTGTCGGTAAGCGGTGTTATCTGGTAAAAGGGACGATGCTCGGCAATTTTTTCAAATGCACGGTGTATGTAGCCTATGGTTGATACGCCGCTAACAATACGTTCGCCATCCATCTGCAACACATTCTGGAACACACCGTGAGTTGCAGGGTGCGTTGGGCCCAGGTTGAGCGTAGAGTACTCGGTCTGCGGGTCGTTATCGGTATATACGGGGTGGTTCTGCATTTATATTATCTCCCGAAAAAGTAATCTTTTTTATCAATACGGTTTGGGTCTTCCAACGGGAATTCCTTCCTCATCGGGAATACCGTCATGTCGTCGACATTCAATATCCTGCGCAGGTCAGGGTGCCCGTCAAATATCACCCCGAAATAGTCGTACGTTTCGCGTTCCATCCAGTTGGCGCCATCCCATAGGGTGATTGCAGTTGGAATATGCAGATCAGCTTCTGCAAGAAAAACCTTAATACGAATACGTGTATTGGTGGCTAAGCTGTGCAGATGATAGATCACGCCGATCGGTTTTTCCAGCTCGGGGTAATGTATGGCCGTGATATCTGTTAAAAATATAAACTGCAGCGCACTATCTGTTTTCAGGAAGTTTAACACTTCGCTGATAACATTTTTATCCGTTTCCACAGTTAGCAAGCCAAAATCGGCACCTGTTTGGGTTATCTGGCCCGGAAATTTATCGTTCAGCTTTTGTAAAAGCTCTTCGTTTGCAATTTTAGCCATTATTGGATACCATATTTAGCCAGCAATGCCTGGTATTTAGGCTCTTCGCGGCGGCGAATAGACTCGGTACGTACCAGTTTTTGTATAGCCATAAAACCATCAATAATAGCCTCGGGGCGTGGGGGGCATCCTGGCACGTAAACATCAACCGGGATTACCTCATCAATACCCTGCAGCACCGAATAAGTATCGAATATACCACCGCTTGATGCGCAGGCACCAACAGCCATTACCCACCGGGGTTCGGCCATTTGCAAATAAACCTGGCGTAATACCGGGCCCATTTTTTTAGATATGGTCCCCATTACCATCAACAGATCGGCCTGGCGCGGCGAAAAGCTTAAACGCTCGGCCCCAAACCTGCTCAGATCGTAATGCGAACCCATAGTGGCCATAAACTCGATACCGCAGCAAGAAGTTGCAAACGGCAGCGGCCATAAGGAGTGTGAACGTGCCAAACCCACTGCTTCAGAAAGTTTGGTAGCAAAAAACCCCGATCCTTCAACACCCGCAGGGGCTTCAACTATTTGAATATCACTCATTAAATTCCTCTCCAAATAATATTATGACATCAGTAAAAACTGATGTGCAAATTTACAATAAATACGTTGTAACAAATACACTATGCAGGTTCAGGAATATATTTAGAATCAATCTAAACTGCCGGATATATTAAACCCACTAAGTGACACCTTATAGCGGCAGCTATTCCCGGCTACGCTTATCTTAGTTAGACGAGTTTGATCAGTCCCAGTTTAATGCGCCTTTTTTTATAATATAAATAAACCCGGCAAGTAACGTGCCCATAAAAATAAACATCTCTATCATACCCTCGCGGCCCAGGTCGCGGAAGTTTACCGCCCAGGGATACATAAAAATCACTTCCACATCAAACAATACAAAAAGTATAGCCACCAGGAAGTACTTGATAGACATAGGTGTACGGGCATTACCGATAACTTCTATACCTGATTCAAAGGGCGTTAATTTATCCTTGGTTACGCGCTTAGGGCCAATTTTATGGGTTACAAACATTGTTGTAACAACAAAACCTATGGCTACCAGCATCTGGAATATGATGGGTAAATAGTTAACCGGCAAACTGTGTAATTCCATGGGGCAAATATACAAAGGGGCGCATAATAAAAAAAGCCCCTTTTTCAAGGGGCTTTTGGTTTAATTATTTTATTTGCTTTTAGAACCACCGCTTTTACGGGAGAAGTAAGCTGCAGCAGATTTATTGCTCGGGTCGTATTCCCTTGCCTTGCTATAGTTTTCGGCAGCTTTTGCATCGTCCTTTTCTTTAAAGTCGTAATAAGCACCTAAGTAAGCATATGCCTCGGCCAGGAATGTTTTATCATTATCACTTAATGTGGTTTTAGCTGTTTGCAATTGTATATACTGCTCGTAATATGGTTTTGCTAACCCTTTTATTGTATTTCTGTCGGGTTCCCTAAAATCATTTGCGCGGGCTTGGTATAGTGCAACTACTGCAACGGGCGCACTCGCCTTATGCTGAATGTAACTAAAGGCAGAGTCGGCTTTTACTAAAAGCGTTGTATCTGGCGTAGGCTTTGGTTTTGCGTTACTAAAATATTGTTCGGTAAATGCCTTATAGTAACTCAACCCTTCCGACAAGTAATCGTTTAATGTTGCCTTGTTTGACTTGGCTATAAAACTTGCGTAAGTATCGCCCGATTCAACATATTTTTTCTGGCCGTAAAGCGCTTTAGCTATTTCCGGATAAACATCTACCTTGGTTGTATCTAACTCTAAGGCTTTACGCAATGATAAGACACCCAACGAATCTTGCTTATTTGCCAATTGCAAACGACCCAGGTACACGTAATCCCGTGTAATGATACGTTTAGGATCGGCCTTTGTTATCCAGGTGTTCATTGCGTTTATGCCGGCCTGGTAATCTTTATTTTCGTACGCAGCGTAAGCTAAGTAACGGTATACTTTAAGGTTACTGTTTGCAGAGCTCGCTAATGCGGCGGCCTCTGTTTGTAATGCCTTATAATCGCCGGCGTACAACAGGAAGTCGGCATAACGTAAGCGCGACTCAATAGACATATCTGTTAAAGAAAGATACTTACGATAATTATCCACGCCTTCTTTAACTTTTACTGATGCCATTTTAGGATCTGACAACGCCCAGCGAACATCGGTCTCAGCCCACTCGCGGTAGGCGGGGCCGTAATTAGGGTCAATGGCCAAAGCCTTTTTAAACTCATCCTGCGATGCTTCAAAGTTATTGGCGTATTTCCAGATGATACCTGTTGCTACCTTAGCATGTGCCAGTTTAGGATCTATCTCTAAGGCAGACTGGTAAGCGCCTACTGCATCAGAGTTTTTGCTTTGTGTACGTAAGGCATCACCTAATGCAACTAAAATATTAGCGTTCTTTTTATCAGCTTCTTTACCCTTTGTTAACACGGAAATAGCAGCATTGGCATCCGCCGGCGCAACTTTACCATCAACTTCGTTAAGTAAGTATGCCTTACCTATATACAAAGCAGGGTCGCCATCATGTTTGTCTGCCAACGCAAGCGCCTGGTTAAAATATCTTGTAGCCGTAGCTCTGTCTTTGTCAACAAAAGCGGCCGCGCCTAAACCTACATTATTCAAAGCAGATTTTGGGTTTACAGCAACACCTTTTTGAAACACCGTTTTTGCCGAGTCAGGATAATCTTGTAAAAGATACACCCAACCCAGGTAAAAAAAGTTTTCGTCCTTATTAGCCTGTGTTACGGTTAAATTTTTAAGCATCGATTTAGCCTTCTGAAACTGCTCTGCATCAATTGCTTTCTTGGCATCGGCTAAGCTTTGCGCAAAAACTGTTGATGAACCTACAAGGGTCAGTGCTAATACCAGCTTACTTATCTTACTGATCATTTTCATCTTATCTCTTTAGTTTGTAAATATATATAGTTAGTGTATAATGTTTATTTCCCGCGGGGGGATAGAATCGGGTAATAACCCCGATTTTAATATTATTCTTTGTCCACGTTCGCTGGCTAAAAATGATGCAAAGCCTGCGCCTAATCCCTTTCGGCCTGTACAATCGATAATATATAACGCCCTGCTTAGCGGATACGTATGTTGGACAAGCGTTTCCTGCGAAGGTTTAAAGTACTGGTTGGGGGCTGTCTTGCTATCTTCGTTGCGCACACCAACAATTTTAACCTTATCTACCGCGTCGGCATAATCCTTATCCGGGTCATTAAGCCAGCTGAAACCCGTTATCCCAATTGAATTTGGGTGGGTACTTACATACTTTATAACTTCTTTACTTGAGCTTAGCGCGTAAATATTTTTTTGTTTCAACCCGTTGTTACCAGACAAGGTCTTCAAATACCTTACCAAACTCGAGTTAGGGTTGTCAAACACGATATTTTTATCAGTTTTTGATCTCCCGTTCAACATACTTTTAATTTCGTTTACCGAAATTAAAGTATCATTAGATGCCTGATTAACGATAAGCGCGATAGCATCTATAGCAAATCTGATGGTATCTGCCGTTAAACTACGCCTTTTTAATATACCAAGTTCAGTGGTATCCAAAGTCCGTGGTAAAATAGCCACCCTGTATTTGTCGTTCATCAGGTCGTTTACCACATCAGCTTCGGCCTTATATTGCAGTACGGGGTTGGCGTCTGGAAAAGCTGCCTTAAAAATATACAGTTCTTCGTCAATAATAGGCGAAAACGATTCATCGGCACCAAATACCGCAGTTCCTGACATAAAACCGTCAAGCTCCGTTTTTTTACCGGCATTTTGCTTACAGGCTTGCAGCACTATTAAAAATGCTACGCCTGACAATAACGCCCTGAAACTAAATTTCATTAGGGTCCTTTCTTAAATAGCGCGAAAAGCGTAAAACTGCATATATCAATACTACCGAACCAAATAGGATCCGTTGTGTTTTGGGCAAATTTGCAAGGAAATAATCACCGAAAATGATCATCAGCCCAAACACGCACAAGCAAATAAATGCAGCCACTCCTAAAATAAGCAAAAACCGCCTTTTGGGCGATTTTTGCTTTTCATTGTTATCTGATAACATTAAGTTTTAATCTGATGCCAACTGGAAGTTTACAGGTATACTGTATTGTACACGAACGGGACGTCCGTTTTGAATACCTGGTGTCCATTTAGGCGAAGCTTTCAATACACGTACAGCTTCTTCATCTGTACCGCTACCTAACGAGCGTAAAACCTTAATATCGGTTAACGAACCGTCTTTCTCAACCACGAAAGTTAAAACCACACGTCCCTGAACGTTGTTTTCTCTTGCTATGGCCGGGTAACGGATGTTTTTACCCAAATACTTGCCGAATGCACCCTCACCGCCTGGGAACGACGGAGATTTCTCTACCGCGGTAAAAATCTGGTTAGGGTTTTCTTCAACTACTTGTTTAACATCAGAGTTACCTACCGGTTCATCAATTCTGATATCGGCATTCGGGTCGCCTTTCTGGTCTTTTTGGCCAGGGTCTGCAACTTCCAGCTCTTTTACGGTTGGCGGTTCTTTTTCGCGAACCTCGTTATCCGGTTTTACTACCAGAGGAGGAAACTTCACCTGATCAACCTTTGGTTTTGGTGGTTCTGGTGGCGGAGGTGGTGGTTTAACCTCCTCGTTTACCGGCGGCGGCGGTAATACCACCTCGGTAACCTTTACCTTTTCATCAGCTTTAGGGATAAATCCCGATATAGCATTGAGGATTGTTTTAAAAGATATAAGTAAAACAAATACTGCAACTCCAATAATAAGGGCCTTGTTTGTATTACGAGGATTATCCTTTCTTAGTTCGTATGCACCATAAGCTTTGTTACGGCCTGTAAAAACAACGTCAATCCACTGCTGGTTTAGTATGTCTAATTTTGATCCAAACATTATCTTATAACGTTAATTTACTTTAATAATTCCTTTTAGTAATTGTTATCTCTCTTCAATAAATCCACTTCAACCGGTGTAATATCAATAATAGCGTATGATTGCACGTTGGTGATCTTCATCTCGTCTAAAATATCAACCAGGTTTTTATAGTTTGATTTATCGCTTGGCTTGATAAGCACTATCATATAATTACCAAAGGTTTGCTGTACTTCCTTGCCTTTTTCTATAAGCACTTTACGTATACCGTCTTTACCGTAATCTTCGGTAGATGGCTGCGCTTTACCGGGCTCGCCTAAAAACCATTCCAGTTTATCGTTAGCGCCCAATAATATGGTCATAGAGCGCGAAGCAGCTACCGGCAATTGCTGTTTTGTATCTTCATCCTTATCGGGCATGGCCACATCCATAGCCTTAGGCTTTGATAGCGTGGTGGTCATGATGAAGAAGGTTATAAGCAGGAACGCTAAATCCACCATCGCGGTTAGATCCACACGTGTCGAGGCTTTCTTACTTCTTACTTTCCCGCCTTTTTTTCCCCCGCCGGAGGAGGTGTCTAATTCTGCCATTTTCTGTTATTTTTTTGGTGCGTCTTTAACCGCCGTGATCAGGCTAAACTTGTTAACTTTTTGTCTCTGCAGAATACCAATTATCTTTTTAATAGTTGGGTACTCCTCCTTGTTATCCCCTTTTATAGATATCCTTAACGGCTTGTTATGTAACGAGGCAACCGCTTTGCGCGATTCGCGTATCCAATCACCAAGTTCGTTATTGGCTGTTGTATCGTTAGGGATACCGGGTTGTTTAAACGCCTTGCGCTTATCGCTATCCAGGTCAAGGAAAGCAGGCAGCTGCCTGATAGGTACACCAAAAACCGGTAAGCTCGAAAATACCTGCTTTTGCAGCGGGGTAAAGTTAATGTTATACTTTTCGCCCATCTGCGTAAGGGTTTGCTTACGGATATCGGTACCCTCTACCGTATAAAATACCTGGCCTTTACCAACTGTTAATAAAAGTACGTTCTCTTCGGGCAGTGGTGTTACTGCTGTTGACGACGGTACATCTATTGGCACAGGGTCTTCTGTACGGGGCTTTGCTGTTAATATAAAGAAGGTAAGCAACAGGAAAGCTACGTCGCACATGGCGGTCATATCTATCGCAGTGCTTTTCCTTGCAACTTTTACTCTTGGCATATTCTGTTAAATTTAAAATATATAATGTAAAGATAGTGACTCATTTCAATTATCCAAATTATATTTTGTTATAACGGATAAAAGCAAACTATATTTTACAATTATTTATTTTTGTGAGAAGCCGCGAATGTTTGTACAATGCTAAAACCAGTCTCATCGATAGCATAGGTTAACTTATCAATTTTTGATGTAAACACGTTGTACATTACAATTGATATAGCCGAAGTACCGATACCTAAAGCTGTATTGATAAGCGCCTCAGAAATGTGAGTTGAAAGTTCTGATTGGTTTGGAGCACCAGATGCACCCAATGTAGCGAACGCACCGATCATACCGATTACCGTACCTAACAGACCGGTTAATGTACCGATTGATACCAGGGTAGCGATGATGGTTAAGTTTTGCTCTAACATCGGCATTTCTAAAGCGGTAGCTTCTTCAATGTCTTTCTGGATAGCTAATGCTTTTTGGTCAACGTCCATAGTCTGGTCAGCTTCCATTTCGCGGTATTTTTTCAAACCAGATTTGATAACGTTTGCTACAGAACCTTTTTGTTTGTCGCACTCAGCGCTTGCGCCGTCGATGTTACCCGCGTTAAGTAAAGATTGGATCTTCCTAACAAATGCATCTACATTACCTGTACCTGATGCCTTGCCGATAACTACAAACCTTTCAATTGAAAAAACGATAACCATTAACAGGTACGACATGATGATAGGTACAATTACCCCACCTTTATGTATAGTACCAAATAAATCGCCAGGGTTTGGATCATTCTCTGGGTTACCGCCTTTAAAGTGACTTGGGTGACCTAAGATGAATATAAAAATACAAATTGCCACTACTATACAGATAGGAATGGTCAAAGTTGCAAATGCGCCTGATGCACTTGAGCTTTCTTTAACAGGAGTAGTTGGTTTTGTTGGTGCGTTTGCCATTACTTTTTAATTTTTAGTTTTCGTTTTGTTTATAATATAAGTTAATAAAAAATGTGTGCGTTTTTAGCGAATAACAAAAATAGAATTTAAATGAAATAAAAAAACTTTTTATGTAATTCTTTATAATAATTTAATATACAGCTTTCAGCGTTCTGCAAATTGGTGATTACTTAACGCTTTAAAACAGAAAAATTGTCTGTCAGGCAGACAATTTTTTACAATGAAACCCATTTTTTTTAATAATAGCAAGTTATAACACATAAAAAATGTGTAACTAAACTGATATAATCGCGTCTAACTACACTGTTTCGGCTACGTTTGGCCCTGCGTTTATAATATCTGCGGTGCTGTACGCGGCATATTTTTCAAAATTCTTAACAAACGCTGCCGCCAGCTTGTTTGCACTGTCTTCATAATTTTCCGGGCTGGCCCAGGTGTTTTTAGGATCAAGCACTTCATCGGGTACGTTGGGGCAGCTTTCAGGTATCATCATATTAAATACCGGGTGCTGGTGGTACTGTACATGATCAAGCCCCCCATTTATTGCGGCGGTTATCATGGCCCTGGTGTATGAAAGTTTCATGCGCTGCCCGGTTCCGTAGGCGCCACCGGTCCAGCCGGTGTTTACCAGCCACACATTCACCTGGTGCTCTTTTATCTTTTTGCCCAGCAGTTTGGCGTAGGTAACCGGGTGCAAGGGTAAAAAGGCTTCGCCGAAACAGGCAGAAAAGGTTGCTTTAGGCTCGGTTATACCGGTTTCTGTACCTGCTATCTTAGCTGTATATCCGGATATAAAATGATACATAGCTTGCTCGGCCGTTAATTTTGAAACCGGCGGTAATATGCCAAACGCATCGGCAGTTAAAAAGAATATGTTTTTTGGCGATGCCCCTATTGACGGTATAACGGCGTTGTTTACGTTAGATAACGGATATGCAACTCGCGTATTTTCGGTTTTATCTATATTATTAAAGTCAACCCTGCGCGTACCCGGATAAAAATTAACGTTCTCAAGCAGTGCGCCATATTTTATAGCACTGAATATTTGCGGTTCTTTTTCGGCCGTAAGGCCCGAACATTTGGCATAACAGCCGCCTTCAAAATTAAATATGGTGTAATCGCTCCAGCCGTGTTCGTCGTCGCCTATCAGGTTGCGTTGCGGATCGGCAGAGAGTGTGGTTTTGCCCGTACCCGATAAACCAAAGAAAACCGCGGTATCGCCCTTGCTGCCCGTATTGGCCGAGCAGTGCATAGGCAGTACCTGTTTATCGTACGGCAGGATAAAGTTTAACACCGAAAATATCGCTTTCTTGATCTCGCCGGTGTAACCCGTACCGCCAATCAGTATCATCTTTTTGCTAAAGCTGATGACCGAAAAATTCGGCTGCCTTGTACCGTCAACTTCGGGGTCGGCCATAAAGCCCGGCGCGGCAATTATAGTCCACTCCGGCTGATTTTCGGGGTTAATAACCTCCGGGCGAATAAAGAGGTGGTGGACAAACAGGTTTTGGTAAGCGGTTTCGGTTACTACACGTATATCTATATGGTATTTTTCGTTGGCACAGGCGCATGAGTCGCGCACAAAAATCTCCCGCCCGGCCAGGTAACTGGTCATCTTATTATATAAGGCGTTAAACTTTGCACCGTCAAACTTAAAATTGATGCTTCCCCACCATACATTATCATGGGTAATATGGTCATCAACAATAAAACGGTCCTTGGGCGAGCGGCCGGTAAATGCGCCCGTATCAATGGCAAGCGCACCGGAGTCGCTCAAAACGCCTTCGTTCCTTTTTATTGCGGCTTCAACAAGTTGTGCTGGGGTTAGCTGATATAAAATAGCAGGGGCCTTTGCCAGGTTAAGATACCCTAATTGGGGTACCCGGTTATTCATACTTTTCATTAAGAAGATTGATTTATAATTGGTTGCCGCAAAATTACCTGTTTGATACACTAAGAAACAAGTGTTTTGCAGTATTTATTTACATAATGTACGTTTTACACACTACATAAATCATTAATAATCAATTGTTAATGTTAGTAATTATTTTTTATGTCAATACACTAACCTCCGGCTTTTTTTGCCTTGTAGCCATCTGTTTGCAGCATGGTTAGCACCTTATCCCTGAAATCACCCTGCAGCAGTATCTCGCCATCCTTAACAGAGCCGCCTACGCCGCACCTGGTTTTCAGTTTTTTACCGATGGCCTCCAAATCGGCGTCAAGCCCGATAAAGCCATTAACGCGGGTGACCAGCTTATTGCCTTTTATCCGGTCTAAAAATATTTTAAGGTTTTGTTGCTGTGGCGGCAGGGTCTGCTGTTCGTTACCGCCTTCCTCCTGGTACTGAAAATCAGGATCTGTTGAGTACATGATGCCCGTAAAATTCTTCTTTGCCATAGTAGCCCCTATAAATGTTCCCCTGTTCAGGGTACACCTGTTAATATGTTTATTCGTTATTTTTAACCCTAAAGGGTGGCCCTTAATTTTTATACCCTCCGCCAACAATAACTTTTAGCGCATTGGGTACTATATCTATCTTTATATCTGTACCGGCGTCTTGTGGTTCGCCATCCAGGTGAATGGGCCCGCTTTGAGCACGGGTAATATGAATATGCTTCCCTTTAATGATCTCTACAAACTTCGAGCTATCGGCGGTTTTGGTAAACATGCGCAGCCCCATTTCGGGGAAGCGCCAAAGCGGGAAAGGTTTAATGATACATACATCCAATAAACCATCCTGCACCGATGCATGCGGCGATACATGCGCATTGTTGCCATATTGCGATGAATTGGCCGTGCTCAGCATAAACGCTTCGCGGGCGTATGTGATCCCGTCTATCTCTATCTGGTAATCTTTGGCCTTATAGTTAGCTATCTCCTTTAACGACGATTTGAAATAGCTGATAAAGCCGCGTTTTTCGCTACCATGCGCAAACACATGGCTTATATGGGCGTCAAACCCCATACCCGCCATGTTAAAGAACCATTGTCCGTTCATTTTGCCGGCGTCGATTGTTATAATCCGGCCGGCGTTCATCGTTTTAAGGGCGCCTTCGGTACCCATTGGTATATTCAGAAACCGCGACAGTCCGTTGCCCGATCCAAAGGGGATAATACCTAAAATCGTATCTGTTTCGGCAATTGCCGATGCTATTTCGTTCACGGTACCGTCGCCCCCAACGGCAACAACAACTTCGTACTCGCCTACCGCCGCCCTGGCAAGGTCGTGGGCATGAAAAATCCCGGTAGTATATTCAATATCGTACTCAAAAATAGCCGGGTCAAGGTACTTTCCCACAAGCTCCGGCACACCATCCTTTTTCTTCCCGCCCGATACCGGGTTTATTATAAATAAAGCTTTCCTTTTCAACTATATGGGTTTCAGTCGTCAAAAGTAAATGTATTTTCGGCTTTGTGAAAAATTGTTTTATTTTTGCCACCCGAAAGTGGACTGATTTAACGCCCTCCGAAATTGGGAGGATCGTATTGCAACCACGTAAAAAAGTGCTAACCCTGCTCCTTTTACAACGTTTCAGATAGAACTTTCACCTTTCGATTTACGTTTATTTAAAATAATATGCCATACTTATTTACATCCGAATCCGTATCAGAGGGGCATCCGGATAAAGTTGCCGATCAGATATCGGACGCATTAATTGATAATTTCTTAGCATTCGACCCGGAGTCGAAGGTAGCCTGCGAAACATTGGTAACAACCGGGCAGGTTATTTTAGCCGGCGAGGTTAAATCAAAGGCTTATTTAGATGTACAAAAAATTGCCCGCGATGTAATCAACCGTATTGGTTATACCAAAGGCGAATATATGTTTGACGGCAGTTCGTGCGGTGTATTATCAGCTATTCACGAGCAATCGCCTGATATTAACCAGGGTGTCGACCGTAAAGCCAAAGAAGAGCAGGGCGCCGGCGACCAGGGGATGATGTTTGGCTATGCTACGGTAGAAACAGATAACTATATGCCTTTGGCTTTGGATATTGCACACGCTTTATTAGTAGAGCTTGCCGCTATCCGCCGCGAAAATACCGATATCAAATACCTGCGCCCGGATGCGAAATCACAGGTTACGCTTGAATATGACGACAACAACCAGCCAACCCGCATAGATGCCATAGTGATATCAACCCAACACGATGACTTTGGTGATGAGGAGGCTATGCTGTCAAAGATCAGCAGCGATATTGTTGATATCCTGATCCCGCGTGTTAAGGCTAAATATCCAAAGTACGCGCATTTCTTTAACGACCAGATCAAATATCATATTAACCCAACCGGCAAATTTGTTATCGGCGGGCCCCATGGCGATACCGGCTTAACCGGACGTAAAATTATTGTTGATACTTATGGCGGTAAGGGCGCGCACGGTGGTGGTGCATTTAGCGGCAAAGACCCGTCCAAAGTTGACCGCTCTGCTGCTTACGCTACCCGCCACATTGCCAAAAACCTGGTAGCCGCCGGTATTTGCAGCGAAGTTTTGGTTCAGGTATCATACGCTATTGGCGTGGCACAGCCTATGGGCATTTACGTAAACACTTACGGCACTGCCAAAGTTGGTTTAAATGATGGCGAAATAGCTAAAAAGGTTGAAAGCATTTTTAATATGACGCCATACGCCATTGAAACCCGTTTTAAACTACGTAACCCTATTTACAGCGAAACCGCTGCTTATGGCCATTTCGGCCGCCCTAACGTAACGGTTACCAAATCGTTCCGTGCGCACGACGGCAGTATTGTAACCCGCGAAGTGGAATTGTTTACCTGGGAAAAACTGGACTATGTAGACAAAGTAAAAAGCGCTTTTGGTTTATAATAACCAATTGACTTAAAATAAAAAAGACACGCTATTGGAGCGTGTCTTTTTTTATGCTTGTTGCTTTTTCGCTTTCTGGCGATGATAATACCGGGTAGCCTTATCCACACTGCCACATTCCAGCGGGTTACACCACCGCCGGGTATGGGTGCGGCTTTTATCCAGAAACAGCCAACCGCAGGCCGGGCATTCTTTTACGTACCTGCCTTCGGGAGCCGTTAAAATGTCGTATGCCGATTTAATTACCTTCCACAATGGGGCTACAATATTATCTTCGGTATTTTGCCAAAACTCTTTTAACCCATCTTTCGAGTTATCAAAGCCAATGTGCTGCAGGGCCTCTGCCAGCAATTCGTTAAAGCCACCTAAAACATCCTTATCTACCGGCATACCCGAGGCCCTGGCCGAAAATACTTTATACAACAGTTCGCGTGCTATCATAACATGATGATAGGCCGTAATAGCCGAAGCCGGCGCATGTTCTGTTATACCCCTAAACATTTTCAACTCTTTTGGGCTGATGATATTTAACTTAACGCACCACTGTAAAAATGCCTCGTAATTAGGTATATACTCATAAAACACCTCCTTTTTACGCGTTTGTACGGTATTTACAAAATCAAGGCAAAGCAGGCCCCCGTCTAAAGGTAAATTAGCTATATTTCTAACCTTACTCATTGCTATATCAAATATATAATGTTTTTACCACCAAAAATATTATAGATAGTAAAAACATTATCACTTTTACCAGCGTTACCACTTATGATAGTAAAAATTAAATAGTTTTGGTGATGAAAAAAAAACTGGTTTCGCCGTTACTGGTAGCGTTCGCGTTTTTTAACATATATATCATTTGGGGGTCAACCTACCTGGCGGTTATTTACGGGCTTAAAAGCTTCCCTCCATTTATATTGGTAGGGTTACGTTATGCTATGGCAGGCATCATTCTTTTTGGGTGGTGCAAGTTTAAAGGCGAAACCCTGCCCCCGTTCCGTAACCTGTGGCGCCATGCCATCAGCGGTACCATGATGCTGGTTGGCGGCACCGGTATGATAGCCTGGGCCGAGCAGTATATCAGCTCGGGGCAAGCCGCTATTTTGGTAGCTACCGAACCGCTGATCTTTTTACTACTCGACCGGAAGAACTGGTCTGAATACTTTTCAAACAAATACATCCTTAGCGGCCTTATTATCGGCTTTGCCGGCATATTCCTGTTTCTTAAACTTGGGGTAGCGGTAGTAAACCCATCACCTATGGCAACTATTGCCAGCGTGGTGGTGTTATTCAGCGCGGTTCTTTGGGTGCTGGGGGCGTTAATCACCAAAAACAGCAAGGGCAGCAGTTCATCTACTATGAACGCCAGCATACAATTATTAGCCGCGGGTGCTGCAAGCGCGGTTATAGCATTTGCGAAACACGAGCAGGCGGGCTTTTCATTTGCTAATGTAAGCGCCGAAGCATGGGCAGGATTACTGTTCCTGGTGGTTTTCGGATCGCTGGTGGCTTACCTTTCATTTGTATGGCTTATCAGCATAAAGCCGCCGGCTATAATAAGTACCCACACTTACGTAAACCCCGTTGTAGCGGTACTATTGGGCTGGTTACTCATAAATGAGCGGGTAAACGCCGCGCAGCTGATAAGCCTGATTGTAATTTTAGTTGGAATACTTTTGGTTAATTTACCCGCATACTTAAAGGGCAAACGCTCCGACTAATGCATAAGTTACCGAGGCGATAAATGTCTATACATCAACCAATATACTTTCGCTAAATTTTTGTGAAACCGTTTTCTGGTCTTTTTCATCGATGCAGATCGTAAGCGAACCATCGAACGGGATCCTTTCTATTACCCGGATTATTGTGCCGATTTTAATTTCAAGCTTTAGCAGGTATTGTAAAAACTGGGCTGAGGAATCTTTTACCCCAACCACGCGGCAATTGCATCCTGCGGGGGCATTAACAAGCGTTGTAGCGTGCTGCTTGGGAATTTTACCATCGGCTTGGGGTATAGGGTCGCCGTGCGGGTCATATTCCGGGAATCCCAGGAATTTGTCCAGCCTGTCGGCCAGCGATGCATCGTTAATGTGTTCCAATTCCTCCGCAATATCATGTATCTCGTCCCAATGGTAGCCTAATTTTTCCATCAAAAAAACTTCCCAAAGGCGGTGCCTGCGTACAATAAGGGCGGCATGTTTGTGCCCCGTTTCGGTCAGCTCTACACCTTTCCTTTTATCATACACTATAAGGTGCTTATCGGCAAGCTTGCGTATCATATCAACTACCGATGCCGGGCTATTACCAAGCAGCGCGGCAATTGCGGTTGGTGTTATTTTCTTCCCTTTATCCTGCCCAAGCCGATAAATACATTTCAGGTAATTCTGTTCTGATAAAGTATGCATCGCTTTCAAATATCAATAGCGTAACGAGAAGCCGACAAAATACACCTTATCAGCTTGTTTATTAAGGCCGTAGTTTAAGCCGGCATCAATGTTAAAATTATTTGTGACCGAAAATATCAACCCGCCATTTGCATAGGTATCTGTATTCTTTTGATAAGAATTGTAAATAGCGGCGCCTTCTACAAAACAATCCAGCTGTTTAAAGATGGAACGGCCAAAAGTAAGGGAATATAAAAACTCGGTATGGCGGCGGTTATCTTCTTCTTTTACAACGCCAACACCTACCTGCGTACCCAAATTCAGCTTCTCAGAAAGTTTTAACGCGAATGGCAATACAACCCCGCCCTGTATGCCATTATCCTGAAATGATGAGGTAGGCAATGTTATATACGGCAATATAGCAAAAGCGGTATTGCCGCCTGCATTTCCCCACAAATTATATTTTACCCGAAGCGTAAGGTCATCAAACCCTGATGTTTTGTCTATAACACGATTGTTTGCCACATCTTTAACAGTAGTGGTTACATAGGTAGGCACAACTAACTGTATATCCATATTTTCGGTAATCCCCAGTTTAAAATTGGCAACGTTGTATGCATTTTGTATGCTTTGCACGCCATTGCTTTTATTGCGCGCTTGTTTAAACAGATCGCTCTCTACCTGAAAATGGCCCGCTTCTACGGTGTAGGCGCTTTCGGTAACGTCGGGCCTGTCGGTTTCCATGTCTTTCATCCTATCCCTCGGGACCGGGTTGAATAAATTGTATTTATGCCGGGTGGTGTCCGTCTGTCCGTACGTAGCACTGCAAGCAAGCGCCATAAAGGCTGCCAGGGTTAGGTATTTTCTCATATCAAGACAAATATAGCAATGTTAGCCTATCCAATAAATATTTATTAGGTTAACCTAATTATGTAATTTATTATACTTTTTGATTTTTTGCGTAAAGAGTACCAACTTCGCATTCCCGTATCGGACTAAATCATCCCGATAGCTATCGGGATTAATCGGTATAATCAATTATAATCTGTGGAATTCAATTACAATATTAAAATAGCCGGGGAACTTTCTATAGGCAGCAAACAGGTAAGTGCAACCATTGACCTGCTTGATGAGGGCGCAACCGTACCTTTCATATCCCGTTACCGTAAAGAAGCTACAGGCAGTCTTGACGAGGTACAGGTGGCCGCCATCCGCGACCGCCTGCAGCAACTGCGCGATCTGGATAAACGGCGGGACGCTATCCTTAAATCGCTGACCGATATGGGCAGGCTTACACCCGAACTGGAAAAGCAAATAAACGCTGCCGAAACCATGATGCTGCTGGAGGATATTTATTTACCCTATCGCCCAAAACGCAAAACCCGCGCAACGGCCGCCCGCGAAAAAGGCCTGCAGCAGCTGGCCGATGCTGTTTTGGCTCAAAAGAATTTTGATGTTGAACTGGAAGCGGGCAAATTTATCGATCCGGAAAAAGGCGTAAACAATATTGAGGAAGCACTTGCCGGCGCGCGTGATATTATTGCCGAGCACATTAGCGAACATGCCGAAACAAGGGCTAAGATGCGCCACTTATTTACCGAAAAGGGCGTTTTTGAGTCGAAAGTGGCACCGGGCAAAGAGGAAGAGGGCATTAAATACAAAGATTATTTTGATTGGACAGAGCCCGTTAAAACAGCCCCTTCGCACCGCATACTGGCCATGCGCCGCGGCGAAAAGGAAGAAATACTTTACCTGGATATTAAACCGGCCGAAGAGGACGCGATCGCTTTGCTGGAACGTGAGTTTATCACCTCGCGTAATGCAGCAGCCTCGCAAGTTAGCCTGGCTATTGCCGACGGGTACAAGCGCTTGCTTAAACCATCGATGGAAACTGAGATACGCCTGCTTACCAAAAAGAAAGCCGACGAAGAAGCGATACGGGTATTTGCAGAAAATGCGCGACAGTTATTGCTGGGCGCTCCGCTTGGTCAGAAAAGGATAATGGCCATCGACCCGGGTTTCCGTACGGGTTGTAAGGTAGTTTGCCTGGACGAACAGGGAAAACTATTAGAAAACACTGCCATTTACCCCCATACCGGTGCAGGGCAGGCCAAAGAAGCCGGGAAAACCGTTCAGCACTTATTTGAGCGATACAACATTGAAGCCATCGCTATAGGCAACGGCACCGCCGGCCGCGAAACAGAACTGTTTATACGCAACCTTAACCTGCCGGGAGCAACCGTTGTTATGGTAAACGAAAGCGGGGCTTCCATCTATTCGGCATCTGATGTTGCCCGCGAGGAGTTCCCGGATAAGGACATTACGGTACGCGGGGCGGTGTCGATCGGCCGCCGGTTGATGGACCCGTTGGCCGAATTGGTCAAGATAGACCCGAAATCCATCGGTGTAGGTCAGTATCAGCACGATGTAGACCAGAATAAATTACAAACATCGCTTGACGACACGGTTATCAGCTGTGTGAACGCTGTGGGTGTGGAACTTAATACCGCATCAAAACAAATATTGGCGTATGTATCGGGCCTTGGCCCGCAACTGGCGCAAAATATTGTAGAGTACCGCAACCAAAACGGCGCTTTTAAACGCCGCGACCAGTTAAAAAAAGTTGCCCGGCTGGGCGATAAAGCCTACGAACAAGCGGCAGGTTTTTTACGTATCCGCGAAGCAGAAAATCCCCTGGACAGCAGCTCGGTGCACCCCGAGCGTTATGCCCTGGTAGAACAAATGGCCAAGGACCTGAAATGTACCGTACAGGACCTGATGCGCGACAATAACTTGCGTAAATCCATCCCATTGCAAAAGTATATTTCAGATACGGTTGGATTGCCTACGCTAAATGACATTATTGCCGAGCTGGCCAAACCCGGCCGCGACCCGCGTGAACAGTTTGAAGCATTTAGTTTTACGGAAGGTGTTAATGCCATTAACGACCTGCGCGTGGGCATGAAACTGCCTGGCATTGTAACCAACATTACCAACTTCGGCGCCTTTGTAGATATCGGCGTTCATCAGGATGGCCTGGTGCACCTGAGCCAGATAACCAACCGTTTTATAAAAGACCCTAACGAGGTGTTAAAAGTGCACCAAAAGGTTGAGGTAACCGTTACCGAAGTGGATGTTAACCGCAAGCGCATTTCGCTATCGATGAAAGAGGGTGAAAAACGCGAACACAGCGGAACTAAACCCCGAGATCAAAAACCGGTTCAAAAAACCTTTACAAAAAAGGCACAGCCCGAACCTGAAATGGATATGACGAGCAAACTTGCAGCACTTAAAAATAAGTTTAAATAGAATTGCTTTGTATAATTCAGCGTTCTGCCGCATACCAGAATTTAAGGCTTACAGCGTGGCGGGTGCCTCGCCCCGCTGTAAGCCTTAATCTATCCTGATGATCAAAACCGAGACTTATAATGCCATATTACAGTGGCTTATTCCGGGAACACTGATCATACTGCTTAACCACCTTAATGGGTAGTTTTGGCATTTCGCTTTGACCGCATTTTAAGGTTCAGCATCTCAACCAGTATCGAGAAAGCCATTGCGAAGTAAATATACCCTTTAGGAATATGCTGCTCAAGCGCCTCGGCTAACAGCGATACGCCAATTAATAACAAGAACGATAGCGCCAGCATTTTTACAGTTGGGTGTTTGTTCACAAAATTGGCTACACCGCTTGATGCCCACATCATAATACCTACAGCTATTACTACCGCAGCTATCATAATTTCTACGTGCTTGGCCATACCAACCGCAGTAATAACTGAGTCGAGCGAGAAAACGATATCCAGCAGCATGATCTGAACAATGGTTCCCCAAAACGAATGCGGTTTAACATTTCCTTCATTTTCGTCTTCGCCTTCAATTTTGTGATGTATTTCGGCAGTGCTCTTATATATAAGGAACAAGCCGCCGATAATAAGGATCAGGTCGCGGCCCGAGATGGCCAGCTTTTCTACCCATTCAGGGTCGGTAACGCCCAACATGCCCGAAATGTTGAACAACGGCGCGGTTAGCTTCATAACCCAGGTAATGGTAAGCAGCAACAATATGCGGGTTATCATTGCCATTGCCAGGCCTATCTTACGGCCCTTTTCCTGCTGGTTCCTTGGCAGTTTATCTGATAATATGGATATAAATATCACATTATCAATACCCAGCACTATCTCTAAAACGGTTAGCGTTATCAGCGAAACCCACGCTTCCGGGTCGGTTAATATTTCCATTCGGTGTAAACTTTTTCAGGGCTAAAATAGCAAAACCCCTGCCGTTATGGCAAGGGTTTTAAATTTATGCTTGATCAATAGTTTTTAATAGAACTTTACATCGGTATAACTGGCATTAATGGCAATTTTACCATCGCTGTTACTTTTCCCTATGTACCCTTTGTAGGTTTTTGTTGACGACCATCCGCGCTCACTGTCGCTTGGTGATTTGTCGGTAACTTTCATCCTGTCGTCATCATAGTTAAAGCCGCCAAATTTGGTAACCACATCAAAATTAAAGCTGTTGGCCTCCTTAAAATCAAGCTTTATTTTTGTGAACGATGCATTGATGGTAAGATTGCGTACCGATTTGTCAATCGATCCGATATCAAAGCCGTTACCATATTTGATATTTACGTCTACGTTGTTTTTTAGCTTATCTACGGTCATGCCTCCAAAAGATACATCGGCGTTAACATTGCTTACCGTGCCGGCTTTTAGCTTGCCGTAACCAATATCCAGCTTGCCGCCATTAAAGGTAACCAGGGTAGCATCCCCAAACCTCACCTTTACATCGTTATCCTTATTTAAAAGCTGTTGAGCATTCAATGCCCCATACGACACCCTTAATATGGTTTTGCCGGTCAGGTCGGGCAGGGTAACGCTGCCAAACTGGTTGGTAAGATCTAATGTATTCCCGGCGGGCATGTATACGGTGTAATTTATTTCCATATGGGTGTTGCCATGGCTGTTGGTATTACGGGGCAGGTTAGTTTTAAATGATACGATTGAACCTACCTTGCTATCGCTGATGCTTGAGCCTTCTATCATCTTGTTCACAAAATCCTCATCTTCCGACCCAAACTTCATTTGTACATCAACCTTAAATTCGTTTTTGGCCCAGGTGTTAACCACTACTTTACCAAACTTGTTGTTGATCTGCAAAATATCATTCCCATCAGCGCTGTAGCTTTTGCTGTAATTTTTTACCTTTTCGGTAATCTGGCCGCTGGCAACCTTCTGCTTGTATTCATCATCGCTGAAGTTGTTATTGAAGCTTATGCCATCCATGTTCTTAAACCCTTCGGAAAAATTGGGCGATAGCTCGCTAAAGCTCCCGGCAAAGTTTTTTCCAAAATCCCGGAAATTTTTACCGAAATCTTTAAAGTTTTCTTTGAAATTTTTGTCAAAATCTTTAAAGGCAAACTTAAGATCCGCGTTTTGCTTGAATTTCATTTTGCCCATCTTCACCTTCAGGTCCTTCATTTTTATTTTAAGGTCGGCCATGTTTTTCTTAAAGGCTTTATTCTCCTTAAATACATAAACTTTGGGTGGGGCGGGTGGGGCGGGCGGGGCCACAACAGAGTCCTGCGCTGCTACGGTAGTGTTTAAGGCCAGTGCCGCGAAAGCCGCAAGCAGGCTGTGTTTAAATATCCTTGTTTTCATTTTGATGATCCTTTTTACTTTGGTTAAATTGTTCAATTACGCTCAGTTGCTGATTAAGCACCTCTGTTTGTATTTGCAAGTTCCGGATCATTGCACGTAAAACACGCTCCTGGTTAGGGCTGGTGGCTAAATCTATATTTAGTTTTTTGTAGTTGGCGTCCATTTTTTTCAGGTCGGCAGTAAACTCATTGTAAAGCTGCGGGTCAAATTTGGCAACCAGTTTTAACCTGGTGCGCTTGCTCTCTATCATCGATGCATAATGCATTTGTTGCCTGGCATAAGTGGGGTTAATATCGGCCAGGTTTACGGTTGCCGTATGCTGGCTTTTTAGGTACACAGCGAAACCTAAACCCATAACTACGATCACCGAAGCGGCTACCTTTAGTACAAAACCCAGTGAAAAGGTTTTTGCTTCGCGCTTTTTTGGCGCCGCTTCCTCCCATGCATCCAACTCCCTGGCAATATTGTTCCAGATATCGGCGCGTGGCTCCAGGTCGTCAAATTCTTCCCTGTTGCTGCTCATAAAATCTTCTAAACGCTTGCTCATTTTCTAATTCCCTTTCTTAATAATATCTCGCTCAATTTTCTTTTAGCCCTCAAAAACTGCGTTCTTGAGGTGTTTTCTGTAATATTCAGTATCTGCCCTATTTCCTCGTGATCATACCCTTCTAAAAGATAAAGTGATAATACCACCCGGTAACCTTCGGGCAACTCCTTCATGGCTTCTTTTACCTGTGCTACCTGGTATTGCACGTCTTCATCATCCCAGGGTTCTTCGTCGGGTACATTATCCAGTTGCCCGTCTTCTATTTCAACAAACGCTAACTTCCTTTTGCGCAAAAGGTTTATAGAGCGGTGCACAACAATTTGTTTTAACCATAAACCAAAGGTTGTTTCCTGCCTAAAATCCTTCAGTTTATTGAAAGCATCCGTAAAGGATTCCTGCAAAACATCTTCCGCCTCGCCAATATTGCCCACAATCCTAAAGGCGACGTTCAACATCGCTTTAGCATATAATCGATACAATTCATAACAGGCCTTTTTACTTCCCTGTTTACACTCAACCACCAGGCTATAGTGTTTATCTACATATACGGCTTCCAAATTAATGACAGGTTTCACGTTAAATGACGCAGGGTATTTAACAACGTTGCACGATGGGAAGAAAAAAAATGCCTGAAACCGAATTTTTAAGAATTAATTGATATACAGAATTCTGCCCTTTCAAAATTCCGCTAAAGTTTCCGTTCAGAGAGATACGTGCTTATCGCATCAACAGCGTTTTTGTACCGGTCGTCCCCGGTGCCCGATATCACCACATAACGGGCGTTTAACGCCTGCAATTCGGTGTGCCATATCTGCATAAAATGCTCGCGCAGGTGCGGGAAATCGCGTAGCGGGTCGTCCTGCCAGGGCAGGTCGATATCCAGTAAGAGGTAAAGGTTGTATGGGTGTTTTGGCAATTCGTTAATAACTTGTTGAGGCGCCTGACCAAATATCTGGTCGCTCCATATCTTTACGGTAATAAACGTGGTATCGCAGATAAGTATCTTATTTGCCTGAGGCAGCAACTCCGCCTCTAACGCAAGCTGCCCGTAAAACATGTTTATCTCGTCTTGCCAGGTGGGGGGCGCGGTTAGCTTTTCGCAATACCTGCGCGCATACTCAGGCACCCAAACCGTTTGGTAATACTTAGCCAAATAAGCCGACATATGCGATTTACCGGTAGACTCCGGGCCAACAACGGCTATTTTTGTTATTTCGGATGTCGAACTTTCGATTTCGGATTTGATCATCAATTTCTTGTTTCTTGGATCTTACTTCTTGTTTCTTTCCGGCCTCTTATCCAGTCTTTTTTCCAGTCGAGATATCCCATCAGCGCAATGGCTACGTATATGGCATACATCAGGGCCGTAAGGTGAAGGTCCTTAAAAATATATACACCCACATATACAACATCTACAAAGATCCATATCAGCCAGTTCTCGAGCACCTTACGCGCCAAAAACACCTGGGCAACCAGGCTGCAAGCGGTACAAAAACTATCAAGATACGGGAATGAGGCCGGCGTATATTTTAATAACGAGCCGAGTAAAATTGTAAATATAATTATGGCTGCTGCAGATATGGCCACTTCTTTTTTTGTGATGCGGGCAACGGGAATCTTCTTTTCGTTTGCCGGCCTTCGGCTCCAGTACCACCATCCGTATATATTCATGCCCAAAAAATAACCCTGCAGGCCCATGTCGGCAAAAAGGCGGGCTTCAAAAAAAATGAAGACGTAGATTGTTACGCTGATAATTGCAAACGGCCAGTTCCAGATATTATTTTTTGCGGCGAGGTACACGCAGAGCAGCCCGGTTATAACCCCGGTTATTTCGAGCCAGGTTTGATGCTGCCACCACTGCTGCAGGGCGTGTACGATTTGCATGCGGTAAAGATATAAAAAGCAGGCCTCACCCCAAACCCCTCTCCAAAGGAGAGGGACTTAAGATGAGGCTTTTTTAACCCTCTCCTTTGGAGAGGGCAGGGTGAGGCTTTACCAGATCTTTACCCGTTTATCGGGATCTAACCACATTTTGTCGCCTTTTTTAACGCCGAATGCTTCATAAAATTCGGGCACATCACTAAAAGGGCCGTTCACACGTAAAAAGCCGGGCGAGTGCTCGTTGGTTAGTATCTGGCTTAATAACGATTCTTTTCTATCCTGGCCCAACCACCCCATGGCGTAGCCTAAAAAGTAGCGCTGTATTGGGGTAAGGCTGTTAATAGTTTTACCTTGCTTATACTGGTCGGTTTTTTTAAAGGCATCAAGGCCGATAGCTATCCCTCCTAAATCTGCAATGTTTTCGCCTAAGGTTGCCTTTCCGTTGATATGCTGGCCATAAACGGTGTAACCGTTAAACTGATCGACCAGCATTTGGGCGCGCTGCGCAAACTTTGCAGAATCAGCCGGTGTCCACCATGCTTTAAGGTTCCCTTTCTCGTCGTATTGGCGGCCCTGATCGTCAAAGCCGTGAGTAATTTCGTGGCCAATGGTAGATGCCGCACCATAACCATAAACAACGGCATCGTCTATATTCTCGTCCATCGCCCATGGTAAAATAAATATGGCGGCAGGCAGTACAATTTCATTGTTCGACGGGTTGTAATAAGCATTATACGTTTGGGGCGTCATCCCCCATTCGGTGCGGTCAACGGGCTTACCCAGTTTATCCGCATTGTATTTATGCCAGTAGCTGTTGCCGCGCATCACATTTTGCGCGTATGGGCCGCGGGTTATTTCAAGCGACGAAAAATCTTTCCATTTATCCGGGAACCCTACCTTAGGGAACACCTTGGCAAGTTTGTTATGCGCTTTCTTTTTGGTTTCAGCGCTCATCCAGTCAAGCTTGTCAATGTGCTCACCAAATGATGTGCGTACAGCCTCTACCAGATCAACGTAGCGCTTTTTGGTTTTCTCGGGAAAGTATTCTTTTACAAATATTTGCCCAAGCACTTCGCCCATCAGGCTGCCTTCGGTATCCAGCACCCTTTTCCAGCGTGGCAACTGTTCTTTTCTGCCCGAAATAACAGTACCATAAAACCTAAAGCTCTCATCGCTAAACGCCTTGCTCAGGTAAGGGCTATAATCGTTAACGATGTTTTTGCGGATGTAGTTCTTCCAGTCGTTAACAGTAAAGGTTGTAAGGGCCTTGTTAACCGCACGATAATACTCGGGCTGGCCAACAATCACCGTATCAACCTGTTTAAAATCCATTTGCTCAAACGTTTTTTTCCAGTCAACAACCGGCGCCAGGTTGCTTAAACCAACCAGGGCCATCTTGTTATAATTATGGTATGGGTCGCGCAGGTCAACCAATTTGCGCGAACTATCAGCCAGGAATTTCTCTATGGCATAAGTTTTTTGCGTAGCCGCCCTGGCCGCTGCATCGTCAAGGCCTATCAGCTTAAACAAAGCGGGCAAGTGCTTTTGCTGGTAATCGTTACGTATAGCTGCGCTGTGCTCGTCTGTGTTGAAATAGTAATCGCGATTAGGCAACCCTATGCCCGACTGCGACAACTGCATCAATATCTTTTCGCTGTTGCGGTCGTCCTGCGCGGCATAAGCGCCAAACGGCGTTTGCACCCCGATGGTTTCCAGGTGCGCAAATTCTTCTATCAGCGTTCTCACGTCGGTTACCTTATCAACCCGGGCCAGTTCCTCTTTTAACGGGGCCAGGCCCTGCTTTTCAATGTTAACGGTATCCATGCCGCTGTAATAAAAATCGCCTATTTTTTGCGTGTTGCTGCCTTTAGCCGCATTGGCATTCAGTGCGTCTTCATTTATCTTTTTCAGTTTTTTGCGCAGGTCTTCCTGCACAGCGTTACCAATCCCCCAGGACGAGTAGGCGCCAGGTATCGGATTATTTTTTAACCAGGCGCCATTGGCGTACATAAAAAAATCATCCCCGGGCTTTACGCTTTTGTCGATGTTCTTTATCACCACATCATTCTCGGCGTACGTTTTATTTTTATCCTTACAGGCGCTTAGCAATAAGGCGCTCATGGCGCAGGCTGTAACAGCATGCAGGGTGTACTTTTTTATTATCATATTTACAATTTGTATTAAATAAAATACAGGGAGTGTATGGAAAAACAGAATGTTATGTTTTTCTGTACAGGCCTGTTTAGGTAATTTTCTCTAAAAATCAGTTTAAAGGGTGGTTAAACCAAAAAAATATCAAATTATTTATGCAACAAGAAAGTTACGTAGTTCTACGTGCTTTATAACCGGGCAAATGAAAATGCGCTGTCGAGTATGATTTACAAATCACTGTTAATCACGATATTACTAAATAGAATTTTTCTTTCAGATTAAAAACTTTCTCACAACCGCCGATTTCGCGTGCGGCTGCAAATAAACTTGCCGTAATTTATTTTCACGGATACGGATTTGTGGCTTATGTTTTGTTCAAAGTTAAACGGCCCTGCATACATCTTTGAAAATATATCATCTACCTGTGAAAAACTTTCAAAATTGATCAGGCTAAAACGAATTCTCAGTTGCCCAAGTTGAGATGAACATGTTCTTTTATTTTGGGTTTAATCAATAGTTTAAATTAATTAGGGGAAAAGGGAGCTTCAAAAAGGCTCTCTTTTTTTGTGCCGATATTTTTGCTATGCATGCATAATAATTATACCTTTAATTTTTATTTACCGTTATGCAATTTGAACTTACCGAAGAACACTTACTGATACGCCAGGCGGCGCGTGATTTTGCACAAACCGAACTTAAGCCCGGCGTTATTGAACGCGACGAGCACCAAAAATTTCCGGCAGAGCAGGTAAAAAAACTGGGGGAGCTGGGTTTTTTAGGTATGATGGTATCGCCGCAGTATGGCGGCAGCGGCATGGACGCCATATCGTATTCTATCGTTATGGAAGAACTATCAAAGGTTGACGCTTCAACCTCGGTAGTGGTATCGGTTAATAATTCGCTGGTTTGCTACGGTTTAGAAAAATATGGTACCGAAGCCCAGAAACAGAAATTTTTGGTACCCCTGGCCCAGGGCGAAAAAATAGGCGCATTTTGCCTGAGCGAACCGGAGGCCGGTTCGGACGCCACATCGCAGCACACCACCGCAATTGACATGGGCGATCATTACCTGTTAAACGGCACTAAAAACTGGATCACCAACGGCAGTACCGCATCTACCTATATTGTAATGGCGCAAACCGATGCCAGCAAGAAACACCGCGGCATAAACGCGCTTATAGTTGAAAAAGGGATGGAAGGCTTTACAGTGGGCCCAAAAGAAAACAAGCTGGGCATCCGCGGTTCAGATACGCATTCCCTTATGTTTACCGATGTTAAGGTCCCTAAAGAGAACCGCATTGGTGAAGACGGCTTCGGCTTCAAGTTCGCGATGGCTACGCTTGAAGGCGGGCGTATCGGCATAGCCTCGCAGGCCCTGGGCATAGCCTCGGGCGCTTACGAACTATCTGTGCAATATGCTAAAGAACGTAAAGCCTTTGGCAAACCCCTGGCCGACCTGCAGGCCATCCAGTTTAAGCTGGCCGATATGGCCACCGAGATAGAAGCTGCGCGCCTGCTTTGCTACCGGGCGGCATGGCTTAAAGATAATGGCCTGCCTTATGCGCAGGCAGCATCAATGGCTAAGCTTTTCGCTTCGGAAACCGCTATGCGCACTACAGTGGAAGCGGTGCAAATACACGGGGGCTATGGTTTTGTGAAAGAATACCACGTAGAACGCCTGATGCGTGACGCTAAAATCACCCAGATATACGAGGGTACATCTGAAATTCAGCGCATTGTCATATCGCGTGAAGTTTTAAAATAGTTGTGCGGCTTTTGCTACTTTTGAAAAAGTATATAAAGTTAGTAGACTATTTTTGCTATGATAAAAAGGATATTATTCAGCGCGGTACTGGTTACCGCGCTTACGCATATAACAGCAGCCCAAACTAAACTTAAACCTGGTATTTGGCGGGGTGCATTAATAACTGCAAGTGCGCACCAGATACCTTTTAATTTTGAGGTAAGCAACACAGCCGGCAAACAAGAACTGGCCATCATCAATAATACAGAGCATTTCAAAGTAACCAGCCTATCAGCCCGGGGAGATTCTATGTTTATACAGATGCCATTGTTTGATTCCGAATTCAGGTTGAAACAAGATGGCGATAGGCTAACGGGGCACTATATAAAGCATTTGGGCGACCGTGACGTACTCATGAACTTTACCGCGACGGCCGGTACGCCATGGCGCTTTTTTGAAACACCTGCCAAAACAAATTATAATGTTAGCGGTCGCTGGTCGGCAATTATTGGTGATTCCACCGGGCGCGACACTACCGTTGGCGAATTTAAACAGGCTGGGCAAAGGGTTACCGGTACGTTCCTGACCACCACCGGCGATTACCGATTTTTAGATGGCACGGTATCCGGCGATAGCTTGTACCTGTCGTGCTTTGATGGCGGGCACGCCTTCCTTTTTACTGCTAAGATCAGCGATAACAATACCTTAACCGATGGTAAGTTTTTTTCGGGCCTGACCGGTACAGACGTTTGGGCCGCCGTAAGGGACGAGAACGCTAAGCTGCCGGATGCGTATTCGCTATCCGCATTAAAACCCGGTTATAAAAAATTGGCTTTCAGCTTTAAAGATATTAACGGCAAGCAGGTTTCGTTAAGCGATGACCGTTTTAAAAATAAAGTAGTGATTGTTCAGATCATGGGGTCGTGGTGCCCAAATTGCATGGACGAAACCGCCTATATGGTTAATTACTACAAAAAGTACCGGCCTAAGGGCGTAGAGGTTATTGGCCTGGCTTATGAGCGCACCAATGATTTCGCCAGATCACAGCGTACGCTGGCGCAGTTAAAAAACCGTTTTGATATCCCCTACCCCCTGTTGATAACGGGCTACACCAGCAACAAGGAAGAAACTGCCAAAAGCCTGCCGGCACTAACCAAAGTAGTAGGCTTCCCCACCACCATCATTATCGATAAAAAGGGCGATGTACGAAAAATACACACCGGATTTAGCGGCCCGGGCACAGGTGAACATTACACCGCTTTTATCAGCGAGTTTGAAAAGCTGACGGATGACCTGCTGGCGGAAAGGTAGATACAACTACCTGTCATGCTGAGCGATAGCGAAGGATGACAAATTTGTTGGAAGGATTGATAAGGCCATTCGCCATCATAAGCAACAAGCTGCATAGTATTAAAGCCCAAATAAATGGTGGCAGTGGTTTGTCAGTACCTGAAATATTAAAATGCTGATTATCAGGCGTTCATGAATGTTCACGGTGTTCACGTGCGCCGAACGTGAACACTTCCGCTTAAAATTTACCCCCTCCTGCTGTTTCGGTTAGGGGTTCAAAAACAAACTTTCGCTTACATTGGGGATAATGCCTTTTTCCAATGCGGTATCAAACAGCAGCTTTACCGCCTTTTTGCCTTCCGCACCCAGATCGATCGAAAACTTATTTACATACAGGTCGATATGCTTGTACATTACTTCCTCGCTCATCTCCTGCGCATGCGAGCGGATGTACTCCAGCCCTGACTTTGGGTTGGCAAAAGCAAATTCTACCGAGCGTTTGATAACACGGTTTATTTTATGCTGAATATCTAAAGGTAAATTGCGGTTGGCTACAATACCACCAAGCGGAATGGCGCAACCGGTACGTTTTTCCCAGTAGTCGCCCAGGTCGATGATTTTACGAAGGCCTTTATCCTGGTAGGTAAAGCGGTTTTCGTGGATGATAAGGCCTATATCAGCCCCGCCATCCAAAACCGCGTTCTCAATATCCGAGAAAACAAGTTCCTGTTTGTTGGCAGCCTTTGGAAACGCCAGGCTCAATAAGAAATTTGCTGTGGTGTATTTGCCGGGTATAGCAATCAAAGGATCTACGATTTCAGATTTACGATTTATGATCTGCCCCTTCTCTAAATCCGAAACCGAGATTTCCAGATCTGAAATCAACAAAGGGCCAACGCCAAAACCCAGCGCGCTGCCCGCGTCCAGCAAAACATATTTATCTGCCGCGTAGGCAAAGGCATGATAGCTTAGCTTGGTGATATCCAGCTCGCCGCGAAACGCTTTCTGGTTAAGGGTTTCCACATCGTCATAAAACACCTCAAAGTCAAGCCCTTCGGTATCCATCTTGTGGTGTATCAGCGCGTCGAATATAAAGGTATCGTTGGGGCAGGGCGAAAAGCCAATAGTTAATTTCATTTGTTGTAAATAGTGTAATGCTTACAATGATTACGGACGGTTTACGGTTGTAACACTTGCAAACCGTTTAGCAGTTCTACCATAAAAGCGTTCAGATTTTTAACGGCAAGGCCTATCTTCCAATTGTCTTTATCCCGCTTTTCAACATAATTTGACACGGCCCTGATCTGCACACACGGGATACCCGCATGCTGGCATACGTAAAAAAAAGCTGCCCCTTCCATGCTTTCCAACTGGGGGTTTAATCTTTTTTGAACTTTTGCGATAGAATCGGGTTCGCCGTGCACAGTGTTTACGGTGATAGAACTTACCTGCTTCAGGTTCTTTAACAACGGAGATGTTTTTGAGCCTTTAAAGATATTAGCTATTGTTTGGGTAGCCCTAAATTCGCTTTCGCCAAGGCCCAGTACACTTACGGGTAAAAAAGAATCATTGTCTTCTGCACCAAGTTCCGACAGGTTATCGTGAACAACCTCTACCACGTCGCCCAGTTCAATGCTGCGGTCAAAACTTCCCGCTATACCAAAATTAATGGCCAGGTCGTATTGGTTTGCAGCAAGTTCTTTCCCCAGTGAATACGCGGTTGCTACCATACCCACACCTGTTATAAGCAACGTATTGCCGGCCGAGTTTTTTTGATCGGGGATAGTATATACGTTTTTCTTTTCTGCGTCCATAACACGAAACCCAAAATCCAAAACAAACCGCCCCACCTCCATACCGGTAGCTGCAACAAATAAAACTTTCATTCTTTGTGTTTTTTGACAGCTAAGATAAAACAACTCGCCTGTTTTTGTTTTGTATATTTGCACCATTAAATGTTATGATGATACATATTACGCGCAAAGAACATTTTAACGCAGCACACCGCATGTACCGCGAGGAATGGAGCGCAGAGAAAAACCAGGAAGTTTTTGGCAAATGCGCCAATCCCAACTGGCATGGGCACAACTACAATTTGTTTGTAACCGTAAAGGGCGAGGTTACCCATGCTACCGGCTATTTGATAGACCTGAAAGAACTTAAAACCATTATACACGAGTACGTCATAGAAAAACTCGATCATAAAAACATCAACTTGGATGTAGAGTTTATGGCAGGTATAATGGCATCTACCGAGTTGCTGTGCATTGGCATATTTAACCAGCTGAAAGGTCCTATCGAAGCCTATCCCGGTGTATTTTTACACTCGGTACGATTGTACGAAACAGAAAATAACTCGGCCGAATACTTTGGCGGATAACCCTAAACTATGATTGACGACCAAAATATTCCTGACCGGGACGAAGGTATAAACGGGTACCAAAAAATTGACCGGTACAACCCCGAGCTTATTCAAAACCTGTCTGCCAGTTATCTTGATGTATTAAAACAGATTGGTGAAAACCCCGATCGTGAAGGATTACTTAAAACACCCGAGCGTATTGCGAAAGCCATGCTTTACCTTACCCACGGGTACGACCTGGATGCAAAAGAGATCCTGAACTCGGCGATGTTTAAGGAAGAGTACAGCCAAATGGTGATCGTAAAGGATATTGAGGTGTACTCTATGTGCGAGCACCACATGCTGCCTTTTTTCGGCAAGGCGCATATCGCCTATATCCCAAATGGCTACGTAGTAGGGTTAAGTAAAATACCACGGATAGTTGACGTTTTTGCCCGAAGGCTTCAGGTTCAGGAGCGTTTAACCAACGAGATACGCGATTGCATACAAGAAACACTTAACCCATTGGGTGTTGGCGTGGTAATTGAGTGCAGGCACTTGTGCATGAGCATGCGCGGTGTGCAAAAACAAAACTCGGCAACTACCACATCGGCGTTTACGGGCGAGTTTTTAAAAGAAAAAACCAGAACAGAGTTTTTAAACTTAATTTCATCTAAGCTTAGTTGAGTTTTAAGTGATTAATGTTGGAGAGCCGTGATCTGATTGCGGCTTTGACTGATCGCTAAAAACTAACTTCAAATCACTAACAATGAAAGCATACATTTTTCCAGGGCAGGGTGCCCAATTCCCGGGGATGGGTAAAGACCTTTACGAACAAAGCGAACAGGCACGCTCGTTATTTGAACAGGCTAACAATATATTGGGCTTTAGTATTACCGATATAATGTTTAACGGTACCGAAGACGACCTGAAACAAACCAATGTAACCCAGCCCGCTATATTTTTACACTCGGTAATTTTGGCCAGGGTTTTGGGCGACGACTTTGCGCCCGAAATGGTAGCCGGCCACTCGTTAGGCGAGTTTTCGGCCCTGGTAGCAAGCGGCGCTTTATCTTTTGAAGATGGATTACGCCTGGTTGCCGCCCGTGCCAATGCCATGCAAAAAGCCTGCGATATACAACCCGGCACCATGGCCGCTATCTTAGGCCTTGATGATTTTACCGTTGAAGATATTTGCGAGCGCTTAACTGATGTAGTGGTGCCAGCCAATTATAACTGCCCGGGGCAGTTGGTGATATCCGGCTCTGTTGCGGGTATTGACGCGGCCTGTATTAAGGCAACCGAAGCCGGCGCTAAGCGCGCTTTAAAGCTAAATGTAGGCGGCGCTTTTCACTCACCATTGATGGAGGCCGCCCGCGTTGAGCTTGAAGCGGCAATTATTAATACCAATTTTACAGTGCCGGTTTGCCCCGTGTATCAAAACATCGACGCCAAACCGCATACCGATATCGAACAAATAAAGCATAACCTGATAGCGCAGTTAACCGGGCCAGTGCGCTGGACACAAACCATTGAACAAATGCTTAGGGATGGCGCCACATTATTTACCGAAGTAGGCCCGGGCAAAGTACTTCAAGGGCTGGTTAAGAAGGTTGACCGGGAAGCAGCCACAGCCAGCGCAGTTGTTTAATAATTACAGAGCCATCCGGGGTATCCGGGTGGCTCAATTTTTACCTATCAGATATATCTAACAGATTGAGCACAGCGGGAAAAATACGGGTATTACTGGTATTATTATTTGCCAGTTTGGCATTTACAGCAATTGTAGTTGAACGTACCTACACGCCTGCAAATAATCTTATCCAAACATCAAAGCTGTTAGAAACAAAATTACACGGCAAAGAAAATGTTGTGTATGCGGCTATCCGCAACAAAAAGGTTTTTAACGAAATTAAAAACCTGCGTAACACCCCTTCCAAAGCGCTGTCGTACATTGATGAGTTTACTGTTAAAAGAGCCATATGGATAGTGGTTTATAAAAATGCCGCGCTCGACTTTTGGAGTGGCGCAAAGGTGATCCCAAAAAACGTAGCCAAAATAAAGGAAGGCTGCTCGTTTATAAAACAATCCAACGGCTATTATGAAACCATCAAGAAAACCGAGGGAAATGTTTCGGTAGTGTTTTTTATACCCGTAAAAAACAATTATCCTTTTGTAAACGAGTACCTGAAAAATACTTTCCATAAAGACCTTACTGTTGATGACAATATAGCCATAGCCGATTTTACGGATAAACCCGTTTACGCTGTGCACGATGTCAACAACGTTTACTTGTTCTCGTTAAAGCTGGTTAAAGGTGTTAACCATCGTTTTTTTAATTTGGTAATAGGGTTTTGGATGCTGGCCATATTAACACTATTTGTGTTGGTAAACAGCATTGCCCGTTATCTTATCTATAAAGATCATATATACTGGGCATTGTTACTGCTGGGCGGTTTTATTGTACTATTCAGGTTTGTAAACCTGCATTATGGCTGGCCGTATTTTACGCAGGAACTATCATTATTCAGTCCCCAATTATATGCTTCATCGCCCATATACCGGTCATTAGGCGATTTTTGCGCCAACATACTGGTTATGTGTTGGTTTGTGGCCTTTGTTTACACTTACCGTAATAAGCTTATTGTAAAATCGCCCGGCAAAATAGTAAGCTACCTGGTATTTGCTGCTTGTGTGCTATCGCTCATAATTACCTCGACCAACCTGTTACAGGTTTTTTACGGACTGGTTATTAATTCAAAGATCAGTTTTGACGTAAACAACGTGCTTAACCTTTCGGGCTTTAGCCTTGTAGGGGTGTTAATGCTTTGCTTTAGCTTTTTAATGTTCTTTCTAATAACCGAGGTAGCCCTTACTATATGCTTTAAACTTGCAATTCCTATAACGCAGCAAGCGCTGCTCCTGCTTGCATCTATTATAATTACTACGGGCATTGTAACTTATTACTGGGAATTTAGCTTCTTTTACCTGCTTTGGATGGCACTGGTCATTATAAGGGGCTATTCATTTTTATATAACGACCGTAAGCTCACCGCTTCCTCGTTTGTAAGCCTTGTGTTTATATGCGCCGTTATAGCTTCTATAAAACTTAACCACTTCGAGACTATTAAGGAACAGGAGCTGCGAAAGGTTCTAATACAAAAACTGGAGGTGCCGGATGATGCTACCGCCGATTTGCTTTTTAAGAAGATCGAGAAACAAATAATTGTCGACCCGTTACTTATTTCTTATTATAAAAGCGCCGATCATACAGCCGATTACCTGGAAACGCGGTTGCAAAAACTTTATTTTGACCGCTATTTATCCAAATACGATTTTGAGGTACACGAATACGATAACGCCGATCAGCCTATCTCTGTTGATAAGAAATACTCGCTTGAGGTATTTAAAGATATGGTGGTGTACAGCTCCTTCAAGGTTTCAGATTATTTTTACCGCCCCAACGAGTCTTTTGGTCTTCAAAACTACTTTGCTATACTCCCGGTATTAGATGGTACCAAGAAATTAGGTACCATAGTTATCGAGCTTAAGTCAAAACCATTGCTTACTGCCGGCACCTTCCCCGATCTGCTGATAGATAAAGAAGTAAAAGGCACCAATGACGAATTTAAAAACTATTCCTTCGCTTTTTATACAGATAACACCCTAATAGGGCAAAGCGGCACCTACGTTTACAGGATAAAAAATAAGGAATTTAAAGGCGAGTTAAAAAAATACACCGTTCAAACCACCAAAAGTACTAAACCTGCCTTTGCCGAGAAGTTTACCACTTATAGCCATTTATTGTATAAACCAAGTGAGCGTAACCTTATAGTTGTAAGCCAGGAAAATAACGCGCTGCTATCCAATATCACGGCGCTGACCTTCTTTTTTGTGATCTTTCTGGTATTTAACGCCCTTGTGCTGCTAATAAGAACGATATGGATACGCGTAAAGATATTTAACGTAAGTAATGATCGCATTAAATGGAGCTTTAAGTTTACTTTCGACAGGATACTATATAAAACACGCATCCAGTTTTCTATGATATTTGCGGTTGTTATAACCCTTATCTTAGTTGGTATAATTACGTTCGTATCTATAAGCGCGCAATACCAGGCCCAACAGGATAAGATCATCCGATCGAAGATAATGCAGATAGCTGCGGCGTTTGAGACCGGACCTATCAATAATTATATAAATGGCATTACCGAAGACAGCAAGGTTCAGTTTGATGACCTGGCCAATACTTATTCGGCCGATCTTACGCTTTATGATCTGAATGGGAAAGTGCTTATTACCACGCAGCCAAAAATTTATGACTACGGCTTGCTTTGCCCGCAGATGAACAGCCGGGCATTCGCGTCGTTAAACGGCCTGCAACAATCTGAAGTGCTGAACGAGGAAAAGATCGGGTTGCTGACCTACAAAGCCGCATACACTCCCATCCGCAATATAAAGCACGAAACCGTTGCTTACCTGCAGCTGCCGTACTTTGCCAATGCTGCCGACTATACCGAACGTATAGGGTCGTTATTGAACATCATGATAAATGTTTATGCGCTGGTGTTTATCGCTATTGGCTTATTTGCGGTGATCATAGCGCGGCAAATAACCGCGCCGCTAAACTTTATTCAGTACAACCTAAGCAAAACCATTTATGGTAAAAAGAACGAACCTATTAAGTGGGAACGTAATGATGAAATTGGCGCGCTTGTAAAAGAATATAATAATATGATAGCCGCGCTGGAGAACAGCGCCAACAAACTTGCGCAATCTGAGCGGGAGACGGCATGGCGCGAGATGGCCAAACAGGTAGCCCACGAGATTAAAAACCCGCTTACACCTTTAAAATTGGGCTTACAGTTGCTTGATAAATCATGGAAGGATAAGGATCCGAAGTTTGATCAGAAATTCGAACGCTTCAGCAAATCGTTTGTTGAGCAGATAGAAAGCCTGTCGTCCATCGCCTCTGAATTCTCAGCATTTGCCAAAATGCCCGATACCCGTATAGAGCGGATGGATATTTTTGAGGTGCTTGGCCAGGCCGTTACCATTTTTAAACAAATGGATAATGTGAAAATAGTGTTTCGATCTGCCGGCGCGCCGTTTTTTATCAGCGCCGACCGCGACCAGCTATTACGATGCTTTAACAATCTGCTCAAAAATGCCATAGAAGCAACCCCACAGGATAAAGACTGCGTAATTAATATCGACTACCTGATAACTAATAAAAATATTTTACTAACCATTAAAGATAATGGTAATGGCATCCCCGAGGGCATGCGCGAAAAGATATTTGAACCCAATTTTACCACAAAAAGTTCGGGCACCGGCCTGGGGCTCGCCTTTGTTAAAAACTCAATTGAGAATGCCAATGGCAAGGTATGGTTTGAAACCGCTATGGATATTGGCACCACTTTTTACCTGAGTTTCCCGGCTGACAGCGCAGATGCTTAAAACCTTCAGCGTGAGGCGCGGGGCTTGCGGCTCAAAACGTTAGATGTATTTTCACGTCATCGGGTACAATTCCCCTATCCCTAATTAAGCCGTGCACTGTCCTATCAGGAGAATTATTTATTCCTTATTAATTGTTTTCCATACTTGATAAATGAGCTAACCAACAAAAAGGGTGGATGCATTTCTGCATCCACCCTTTAATTTATTAACCTTTTTAACTATTAGTTCTCGTCAGCAGGCTCATCTGTCGAAAGGCCTACCACTTTATAAACTTTGTTGTTGTTTTCATCCCGGGTTTCCTGGAAGTACGTTCCATCCGGCGCAACAAACAATTTTTCACCATTCACTTTTATTTTACGGCTATCCTGTGGCAAGGTGGTTAAAATATCACCCACCTGGTACGGCTGGTCGTATTCGGCGCCTGCGCCATCATCACCAGTGTTCAGTTCACCGTCTTTACCGGCTACTTCGTAAACAACACTACCATCATCTTTTGTAACCGCGCGGTAGTAAACACCGTTCGATTCGTAAAATTGCTCGCCGTTTATTGTAATAGGTTCAGCTTTTGATGGCAAAGCATTTACCTGCGCGCCAATCGGCGGCTCAACTACGGTGTACTGGTTATCATTATACTGGTAATATAAACCATCTGAATAATAGTACTGATAATCGCCCCAGTAAAATGGGTAGTATCCGTAAGGCAATACGCCTATGCTGAAACCAATACGTGGTAAATAATACGAGCTGTAATATCCCCGGTAGTTATAAAACCCGCGATTAAAATAGCGCGGCCGATAGTAACCGTTTCTGTATCCATAACCATAACGGCCATAATTACCGCGATAAACGCCACGGCCATAGTTGCCTGTGTACGGGCGGCCAACGCTTGGCCTGTGCGAATAAGAGTTACTGTAGGCATTGGTACGACCCTGGTAACTGCCCCTTACACCTTGCGGACGTGTGAAGCTGCCCGATGGCCTGGTTACGCCGACATTACCACCCAAGGGGCGGCTAAAACTGCCAGATGGCCTGCTGATACCGACGTTGCCGCTTGACGGACGGTTGAAACTGCCCGATGGCCTGCTGATACCAACGTTACCGCTTGACGGACGGCTAAAACTACCCGAAGGCCTGCTAAAGCTACCGCCACCACTTGATGGGCGACTGAAGCTACCGCCACCACCACCACCACCTGAAGACCTACCGCCGCCGCCACCGCCACTGCTACCCCTGTGCTGCGCGCTTGCAGAAAACCCTAAACCGAGGATCATCATCCCGCTTAAGGCAATACTTAATAATTTTTTATATCCTGTTTTCATCTTGAAAATTTATAATTTGATCAGCCGTTTAACGCTGAAGTACTTATAAGACTACGAAATATGTGAACGGTTTAATTACTGTTTAATTATTTTTTACTGAAAGCCGGCAGCAATTTTTACCGGTTTGAAGTTTTTATCCGGGTTAAATGTCTTCAGCTATAAAAATAAGATCGCCGTCGAAATTCAGGCGGATAAAGCCATCCTTTGTGGTAATAAATGTTTTTTCATCTAACTGGCTTAACCCGCTGAATTGCAGGTTTAAATATACTGATAAAATACGAATTATTTCGCCGGCAGGCTTCCACTTGCTGAATCCGGAGCTAACCGCATATGTTTTTTTATTGCCGGTGTAAATCACCACATTAATTTTATCTGCGAACACCGCGAGCGCTTGCAGGTCAACATCATCTGCAACCACGTTTACGGCCTGGTAATCGTGTTTCATCAGGTATTTCATAGCCGCCTCAATCATTGATGCACCTTGCGGGTGTATCAGTTTAATATCCGATTGCAGGTCTTCGTTCAGTTCATCGCTAACGATAAAGTCTATCTTTATTTCAAAGGCATTTAGTTGTTCAGCAACAAATGGTATGGTAATAACGGTCGGGCTCCATTCAAGCAATTGGCCCAGCAGCTCGGCCGAAAAATTGCTTAGCCCAAGCAACAGCAGGGCGGGTTCCTGCTTTTCGCGTACAATGTGGTGCGATGACATTATTTTTATATGCAGATAAGTAATTTTACCAAAGGTAATTTAAATAAACAGTTTGATATTTGTTAACACACGGTGGCGCAAAAAGAGATACAGATAAAACGCAAAATAATCCATATTGATATGGACGCGTTTTACGCATCTGTTGAGCAGCGCGACTTCCCCGAATACCGCGGTAAACCACTGGTAGTAGGCGGCCTGCCCGAAGGGCGGGGCGGCGTAGTGGCAACGGCCAGTTACGAAGCGCGCAAATTCGGCATCCGTTCGGCCATGCCATCCAGGCAGGCGTTGAAGCTTTGTCCGCATGCTATATTTGTAAGGCCGCGCTTTGCAGCCTATAAAGAGGTGTCACAAAAGATCCGCGAGATATTCAGCCGCTATACTGATCTGATAGAGCCGCTTTCATTAGATGAAGCTTATCTTGACGTTACCAACGATAAATTGAATATAGGATCTGCCATAGACATTGCACAGCAAATAAAACAGGCTATAAAAGATGAACTGAACCTTACCGCATCGGCAGGGGTATCAGTCAACAAATTCGTAGCAAAAATTGCATCAGATATAAAAAAACCTGATGGTTTAACATTTATCGGCCCGTCACCTATTGAAGCTTTTATGGAGAACCTGCCGGTTGAAAAATTTTACGGCGTAGGTAGGGTTACCGCCGAAAAAATGAGGAAACAGGGTTTGTTTACGGGTGCCGATCTTAAAAAGCTATCCGAAGATGCCATGATAGCGCAGTTTGGCAAGGCCGGCGCTTTTTATTACCGTATTGTGCGCGGCATAGACGACCGGCAAGTTCAGTCACACCGCGAAACAAAGTCGATTGGCGCCGAAGATACCTTTGCGTATGACCTGACCAGCCTGGAAGAAATGAACGCCGAATTGGATAAAATTGCCAAAACGGTACATGATCGTCTGCTTAGGTATCAATTGAAAGGTCGTACCATTACGCTGAAGATAAAATACAGCGATTTCAGGCAGATAACCCGCAGCCAATCGCTACCCTCGTGTATTGACGATCTGGATACACTATTAATTACGTCAAAAAACCTTTTGGCTGCAACTGATATTGAAAATAGCAAAATCCGATTGTTAGGGATCACTATTTCTAACTTTTTCCCGGCTGAAAACAGGCAAAAGCCTAAAAACGATCAGCTTTCACTCTTCGATTATTAAATAGTTCCATAATTCCCACAGAAAATAGGGCAGATTTACTATAACATGACTTATTTTATAAATAATAGCCAATTCAGTTAAATAAATTAGCATTAAAGGCATATAAACATCAATAATTTTGGCTCATTTTATTGTAATGGCCTATCATTACGAATAAACATCATAAATATTTTCAATTTTTATTGACAATTTGATTTAAATATTTCTATTTTAGCATTAATAATTTTAATTATTCGATTTAAACCTTGTTTAATTATTAAATTAATGTAGTTATGGAAGTATTTAGTTACAAATCTGGCTTATTAGTGCGCTTATATGGAAAATTAAGTTTCAAAAGGCGATCAAAAGTTATTGCGAGCAGCCTCACTACTGATGTTTACCAATTAAACCCGGAAGTTTTTCTGAAAAAAACTGAAAAAATTAAAGTTTTTTCGGGGTTTTTCTCTTCTTTAACCATGAATACCGCGACAATTCATATACGGTTCCGGCCATCAAAATAAACCGGGTGCATCAGCCTGGCACACCGGGCTGATGCTTTTTCAAATTGCCTTTAGATACTGACCCTGATTAAATAATTAACTAACTAAACTCATTCACTTAAACTAAAACAATGAAAAAAATTGTACCCTTTGGAATCCTCGTTATCGTAGTTATCCTGGCACTGGTGTACCCGGGTAACGTAGGGGCGGCCAAACCGGCCGAATTTGACAAGGCCGATGTTGCCTGGCTGCTTATTTCGACCGCGCTCGTATTATTAATGACACCGGGCCTTGCTTTCTTTTACGGTGGTATGGTGCGCAAGAAGAACGTGATATCAACCATGCTGCAAAGCTTTGTTTGTATGGGCCTTATTACCATTATATGGGTGGTGTTTGGGTTCAGCATGGCGTTTGGCGAGGATGTTGGCGGCATGGGCTTAATTGGTAACCCTAAGTCGTTTTTTATGATGCAAAATACCCTGGGTGTTGCATGGGGAACCATCCCGGTTATATTATTTGCTATGTTCCAGCTAAAATTCGCGGTTATTACCCCCGCGCTTATTACCGGGGCATTTGCAGAGCGTATCCGCTTTAACTCTTACCTTATTTTCATCACTTTATTCATCATTGTAATTTATATACCGCTTGCACATGCCACATGGCACCCGGAGGGCATTTTCTTTAAATACGGCGTGTTAGACTTTGCCGGCGGTACTGTGGTACACATGTCCGCAGGGTGGGCGGCGCTTGCATCGGCGTTATATCTTAAAAAGCGTACCGGCGCCGAAGAAGCACACACCCCGGCCCGCATCAGCTACGTAATATTAGGTACCGGCCTGCTATGGTTTGGCTGGTTTGGCTTTAACGCGGGTTCTGCATTAGGCTCGGGCGAGCTAGCCGCCACCGCGTTGGCCACCACCACCACCGCATCTGCCGCCGCTGCTATGTCATGGATCTTCTTTGATATCCTGCGCGGTAAAAAACCATCAGCAATGGGCGCCTGTATAGGTGCGGTTGTGGGTTTGGTTGCGGTAACCCCGGCTGCAGGCTTCATTACCGTGTCAAGCTCGCTGATAGTCGGCATAGTTGCCGCGGTTGTTAGCAACCTGGTTGTTATCTGGAGAAGCAAAACCAACATCGATGATACCTTAGACGTATTCCCTTGCCACGGTGTAGGTGGTATGGTAGGTATGCTAATGACCGGTATTTTTGCTACCAAAGCGGTTAACAGCGCAGGCGCCGAAGGTTTGGCTTACGGCGAAACCGGGTTGTTTATTAAACATGTGGTGGCATTGGTCGCTGTGTCGGCATTCGCCTTTATCGGCGCTTTTATTTTGCTTAAAATAACCGACCTGATAAGCCCGCTGCGTGTTACACCCGAAGAAGAAATTGCCGGTTTGGATGTAACCCAACACGACGAAGAACTATAATAACTGAACTATAACTGACTGACTAACTAAGAAGAAAAGGGGGTGCGAAAGCATCCCTTTTTTGATTTTAGGATTTGTGTTGAGGTTAGTTTACTCACCCGTCGTCGCTTCGCTCGACCACCCTCTCTTCGCTACGCGGAAAGAGGGCTTGTTTTTCTTTTTTTTCTTCACCCTCTTTGCGAAGCAGAGAGGGTCGACCAGCGAAGCGTAGTCGGGGTGAGTGAATTAATGAGAAGATTTCATTTGCAACCCCAACCCCGCTTCGTTACTCAATACCCATTTACCATCCTTAAATGCCGGCATTTTATAGGGGTTATTGGTAGTTAGCAATGGGCCATCAAGGTCGGCCCAATCGCATTGGGGCGCAAGGGCGGCGGCGGCAAGGGTGGCGCAGCTGGTTTCGCTCATGCAGCCGATCAGTATTTTCAGCCCAAGTTGCCTGGCTTTATTTATCATTTGCTGTGCCTCGTACATCCCTGCCGATTTCATGAGTTTGATATTGATGCCGTGGTAAACACCTTTGGCTGCGTCAACATCAGCTAAACGCTGTACGGCCTCGTCTCCTATAATGGGAATAGGGCTATGTTCGGTAAGCCATGCGTTGCCGTCAATATCGGTTTTTAGCATGGGTTGCTCTATCAGCTGTACGCCCTGCTCTTTAAGCCAGTAGATCATATCGATGCTTCGTCTGCGGTCGGTCCACCCCTGGTTGGCATCCACATAAAGTGGCACATTCGTAGCTGAACGGATAGTTTGGATCAGCTCTTTATCGCTATCGCGCCCAAGCTTTACCTTGATCACTTTAAGCCCTTCAGCCTCTTTTACCTTTTGGATAATAACCTCTTCGGTATCTATCCCTATGGTAAAGCTGGTAACCGGCATTTTTGCCGGATCGGTGCCGCACAGCTGCCAGCAGGGCTTTCCTTTTAGTTTACCGTCCAGATCATGCAGGGCAATATCAATGGCAGCTTTTACGGCCGGCTGGCCCGGCGCTATGCCATCCAGATAATTTATAATAGCCGCGAAATCAAAAGGATAACTAAACCGGCTTACATCAACCTTACTTAAAAACGCTGCCGCGCTTTGGTGGCTTTCGCCCATGTAAGGCACCATCGATGCCTCGCCGTAGCCGGTGTAGCCCTCATGGTTTATCTGCACCAGCATCAACGGGGTGCTGGTGCGCGAAAACTTAGCAATGGTAAACGTATGCTTAAGCAGTAATTCAAAGGGTTGATAAGTAAGCCGCATGTCAATATATCAAAGCTAAAATTTTACTGTTAAAATCCTGCTTATCTTTGCACCCATGCCCGCACAAATTTACGCACCGTTCGAAAAATTTAACTTTAGCAACCGTAACTGTTTTTTAACAGGAGACGTTTTACAAAGTGAGGAGGAGAAGATCCAGGTTTTTCCGCAGTGGTTAATGAGCCTTTACAACCTGCAGGACCAGCCTTTTAAACTACTGGACGAAAGGATCGCTACTTATAAAGACCTGAAGATACCCTGCTCGGCATATATCAATGATGAATATTTAGAACCGCTTGAAAATGAAATTGCCGGGGCATTTAACCGGGGCTACGAAGGCATCAAAGCGCTGGACGAGCTGAAGCTTTTTCAATGGGCCGGCAAACTGTTATACGGTATTATTTTTAACGAGGTGCAGTCCGGTATAAAAATGATGCACGCGCAAGGCGAAGCGTTTAACATGTCGCAGGCTATTATACATAAGTTCAGCCATATGCATTTGATGCTGCAGAGCATTAACCTGCCGATACATTTCGAGGAATTTAAGCCCTTTAGCCTTTTTTTATTTAAGGTGGATAACAAGACCGATGAGTTTGGCTATCGCGATGAAATAAACACGCAGACCTTTGCGCTGCGCATGAAAGACTTTGGCCTGGTAATTTGCCTGCAGGATAACAATGCCAACTTTGGGTATCACCGTAAAATTTACGAGCAGATAAAAGATGATGTGCTGCACCCTATTCAATTCGAAGAGTTTAGCGGCCGGGTGTTTTATAGCAATTACCTGTTTAACCGCCTGCCCGAGTACAATATTTTACCCGTTGGCGAAGATGTTTTTATTGAAGATATGCCCTTGCGGGGCATGAGCAGCAAGCCATTGTTTGATGAGTGGGCGAACAAAACCTACGGGCAGGTGCTGGAGAACTTCTGGAAAAACTGGGGCTTCCTGCTGTTAGAGATCATTAAGGACCCTGAAAAGCCAATGAGCTTTTTATTTGATACCGATGGCAAAAAAATAGATGCGGCTACTATTGCGCTGCCCCGTTAAACTGCCGTACAAATTCGTTAAAAATATTATGGTGCAATGCAAAGGTTATCACTATACCGCTCACCGCACCATAAAAGTGGGCGTCGTGGTTAATATTGTCGCGGGCGTGCTTTGAAGCAAAATGGCAATAAATAAGGTACAAGCCCCCAAACACCCATGCCGGCATAGGTATTGGTAAAAATATGAGGCTCATTTGCGCCCGGGGCGCAAACATAATAAAGCTAAAAACCACCGCGCTTATAGCGCCTGATGCCCCAAGGCTGTTGTACCAGATATCCTCTTTATGCTTTTGAATAGAAGGCAGATCGCTCAATATCAGGCTGAGAAAATATAGCACCCCAAACTGCCAGTGCCCCAGTAATGCCTCTAACTGAAAGGCAAAGAAATAGTACGACAGCATATTGAAAAACAGGTGGTTCCAGTCTTTGTGGATCAGGCCGCTGGTAATAATGGTATATACCTTGTAACCACGCGATACATTGTACGGATTTAGAATGAGCTCGCCATAGATATTCTCATTAGAGAAAGCCCACAACGATGTAGCCAGGGTAATTACAAATATGATCGACGCCACTGGTGTCGCCAGGAAGATTTCCATCATTGCAGATCGAGTTTAGTATTGGTTAGCAGCCTGCCCACCGGGTAGCGCAGGTAAGTTTTTTCGAAATAGGGCGAGTTGCGGTACACCCAGTTCAGTTGAGCCCTGCCATTACCAGCCAGTTTTGGGTCTGCGGCCTTCGCATCATCCAGTTGTTTTTGAAGGGCAGGGTTGTTTTTTAGCATGGCTGCGGCCACATCTTCAAAAACATAGTCAGAAAAATATTCTTTTTGGCCCAGTATGCTGTCAAAAAAGTTCCATGCAAAAAACGAGTCGACACCCTGCGGTTCAAGCGTTTCAACAATATATCGGTTAATTGGCTGGTTTACATACACTATATAATCGCCCTCATAAAACCGCACTTTGGTATCAACTGCATTAAGCTTTACATCCGTGTGCACATAATGTCCTTCGTATGGGCGGGTACCCGTTTTATAATCGCCGATATAATACATCTGCAAACTTAACGTCGTATCGTGTGCCAGGCGGCTCATGGCAACTTTGTTCAGCTTAAACAGGTCAATTACTTTTCCCCATGCCTGCGGAATTATATAAGCTACCGGCTTATCGGCAGTAGCGGTTGCTTTGTAAGTGTTATAAAACTTTACCGTTTTAGTATAGGGTTTGCTGCGGTCGTAATAAAGCCTTTTGAGGCCGCTTACATCACTTGTTTTATATTCGGCGGCATACCCTTTAAAAGTAATGGTATCTACCTTGCTTTCATCAAGGTCCCACTTTAACCCAAATGTTTTTTGTCGGCTTACCTCGGCATCCACTTGTTTTTTCATGTTGCCCAACAGCTTTGCATCGCGCTGGCAAATACCGATAAGGTTTCGCATAAAGGCATAAGTAGCCCAAACGCGTTTATCAAAAGGCTTAAGCATATGCGTTTCTGTCATATAGCTGATAATGTTATGCTGCGCCGCGAAGCCGGTTGAAAAACGGGGCGTTTCCATAAAACTGACAATTCCGCTATCCGGCAGCCCTTGTTCGCCCGCTCCGTAAGGGATCATTTCGTAACCGCTTTTTTTCATCCCTTTATAAAGATCAGGCGTTAGGGTGTTATCTGTGTAAGCCGCTAACGTGGGGTTCTGCTTATCCTTTTGAGTTTCTATCAGCGTCATGATGTACTGGTAATCCGCGCCATCGCTGGTATGGTTATCCAGCAAAACTTCGGGCTGCCAGGTGTTTAATATCTGCGCAAAGGCCAGCGCGTTTTTACTGTCGGCCTTTATAAAATCGCGGTTAAGGTCAAGGTTACGGTAATTGCCCCTAAAGCCGTAAGCCCGGGGGCCGTTTTGATTAGGGCGCGATACGCCGCGGTTTAAACTGCCATCGATATTATACAAGGCGATAAAGCACAGCACCACATCTTTAGGCAATTCCCGTTTCTTAAGCAGATCGCGCACCAGCATCATGCTGGCATCAATGCCTTCGGGCTCCCCGGGGTGTATGCCGTTATTTATAAGCAATACGCGCTTGTTTTGCTTTTTTATAAGCGCCGGGTCAAACACCTTATCTTTAGATAGCACCACTAAAGTTAACGGCTTGCCAATATCTGTTGAGCCGTAGTTGAACAGGCGCATTTGCGGCTGGGTTTTGCTGAGGGCTTTGTAGTAGGCCACTACTTCGGCATAAGTGGCGGTATAGTTTTTATCCCTGCTTTGCTCAAAAGGGGTAAGCTGGGCATACGCCTGCATGCAGCATATAAGGCAAAGCAGCAGCGAAAGTTTTTTTTTCATTTTATAAATCACTGTTGATATCGGCTTGTACTTTCTTAGGCAAACTCGCAAACACCAGGTCGTACGAGTGGTCAACCATTTCGCGCAGCTGCTTATTGGTTAGCGAACCATCGGTATGTACGGTGTTCCAGTGCTTTTTATTCATGTGGTAGCCGGGCACCACTTCGCTGAACTGCTCGCGCAGCTCTACTGCTTTTTCGGGGTCGCATTTCGCGTTAAAGCTGGGGCTATCTAAACCGGTAAGTAAAAAAATCTTATCGCCAACCTTAAACACCAGCGTATCTTCGCCAAACGGAAAACTTTCCGTGACACCCGGTTTTGCCAGGCAATAGTCGCGCAGTTCTTCTATATTCATATTAGTAACCCCTAATTTCTTTATCGTAAGAGGTTTCGCCCCCAAAATTAACCTTTATACCAATGGTTAGCTGCGTATACTGATCAAGCGCGTTATTTTTAAATTTGGTAGATGCATCGGCATAACCATCCAGGCCCTCGCCAAAAGTAATGTTATGCTGATAGCCAATATCCAGGCGTATGTTTGGTTCGTCGTATGCGTTGTAGAACTTAAACTCATAACCAAATCGTAAAGGCACTATCAGGTTAACACCTTTATCCTTGCCCGGGAAAATGTATCCCGGGTTTATCGGATCTGTACGTTGTGCCTTAACATCATTATATATCCCACCTACCCCTATACCAAAATATAGGTTCTTTAATACATTTAAGGCAGCATTGCCCTGGTAATCCATTATTTCGCCTGCCTGCACATCCATATGCAACAGCAAGGCTTTATAATTATTCTCATACATGCGCCCGGAGGCGTCGATCTTAAAGTCGGTATTGCTGCCACCCGATAGCTTTCCAAACTGAAACTCCAACCCTATAGGCACGTACGGGGTGTAATAGTAATTGAACGTTACCGCGTATGATTGATTATTAAATTCTTTTTTTAGATCAGCGTAGGGCTTATTCCGGCTTGCACTTAAACCAATACCGTACGATGCATAGTTTAAACTGCCCTGCGCTTTACCCTCATGAAAAGCAAATGCCAATACAATTAATAAAAGATACTTTTTCAATGAATTTAATATTTGATATTTACAATTTAGCCGCAGGGAGCAATGGCCTGTGGCAAAAAATTTCTACTAATATAGGTTTTATATGGATTTTAACGCATCGCTAAGTTTTACAGTTACCGATAGATTTTTACGATATGTGGTTATTGATACACAATCAGACCCTGCATCGCCAACCACACCCTCTACCGAAAAGCAAAAAGACCTGGGCCGTTTACTGGTGAATGAACTCTTAGAAATAGGGATTGCCGATGCCCACTTAGATGAGTATGGCTACGTGTATGCAACCATCCCGGCAAATACCGATAAGGTGGGCGTCCCGGTGATCTGTTTTTGTTCGCACATGGATACAGCACCCGATTGCAGCGGTAAAGATGTAAAGCCAATCATTCATAAAAACTATACCGGCGCTGATATTGTATTGCCAGATGATAATACGCAGGTGTTGAAACTGGCCGACCACCCCGACCTGAGGAACCAGGCAGGTAAAGATATTATAACAGCATCGGGCAATACGTTATTGGGGGCCGATAACAAAGCGGGCGTAGCCGAAATTATGGATGCCTGCTATCAGTTGATGCAGCATCCGGAAATAAAGCACGGCGCTATAAAAATTTTATTTACGCCCGACGAAGAGATCGGCCGTGGCGTGGATAAGGCCGATATTGCAAAAATCGGCGCCTTTGCCTGCTACACCATGGATGGCGAAAGCGCAGGCAATATGGAGAACGAAACCTTTAGCGCCGACGGTGCAAAACTAACCATACACGGCGTTAGCACGCACCCGGGCTTTGCAAAAGGTAAAATGGAAAGCGCTATAAAGATAGCCGGACAAATTATTGCCGCGCTGCCTGATAGTTTGTCGCCCGAGCATACTTCGGATATGCAGGGGTTTGTGCACCCGGTAGAGGTTAGCGGGCATGTTGAAACTGCAATTATTGAGTTCATTATACGGGATTTTGAAGAGGACAAACTGAAGGAGCATGCCAATGTTATCCGCCGGGTAGTAGATGAGGTTTTGAAGCGCTTCCCAAATTCCACCTATACCATTGAAACCCAGGAGCATTACCGCAATATGAAGAAGGTGTTGGCGCAGCATCCGCAAATTGTCGATTACGGGATGGAAGCGATGCGCCGCGCAGGGCTGCGGCCAAAACTTTGCAGCATCCGCGGCGGAACGGACGGCTCGCGCTTATCGTTCATGGGTTTGCCAACACCAAATATTTTTGCCGGCGAGCACGCTTTTCACAGCAAGCAAGAGTGGGTATCGGTACAGGATATGCAAAAAGCCGTTGAAACCATTTTGCATCTGTGTATGGTGTGGGAAAACCCCCCGGCTCTCTGAAGGGGTGATAAATATCGAACACTGAATTTTAAATGTCGAACATCGAAGTATTCATTATTCGATGTTCGACATTGGGTGTTCGATATTATTATTTAATAAAGCAAATTATCGTACGGGTATCTTTCCGTATGAACTTTCTTCACGTATTCATACAGCAAATTCCTAAACTCTTCAACGTTCTCTTTTTGAGTAGCCGATATAAATATGGCCGGGCTGTTATTCTTTGCCATCCAGCTGTGCTTGAAATCATCAAGCGTTAACGGCCCCTCGGTAACATCAACATGGTGCTGCTCAGGCATAAACGCATCTATTTTGTTAAACACGGTTATCATTTGTTTATCAATAGCACCAAGGTCCTTGAGTGTTTCGTTAACCGTGCGTATCTGGTCCTCAAAGTTAGGATGCGAGATATCCACTACATGCACCAGGATATCTGCCTCGCGTACCTCGTCAAGCGTAGATTTAAAGCACTCTACCAGGTGGTGAGGTAGCTTGCGGATGAACCCTACAGTATCCGACAATAAAAAAGGCACGTTCTCTATCACCACTTTACGCACCGTGGTATCCAGCGTGGCAAAAAGTTTGTTCTCGGCAAACACGTCTGATTTCGACAGCATGTTCATGATAGTTGATTTTCCTACGTTGGTATACCCTACCAGTGCTACACGGATAAGTTGCTGCCGGTTTTTGCGCTGGGTCTCGTTCTGGCGGTCTATCAGCTTAAGGCGCTCTTTTAGCAATGATATCTTGTTCAGGATCAAACGCCTGTCGGTCTCAATCTGCGACTCACCCGGGCCACGCATACCAATACCACCCTTCTGGCGCTCAAGGTGAGTCCAGAGGCGGGTTAGGCGGGGTAAGAGGTATTGCAGCTGTGCCAGCTCTACCTGGGTTTTAGCCTGCGCTGTTTGCGCTCTGCCGGCAAATATGTCCAGTATCAGGTTGCTGCGGTCAAGTATCTTTACATTCAGTTCGCGCTCGATATTACGCAGCTGCGACGGGGTAAGCTCATCGTCAAAAACAACAATGTCTATCTCTTCGGCAATCACAAACTCCTTTATCTCTTCCAGCTTACCGGTACCTACAAAAGTTGCCCGCTCGGGCCGTTGTAGCTTTTGGGTAAAGCTCTTTACCGTGAGGCCACCGGCGGTAGCCACTAAAAACTCCAGTTCTTCTAAGTATTCTTTTTCCTGGGCTTCGGTTTCGTTGGGGGTAATAACACCAACCAAAACCACTTTTTCCTGCTTCACAGCAGTATCATAAAATTTTTGTTTCATTCAAAAATGATTAACATTTAAACCATAAAGGTAAACATAAAGTCACCTCAATATAACTCGCTATAGGGCAGTTATGTTCACATCACACGGATTTATTTATAGTGGATAATATCGCTTCGTACAAAGATCAGGAAGCGGTTACAGTGATATCGCTACGTGCAAACTGCGGCGTAACGACAAATCTTTCTGATGCTGAACAAGGTCAAGCAAACTGAAAGCTGCTGAGGAGAGGATATTATATCATGATGCTGCAAAGATATGGAAAGTACCGTCAATTACAAACCGGTAACAAACTGGCGCATTGCGGCACCCGGGTTTTGCTGTTTCATAAAATTTTCTCCGATCAAAAACCCGTTAAAACCAACTGCCCTTAACTGCTTAATGGTTTCAGTATCGCTGATGGCGCTTTCAGAGATCTTCATGAACTCATTTGGGATATGGTTAACCAGCTTGTAAGAGTTTTCTACCGATACGGTAAAATCGGCCAGGTTGCGGTTATTTACGCCAATAGCATCAAGATTTGTATCTATGCTGCGTTCCAGCTCTTCCAGGTTGTGCACCTCTAAAAGTACATTCAGGCCGAGGCTTTTAGCAAGCGACGCCAGGTTCTTGATCTCGGCAGGGGTAAGTATGGCGGCGATAAGCAAAATAATATCCGCACCTAACGATTTTGCTTCAATAACCTGGTACTCATCTATCATAAAATCTTTCCGCAGGATGGGGATACAGGTCGCCCTGCGTGCGCGGGTAACATCCATTTTGCGGCCCATAAAAAAGCCATAGTCGGTAAGCACCGAACATGCCGAAGCACCGGCCTCTGCATAATCCTTCGTTACGTCTTTTACCAACGCATCATCATTAATTATACCTTTTGAGGGCGATTTCCGCTTAAACTCGGCAATGATCCCGGTACGGTCAGGCGCCAGCAAAAAATCTTTAAAAGAGTAGGTTTCCCGGTGAAAATATTCAGATTCTTCCAGTTTGGTGTAGGTGGTGCGCACCTTATCCCGCTCCACTTCCTTTTTTTTATGAGCAACTATTTTATCGAGTATCGTCATTGTTTTCAAATCTATAACAAACTATGTCAATTCGAACGGGGTACGAGGAGAAATCGTGTTAGCGCAATTCTAAGTGGCATGGCGTATAAGATTTCTCCTCACGTCCGCACACAACCCTTGCCCGGTTCGTTCGAAATGACAGGTGAGTAAAACAGCCTACGCCTTTAACCAGTTATGCATCATTTCCTTCCCATATTCGGTCAGTACCGATTCGGGGTGAAACTGTACACCGCGCACGTTATACTGCTTATGCCTTAAAGCCATCACCGAGCCATCTTCTTCGTCAATGGCGGTAATTTCTAAAACTTGGGGCAAGTCTTTTTCTACCACCCAGGAGTGGTAACGACCTACTTTAAATTCATTAGGCAGATCTGCAAAAAGCGGCTCGTTGGCATCTGTTACCTTTATGGGTGTGGCGATGCCATGCATAGGCTGCGGCAGGTTATAAAGCTTTCCGCCAAATACTTCGGCAATGGCCTGCTGCCCCAAACAAACGCCAAATATGCTTTTGGCAGGCGCGTATTTTTCTATCACCTGCAAAAGCAAGCCCGCTTCTGATGGAATGCCCGGCCCCGGCGACAGGATGATATGGCTAAACCTGTCCACGTCTTCTATCTTAAACTGATCGTTCCTCCAAACTTCGCACGCTAACCCTAACTCGTTTACCAAATGCACCAGGTTATAGGTGAAAGAATCGTAATTGTCTATTATCAGGATACCCCCCACCCCCCTGAAGGGGGAGTTTTTTGAATTACTATTTGTCATTGTATATTTTCAGTTCCTTTTAGGAATAATTTAATTTTTTTAAACAACTTCTATTCCCCCTTCAGGGGGTTAGGGGGTTAAAGTTCCTCCGCCAGTTCTATTGCTTTTCTTAGCGCGGCAATCTTATTATCTACTTCTTTCAATTCGCTTTCGGCAACCGAGCCGGCCACTATGCCTGCACCGGCCTGGTAGTGCAGTGTGTTGTTTTTACTAAGGAATGAACGGATCATGATGGCGTGGTTAAAATCACCATTAAAGCCGAAGAACCCGATTGCGCCGCTGTAAAAGCTGCGTTTGGTTTTTTCGTTCTCGTCAATGATCTCCATGGCACGGTATTTTGGCGCGCCGCTTAATGTACCTGCCGGGAAAGTATCTGCTACAATTTTAAATGACGTAGTACCCGGTTTTAAAGTGCCGCTTACATGCGATACCAGGTGGATAAGGTGCGAATAGTACTGCACTTCCTTAAATGCTTTTACGCTTACGTTTTCGCAATGGCGGCTCAGGTCGTTGCGGGCCAGGTCAACCAGCATCACATGCTCAGCCGACTCTTTGGGGTCGTTTTCCAGCTGGCGGGCAATTTCAGCGTCCCTCTCATCATCGCCGCTGCGTTTAAAGGTGCCGGCTATCGGGAATATGCTTGCCACATTATTTTTAATGGTGATCTGCGCTTCGGGCGATGAGCCAAAGATGCGGAAATCGCCGTAATCAAAATAAAACAGGTACGGCGATGGGTTAATAGAACGCAGCGCGCGATAAACGTTAAACTCGTCGCCCAAAAACTTGCGCGAGAACGCCCTTGACGGCACAATCTGGAACACATCGCCACGGTAAATATGCTGCTTCATCTTCTCGACAATAGCAATAAACTCTTCGTTGGTCAGGTTTGATTGTTCTGCCTCGTTGCTTTTAAAGCTGTACTCCGGGAAATTCTTGTTTTTGATAAGGTCTTCTATCTTTTCCAGTCCGTTGGTTTGGGGAAGCCCCTCTACCTGGTTATGAAAAATATACAGCTCGTTCTTAAAATGATCTATGGCGATAATGTAGCTGTATATGTGATATTGCATCACGGGGATCTTACGGGCGGTATCGTCACTCTCCTTTAAACGGATGGTCTCGAAATGCTCAACTGCTTCGTGCGTAAAATAGCCAAACAGCCCGTTTGATAATATTTTTGATGTATTTGCTTCTACCTCAAAACGACCCGTAAAATTGTTTATCTCGTCGGTAATATCAAATTCACCCGGCTTGCTTATCTCTTCGGTACCATCAGGGAACCGTTTTTTTAGCATTTTGTTGTCCAGCACAAGTCCGCTGATCGGCGCGCAGCAAACAAAGCTCAGGCTGTTTTCGCGGCTGTGGTAATCCGAGCTTTCCAGCAGCAGCGAATTAGGGAACACATCCCGTAAGCGCAGATAAATGCTTACCGGCGTAGTGGTATCGGCAAGCAATTTTTTTTGTGTAGTTGTTATTTTATATGTTTTCATTAGTTGTTGTCAGGAGCATTTAAACAAAAAAACCCGGCGAATTGAGCGTTCGCCGGGTTTCAAATTAGGTTTACATTTGATTAGTACTGCATATCAAAAACTATCCGGCTGCCATGTTTTCACATAGTGCCACCAATTGGTATTAAGGTTAGTATTTTTCATATCGTGGCAACAAATTTATACAAAAATTTGAATTAACAAATTTTTTGTCGACTTTTTTAGTAGGACATTCCAAAAAAGGTGCGTCCGGGGACATCTTTGGTCATTAAAGCTATCGCAACCACTATAATAACAAATGCAGCAGTATAAAATATAGCTATTGACCTGTGCTTATCTTGGGCCAAAACAGCCTTTTTTGATTTGCTGTGGCCGATGGTAACCAGTATCATGGCAATGATCATCATACTGATATGCTCAACCGTCCAGTAGCGCGACGCAGGGTCTTTCATAACGCCGCCTGCAAACTTTACAAACGGACTTAAAAAATAAAGTACAAGGCCCAGTAAAATTTGGGTATGTACCGATATCATCGTAAACAGGTTGAATTTGCGGTTACCATCGCTGTAACTTTTTTTACCAAACCAGCCGGCAAAGGCACTAAAAATGGCAATAACAACCATTACAAATACAACATACCGGAAGCCCGAGTGGAACTCGAGGAAGAATTTATAAGCGTTCATGTGATTATAATTTGAGTCGAATATAAGGATAAAAAGCCTCACCCCAGCGCTCTCCAAAGGAGAGGGAGAAAAACTTTTTTTTAAAAGTCCTCTCCTTTGGAGAGGATTAGGTGAGGCTTTTACCCCGCAAAGCTAAATTTCCCCATTAGCACGGCAGGGTTATCCCCTATAACCATCGGCTCACCGCAAAGCGCCTCATTTCCCAGCAGAGCAAATAATATAGCTTCTTTGGCATCGGGATCAATACCTAATTTGGCAGTGTTGGCAATGGTTGCAAAGGGCATGGCTTTTTTAAGATAGTTAACCACGTAGGGGTTACTGGCGCCCCCGCCGCTTACAAATATCTTAAGACCGGGCAGGTTAAAATGTGCTGAAATAAAATTACTGATAGTGCGGCCTGTAAAAGCGCTCAACGTGGTTATAAGGTCGGTTTTATTGATATTTAACGAGCGCGATGCTTGCTGTGCATCGGCAACATATTCTAAATTAAACAGCTCGGGCCCTGTGGTTTTGGGCAGCGTTTCGTTAAAAAAAGGATGGTGAAGCAGGCCCTCCAGTAAAGTTTCGTCCACTGTGCCTGCGTTAGCTATCGACGAATCCTCATCATACGGCCTATCAAAATACTTGCGGCATGCGGCGTCTATCAGGGTATTGCCCGGGCCAATATCGGTACATACAACTTTCGCGGTGTCGCCGTCTGCGGGTAGATAAGTAAGATTGGCTATCCCGCCAATATTTAGCAGTATCCTTTCCTCGCCCGTTTTACTGCCCAGTAAAACATCGCCATACAGGGCTAAAGGCGCACCCTCGCCACCCGCTGCAATGTGCTTTTGGCGAAAGTCGCTTATGGTAAATATCCCTGTTTTAACAGCTATGTGGTCGCCGTCGCCAATTTGCAGGGTGGCGTTACCGTAGCCAGGCTGTTTATGCTGATGTTTTGGCGCGTGGTAAATGGTTTGTCCATGGCTGGCGATAAAGTCTATTTCCGTTGTTTTAATATCCCACTTTGCCAAAGCCTGCAATATTAGTCCAGCGTGGAAGCTGCCGATATAGGCATTTAATAATGTAACCTTTTCCAGGTCGGCCTGCCTTTGGGCAAATACCTGCTGCACTTCGCTCTTGAAATGGTCGTCGTACGGGATGGTGATAAACTGCAAAAGCTTAAATGTGGTGTTAGTGCCGCTGCCGCTGAATCGGCATAAGGCAATATCCAGCCCGTCAAGCGAGGTTCCCGACATTAGGCCAATGCCCAACCTCTCTTGTTTTTGGGCGATCTTAAATAGTTTTTCAAGGTTGTGGTTTAATGCAGGCATGCGCTAAATTACCTGTTTTGGCTTGCCATGCAAAAGATAAATTAAAACCCCCTGTATATAAATATCTGATATATTTGTTTTGAAGCATTTGTACCACCCGCAACCAAACCCCATTATGGCAAGATTAAATTTATTAGAAGAGACCCGTTACGAGAAACTTCCGGTAACGGTGTACGCTGACCAAAACGCGGCATCGGTAGCTGTTGCAAAACGCATTGCCGGTCTTATCCGTAAAAAAGAGGCTGCAGGGCAGCAGGCTGTGCTTGGCCTGGCAACGGGGGTCACCCCTATAAAAGTGTATGCCGAGCTGGTGAGGCTGCATCGGCAGGAAGGGCTTTCGTTTAAGAACGTTATCACCTTTAACCTGGATGAGTACTACCCCATGAAGCCCGATGCCGTGCAAAGCTACGTTACCTTCATGAACGAGAATTTGTTTGACCATGTGGATATTGAACGGGCTAACGTGCACATCCCCGATGGTACCCTCCCCGCAGATAAGGTGGCCGCTTTTTGCCTGGAATACGAAAGGCTGATCGAGGAGCTTGGGGGGCTGGACCTGCAGCTGCTGGGTATAGGCCGTACCGGCCACATCGGGTTTAATGAGCCGGGCTCGGCCCCAAATTCGGGCACCCGGCTGGTTACTCTGGATGACCTTACCCGCCGTGATGCCTCCCGCGATTTTGGCGGCAAGCAAAATGTGCCTGCCAAAGCCATCACCATGGGCGTGGGCACCATATTTAAGGCCCGGGAAATTATCCTGATGGCCTGGAGCGCCAAAAAAGCGCCCATTGTGCGTAAGGCGGTAGAGGGGGAGATCTCGGGCGAAGTGCCGGCTACCTTCCTGCAGTTATCAGATAATGTAGAATTTGTACTGGATGCGGATGCGGCATCAGACCTTACCCGGTTTGATACGCCCTGGCTGGTTAAGGATTGTGCCTGGGATGAGCGGCTGATCAAAAAAGCGGTGATCTGGCTGTCCCAGGCGGTAGGTAAACCTATACTAAAGCTTACTGAAGAAGATTATAACAGCAATGGTATGGCACAACTGGCTGTAGAGCGGGGCCCGGTATACCAGATCAACATTGATATATTTAACCGCCTGCAGCATACCATAACCGGCTGGCCGGGCGGTAAGCCGGGGGCCGACGACAGCCAGCGCCCTGAGCGTGCCGAGCCGGCCCGCAAGCGCTCTGTTATCTTTTCGCCGCATCCTGATGATGATGTGATATCCATGGGCGGTACCTTCATCCGCCTGGTCGATCAGGGCCACGATGTGCATGTGGCTTACCAAACATCGGGCAACACTGCTGTCTGGGATGATGATGTGCTGCGGTATATGGAGTTCGCTATTGATTTTAAACACAGTATAGGCGAGGATACCGCCCAGCTGCAGCGTATATATGATGACATGCGGGCGTTCATCGATAAAAAGTTACCTAACCAGGTGGATACTCCCGAGATCCGCGACGTTAAGGGCTTTATCCGCAAAACCGAGGCTATCTCGGGGGCGCGCTTCGCGGGCCTGCCCGACAGTAATATCCATTTTCAGGCGCTGCCTTTTTATGAAACCGGCAAAACGCAAAAAAATTCGGTTGGCGAGGAGGATATCAGGCTAACGATGGAACTGCTTCAAAAGGTGAAGCCCCAGCAGGTGTTCACCGCCGGCGATTTTGCCGACCCGCACGGTACCCACGTGGTTTGCTTTAACATTGTGATGGAATCCTTACGACGCCTGCGTAAAACCGAAGCCTGGGTAAAGGATTGCTGGGTTTGGATGTACCGGGGCGCATGGCAGGAGTTCCCGACACATGAGATCGAAATGGCGGTGCCTTTGTCGCCCGCCGAGGTTTTGCGCAAGCGTAACGCCATCTTTAAACATCAGTCGCAAAAGGACAGGCCGGTTTTCCCCGGCGATGATGCACGCGAGTTTTGGGTACGGGCCGAGGACCGGAACCGCGAAACCGCCCAGAACTATGACAGGCTCGGCATGGCTGAATATGCTGCTATGGAGGCTTTTGTCAGATATCACTTTTAAAAATAAACATCGCATGAAATATAAATTCTTAATTATTGCCCTACTTTTCTGTGTAGCAGCAAAAGCGCAAACCACACCCAACATTACCCCGTCACATTTAAAAGCCGCCGAAGATGTGCTGAAAGCCTCGGGCGCTGATATGCAGTACAAAGAAACAATGGATGCCATGATAAAGCAGAGCAGCGCTAATATCCCTGCGGATAAACAGCAAAAGTTTAGTGATATTATGAATGCCTTTATATCCAAATACATGAGCTGGGAGTTGATGAAAGACCAGATGGCAGCTTTATATGCCCAGGAGTTTACCGAAAAAGAGCTTAAAGACCTTGCCGTATTTTACCAAACCCCATTAGGTATCAAGCTTAATAAAAAGCAACCCGTTTTATTTCAGAAAGGTGCACTCATCGGTCAGCAAGCGGTTCAAAGCCACCAGGTAGAGCTACAGCAAATGATGCGGGAGGCCTTTAAATCCGAATAAACAATTTGCAACTAAGGGTTTCGTTTAGCATCTTAGTAAAATATTCCTTTTTAATTAAATTATGAACTTCAACAGAGCTTTATCTGTAGCCACGCTGGCGCTTTTAATAGCATGCGGCAGCGCCAATGCACAGGTAAAAAGAAAACCCGTTCCCTCACACAAAAGCAAACCTATCCCCGCCGCCGAGGCCGTAAAGCCTGCTAACATACTGCCGGTTGATGATAATGTGCTGATTGGTAAATTGCCGAACGGCCTAACCTATTATATACGCCATAACGAGCAACCTCAAAACCGGGCCGACCTGTACCTGGTGAATAAGGTAGGCTCGATACTGGAAACCGACGCCCAGCAAGGCCTTGCACACTTTACCGAGCATATGGCCTTTAATGGCACGCGCGATTTTCCAAAGAATGCGTTGGTAGATTACCTGCAAAAGTCGGGGGTTAAATTTGGAGCCGACCTTAACGCTTACACCTCTTTTGACGAAACGGTTTACCAGCTACCCTTACCAACGGATAGCGCCGCTGTTTTTGAAAAAGGATTTAACATTTTAGCTAACTGGGCCGGTTATGTAACCTTCGACCCCGTAGAAATTGACAAAGAACGTGGTGTTGTATTAGAAGAAGCGCGCTTACGCGGTAAAAATGCCCAGGAGCGCTTAAGTCTGCAAACCCTGCCTGTTTTGCTCAACAATTCGAGGTATGCATCGCGTTTACCGGTAGGTAAAGAGGATATCCTGAAAAATTTTACAGCAGCCACTATTAAAAGCTTTTATACAGATTGGTACAGGCCAGACTTGCAAGCAGTAATTGCTGTGGGCGATTTTGATGTGAAACGCGTTGAGGCATTGATAAAAGCCAATTTCTCGGGCCTTAAAAATCCTGCGGTTAAAAAGCCACGACCGGATTACACCGTGGCCCCAACCCCCGGGACAGTTGTAAAAATTGCAACCGATAAGGAGTTTCCGTATACGCTTGCACAAATTGTAGTTAAGCACCCGCATAAACCCGTAAGAACAACTGCCGGTTATATGCAAAGTGTGCGTACCTCGCTTTTTAACTTTATGCTGAACCAGCGCCTTGCCGAACTACAGCAAAAACCCGAGCCGCCATTCCTATACGCACGCACCAGCTACGGGTCGCTAATTGGCAGCCAGGATGCTTTTTCATCGGTGGTGGTTGCCAAGGCTGATGGTTTAGAAACCGCGGTTAAGGCCGCTGTTGCCGAAACAGAGCGCGCGCGTAAATTTGGCTTTACGTTAACTGAGCTTGAGCGGGCCAAACAGACGGCGCTGGTTGGTATTCAGAACGCATATTACGAAAGGGACAAAACAAATTCGGCTAATTACGTTCGGGAGTACCAGCTTAACTTTTTGAACGGCGAAGCTATTCCCGGAATTGACTTTGAATACAATTTTTATGTGAATAATATCAGCAAAATAACCCTCGAAGAAATGAATGCCCTTGCCGGCCAGTTCATAAGCGACCAAAACAGGGTTATTATCGTAGAGGGCGCCGAAAAAGACAAAGATAAATTACCTGATGAAAAAACCATTTTAAACTGGATAGGCTCTGCCGGTAATAACCTTACGGCTTATGTTGATAATGTTACCAGCAAGCCGTTAATGGAAAAAGCTCCCGAGGGGTCGAAAGTAGTATCAGAGGTACAGGACGAGGCTATTGGCACCACGACACTTACATTAGGCAATGGTTTAAAGGTAATATTGAAGCCGACAGAATTTCAAAACGATCAGATACTGATTAACGGATATAGCTTTGGCGGTACATCCCTTGCCAGCGATAACGATTATACCTCGGCAAGCTTTGCCGGGTCTATTGTTGGCAGCAGCGGCATATCAGAGTTTAACCAGGGCCAGCTCGACAAAATGCTCGCGGGTAAAAATGTGAGCGTTTCGCCATACATCAGCGAGATAACCCAGGGCATTAGGGGCAGCGCCTCTCCGGGCGATTTTGAGACAGCCCTGCAACTGATATACCTGTATTTTACAAAGCCGCGTAAGGATGAGGATATCTGGAAGGGTACGATGAACCAAACCAAAGCGTTACTGGCTAATCGCAGCCTCGATCCGCAGAGCGTTTACCAGGACACCCTTTCGGCGGTTATGAGCAACAATAACTTCCGTTACGGTGCAACAACTGTAGAAAGGTTAAACCAGGCCAGTCTTGATAAGGCGTTCGATTTTTATAAAGAGCGGTTTGCCGATGCAAGCGGTTTCACATTTGTGGTTGTAGGTAAATTTAACCCCGACCTGATCAAACCCTTCCTGGAAACATATCTTGGCGCCTTACCGGCAACAAATAAAAAAGAAACGTACCGTAACTTAAAGATGCACCCCGCCCCCGGGCAGATAACCAAAACCGTTTATAAGGGTATTGATGACAAAGCTACTGTGCAGATGATATACAGCGGCGATTATGTATATAATGAAGCCAACAACCTGCAAATGGATGCGCTGGAAGAAGTGCTTAACATAAAGCTTGTTGAGCGCTTACGCGAACAGGAAAGCGGGATTTACGCACCGGGCATAAGGGCGTCGTATGCCAAAAACCCCGAAGGCCGCTATACCGTTACCATTGTATTTACCTGCGCTGCTGCAAACGTTGATAAACTAATCGCCGCAACACTTGATGAGATCAATAAGATCAAGCAAACCGGTGCGTCACCGGCCGATATTGAAAAGTTTGTGGCCGAAGAAGCGCGCTCTACGCAGGTTCAACTTAAACAGAACATATCGTGGGCTGGTTATTTAGCAGGTACCTCACAAAACGGGCAAAACCCTGACGAGATACTAAGCCATGTAAAAAACCTGGACCAGATAACCGTACAAAGCACAAAAGAAACCGCTAATAAATACCTTAATAATAATAACCTGGCAAAAGTGATACTGATGCCAGAGAAAAAATAAAGATTTACAGCACCAACAAAAAGCCTTTCAGAGTTTCATCTGAAAGGCTTTTTGTTTTTAACCCCCTCTCCTCTTAGCACGTGACAAAAGCGAACTATCGCCCGGGCCAGCAGCAGAAGCTCAAACATTTGCTATAAAAGTATTAGGGTGCTTAACTAAGGTTACTTAATTTTATGCTGATCTGTCTTGCTTGTCCTATGAAAAGAAATGTTTCCCTTTTTTACTTCGCGATATTAATATCTGCTTTATTCGTTACCAGCAGGGCGTTTGCTAAACCCAGGTTTTTTAAAGCCGGTAATTCGCATTTTAAATACGTTGGCCGGGTTGATTTTAGGGATCCGCAAAAGCCAAGGTTTTGGTCGCCGGGGGTTTATATCACCACTAAATTTAAAGGGCCATCGTGCAGGTTGCTCATCAACGATGAGGAACTGTTCGGCAAAACTCACAATTACATTGAGATAGTTATCGATGGTAAGCCATCGCGCATACAAACTACAGGGGAAACCAACAACCTACAAATAGCCAAAGGCCTTGGTAAGGGATGGCATACGCTGCTGATCTGCAAAGACACAGAATCGGGTATGGGTTATCTGGAGTTTGTAGGCCTGGTTTGCGAAAAGATCACCTCGCCGGTTCAACCCAAACGGATGATAGAATACATCGGTGATTCGATAACAGCGGGCGCGGGGTTAGATGCCTCGCAGGTGGCCTGTGGCAAAGGCCAGTGGTACGATCAGCATAACGCTTATCTTTCCTACGGAGCGCGCACATCACGGGCCTTAAACGCCCAATGGCAGCTAACCGCAGTTGCCGGTATCGGCCTGGTGCATAGCTGCTGTAATATGGATATCCTGCTGCCGCAGGTGTACGATAAGCTGTATTTACGTAACGATTCGCTGGCGTATGATTTTAAACAATATCAGCCCGATGTGGTAACCATTTGCCTGGGGCAAAACGATGGTGTGCAGGATTCAGTTAAATTTTGCAGCGAATATGTAAGGTTGATAGATACCGTTAGCAGTAAATATCCTCAGGCGGATATTGTTTGTTTATCAAGCCCTATGGCCAACGCAGAGCTTACTGCCGTGCTGCACCGCTACCTTACAGGCATTGTGCAGTTTGTAAACAATCGCGGCGATAATAAGGTAAGCAAGTTTTTTTTCTCGCGCAGCTTTAACAGTGGCTGTGACGCACATCCCGATGCTAACGAGCACGCGATCATAGCGGGAGAGTTAACCGCATACCTTAAAAAGCTTAAAGGCTGGTAGCAATTCAAAATTTATCGAAACATTTTTAACTGTAGCTTATTGATATAATATCACCAATAAACAAAAGCTATGGAAAATCACGATCACAGCGCTCTTATACAAAAGTTACTGGCATGTGTTGCCGCATGCGAAAACTGCGCTACCGCCTGCTTGCAGGAAGATGATGTAAAACCAATGGTAAGATGTATCAGCCTTGATCGCGACTGCGCCGATATATGCAGCCAGGCCGCACGACTGCTGGAACGAAAATCAGAAATTGCCCACCAGTATTTGTTGCTTTGCGAAGAGATTTGCCGGATGTGCGCCGAAGAATGTGGAATGCACCAGCATGACCATTGCCAGATATGTGCCGATGCCTGTCGCCAATGTGCCGATGCCTGCCATGCGCACCACCAGCCCATAACGCAGGAATAAAGCGGTTTTAACCACTTATGCCAAGGATAATTTATATCAGCTTATCGGGTGTTATGGGCAGATCGCGTACACGTTTCCCGGTTGCATTATATACCGCGTTGGCAACTGCTGCCGCCATGCCTATTAAAGAGATCTCTGCCATGCCTTTCGCGCCCATCGGGTTAATATAAGGGTCGGGTTTATTTACAAACAGCGCTTCTATTTGTGGGATATCTGCATTAACCGGCACATGGTAATCGGCAAAGTTGTTATTTACATAACGGCCATAACGATCATCCATTTGTGCTTCTTCCATTAAAGCCATCCCTATACCGCCAATGGCGCCGCCGATAAGCTGGCTGCGGGCGGTTTTAGGGCTTATTATTTTACCCGAATCGGCCACAGAAACGGCCTTATCTATCTTTACGACCCCGGTAGCCGGGTGTACCAAAACCCGCGTAAAATGCACAGACCATGCCTGCATAGAGTATTTATTGGCATCAGCTCCTAATGACGACTTGGTAGTGATACTTAAAAACGGCAGGTTGTTATCCTTCAATATTTTTGCATAGTCGGGTTTATCGGTACCGCCATTACCCATCAGTTTCTGAAATTTTTGTTTCAGGTCAGTACATGCATCATATACCGCACCGCCCACGGTAGCTGTAGTGGCCGAGCCGCCCTGCATAGGCGCTTCGGGCAGCGAGGAATCGCCCATTTCAAATTTTATCTTTTCGGCAGGTAAACCCATAATTTCACTCGCGATAGATACCATGGCGGTACCTGTACCCGGGCCAATGTCAGTAACAGCGGTTTGCAGCAGCAACGTTCCATCCCCCATCATTTTTGCTGTAACAGCAGCGCTGTCGCGGTATGCGCCAAACATACCACCGCCCATGCCATAACCCATCATCCAGCCGTCTTTTTTAACCGAGCCGGGCTCCGCTCTCCGATTCTCCCAGCCTATTTGTGCAGCACCCATTTTATAGGCATCATCCAGGTGCTTGCTCGAAAATGGTTTGTTATTATCAGGGTCTGTAAGTGCATAGTTGCGCATTCGCAACTCTACAGGGTCTATCTTAAGCAGGTAAGAAAGTTCATCCAACGCCGACTCCAGCGCAAAGGCACCGGTGGCTTCGCCCGGGCCACGCATCCACGTAGGTGTACCTATATTAACCGATACCAGCTTATACCGGGTGGTAACATTAGGGCAGGCGTACAACCCCTTGCTTACATTAATAGGCCCTTCGGCAAAATCTTCATAGGTGGATGTTTGCCCGGCAGCTTCGTGTGTTATGCCAACAAGCTTACCATCGGCAGTAGCGCCTATCCCTATTTTTTGCCAGGTATATGGGCGGTGGCCTACCGAAGTGAACATGTCTTGCCTGTGCAAAACCAGCTTCACCGGCCTCTTCAGCATTTTAGCGCCCAATATAGCGGCTATTTCATGCGGCCACACTTGTAAGGCGCTGCCAAAAGCGCCCCCAACAAATTTTGCGTTTACCTGCACGTTGGCTGCCGGTATCTTAAACGCTTTCGCGATATCATCCCTGGTGGCCTGGGTGCCCTGGGTTTTATCCCAAACGGTTAGCTTATCGGGGCCATCCCACTTAGCAATAATAGCGTGCAGTTCCATTGGGTTATGCACTTCTGTTGGCACCACATATTCCTGCTCCAGTTTAAACGGCGCGTTCTTCCACGCGTCCGCTTCACCGCGCACAAAGTCTTTTCCGCCCCAGGGCGCAACGCCACGTGTAAGATCTGTTGGTGGGTTGGTATCATGAGCTTGCTTGTTATACGTTGCCTTTACCAACGAAGCCGCGTATAGCGCACGTTCGTATGTATCGGCAATAACCATGGCAACGGGCTGTCCATTGTAATGAATAACATTATCATTAAAAATCTTCAAAGCACCTGCTTTTACCTGCGGCTTAGCCGGGTTTTTAGCCTTTTGATGCCCGGGAACTTTCGGCGCGTTAAGGTGGGTTACTACCGCCAATACACCCGGCGCCTTCTCTGCCTTTGCAATATTTACAGCCGCTATGGTACCTTTGGCAATGGTACTGCCTACTAAAACAGCGTAGGCCATGCCATCTAACTTATACTCGGCGGAGTATTTAGCCTTGCCGGTAACTTTTGCCCACCCATCAATCCTGCTCAGGCCGTCAGTCGGCGATGGCATTACGGTTTTTCCTGCTGTTTCCATCATATTAAACTAAGCCCGAGGCATGTTTTAGCGCCTCGGCAATTGTAGCCGGGGCAAGTTTTAATTTAAACGCGTTATACTTATAGGCCTTAGCGCCCTGCATGGCAAGTTGCGCTGCATGCGCAAAGTTTTCTTCGGTTGGCTTTTTGCCCATAAGCGCCTTTTCAGCATCAAATAAACGCCATGGCTTATGCGCCACGCCGCCCATAGCCAGGCGTACGCCCTTAATTATCCCGCCCTCAATATCCAGCGCGGCCGCCACCGATACCAGCGCAAAAGCGTATGATTGCCTGTCGCGCACCTTTAAGTAATAACTGTGTTTAGCAAAATTGTTTGTTGGTATAATTACACGGGTAATCAATTCATTACTTGCCAGGGTATTATCTAACTGGGGAGTAAGGCCGGGCAACCGGTGAAAATCTGTAAAGGCAATATACCGTACCCCCTTAGGGCCTGATACCTCCACCTTAGCATCTAAGGCGGCCAGTGCTACGCACATATCGCTTGGGTGCACTGCTATACATTTCTCGCTTGTACCAAATATAGCGTGCATGCGGTTAATGCCTCCCAGTGCGCCGCAACCGGTGCCTGGCTCGCGTTTATTACAAGGCATGGCGGTATCATAAAAATAAGTGCAGCGCGTGCGCTGCATCATGTTGCCGCCAACGGTAGCCATATTACGCAACTGCGGCGATGCGCCGGCATGCAATGCCATAGAAAGCAACGGGAACATTTCCTTTACGCGCGGATGCTCTGCAACCACGCTATTTAATGCCAATGCGCCAATAGACATCGTCATTACATTGCCCATCGGTTCGCTGATGTCCTTCAAGGGCAGATGTGTAATATCCACCAGCTTATCCGGGGCAGTTACGCCGCGTTTCATCAGGTCGACAAGATTGGTACCACCTGCTATGATCTTGGTGCCCGGCTTGCTGATGGCGCTTATAACGCCGGCGTTACTGCTTGCCTTTACGTATTGAAATTGTTTCATGCTTCCATGCCTCCATTCTTTACATCGGTGATAGCATTAACAATATTTGGATAGGCGCCGCAACGACATATATTACCGCTCATAAATTCCCGTATCTCCCCCTCGGAATTGGCGCGCCCCTCGTTGATACAGGCCACTGCCGACATGATCTGCCCCGGTGTACAATAGCCGCACTGAAAGGCGTCATGCTTTAAAAACGCGGCCTGCATAGGGTGCAGTTCATCCCCTTTGGCCAAACCCTCTATGGTAGTGACTTTTTTGCCGTTAACCATGATGCCGAGCGTTAAGCATGAGTTCACCCGCTGCCCGTCCACATGCACAGTGCATGCGCCGCATTGCCCATGGTCGCAGCCTTTTTTGGTGCCGGTAAGGTCCATTTCTTCGCGAAGGATGTCAAGCAGGGTAGCGCGCGGCTCAACCGACAGGTTGTGCATTTCGCCATTCACTTCCATGCGCAATGGCAGTTTTTCGAGCGCGCCGGCAATTTGTTCATCTAAATGCCCTTCGGCCGCTTTTATGGCGGTTGCCGGCGCTAATGCTACCGCAGTCAATAATGATGATTGCTTTATAAAACTTCGGCGCGATGGATCTTCAAGGCCGGTTTGAGGCATGGCGTCCGTACCAAATTCTTCTTTTTCCATAGTATAGAGGGCTTACAACCGTGAATTTACCTGTTTAATAACATAAATAGCAACCGGATGTGTTATTTATATTGATGCTAAAAAGCACAAGCATGATATTGTACCTTTGCAGCTATGATCGACGTTATATTAAAAAAGGGGAAGGAGAAAGCGGTATTACATAAACACCCCTGGGTATTTTCGGGCGCAATAGAACAGGTTAAAGGCAAGCCTGCCAATGGCGACATCATATGCCTGCGGGATAGCAAGAAAGATTTCCTGGCTTACGGCTTTTATAACGATCGGTCGCGCGTTGCTGTGCGCCTGCTGGAGTGGGACGAAAGCCTAGCGGTTGATGATAACTGGTTCCGGGATAAAGTACGGACATCGGTTGCGGGTCGCGCGCATATTTTAGCGGATGGCAGCACGGATACCTGCAGGCTTGTATTCAGCGAATCTGATTATCTTCCGGGGCTTATCGTTGATAAATATGCAGATCATTTAGCTGTGCAGGTGCTTACATCTGGAATGCAAAACGCTATGCCGGTTATTATAGATGAATTAAACGCACTGTTAAAGCCAGCCAGCATCTTTGATAAAAGCGATGCAGCTTCCCGCTCGCACGAAGGATTAGAAACCAGCAATGTATTACTGGCCGGCATCCATCCGCCCGAACTGGTAATGGTGAAAGAAAACGGTATAAGCTACGGCATCAATATCGCCGAAGGCCAAAAATCGGGCTTTTACTGCGATCAGCGTTATAACCGCAAGTTACTGGCAACTTATGCCACAGGCAAAAAAATGCTGGATTGCTTTTGTTATACCGGAGGTTTTACCCTTAACGCCCTAAAAAACGGCGCTGAATCAGTAACGAGTGTAGATAGCTCTGCGCTTGCCCTCGAAACTCTTCAGGAAAACATCCGCCTGAATAAATTTGAACAAACGGTCCACAATGCCATCAAGTCTGACGTAAATGTTCAGCTGCGCAAATTCAGGGATGACGGTGAAACGTTTGATATCATCGTACTCGACCCGCCAAAGTACGCGCCATCCCGCTCGGCGCTCGACAGGGCTTCACGTGCATATAAAGACCTTAATCGCCTGGGCATGCAATTGCTCGATAGCGGCGGCCTGCTGGCTACATTTTCCTGCTCTGGCGCTATGGATATGGAAACCTTTAAACAGGTGCTTGCATGGGCGGCCCTTGATGCCGGTAAACAGGTGCAGTTTATTTACCAGTTCCATCAACCCGAAGACCACCCCGTTAGGGCATCGTTCCCCGAGGGGGAATATTTAAAAGGCTTGTTGTGCCGTGTTTGGTAGTAGCCTTATCCCAACCCTTCTCCAAAGGAGAAGCGCTACACCTAACAAGTCCTCTCCTTTGGAGAGGATTTAGGTGAGGCTACAAGCTAACTTGTTCAAATAATTTATTCCTGTATTACCTCTACTTCGGCAACAGGGCTAAACAGGTAGATGCGTTTGGTGCTTATTTCAATGCATTTGTAGCGTTTACGCAGCTTTTCTTCCTTCCGGAAAACACGGCCATCCTTCAACTTGAACAGGGCCTTCAGCGGCAGCTTTTCCACCGTATGCACTGACTCTTTTGGCGCATCATATTTGCGCAGCGAGCGGTAAAGGGTTAGGTCTGAGCAGCTTGAGGCAGCGGGATTATTCAGATAGCCGGTAATAGCCTGCCTGACATCCGGCGGGAATACCTCCTTCTCAAAAAAAGGCTGCATCATTTTTTTAAAGTTGTTCTTCCACTCGGCGCCATGTGGTTTAGCCTTGTGCTTATGCTCGTTCCAGGTATGCAGGTGTGCAAACTCGTGTACGGTGGTCACCAAAAAAGCATAGGGGTTAAGATCAAAGTTAACCGATATACGGTGCCCTTTGCCGGCATGCGGCGCACGGTAATCGCCGAACTTAGTACCGCGGTTGCGCGAAATTTTAAACTCACATTTAAAGTAATCTATCCAGCGGCCAACAAGCGGCGCCGCATCAGGCGGAAGATACTTTTCTAATACTTTTACTTTATCCAATTTTTACCTCTGCATCAAAGATAGCGGTTTAGGCTGAAAGCGAAAAGATCAAAGCAGAAAGCTTAAAGCTTACTTTAACAGGTTATACACTAAAAACGCGGCGCCATAAGCTAACACCGTCATGTAGATGAATTGGGCGGCGGGCCAGCGCCAGTTTTTGGTTTCGCGATAAACAACAGCTACGGTGCTGGCGCACTGCATGGCAAAGGCGTAAAACATCATTAGCGAAAACGCTACGGCCAGGGTAAACACCGGGCCGCCGGTATTGGGGTTTTTGGCGTTACGCATCTTGTTCTGCACAGAATCTATCCGGTCGGCATCGCCGTCAACGCTGTAAATGGTGGCCATGGTGCCTACAAATACTTCGCGGGCAGCAAAGGAAGTAATGAGCGCTATACCTATCTTCCAATCGAAGCCGATGGGTTTAATAACAGGCTCTATCACGTGCCCTAACACACCTGCGTATGAGTTTTCCAGTTTCTCGGTAGATACCACCCTTGCCAGACTATCCGGTGTCATGCTTCGGGTGTACTGGGGCTGGCTATACGTTTGCTCTATCTTTTTAAACCTGTCACCCGGCCCGTATGACGATAGCACCCACAGGATAACCGATACGGCTATAATTACCTTTCCGGCCTCAAGCACAAATGTTTTTGAACGCTCGTACATCGAAAAAAGCACGTTGTTCCAGCGGGGCATGCGGTACACCGGCAGCTCCATTATAAAATATCCGCGCTCACGGGCCTTCAAAACAAATTTCATTACGTAGGCTACAATTATAGCCGATACCAGGCTGAGCACATACATGCCTGTAAGCGCCAGGCCCTGCAGGTTAAATAGCCACCACACGTTACGGTCGGGCACCACAAGGGCTATTAATAAGGTATACACCGGCAAGCGTGCAGAGCATGCTACCAACGGCGTTACCATAATAGTTATCATGCGGTCCTTCCAGTTCTCGATGGTGCGGGTGCTCATGATAGATGGCACAGCGCAGGCAAAGCCACCTATCAGCGGAACAACCGATTTACCGTTAAGCCCTACCTTACGCATGATCTTATCCATCATAAACGTAACACGCGACATGTAGCCCGTATCTTCCAGTATCGATATGAATGCAAACAGAATAGCTATCTGAGGGATAAACACCAGCACGCCGCTTAAGCCGGCAACAACACCATCTATCAGCAGGTTAGCAAGCGGGCCACCGGGCAATATGCCGCGCAAGCCGCCTTCTATCCAAACAAAAAGATCTTCGATGAGCGACATGGGGTATGCTGACCAGGCAAATATCGACTGGAACATAAAAAGCAGCACTCCCATGAATATGATAAAACCAAAAATCCTGTGGGTAAGTATCTTATCAATCTTATTACTTACTGATTCATCGTGCGCGGTGACCGGTGTTTTTACCGTATCGTAAAGCAGGTCGTTTATATAGTTGTACCGGGCGATGGTTTCGGTAGCCTGTGCTTTTTGCGAGTGGAAACTGTGTTCCTTTTCCAGTTCTTCTATCCGGTTGCTTTGTTCCGGCGTTAAAAATTTCAGGGTTTCGTGCTGATGGGCAAGCTGCAGCGCAAAGTACGGGTTATCTGTACTAAATTCTTTGCTAATGCTTTCAATAATCTCCGGCGCTATCGCCATTACGTCGATGCTTTCCTGCTGAAGGGCGAACTTGTTGGCGTAAGATATAGCAGTTTTCAGTGGGTTTATACCCTCCAGCTTGCGCGCCGATACCGGGATGACAGGCACGCCGAGCTTTTCGGCCAACTTATTTATATTGATATCTACACCCGCCTTTTTAGACAGGTCAATCATATTTAAGGCAATAATTACGGGTATTTTCAGATCAGCCACCTGAGTATAAAGCAGCAGGTTACGTTTTAAATTGGTGGCATCAATTATTACGATGATCAGATCAGGCGTAAGGGCGGTGTCTTTTTCAGCAAGTACCGAGAACACGATGGATTCGTCGCGGCTTTTCGGGTAAAGGCTGTAAGTGCCCGGCAGATCGATAATTTCGGCGCGGCGGCCGTCCGGCAATTGCGCATAGCCAACTTTTTTATCAACAGTAACCCCCGGAAAATTTCCTATTTTTTGATTTAGCCCGGTTAATGCATTAAAGAGTGTCGATTTACCGGTATTTGGATTTCCAACAAGCGCTACTCTGATATCAGCTTTCAATGAAATACTATTGCAAAATTATGGTCGACGCCTCGAACCTGCGTAAACTTAGCTGGTAGCCCGATACATGGATAGCTATAGGATCGCCAAGAGGGGCAACACGGGCTACTTTAACAGGTTCGCCGGGAAGGCAACCCATCTCCATCAGCTTTACAGACATTTCCAGGTCAGTAAACTCCTTTACTATTCCGGTTTCTCCTACTTCAAGCTGTTCCAGGGTCATTTGCGTTAATTTAGATCACAAATGTAAGCTTATTTATAACAAATCCAAATAAGAACAATGTAAAGATTTATTATTCCTGACAAAATCGGAGTGTGTTCCCGTCGGCATCAGTAACATAAAATTCACGGTTGCCCCAGGTCTGGTCTACCGGCCCCAGATGAACCGGCGAATTTTCTTTCCCTGTAATATCCAACCCCCGGCTTACATATAAATTAAAAAGGCTATCTACATCGTTTACCCAAACATTGGCGACTGACTTAAACAACGTTGGGCTTTCGTAAACGGTGAGCTGCAGCTCTGCTCCGTCAGCAATAATATCTACTACACCATCAGAGGCAGAAGCTTGGGAGTATTTTAATTTGAAATTGAGCACGCCTGTATAAAAATCAATAGCCGCCTGCATACTTGTGCATTTAAATAGCGGGACCATCTTATACATGGTGTTGCTGTACAATTTTGTGGCTTATCAAGCCAAAATGGGGGCAGTTACAATCTTTTTTAAATAACCCGCACGATGAAAGTGTAACGGTAATTACTAAAACGGCAATAACGTATTTAACTGTTTTCATGATTGATAGCGTTACTGGTTAACAACACGGCAAATATACCCATACAGCCGCCAATAGCATCGGCCAGCAAATCATTCCAGTCGCCGCTACGCCAGGTAAAAAGGTATCGCTGCAGCATTTCAATTAATGCGCCATAGCTTACCAATACAATGGTGTTCTTCATCGCTATCTCGATACGTATGCTACGGGTTTTCCATTTACGGATACTACCATAACAATACAAAACCGAAAGCACAAAAAACAACCCACAATGCACCAGTTTATCAAACCCCGGGAAAAACAGTTGCGAATTGCCAACACCCCCCATTGGGATAGCGCATATTGTCAAAATAAAAAAGGCCCACAAAATAGCAGGCCCGTAATATTTTAGCGTTTGTTTCATTAATTATTGGCCTATCACGCCCTTATAAGCGTCGGCAGATAAAAGGCTGTCTGCATCGGCAGGGTTGTTTAGCTTAACTTTTACCATCCATCCTTCTCCATACGGATCAGAGTTCACTAACTCGGGCTGGCTGTCTAACTGTTTGTTTACTTCTAAAATTGTACCGTCAACCGGCATGAACAGATCAGATACCGTTTTTACAGCTTCTACCGTACCAAAAACAGATTCTTTGGTAACATCCTGGCCTACTGTATTAATGTCTATGTAAACAATATCGCCTAATTCGCCCTGGGCAAACTCTGTGATACCGATGTAAGCTTCATCGCCTTCAACGCGTATCCATTCGTGATCGCTTGTGTATTTTAACTCTGCCGGAAAATTCATATGGTTTAATTTATGTTGTCAAAAATAATAAAAGTTTAAGGTATAACAACAATAACGCACCCAAACAAACGATAGATACTTCAAACAAAACTATCTGGGATAAACGTTGTTAACTATAAAACTAAAAATACCACAAAAATGAAAAAATTAAGTTTAGTGGCAATGATGGCTATAGCAGCCTTATCATTCCAGGCCTGTAACAATGCCGCCAAAGACAGCAAAGAATCTGCCGATAGTGTAAACGCGGTGAAAGACACCACCACGACCGGCGCAACCGGTATAGCGGTTGATGAAAACGATGCAAAATTTGCTACTGATGCCGCAAACGCGGGCATGGCCGAAGTTGCAGCAGGTAAACTGGCTTCAGAGAAGGCCGTTGATCCGCGCGTTAAGGAGTTTGGCAATATGATGGTAATGGACCACACCAAAGCCAATGAAGAATTAATGGCAATAGCCAAAACAAAGAATATTACTTTGCCAACCGCACCGGATGCTGACCATCAAAAGATGGCTGCCGACCTTGCTGCAAAATCGGGTAAAGATTTTGACAAAGCATACGTTGACGCTATGGTAGACGGACATAAAAAAGTAGCGTCGATGTTAGAAGATGCATCGAAAAATTGTAAAGACGCCGACCTGATGGCTTTTGCTACCAAAACGCTGCCTACAGTTAAAGCGCACTTAGCTAAAATTGAAGCGATACAAAGCAGCATGAAATAAGCTTAAACTAATTTAGATGAAAAGGGATAGGCATAAGCTTATCCCTTTTTATTTGGAATATTTTATGTTGATACCTGTTAATATGATAAATTTACCGTCATGTCAGCACCTATAGTTACAGGCTTAATGGCCTACGGCATGTCCGGGCGAATATTTCACGCGCCGTTCGTTAGCACCAATCCCGGCTTTACATTAAAAGCTGTAGTTGAGCGCCACGATAAAAAAGCGGCCAACATATACCCGGATATCATCAGCTACAACAATATTGATGATTTGTTAAACGATGACGAAATTGAGCTGATAATTGTTAACACGCCCAGCTACCTTCACTATGAGCATGCTGTTAAAGCCTTAAACGCCGGCAAACATGTACTTATAGAAAAACCCGCTGCAGCCACGGTTGCCGAAGTAAAAGAATTATTTGAACTTGGCCGCAGGTTGGGTAAGCATGTTATGATATACCAGAACCGCAGATATGACAGCGGCTTTTTATCAACCAAAGAAGTAATTGAAAGTGGCCGGCTGGGCGATCTAATAGAGGCAACCTTCCGTATGGACAGGTATAAAGCTGCGCTGGGCGTAAAATCGTTTAAAGAAACAAAAACTACGCCGGCAAACGGCCTGGTTTATGATCTGGGCCCGCACTTGCTTGATAACGCGATAAGTTTATTTGGCAAGCCGTTATCTTTCCGTAAAACCACAGGCATATACCGGGATGGATCTGAAGTGCCCGACTACTTTAACTATCACCTTATTTACCCCAACCAACTAAACGTTTATTTAACATCGGGCCTGCTTATAGCCGGCGAAACACCCGGTTTTGTAGTGCATGGCAAAAACGGCAGCTTCATAAAAAACCGTACTGATGTGCAAGAGGCGCAGTTGGACAAAGGCATGATGCCAACCGATCCTGCTTATGGGGTTGAGCCGGCCGGCAACGAGGGCCATCTTACAACAGTGGGCATAGATAACCAAAAGTGCACCGAGCCAATAGCATCGAAAAAAGGCGATTACACCCAAATATTCGATGCCGTTTATCATACAATACGCAATAACGCGTTATTTCCTGTAACTGAAGAACATATTGCCTGGCAACTGGAAATGCTGGAGGCTTAATTTATTGTACAATGACAATTAAACAAATGAAGAGACTTATATTCTTATTATTTATCGTGGTAGCCGGCTTTTCGTGCACACAGGCTCAAACTATCCCCACCACAATCCCTCCGTATAAAATATTAACCACTAACGACCAAACAGTTACACCGGCAGACCTTACAAAGAACAAACCGGTAATGATCATTTACTTTGCCCCCGATTGCCCGCATTGCCAGAAGCTGATAAATGACATGAAACCTTATATGAAGAGTTTTAAGGATATACAGGTGGTGATGATAACTTTTAGTGATATCAGGATGGTGAAAAGTTTTCAGAAGGATTATGGCTTAACCGCATGGCCTAATTTTATTTTAGGCACCGAAGGCTACACTTATACTGTGCAGCGTTTTTATCAGCTTAAGCATACGCCGTTTGTAGCCATTTATAATAAAGGTGGTAAACTGGTGCAAACGTTTGAGAAACAACCTGAGGCGAGCGACTTGTTAGCCGCGATCAAGAAAATTTAAGGCCTCGGCTACCCTGTCGAGGCAAGCGCAAAACGAATAAAAGCCCGGCTGCAATTGCAGCCGGGCTTTTTGTTTGTGAGTTCTTGTATATAATATTATTCGCCGCCGGTGTGGTCATGCGCGTGCTCTTCGCGGAAAAGCTTGGCACTGAAAAAGTCGTTGTTCATGCGGGCAATATTGGTCAGGGTTATTTCCTTAGGGCATTCTGCCTCGCAGGCACCGGTGTTGGTACAGTTACCAAAGCCTTCTTTATCCATTTGTGCCACCATAGCCTGTACACGGCTATAACGCTCGGTCTGGCCTTGCGGCAATAAACCCAGCTGTGTTATTTTAGCCGAAGTAAACAGCATTGCCGAAGCATTTTTACATGCGGCAACGCATGCACCGCAACCAATACAGGTAGCCGAATTAAAGGCCTCGTCGGCAATTACCTTGGGGATGGGTATTACATTAGCATCGGGCACACCGCCTGTGTTTACAGATATGTAACCGCCGGCCTGTTGTATACGGTCGAACGCTGAACGGTCGGTCGCCAGATCCTTTACGATCGGGAACGCAGCCGAACGCCATGGCTCAATGGTAATGGTCTCGCCATCGCTAAAGCTGCGCATATGCAATTGGCAGGTTGTAATAGCCCTTTTTGGCCCGTGCGGGCGGCCATTGATGTACAACGAGCACATACCGCAAATACCCTCGCGGCAATCGTGGTCAAAGTGAATAGGGTCTTCCCTTTTCAGGATCAGGCTTTCGTTAACCACATCCAGCATTTCAAGGAATGACATATCCGGCGAAATATTCTCGGCCTTATAGGTCACAAACTTGCCGGGGGTTTGCGAATTTTTTTGACGCCATACTTTCAGCGTCAGGTTCATGTGTCCACTCATCTTAATAGATTTGAGATATGAGATTTTAGATTTGAGACGGCTTGTTTAACATTTGTTGAAAGGCATAATTCATCTTTTGCAATTCTTCAATCTGTTGTAATAACCCATTCAGCAAATCGGTATTTAATAAACTTAACTTGTTTGATATAACCAATTGGGTTTGTACCTCGTACGATGACCCATTGGCTATCCCTAAAAAATTACAGAACTCTTTATTAGAATTCCTTCCAGCACCTTCTGCAATATTTGACGAAATTGAAACTGCTGCTCGCCTTAACTGGCTTGTTAAACCAAAGCGCTCATCATTCGGAAAGCTTGAAGTGGCTTTGTAAACATCAACTGCCAAATCAATTGCTTTATTCCAAATTTTCAATTCTGCCAGATTATGCATCCTGTTTAGACATGAGAATTGAGATCTTAGATATCAGGAGAACAAAAGTCTCAAATCTCATATCTAACATCTCAAATCTTTATTTATAAGATCGTTGCGTTAACTTAACATTTTCATATACCAGCTCTTCTTTGTGCAGTTCTTCGGGTTGGTTTTCGCCTTTATATTCCCATGCTGCAACAAAAGCAAAATTTTCGTCGTCGCGTAATGCTTCACCCTCTTCGGTTTGCGATTCTAACCGGAAGTGGCCCCCGCACGATTCGCGGCGCATTAAAGCGTCGGTAACCATCAGTTCTCCAAGCTCAATAAAATCTGCAACGCGACCGGCCCTTTCAAGCGCAAGGTTAAACTCTTCGTTTTCGCCGGTTACAATGGCATTTTTCCAAAAGTCAGCCTTTAGCTCTTTGATCAGGCCAAGGGCTTTTGTAAGGCCCTCTTCAGTACGTGCCATGCCGCAATATTCCCACATAATATGGCCCAGATCACGGTGATATTCGTTAACGGTTTTTGTACCATTAAGCGCCAGCAGTTTGTTTACATAAGCTACTACATCCTGTCTGGTTTGTTCAAAAGCAGGGTGGTTTTTATCAACAGGCTTAGGGCCTATGGTAGCCAGGTAATCGCCTAAAGTGTATGGTATAACAAAGTAACCATCGGCGAGGCCCTGCATCAAGGCAGATGCACCAAGGCGGTTTGCACCGTGGTCGCTAAAGTTACATTCGCCCATGGCATATAAGCCTGGTACATTGGTGCTCAGGTTATAATCAACCCAAAGGCCGCCCATGGTGTAATGCACCGCCGGGTAAATGCGCATTGGTTGTTTGTAAGGGTTTTCGTCGGTAATTTGATAGTACATATCAAACAGGTTACCATATTTTGCGCGTACGGTATCCTCACCCAAACGTTGTATAGCTTCGGCAAAATCAAGGAACACCGCAAAACCCGAACCACCAACACCGCGGCCATCATCAACCATTTCCTTAGCGTTACGCGATGCCACATCGCGTGGAACAAGGTTACCAAATGCCGGGTACTTTCTTTCCAGGAAGTAATCGCGGTCTTCTTCTTTTACCTCCGCCGCGGTTATTTCCTTTTTGCGCAGCTTTTCGGCCACCTCCACCGTTTTTGGGGCCCAAACACGACCATCGTTACGTAACGATTCCGACATCAGTGTTAGCTTACTCTGATGATCGCCTGTAACCGGTATACAAGTGGGGTGTATTTGGGTATAACAAGGGTTCGCAAAGTAAGCGCCGCGCTTATGTGCCCGCCATGCAGCGGTAACATTACTGCCAATGGCGTTTGTAGATAAGTAAAAAACGTTACCGTAGCCTCCTGTTGCCAGTAACACCGCATGGCCCGAATGGGTTTCTATCTCGCCGGTTTTCATGTTACGGGTAACAATGCCTTTGGCGTGGCCGTCAATCATTACCACGTCCAGCATTTCGGTGCGGGTGTATACCTTTACTTTGCCCAGGTGTATCTGGCGGTTCAATGCCGAATATGCACCAAGCAAAAGCTGCTGGCCTGTTTGGCCGCGGGCATAAAATGTACGCGATACCTGCGCGCCACCAAATGAGCGGTTATCAAGTAAGCCGCCGTACTCGCGGGCAAAGGGAACGCCTTGTGCCACACACTGATCGATGATATTTACCGATACCTCGGCAAGGCGGTAAACGTTGGCCTCGCGCGAGCGGTAATCGCCCCCTTTAATGGTATCGTAAAATAGACGGTAAACGCTGTCTCCGTCATTCTGATAATTTTTTGCAGCGTTAATACCACCCTGCGCCGCAATAGAGTGCGCACGGCGCGGACTATCCTGAAAGCAGAACGATTTAACGTTATACCCAAGCTCGGCCAGCGATGCCGCCGCCGAAGCGCCCGCTAAGCCTGTACCCACAACAATAATATCGTACTTACGCTTATTGGCGGGGTTAACCAGCTTTAAATTAAATTTATGCTTGCTCCATTTTTCGGCTAATGGGCCTTGCGGAATTTTAGCATCTAAACTCATTTGTTTCTATTTACGATTTTAGAATTACGATCTTTAGATTTACGAATACCGTTCAATCCAAGTTGCAATTCGTAAATTATTTTAAACTCTGTATGTAATAAACTACCGGCATCAGCGCAAAACCCAGAGGTATGATCACCGCAAACAGCCAGGTGCCAAAAAAATAAACTATTGGCTTGTATTTTCGATGCACCCAACCCAGCGTATGAAACGCGCTTTGGAACCCATGCAGCAAGTGGAACGATACCGCGCCCATTGCTATTACGTAAAATATCACATAAAATATGTTGCTGAAACTGCTTTGTATACGCGCGTGCAGGTCTTTTACACGAATGATCTCTACGTTGTTCTCCGTAGATATCGACCGTTCAAAGTCAGGCGTTGCAGGGGTATAGTCAGATACTGTGGTTTCGTTAGTTGCCAGGTTGGTGCGGTATTCCTTAAAACCTAATATATTGTTATACTTATAGGTGAACCAAAAATCGCCCATGTGAATAACGATAAACAAAAACAGGATAGAACCCAGCAAGCCCATGTTCTTTGATGACCATGAAGCAGGAGATTTGGTTTGCACAGCATAACCTACCGGCCTTGCCCTGCGGTTTTTAATAGTTAATACAAGGGCGTAAATGCTGTGCACTATAATAGCCAGGTACAACAGCCAGGCGATAACTTCGATGGGTGGAAAATGCGTTAAGAAATTTGCGTAGCTGTTAAATGCAAAACCCTGGTCGTGCTTAAAAAGCAAGAGGTTACCGCCCAGGTGCACAATTAAAAAAGTACACAAAAACAAGCCTGTTAAAGCCATTATCAGCTTTTTTCCCAGTGATGAGTTAAAGGTTTGTTTAAATTCGCTCATTATTGATCAGATTTATTTAGGCAAAAGTACCAAAAGATAGAAATGGTTTCGGTTTAATGGAACGATAATAACTATTTAGAAACAGTCTAAGCAGAATGTTTTTTTGTAAGCCTTTAGGTTTCAATATTTTTACCTCATACAGCCACGTTTTTACCCGCAAAGCCAGGATATTTCATATTTTAGGGCACCTTGTTACATTTAAAACTATGAAGTATAACCTATATCTAATTACCCTTTGTTTTCTAATAGTCGCCTGTAACAATACCCCGAAATTTGAAGTTACTATTAAGTCCCATGTTACAAACGGAAGCATTATATTATCAAAGGGTAAAGAGCAATTGCTTACCCAGCCCCTTACAAATGGCAGCGCTACTATCACTACGCCTGTGGAAAGCCCGAGATATTATACTTTATCGATAATTGACAGCGACAAGCCTTTAAGTGCTAAAAATAACTTCGAGGTTTATCTTGAAAACGGCAAATACATTATTGATGCGAAGGCCAACACCAAAGGGGTTTACCCGGAGATAACGTCTACGTCAAAAACCCAACAGCAATTATCAGATTATTATAAAACAGAAAACGAGATAGCAGGCGGCTTAAACCACAGTATAGATTCGATGCTTGTAGTTATAGATTCGCACGCTGCCAGGGAGCAGTCAAAGAAAGAGCGCTCCGCCCTATTCAAAAAAACCCGCGACCTTCAAACTCAAAGAAGAAAACTGGAGCCAAAAATTTTGGATGCTTATATATCCCGGCACCCGGATAACGTTGTTGCACCACATATCATGTCGTTACAGTATATGGATGAGTATCCTGTTGAATACAACAAGCTTTTATCTAAACTCCCTGATGATGCCAAAAAAACATCCGACGGACAATCGGTAGCCGATAAGCTAAGCGTACTGGTAAAACTTTTACCGGGCTCAGAAGCCCCGGATATTATTGGTGAAATGCCCGATGGCAAAGAATTTACCAGGCTACCATTCAAAGGAAAATTAACCCTGGTTGAATTTTGGATATCGGGCAACCGGCTTTGCCAATTGAACCATGCTAAAATTGCTAAGGGCCTTATTATTACCGATAGCGATAAAAAGCATTTTGCCGTTGTAAGTGTTTCAATAGATGCTTACCCCCAGGTATGGAAACGGGCAGTTAAGCAAAATAATCTGACCTGGCCACAGGTGGCTGATTTTAAAGGCAACAATTCGCCAAATGTAGCCAACTGGAAGATCACTAACGTGCCAAGGTACTTTTTAGTCGACGGTAACTGGCGCATCATCAAACCTAATATTGATATCCTTGATGTTGATCAGGAAGTACACGATTACCTGGCGGCGCACAAATAAGTTCCCCTTTATCGGTTTTATTTAACCGGTTTTAGATCGGCGAAGAACGGCAGGTAAGTGGTTGTTACATCTTTACCCGGCTCGTGTACTGTAATACCGGTAATGATATTTTTATCATCCGCTTCAAAACCGATGCCTGCTTTGGCATCGTCGTAAAGGCTGCGGCTATTTCCTTTATCGGTAAATGTTGCCACTTTTTTTAGGTGATATAAGGCCATTGCATCTTTTAAAGGCGCGCCGGTATGCAGCTTATTGGTTACTTTAAATACCGGTGAAGTAACCCTTACCTGTTTAACGCGGCTGGTTTCGTCGTTACCCATATCGCGCGAAAAATACATTTGAGTAACATAGCCGGTAGTATCGTGGTTGGCATACCAGATAGCTATGCTTTTACCCATAGCCGCATCCCCGGCATCGGGTTTGCCTAAACGTGTATAGATATTTTCGCTGCTTTCGTTTATGGTTGTTTGGCCAAGGCTTATTCCCGGTACAACTAACTGGGCAAGTGGTATGGGCTTATCGCCGGGAAGGTCAACAACGGCGGTATCAACCTTATTTACGGTAGTATCTTCGGCCTGGCTATTATCGGCCGTTGAAGCTGGCTTTTGCTTGCATGATATTACAATAATGGCAAGTAAGGGTATAAATAAATATCGCGACGATATCATGGTTGTAACAATTTAATTAATTTACAGTTGATAGCTATAACCAATATTAGCGTATTTTGTTATCATAAACAATGCTTACAAAAGGACAAACCGTAATACAGCAATGGTACAGGCAAAAGCAGTGGAAGCAGTTCCCGTTTCAAAAAGAGATGGAGGCCGCGTATCTTTCAGGTTATTCGGGCTTACTGAACGCGCCTACCGGCAGCGGTAAAACCTTTGCATTGTTTTTGCCCTTTTTGGCAGACTTTATAAACAAACACCCCGATACTTATACTACGCAAAAGAACAACGGCCTATTGATGTTATGGATAACGCCCCTGCGCGCATTAACCAACGATATACGCAAGGCTATGCAAGAGGTATGCGACGATATCGGCCTGCCCTGGCGTATCATGACCCGCACTGGCGACACGTCCGCCGCCGAAAAAGCCGCCCTGAAAAAGAAACTACCCGAGGTATTGCTCACCACCCCCGAAAGCCTGCATCTGATGCTGGCCCAAAAGGAGTATGATAAGGTATTTAAAGGCCTACAGGTAATGGTTTGCGATGAGTGGCACGAGTTGCTCGGCACCAAGCGCGGTGTACAGGTGGAGTTGGGACTTTCGCGCCTTAAGGCCCTTGCTTCAGTTGGCAGTTTGCAGTTGGCAAATGGCAGGGACGAGTTAGCGGTAGGCGATTTGCAGTTGGCAGGAAAAGTTAACCAAGTAACCAACAGCCCACTGCAAACAGCAAACAGCAAACTTAAAATCTGGGGTATCAGCGCAACCATCGGCAATTTGGAACAGGCGGCCGAGGTATTGCTTGGGAACGACTTCCCGCCCGAGCAGATAAAAATGGTGCGCGCCAATATTGATAAAAGACTGGTGATAGAATCTGTCATCCCCGAAAATATTGAAAACTACAGCTGGGCGGGGCATATTGGTGTAAAGCTGTTGCCGCAGGTGATGGAGATAGTGGCTAAGAGTAAAACCACGCTGATATTTACCAATACCCGGTCGCAAAGCGAGATCTGGTACCACGCCATTATCGATAACTATCCCGAATATGCGGGCATTATGGCCATGCACCATGGCTCGCTCGACAATGAACTGCGTAACTGGGTGGAGCAAGCCCTGCATGCCGAAGCCCTAAAAGTTGTGGTGTGTACATCAAGCCTCGATCTCGGTGTCGATTTTCGCCCCGTAGACACGGTTGTACAGGTCGGCAGCCCGAAAGGCGTGGCGCGTTTTATGCAACGCGCGGGGCGCAGCGGCCATCATCCCGGGGCTATATCAAAGGCATATTTTGTGCCCACCCATTCGCTTGAACTATTGGAAGGCGCTGCGCTTAAAGGGGCCATTAAAAAAGGTGTATTTGAAAGCCGTGACCCAATGCTACTTACCTTTGATGTGCTGATACAGTTTATGGTTACCTTGGCCGTATCTGACGGCTTTAGGGCTGATGAGCTGTTCCGGGAAATAAAAACCACCTTTGCCTTTGCCGACCTGCGGCGGGATGAATTTAACCAGCTGCTTGATTTTATTACCAACGGCGGCAAAACTCTTGCACAGTACGATGAGTTTTTAAAGGTTGAGGTAGATAACGGTCTTTTCAAGGTCAATAGCCGGCGGGTTGCCCTCCGCCACCGCCTTAGCATCGGTACCATTACCAGTGAACTCAGTATCCGTGTTAAATGGCTAAGCGGCGGCAGCCTGGGTACTCTAGAAGAAGGTTTTATATCCAAGCTAAAACCCGGCGATACTTTTTGGTTTGCAGGCCGGAGCCTTGAGTTTGTTAAGGTAAAGGAAATGACGGCTTATGTTAAAAAATCCACCAAGACAAAAGGCCTGATACCAAGCTGGGCAGGCGGCAGGATGCCTTTGTCTTCACAACTGTCTGCTGTATTCAGGGATAAGCTGGATGAGGTAGCCAACGGTATCGAAACGGACATAGAAGTACGCGCCCTTAAACCTTTATTTGATCTGCAAGCCCAGTTATCCCATCTGCCGGAACGGCACGAGTTTTTGATCGAGTCGTTCAGATCACGCGAGGGGCACCATTTGTTATTTTATCCTTTTGAGGGAAGACTGGTGCACGAAGGGATGGCAAGTTTGCTGGCCTATCGCATCTCCAAGATAAAGCCTGCAAGCTTTTCGATAGCCATGAATGATTATGGTTTTGAACTGCTCACAGATGAAGACATTCCTATAGAGGAAGCTTTGGAAGATGCCGATTTCTTTAGTATCAATAATCTTATCAGCGATATACAAAACAGCCTTAACTCTAATGAAATGGCGCGCCGCAAATTCAGGGACATAGCGCATATCGGCGGACTGGTATTTACCGGATATCCTGGTCAGCAGGTAAAGAACAAGCATTTGCAGGCATCCACATCATTGTTGTTTGAAGTGTTTAACGAATATGAGCCGGACAACCTATTGGTGCGCCAGGCTTATAACGAGGCACTGGCGTTTCAACTGGAAGAGTTTAGGCTGCGTGCAGCTTTGCAGCGCATCCAAACGCAAAATATCATCCTCAAAAATATTGAACGCCCAACACCTTTTGCCTTCCCCATATTAGTTGACAGCCTGGGCCGTGAACGCCTGACCACCGAAACAATGGAAGAACGTATAGCTAAAATGGCCCGGCGCTATGGTGCAGAAGAAGTTGCAGACAGGCCCTCCGCCAAAAGCAGGAAACCGGGAGTTACGCGTAAAAAGGGGTTTTAAATTCCGGAACCGTAAGGATTTTAGCAGTAAAACAAAAAGGACGGCTATGGCCGTCCTTTTTAAATATGATCAAATTGCTTTTACAATTTACGTTTCACCTCTACGTTTTCGTATGCTTCTACTATATCACCAACTTCGATGTTGTTGTAGTTTGCAATATTTAAACCGCACTCGTAACCTGTGGCAACTTCTTTAACATCGTCTTTGAAACGTTTAAGTGATGCCAGTTCGCCAGTGTGTATAACTACGCCATCGCGAATGATACGTATCTTGCTGTTACGGTTAATCTTACCATCAAGCACCATACAACCTGCAATAGTACCCACTTTGCTGATCTTAAAGGTTTCGCGTATCTCTACGTTAGCAACAATCTTCTCTTCAAAAGTTGGTGCAAGCATACCTTCCATCGCGGCCTTTATCTCGTTGATAGCGTCATAGATGATTGAGTAAAGCCTGATATCTATTTGCTCGGCCTCAGCCAGCTTCCGCGCACTTCCTGATGGACGTACCTGGAAACCGATGATGATAGCATCTGATGCTGAAGCCAGCAACACGTCAGATTCTGATATCTGGCCTACGGCTTTGGATATGATGTTAACCTGTATTTGCTCGGTAGAAAGCTTCAACAACGAATCGGATAACGCTTCGATAGAACCATCCACGTCACCCTTAACAATAATGTTAAGTTCCTTGAAGTTACCAACCGCTAAACGACGGCCAATTTCATCAAGTGTAATGTGTTTTTGTGTACGTAACCCTTGTTCGCGCTGTAATTGTAAACGTTTGTTAGCAATTTCGCGTGCTTCAGGCTCGGTATCCAACACGTTGAACTTATCGCCAGCGGTAGGTGCGCCCTGCATACCCAATACCTGTACCGGTGTTGATGGCCCTGCAGATTCAACCCGCTGGCCCCGTTCGTTGGTCAACGCTTTTACGCGCCCGCTGTAGCAACCGGCAAGTATCGGATCGCCTACTTTAAGGCGGCCCGCCTGCACTAATATTGTAGTAACGATACCACGGCCTTTATCTAAAGCGGCCTCGATAACCGTACCTACGGCACGTTTGTTAGGGTTGGCTTTTAGCTCCAGTAGCTCTGCTTCTAACAATACTTTTTCTAACAGCAGATCAACGTTTAATCCGGTCTTGGCCGATATTTCCTGGGTTTGATATTTACCGCCCCACTCTTCAACCAAAATGTTCATGGTTGATAACTGCTCGCGTATCTTATCAGCATTAGCACCCGGCCTGTCCATTTTGTTAAACGCGAATATAATTGGTGCGCCTGCAGCTTGTGCATGGTTAATGGCCTCTTTTGTTTGAGGCATCACGCTATCATCAGCGGCAATAACAATAATAACAATATCTGTTACCTGTGCACCCCTTGCACGCATAGCGGTAAACGCTTCGTGACCCGGCGTATCCAGGAAGGTGATCTTACCTTTATTATCCGGCAAGGTAACCTCATATGCACCGATGTGCTGGGTTATGCCACCCGCCTCGCCGCCAATTACATTTGTTTTGCGTATAAAATCCAGTAACGATGTTTTACCATGGTCAACGTGGCCCATGATGGTCACAATCGGCGCACGCGGCACCAGATCTGCAGGATCATCAGGCTGATCAAGGTTGGCTTCTTCGTCTTGTGGTTTCACAAACTCAACCTGGTATCCAAACTCCTCGGCAACAATGCTAAGGGTTTCGGCATCCAGACGCTGGTTTATCGATACAAACATACCGAGACTCATACATGTCGAGATGATCTGGGTTACAGATACATCCATCATCAAAGCCAGTTCGTTTGCCGTAACAAACTCAGTAACCTTGATCACTTTAGACATTGCGTCCTGCTCCATTGCAAGTTCTTCAGCAGTTGCGGCAACGTCATCACGTTTTTGACGGCGGAACTTAGCGCGCTGTGCAAACTTACCCGACTTACCTGCCCCGCTTAAGCGTGCCAGTGTAGCCTTTATCTGGTCTTGTATATCTTTTTCTGTAGGTTCTTCTTTAGGGCCCCCTATAGGCGCATTTCTGCCTCCCCTAAAATCAGGGCGGTTACCACCACCCGGAGGGCCTGCCGGCCTGTTCCTGAAATCAGGGCGGTTAGGATTTATAGTACCGCTTGGCGGTGCCTGCTGGCCGGCGTTGCCGCCCTGCTGGTCTTTGCGCTTGCGTTTGCGTTTTTGATCTGCAGCGTTGCCTGCAGCATTTGATGAAGACGCTACCGGCCCGCCGCGTTTTGGCTGGTTTACCGGTAAAGTTATTTTGCCAATAATTTTTGGCCCGCTTAACCGCTCAGCGCTTGCGCGTATAACTTCGTCGTCGCTTTCGGCGGTTGTATCTCCTTCAACTGCGGATGCGTCTGATGCCGGAGTGGCATTTTCAGCAACCGGCGCGGCTTTGGGTGTTTCGGCAACGGGTGCAGGGCTCTCTGCTACTGGCTCGGCTTTTGGCGCTTCGGCTACAGGAGCAGGCTTCTCTGCTACAGGTTCAGCTTTTGGCGCTTCGGCAACAGGAGCAGGCTTCTCTGCAACGGGTTCAGCCGCCTTCGGAGTTTCGGCAACTGGTGCGGCTTTCTCTTCAACCGGCGGTTTTGCATTAAGGTTATTAAGGTCTATTTTACCAATTACCTTTACACCAGGCAACGCATCGTTGCGCTCTTCAGCCTTCGCCTGTACAGGCTCGGCGGGTTTAGGCTTTTCAGCCTGAGGCGAAGTAAAATGGCCGGTGTTTTTTATCAATATCTCTTCGTTCTCAAAATCCCGGGAACGACGTGGCTGCTCTGCAGGGCGCTCTGGTGTTTGAACACCTTCTTCCTTGCGGATGTTGCCAATCTTGATCTGTTTGGCCTCCTCCTTAATAATTTTATCAACAGCAAACTCCTTCAACAAAGTAGTGTACATATCGTTATCCAGCTTAGCCATGGGTTGCTTTTCAACCTTGTAACCTTTGGAAGCTAAGAAATCGACAATGGTACCCATACCAATGTTCAGTTCTTTTACTGCTTTTATTAATTTTATGGATTTGTCTTCTGACATTTATTAAATTTTCTCTGCTAATTATCGCAAAAATACGATTTTAATTTTTGTTATTCTGTTTATTCAAATTCTGCCTGCAAAATTGATAAAACATCTTTTATTGTTTCTTCTTCCAGATCAGTGCGTTTAACCAGTTCGCCTACTGATAATGCCAGTACAGATTTAGCAGTATCAAGGCCAATACGTTTAAACTCGTCAATTATCCAGCTATCGATCTCATCCGAGAACTCTTCGATATCCACGTCCTCATCGTGCTCGTCGGCTTCGCGGTAAACATCAATTTCATAACCTGTTAATTTACCGGCCAGTTTAATGTTATGGCCGCCCCTGCCTATAGCTAACGATACCTGATCGGGCTTTAAGTAAACCGCTGCCGTTTTTTTCTCATCATCTAATTTGATAGATGTGATCTTGGCCGGTGATAAGGCGCGCTGTATATACAACTGAATATTGTTCGTAAAGTTTATCACGTCGATGTTCTCGTTCTTCAATTCGCGAACGATACCATGGATACGCGACCCTTTCATACCTACGCAGGCGCCAACCGGATCGATACGGTCATCGTACGATTCTACGGCCACTTTTGCCCTTTCGCCCGGTTCGCGAACTATTTTCTTGATAGTTATCAGCCCGTCAAATATCTCAGGAACTTCCATCTCGAACAAACGCTGTAAAAACTCGGGAGCCGTGCGCGAAATAATAATTTTAGGGTTACTGTTCAGCATATCAACCTTGCTGATAATCGCCCTAACGCTATCCCCTTTTTTGAAATAATCGGCAGGTATCTGTTCGGTTTTTGGCAATAAAAGCTCGTTACCTTCATCATCAAGCACCAGGGTCTCTTTTTTCCAAACCTGGTAAACCTCGCCGGTAACAATTTCGCCAACGCGGTCTTTATATTTTTTAAAGATCTCGTCTTTCTCCAGTTCCAATATTTTAGATACCAAAGTTTGACGCGCAGCAAGTATTGCACGGCGGCCAAAGCTTTCCAGGGTTATCTGCTCAATTTGTTCATCTCCGACTTCAAGATCAGCATCAATTGTTTTAGCCTCGGCCAATTCTATCTCCAGGTCGTCATCCTCACTAAAGCCATCCTCAACCACAACACGTGTGCGCCATATCTCTAAGTCACCGTTATCTGTGTTTACTATTACGTCACAGTTTTCGTCCGTTCCATACTTTTTCCTGATCATACTCCTGAAAACGTCTTCCAGAACGCTCATCATGGTTGGGCGGTCAATGTTCTTGAAATCTTTAAATTCCTGAAAAGAATCAATTAAATTAATATTGCTCATCTTCTACTTGAATGATATTAAAACCTTTGTTTCTGTTATGTTATCTGTCGGGATATTGCTTTCAATAATTACGGCCTTTTTCCCTTTTTCTTTTATTGTTTCGTTAATTACTATAAAGTCGTCGCCAACCTCCTTCAATACGCCCTCGCGTTTAGCACCATCGTTCATTTTTATAGCTAACGTGCGGCCTGTGTTTTTAGCATATTGCCTTTTTAATGTTAGCGGCGCATCAATCCCCGGCGATGAAACCTCAAGATTGTAAGGCGTATCAATTACATTCTCTTCTTCCAGGTGAAAGCCTACATGCCTGCTTATGGCAACACAGTCGGCAATCCCTATTCCGTTGTCTCCGTCAACCAGTACTATCAGCTTACCATTCGGATGCATTTTAACATCCACCAAAAACAGGTTTGGCATGTCGGCAATCTTCTCCTCCACCAGTTCAGTTACTCTTTTTTCAATATTCATTATCGTATGTTTTTCCCGGCATCCCGGAAGGTGATGGAGCGGTTGATAATTTGATTGATAAAATAAAAGAGGGGACAAACGCCCCCTCTTTTTTAATTCAGATGCAAATATAGCATGTTTTTTTCATTTTTCAAAGCTTATTCCTTAAAAATCAAATCAATAAAATGCGTTCGTCCGGGCTGCGAGTGGCCTTTAATGTAATCTATGAGCCTGGCGCCTTCGCCAAGTCGATAATTTCTTATAAAGTAAGTCTGCCCTTTTACAAAAGGGGTATCGGGCGTAAAAACCACCGCGCTATCCTTTAAAAGGTAATGGCCCGGCTGCACAGGCTGGTAATTTTTCAGATCTGTATCGGCCGGCATCCGGTAAACCGCCACCAGGCTTTGCCATACAGTGTTGTCAGTATCGCGTGCTATATCCTGCATTACGGCATAATCAAGCCCTTTTATCTGTATCGATTGCCGGTTGTTTACTAATGATAGCCGCACACCGGCAGGGTGTTTTGTTGGGGTGCAGGCAAAGATGAATAAGAAAATGATTAAAATGTGAAGGTACCAATACCTCACATGGATTAATTTAAGCATATATTCAATTCCATATTAAATTACTTACAATTCTTTGATTTGAAAAATAATTTGGTTAGGTTAGTCCTAACTTAACCAAATATCACAACTCTTGAGAGACAAACTGTCAAATTTAATAACTAGCATCATATGCTATGTATTTTTGCCTTTCATACCCTTTATGTTTGAGTATTATTATTCTAAGCCTCATCATATTACTGAAAGGTCGGCTATAGTTGCACTAAGTGCATACGCCTTTAGCTTAGCTTTCAGCACTAAATTTAGAATTATATCTCTTCTTAACATAATCATAGCATTCTTGGCAGGAATTATGTATGGTTCAATTGAAAACGAATTAGTCGTTGATTGGACGTCATTGCCCACTGTTTTAATTTATATCTTAGTACTTTCTGCCATGGGGGAACGTTATCATAGGCATATAAACGAAAACGAAATATGTTGGTTTTATACAATTTTTGAAGCGAAAAAATAGTCATTATGGAAGATTTAATTGGCGTACTTGCTATAGGAATGGTTGGAATTAACTTTTTATACTTGGGATTTAATATCTACAGGCAAAGAATAGCAGAAAAAAAGCTTGAAAAGCTTATAAAAAAGCATGAGGCTGATTTACTAAAAATGATAAATGATAAAAATTACAAAGCGCAATTCTACTTATCCAATAAACGTTCTAAAGAGGATTTCGAGAATCTAATGATGATTACATTCGTAAACAACCAAATCAATCACCTTAGCAAATATGATAAGTTAATGATGAAAAAAATCATTGAAAGAAAAAGCTCTGAAAATCAACAACGTTATATATCCAAGCTTTTTCAAGATATAGGGCTCTCTAGCCTATTGCATAATTCGAAAAAACCATCCGTAGCCTAACCAAGTTCAGGCTTTGCGAATTAAATGTTGCCATGGCACTTGTGTTCGCGCAGCATCTTAGCGCTATTCGGCGGTAAGATGATTTGATCACAAATAAACTGCTGTTGTACTAATCATTTACTGTATATTTTACTTCCCTTTCAGCGTTTCCTCAAACAATTTATATATTCTTTTATACTCATCCGTCCAGCTGCTGGGTTGCACAAAGCCGTGGTCCTCTACCGGGTAAGGCGCAAGCCACCAGTTTTCTTTATGCAACTCTATCAGCTTTTGGGTAAGGCGCACAATATCCTGAAAGTTTACATTCTGGTCCACCATGCCATGCAGCATCAGCAGGTTGCCCTTTAGGCCATCGGCGAAATAAATAGGCGAGCTTTGGCGATATGCTTTCTCGTCGGTAAAGGGCTCGTTTAAGATGTTTGAAGTATAGCCATGGTTGTAATGCGCCCAATCGGTAACCGAGCGTATAGCTGCGCCCGAGGCAAAAACATCAGGCTGGGTAAACAATGCCATCAGGGTCATAAAGCCACCGTACGAACCGCCGTACATGCCAACATGTTTTGGGTTAACACCATATTTTTCTACTAATAACTTTACGCCATCTACCTGGTCGGTAAGGTCGGCGCCGCCCATGTGGCGGTATATTCCGGTGCGGATGTCGCGCCCATAGCCAGAGCTTGCGGTATAATCGATATCCATTACCGTGTATCCGTTATCTGCCAGCATATTGTTGAACATATACTCGCGGAAATAGGTGCTCCACCAGTAATGCACGTTTTGCAGGTAGCCCGCACCGTGTACAAATATTACGGCAGGTTTTGCAGGGTCGGCCTTTTTCGGCAGATACAGCCGTGCGTAAATATCTTTCCCGTTACGGTTTTTAAAGCTGATCACCTCCGGCTCACGCCATGGATACGATTTAAATTCCTCGGTAACAGAGTTGGTTACTTGTACGGCCTTCGCCCCCGTTTTGTTGGGCTGCACATACAATTCCCATGGTTTGTTTGAATAGGAGTAGTGGATAGCCAGCCATTTTTCATCGGGCGAAAGCGTTACTTCGTTGCCCCCTTTCATGCTTGTTATTTTAACCGGCACGCCGCCCGTTACAGGTATGCGGTAAAAATGCGTTATACCGGGATGCTCGATATTGGCGGTAAAATAAAAGGTTTTTTTATCATTGGATAAGTGCAGGGTTTGTACCTCCCACTTGCCCGAGGTAAGCTGCTTTTTGTGGCGGCTAACCATATCTGCCATATATACGTGCGAGTAACCACTGGCCTCGCTCTGGTAGTAGAAATGAGTGTTATCCGCCCAGCCCATACTGCCATTTGAAAAAAAACCGCTTGTGCCGGGGCCACCTATCCAGGCATCGTCGTGCTGGCGGTCAAGCAGCGTTAATTTACCGGTTTCGGCGTCAAGCTGCATCAGCCAGCGGTCTTTATTGTCCTTCGCTTCTACGTCCACAACGGCGTATTTGCTGTCGGGACTCCAGTATGGAGTGGCAATGTCAACCAGGCGATCAGCGTTGCGCTTTTTATACGCCTCTAGTTCTTTAGGGTACTCTTTTATGTACTTGGGTATATCCTTTATACCTGGCAGATCATCGGTATTGATGCTGTAGACCGTATCGCGCTGCCTGTCAAAAATAAAGCTTTCGGAAGTTGATTGCGGACTACCTACCTTGGTACGGTTAGGAATATCCTCGGTGTAGCCCGATGAGGTAACATAATCGGGCACAATGGTGTTCCTTTCACCCTCGGCCGGCTGAATGAGGCGGTAAGTAACATACCTGCCATCCGGACTTAGCTGCACCCCGCTTAAGCGCTTTTCCCCAAATATTATTTCTTTTAATTTGGATACCTTAAACAAACTACGCTCCGCCGAATCAAGCTTGCGGTCTTTCTCGTTGGCCTTAATTATATCAAACAGCTCTAACTGCTGTGTTTTTAACCAGCGCGATTGCTCATCGTCTTTGGCGGGCTTTTTTCCGTCGCTTGCTTTTTTTACAAAATTTGTGATCTGCGTTAGCTTGCCCCGGTTAAGTGTTAAAGCGTAAAGGTTGTTGTCGCCGGTAAAAATAACGCTTGATTCGTCGCCGCTGAAAGTGGGGTTCATTTCGTGCGCCGCGGTATTGGTTAATTGTATGCTTTTACCGGTAGCCACGTTTAACAAGTATATATCGCCATTCTTTTCGTACACTTTAAGGGTGCGTGCCCTATTCCATTTGCCATCGCCCGGTATCATGTCGCGGCGTTCGGCCAAAGCTACCTTTTGGGGTTTTATGTTGTTTGGGCTTATGCAAAACAATTCGTCGCGCTCTGCCCTATCAGGGTTCCAGGTAAAGTATATTTTTTTGCTGTCGTCGCTCCAGCGGATGTTATCGGGCGACACGCCCATCCATTTTGGGTCGCGCATTATTTTCTCAACAGTAAGCACTTCAAGTTTTTGCGCCGAAGCGCCAAAACCAATGCACAGGAACAGTAAGGTAAGGCTCTTTTTCATAAACAGTTGCTGTTAAGGCGATGCAATTTAACAGTTTAGGTAATATTACTATTTTTAACGCTTTAATTGTTACAAATATAAAACGCTACGTTACCGGCAAGCCTGTTGAAGCGGCAGGTCTTCGGCAAGCTAAAACTGATAACGTTGATAACAAGGAAGCCGCTCAGTAAGCGGCCTCCTATTAGGTATATCTGTCTTGTATCTTGATTCTTCCGGTCTTTGTTCTCTATCCCACTATTTTCATATTCTCCGCATCCCAATGGATGACCTTGTTTTGAAAATAGCTGTCGTTGCAAGCCAGGCATGGGGCAGCAGCCCTGAAACCAAATACGGCATCTTCAACAACCGGCTTACCTGTACGTACCGATTCCATAAAGTTGGCAAAGTGGTCGTTCGAGGCATTGTAGTCGTCCGGCGCACGATAGGTTATATCCGGAATGGACGGTGTTTGCTGGTCGGCCTGCGAGTAGCGTTTATTGTAAGCATCCATCAATGCCTTTTGCTGTGCTTCGGTATAGGTAAATAACGAATCCCACCCGCCAATACCGGGGGCTACGGGCATTTTGTTTTTGCGGATGGTAAAGCTTTCGCCTTCCCCTCCCAAGTCTATCACGCCTTCAGATCCTACTATTTTGGTAGTGCCGTGATCGCCCTCGCCACTGATAAAGTTTACACGTAAGGTAACCTGGAAGGCGGGATGCTCTTTAGTTTCGCCATAATGAATAACCGCACTCATTACATCGGGCACATTGCGCCCGTCTTTCCAATAAGCCAGGTCGCCTATCGAATAGATACGCTCCGGACCTTTCGAGCCCGTAATAAAGTGAATGCCGCTCAACAGGTGAACAAAAAGGTCGCCGGCAACACCTGTGCCATATTCGCGGTAGTTTCTCCAGCGGAAAAACCGGTTCGGGTCAAAATCGTGCTTAACGCTTGCATTTGCCTGGTATCGCGCCCAATCTACATTTTGTATGTTACCATCGCTCGGTATGGTGTATTGCCATGCCCCTAACGCGCTTTGGCGGTTAAACGATGCTTCGATAGAGTTGATCTTGCCTATGGCGCCCGCCTCGTACATCTCTTTTGCTTTGCGATAGGCAATGCTGCTTACCCTTTGGCTCCCAACCTGGAAAACCCTCCCGGTTTCTTTTTGCACCCGTATCTCCTCTAAACCCTGGCTAATTAAATGTACCATTGGCTTTTCGCTGTAAACCGCTTTGCCTTTATGCATCGCGTCGATAGCTATCTGGCTGTGCCAGTTATCGCTGGTCGCAATTATCACCGCGTCAATATCTTTTCGTTCCAGTATCTCGCGGTGGTCCATGGTAGTAAACAAGTCGTTACCGTACACTTCTTTGGCACGCGCCAGGCGCCCTTTATAAAGGTCGCAAACGCCAACCAGCTCAACACCCGGAACTGTCAGCGCGGCTTTGGTATCGTTAAAACCCATGATACCCATACCAATAGTAGCTATTCGTATCCTGTCGTTTGGCGATACGCGCTTTTGCGCGCGCAATATTCTTACTTCATTTTCTTCTTTAGCTGCCAGGCTGGTGAGCGATGCCGATGTCAGTAAAACTGATGTGCCCAGGTGCTTCAAAAACTTTCTGCGGTCGGTTGACATAGTTGATTTAGTTTAGCTTATAAATGGTTAATACGCGGAGGCGCAATTAGGGTTTACCAATGCAATTTAAAAAAATTTAACATCATTATTGGTTGGCAGATTAATATTCAACCTGTTACTATTTAAATTCTAAACTACAAAAAACTTTTTAATATTATTTAAAAAGTTATAAATTGCATGTTGTTACCCCAATTATAAATCATCAGTTATTATCCATGAAAAAGTTATCCTTATTGGTATGCTCCTGCCTTATTGGCGCATTGGCGTTTGCCCAGCAAACCAACACAAGTATTGCCATTATCCCCGAGCCGGTTAAAATCACTCAACACACCGGGCGGTACGTGCTGCCAAAAGTGTTAGTGGTGCAATCAGGCACAGAGGCCGAAATGACCCCCGTGCTTAACCTTATTAAAAACAAGTTTTCTACGGCCACCGGCAAAATTATCAGGGTAAGACCTGTAGCGCCGGCCGCTGCTATTAAACTGGTACTTAACAAAACCACCGATAATGTTATAGGCAAAGAGGGCTATTACCTGTCGGCCAGGGCAAAAGGCATAACCATACGTGCCAATACTGCGGCGGGCCTATATTATGGTGTGCAAACCTTGCTTCAGTTGCTGCCTAACCAGATAGAGGGTAAAGAAATAGCAAAAAACGTAACGTGGGCGGTGCCTGTGGTTGATATAACTGATTACCCACGCTTTGAATGGAGAGGGTTGATGTTTGATGTATCACGCCACTTCTTTACCAAAAAAGAGGTAATGAGTTATATTGATAATATGGCCAAATACAAACTTAACCTGTTTCACTGGCATTTAACTGATGATGAAGGCTGGCGCATCGAGATAAAAAGCTTCCCTAAACTCACCACCGTTGGGGCATTTAATGTAAAGCGCGAGGGCGAGTTCGGCAACTTTATTCCGCCAAAACCTGACGAGCCTCGTAATTACGGCGGCTTTTATACCCAGGATGATATCCGCGAGGTGGTGCAATATGCAAAAGACCGCTTTGTAAACATTATGCCCGAAGTAGATGTACCCGGCCACAGCCTTGCAGCCGTAGCATCCTACCCGGAATTATCGGCGACAGCCGGCGCTGATAAATATGTAGTACGCTCGGGCGAGAAGATAATGGACTGGTCTAAACCCGGCCACCCGGCTTTGGTAGACAATACCTTAAACCCCGCCGGCGAATTTACCTACCAGTTTTTGGATAAAGTAATGGGCGAAATTGCCGGGCTGTTCCCATTTGCATACATCCACGTAGGAGGCGATGAGTGCGCTAAAAATTTCTGGGAGCAAAGCGACCAGGTGAAGGCCTTAATGGCAAAAGAAAACCTTAAAACGCAGGAAGAGGTACAAAGCTATTTTGAAAAACGCCTTGAAAAGATAGTAGAATCTAAAGGGAAAAAATTTATTGGATGGGATGAGATACTGGAAGGTGGTATTGGCCCTAACGCTGCGGTTATGAGCTGGCGTGGCATAAAAGGAGGTATCGAGGCCGCTAAACTTGGCCACGAAGTAGTGATGAGCCCAACTACGTTTGTTTACCTGGATTACATGCAGAGCGACCGTGTGATGGAGCCGCATGTTTATGCTACATTGCGCCTGAGCAAAACTTACGAATTTGACCCGGTACCTGCGGGGGTAGACGCCAAATTGATAAAAGGCGGGCAAGCCAACCTGTGGACCGAACAGGTTTACAATATTCGCCAGGCAGAGTATATGACGTGGCCCCGTGCTTTTGCGCTGGCCGAAAGCGTATGGTCGCCGGCATCTAAGAAAAACTTTAATACGTTTTTTACCAAGGTAGAAAAGCATTTCGACAGGTTTAACCAGGCCGAGATAAAATATGCCCCAAGCGTTTACGACCCTGATTTTAAGGTAGGCCGCAACGCCGACAGCACCCTAAACGTAACCTTAACCACCGAGGTACCGGGGCTTGACATTTATTACAGCTTTGATAATTCGTACCCGGACAGGTTTTATCCAAAATACACCGGCGTGCTTACAGTACCTATTGATGCTACACAATTAAAGGTAATTACCTACCGCGGCAAACAACCCGTTGGGCGTATGATATCGATGCCGATAAGCGAGTTGAAAAGCCGGATAAGATAAGTTTGCAGTTGTTAGTTTGCAGTTTGCATATAGTAATAAAGCCGCACCGTTTGGTGCGGCTTTATTGTTTTGGCGCATTATACTTAGGCGATAACTTTACTCCACCCTCTTCATTCGTGAAAACGGGAACCCGTTACAGCCTTTTTTAGGGTTTTACCTGTCGGCTTTGGCGGTGGTTTCGGCTATCTGGTTGGTTTTGGCATTGTATACGCTCAGGCAAAAGCCCCATTTCCAGGGTTCCATATTGCTGAACTGCATGTAATCTATGCGGGTATACAAGCCGCCTTCGCCGGGGTTTTGGTCATCGTTTCGGGCTACTATGTATTGGTCTTTAACATTCCATTTTATAATATGGTATTTTGAACGCGGGTGTTGTACAAACAAGGTGTCGGAAATGGTGTAGCGAATACCGTAATCGTCTTCAAACTTGCCCTTGAACATGGCAGGCACATCGCTTGTGTAATGAGCGGGTCTTTTATCGCCCATACCTATTATCGACAGAAACAGAATAAAGAAAGCCAATTTTTGCATGCGCTAATATAACTACTAAATAAAAAGCCCTGCTGATTATATCAGCAGGGCCGAGTAGAATTTAAGCAAGCTTATTTCATCGCGAACAGCGAAACGTAGTTTTTACGATAATAATAAGCCAGGAATAAGTTTCCTATCAAGAGCGCAACAGCCATTGGTATGCCGGACGGCGCCACAAAAATGTGCGTTAACAAGATATTTAAAATAATAGGGAATATTATAACTGTAGCCAGAGTTACAAAGCGGCCGGTTAAAAACATGATAGCGCATGCCAGCTCCGTTACTTTTATAAAGGTTAGTAAATAACCTGATGCCATTATACCTGCCATAAAGGTTTTGTTGGCTTCGCTCATTTCGGGCTGTTTACCCATATCAATTTTAAAAAGCACCACAACAGAGGCAAACAAGAACATAAGCCCCATTAGCGTGCGTACAACGATCATTGCAATTTTCATAAGATTTTAGTTTAGTGTGAGTATTAATTATTCCTTTTCAAGTATTTGTTTCAGGTTGTTCAGGCTGATCTCCATATCGTTCCCCAGCATTTTTTCCATGTTTATAAACAACAGCATTGCATTCATGGGGAACTGCATACTGCTGTTAAAAGCCCATTTCACCGTGGTTTTATCTTCGGTTACAGCCTGTGTAGCTATGTAAGTATCGGCCACTCCGGCAAAGGGCTTTATAAATACCACGCGGATATCTATCCGCTCGCCGTCAACAATTTTTTCGAGCGTTTGATGGCCCTTACCCGCCTGTTTCATGTCGCTGTCCCAGGCGGCGTTAAACCCTTCGGTACCATCTGTGCCGGTATAGGTCATGCGTTTATTGGGGTCGGTCATTACCCATTTGCTGTAATGGTCCATATTGCGCAGGTATTTAATATAATCAAAAACCTGCTGGCGCGGCTTATTGATTATCACACTGCGCTGTACGGTATAAGCCTTTGGGGCAATCATGGCCAACACCAGCACAACTACAATTATGCCTGCCAAAATGCCGAGTATGGTCATCAGTGTATCGTTCATTGTTATTGGGGTTTAATGGTTAGGTATCGTTTCCAGAAGTAATACAAGATAAACATAACCATTAATATTATTAACGGGAAAATTAACAGGAAGCCACTATCGCCCACAAATGCCCTTGAAGCAAACGCCCCTATAAAATTAAACGCAAAACCGGCAAACGCCCACTCCTTAATAGTTTTAAACTTGTTTTGCAGCAGGGCAATAGCACCCAATATCTTAGCAGTGCCGGTAATTACCATTATATAAACAGGGTAACCCAAATGGCGCATTACATCCTGCCCGGTTTTTTCTTTGGCTACGCCCGCACCGCCATCCATCAGCATAAATAAGCCGAATATAATGGTGAGCGCCCAGTAAACTATCTTAATGGTTTTTAGTGTCATGATGTTAAGTTAATTATCGCTCTTCTGTAAATACACCCCAGCCTATGCCGTACTTATCAACAACGTTGCCCATGGTACCGGCAAAAAAGGTCATTACTTCATGTACCACTTTACCGCCATCAGCCAACTTGGCAAACTTTTCGTGCACCTCGGCTTTGTTGGCGCAGGTTATGGTTAAGGATACGATGCCTACTGTACCCTGAATATTTGGGTTAGGCATATCCGTACCAAGGATGCTGAAATCGCTGCCTGTTAAGTCGGCATGCAACACGCCTTCTTGCGCTTCTGCGGGGAAGCTATCCTGCATGGGCGAACCTTTTACAGGCATCAGACTCAACTCGCCGCCTAATATGCTTTGGTAAAAGGTCATGGCTTCGCCGCATTGGTTATTTCTAAAATTGATGTATGCGCTGATTTTCGACATGGCTTATTATTTTATTGTTAGGGTTATGTAAGTATCTCGCAATAGTGTCCGTCCAGTTTAAGAAGTTCTATGATGTGGTGAGCGCAAAAATCATTGCCCTCTACACGCAATATTTTGTCGCAGTCTTCCAGGTCAAAATTTATTTTGCTTGCCGGGAAGTGTTCTGATAGCTTCTTGATCAGCATCCTTGATCTATCGCTTTCCTGAACGTTTGTTTTAAAAACCTCTATCATCATAAATAATTTGTTGATGCATTACAAAGGTGCATGGCTTTGCTATATTTAAAAGGGTGTAATTACGACAATCTAAGGGGTTGATTGCGACGACAATACCATCTACCTTTGACATTATGAAACACATATCGATCCTAATTCCGCAGGGCGAAACCAGCCTGAGCAACATAGAGGCAACTTATAAGATGTTCTCGATGGTGAACCAATCGCTTGACAGGATGAAGAAAGCCCCGCTGTTTAAAATACAGCTGGTTGGTTTAAACAAGGAAACGGCCCTTACTAACGGCCTGTTTACCGTTAAACCCGATATGACCTTTGATGAAGTTGCCAAAACCGACCTGATCATTATTCCCGCCGTGCATGGCGATGTGAATAAAGTACTAAGCGATAACAGCGACTTTATACCATGGATAATAAAACAATATAAAACCGGTGCCGAGGTGGTTTCGCTTTGCATAGGCGCCTTTATACTGGCCTCTACCGGGCTGTTAAAGGGGCGCAGCTGCACCACGCATTGGCTAATGGCCGATGAGTTCCGCAAAATGTTTCCTGATGTAAACCTGATGCCGTACAAGATCATTACCGACGAAGGGGGCATATACACCAGCGGCGGCGCTTACTCCTCATTAAACCTGCTGCTTTATTTGGTTGAGAAATTCGCGGGAAGGGATATGGCTATTAATTCTTCTAAAATATTCGAGATAGATATCGAGCGCAACAGCCAGTCGTTGTTCATCATTTTCAGAGGTCAAAAAGACCACGAAGACGAAGTAATAAAAAAAGCGCAGGAGTTTATTGAGCATAACTACCAGGACAAAATTACGGTGGATCACCTGGCTGACATGTTTGCCATTAGCCGCCGGCATTTGGAACGCCGCTTTAAAAAGGCCACATCAAATACGGTAGTAGAATATATGCAGCGGGTACGTATCGAGGCCGCCAAAATGAGCCTGGAAACAATCCGCGAAAACGTTAACGAGGTAATGTATAACGTGGGCTATACCGATACCAAAGCCTTCAGGATGATCTTTAAAAAGATAACCGGCCTTTCGCCTATTGAATACAGGAATAAGTACAGTAAGGATAGGGCGGCGTAAAATGCGTCATCTCGGCCATTCTCGGGGGTAATAGCCCATCATTGGACAGGATAAGTTAAAAGTGTTGGGCTAGTGAGATTCCCTCCCAACGGGAGGGTGTAGGGAGGGGTTGATACCTATGCATCGTGTATAAACCCCTCCTGCCAAGGCGCAACCCTGCACACCCCTCCCCAAGGAGGGAATTTAAGCCCCCCAATAACTCATATGTGTATTCATGGGCTATTGCTCTCGGAGGTAGGGAGAAAAAGCCCGTTCGGTGCCGGCACCGAAAACTTAATAAACAGGATATGAAATACATTAAATTATCAATTTTCAGCATTATACTTATTATGGCAACTACCCAATCTGACGCACAAACCATAGCCAGCTACGCCAATGTAAACGGCATAAAAATGTATTACGAAATACAAGGCGAGGGCACTCCGTTAGTGTTGATACACGGCGGCGGCTCTACCATTAAAACCAACTTTAGCCGTATAATGCCCCTACTGGCAAAAACGCATAAAGTAATAGCGGTTGAGCTACAGGCCCACGGCCATACCGGCGACCGTGATGCACCCGAAACCTTTACGCAGGATGCCGACGACGTAGCCGAACTATTAAAACAGCTTAACATCCCCAAAGCCGACTTTTTAGGCTTCAGCAACGGCGGGCAAACGTGTTTAGAACTGGGGCTGCGCCATGCCGGTAAGGTTGGCAAACTTATTATAGCATCTGCATTTTATACACGCGATGCCGCGCCTGAAGGCTTTTGGAAAGGTTTTGAAAAGCCCGACTTTAGCCATATGCCGCAGATATATAAGGATGAATACCTGAAGATAGGCACACAGCATGGGCTGATGAATATGTTTAATAAAGATGTGCAGCGAATGCTAAACTTTAAAGGCTGGACAGATGAGCAATTAAAAAGCATCCAAGCCCCGGCATTTGTAATAATTGGCGACCAGGACCTGCCCACGCCCGAACACGCCGCCAAAATGGCGCGCACCCTGCACATGGCCGTTTAGCCATACTGCCGGGCACACATGGCAGCTATATTGGCGAAGCATTTAATCCCAAACCGGAAAGTAAAATACCCGATCTGTTTGTGGCAATGGTGAATGAGTTTTTGGCAGGAGAGTTGTAATTTGACAGAATAACCGGACCGGGACGTATCATTCCTTGTCCGGGTCGTGCCGTTCTACAAATTCTTTATCATCCAACGCATCTTTTTCGAAGGATTCTTCGTCTTTTCGGTTGCGCATTACAAGCCATATCAATATAGCCAAGGCCAATATTATTACTATTACTATCTCTAAAATGTTAGTATGCATTTAGTTACACGAACAAGGAGCGTGCCCAAAACGGGTTGTTAACAAAATGATAATATTGAATTACGCAAGGCTTGCCGGCATACTGCTGTCATTCACCTATAGCTTCCTGGTACCATAACATTAAAACTTAACGCCGTGACACACACCATATCGCATTGGGTAGGCGTTTAACCCCAAAAGCCGGAAGCAGTACATCCACCTTTTAGGCAATTATGAACGATTTTTTGCGCGGAGTGACCCTTGTAAATAGCTGTTAGCTTTTCATAATCAATGTTTTAACAATAATTTTTTACTAAATTGCTTACTTACCTAAGTTGAGCAACATGAGAAGGAAAAAATTTATCGCGTCGTTATTAGCGACAGCATCTATACCGGTGCTTGGCAATGCTTTTGAGCGTACAAACCTTGCAAGAACAGGCAAAGCATTTATAGCTAACGCCGGAGAAGGCAGGATCCATGGTCATATCAAGCTAAAAGGTGTAAATCAAAACATCATTGATGTTAAGGTATCAGGCAGTGATACAGATGGGCAGCTGGCCATTTTTGAGCAAACGAGCCTTTCGCAGGGTAAAGGCACGCCGTTGCATGTCCATCATAGCCAGGACGAAATATTTCAGGTATTAGAAGGCGAGTATCAATTTAAAGTTGGTGAGGATCAGTTTCGCCTTAAAGCCGGCGACAGCATATTTTTACCGATGAAAGTTCCACATGCCTGGACCCAGGCGTCAGCAAGAGGCAAAATGACGGTTACATTGCAGCCGGCGGGGAAATTAGAAAATTTCTTTGTATCGGTAGCCGCTTTAGACCACGAACCTTCACATGCCGAAATGGCTAAATTATTTGCAGATAACGAAATGCAGGTAGTTGGCCCGCCATTAAAGCTCGAGTGATAATTTATTAACGAAGTTGTGGGGGATTGAAACCATCACTTTTAAGCGATCACCAAAGTGGCAGTTCGGGAGCTATGCTAACTGTGGCAATGGCTCCGCTATTAAAATTTAAAAAATCGGCCTGCACACCATCTATTTTTTCCTGCTGACATACTGCTGTCATTCACCTAAAGTTTCTTTGTATTATAAACATTAAAACTTAAAAACCATGACAAACACAACAGCAATAACCGACACACCGGTTATAACCTCGCAGCAACTTTTAAGCAACTGGCAGGAGCACCGCAGGCTTAGTCGCAAGGTATTGGCGGCCTTCCCCGAAAAAGAGCTTTTTGAATTTTCTATAGGCGGCATGCGTACCTACAATTTACTGGCCGGCGAAATGATAGGCCTTGCCAGCGGCGGTATAAATGGCGTAGCTACCGGTAAATGGGAAACCACGCCCCAACTTGATTATTTTAACCGCGACACCCAATTAAAAACCAAAGCCGAACTGCTGGAGGCCTGGGACGAGGTAACCGAACAAATTGATATTTTGTGGCCGCAGATACCCGCGGGCCGCTTTAGCGAAACAGATAAAGCTTTCGGAATGTACGAGAATACGATAACCGATAGCATCCGCTATTTTATAGATAACGAGATACACCATCGCGCTCAGGGTTATGTTTACCTGCGCGCCCTGGGCATTGAACCGCCCGCGTTTTGGGACAGGTCGTAATTCATCGGCTGGTGTCACAATAGCGCCACCAATAAATTGAAGGGTCTGATTACTAATTAATTAATGGCGTTCACGGTGTTCACGTGCGCCGAACGTGAACACTTTGAACTGTTTATAACGACAGGCTGGCTATGGTTGCGTTGCTAAAACCGCCAAACCAGTATCCTGCTGGTTTTTTGCCCCTGCGACATGCTGATGGTTTTTACATCCGCAGCCTTGTAATAATCAAGCGATTTGTAACAGCCATCAAGTGTGGCTTTTTTGGAGATAAGCGAAGAAAACCATTTGCACTGCCGGCCATACTGCACACTCTCGCTTATCATCTTATTCAGGAAACGGGGTTCGCCGCCTTCATACCAAAGCTCGTTATTACGGCCGCCAAAGTTGAGCGCGGCGCCTTTATCCTGGCCCAGATTCTTCCATTTACGGCTCGATTTTTCTTTAACCTCTTTTGACGAAGAATGGAACGGCGGATTGCACATCGTCATGTCAAACTTTTCGCCGGGTTTTATCACACCCTGAAAAATATTTGAATATGATGTTTGTTTGCGGATATCTATTGCACCTGCCAGTCCATTGTCTTCTACTATCTTTTTTGCAGCTGCAGCGGCAATATAATCGGCTTCGCTGCCAACAAAATCCCAACCATATATCTTGTGCCCCAAAAGTGGATAGATGCAATTGGCGCCAACGCCGATGTCAAGCACTTTAACGGTTTTGCCGGTTGGTACTACCCCATTGTTACCTTCGGCCAATACATCGGCTATATAGTGTATGTAATCGGCCCTCCCCGGAATTGGCGGACAAAGGAAGCCTTCCGGAATATCCCAGGCATCTACGCCATGGTATTGCTTAAGTAAAGCCTTATTTAGGGCCTTAACAGCGTCTGGATCGGTAAAATCGATAGTCAGGTCGGCAAATTCGTTCTGCGACACAAAGGGCTTTAGGTCAGGCAGCGTTTTTATAAGCGCCTTAAAATCATACCGGTTACGGTGAGCGTTGCGCGGGTGCAGGTTGGTTTTTTCTTCCTGCTGAGAATTTGCTTGGTCTGCCATAATATCCTGCAAAGTTAAAAAGTATATTTGTGATTGAGGATAAAAGCCATGATGCAGCCGCAGATTAGAATCATACCCGAAAAAAAAATGGTGGGCAACCATGTGTTGATGACCCTTGCCCAAAACAAAACCGGTGAACTGTTCAGGGGGTTTATGCCCCGCCGCAACGAGATACAAAACAAGGTTAGCAACGATATTATATGCATGCAGGCGTATGATCCTAACTTAAATTTTAACGACGTTTCGATAGATACCCCTCACCAAAAATGGGCCGCTGTTGAGGTTACCGATTATAGTGATATACCCAAGGGCATGGAAACCTTCACGATCCCCGGCGGCATGTATGCGGTTTTTTTGTATAAGGGTAATCCCGCTGCGTATGGGCCAACATTTAATTACATATTTAACACCTGGCTACCGGCATCAGCCTACGAGGTTGACAACCGCCCGCATTTTGAAATATTAGGCGAAAAATATAAGAACAACGACTCTGAATCGGAAGAAGATATCTGGGTGCCTGTAAGGTTTAAATAACCTATTTTGCGTTAAGTGGCCATCTACCTGTAATCAATAGCAGCAGCCTGCGAACGCTTACTTTCTTGCCTTAACTTATCGCGGTGCTGGGCGCCCCATTTAGATAATGAAGCTAAAACTTCATTTAGCGTATCGGCGTAATCGGTCAGTTCGTACTCTACCACCACCGGGGTTTGCGCGTGCACTGTACGCGTTACAAAACCGTTTAACTCAAGTTCTTTTAATTCGCTTGATAGCACCTTTGCTGATATTCCTTCAATTGTGCGCTGTATTTCGTTAAAGCGTTTGCGGCCATTAAATAAAGTTACTATAACGCGCAGTTTCCACTTACCACCAATTACATACAGTGCATCGCCTATGGCGGTTAAAGTATTCAAACATTCGCTATGCGAACGTGCATCTCGTTTACTCATAACGTACTGATTTTCAAATCGCTAACAAATATGTTACCACTAACCTTTTGTATACTACTAACTTTTTAAAAGCAAATGTACATAGCTTTGCTCAATAAATGTTAAAAAGATGAAAAAGATACTTCATATCATTTCGAGCCCGCGCGGCGAAGCATCCATGAGTATTAAACTTGGGAACGCGATCACCGAGAAAATCAAAGCCGAATATCCCGGCAGCACGGTAAAAGTACATAACCTGGCCACGCACCGGTTCCCTCACTTGGAAGAAGTGCACATCGCCTCGTTTTTTACGCCCGAAGAGCATCGCACCCACCGCGACCTCGAAGCGATAAGACACTCGGAAGAGGCTATTAATGAAATAAAGGATGCAGACATAATTGTAATTGGCGTTCCCATTTACAATTTTAATATCTCCTCTACGCTTAAGGCGTGGTTAGACCATATTGTGAGACGCGGCGTAACTTTTAAATATGACGAGAATGGCCCACAGGGATTACTTGATAGCAAAAAGGTTTACCTCGCCTTATCATCGGGCGGTATCTTCTCTGAAGGCCCTATGACTGGCCTTGATTTTTCTGTGCCGTATCTTAGACACATGCTGGCATTCATTGGCCTTACAGATGTTACTGTTTACCGGGTTGAAGGCTTATCGATACCGGGCATACAGGATACTGCCTTAGAAAAAGGGATTAACAGTGTGGTTATAGCGTAGCTGCAATAAAATAAGAACGCCCTGTAAAATATTTTACAGGGCGTTTATTAATGTGGTCCCGACGAGAATCGAACTCATATCTAAAGTTTAGGAAACTTCTATTCTATCCGTTGAACTACGGGACCCATTTATTTTAGGAAATGCAAAGGTGCAAATTATCCTTGAAAATTCAATCTGCACACCTGCATATTTTCACATCCGCATATTACCTTATTACAGAGCCATTTGGTATTTCATCGGCCGGGGCTACAAAGCTTAGCTTGCCTTCAGCATTTTCGGCCATCAGTATCATCCCTTGCGACATGATGCCTTTTATTTCGCGCGGTTCCAGATTTACCAATATGCTTACCTGCTTTCCAATAATAGCTTCCGGCTCGTAATGTTCGGCAATGCCCGATACTACGGTGCGCTGATCTATCCCGGTATCAATAGTCAGCTTCAACAATTTCTTGGTTTTTGCCACCTTTTCGGCAGTTAAGATAGTGCCTGTGCGGATATCCATCCCCACAAAATCATCAAAGGTAATATTGGCTTTTGCCGGGGCAATAACAGGCTTTTGCGCCACTGCCGATGCCGCTTTTTTATCTGCCAGTTTTTGGATCTGTTTATCTATTACCTCATCTTCCACTTTCTCAAACAATAGTGCAGCGGGGTTTAACTGATGGCCGTTCTCAAACGCCATTTCCTGGTCAAAGGTTATGGCATCTTTGTTCAGCATGCCAAATATTTTTGTGGCTGTGGCCGGTAAAAACGGCTGCAGGCAGGTAGCCAAATGGCCTATCAGTATAAGGCTATTATGCAGGGCATTTTTAGCCGCTTCAGGATTGGTTTTAATGGTTTTCCATGGCTCCTGCTCAGTTAGGTAACGGTTGCCAAGGCGCGCCATATCCATAACGCTCTGCAAGGCCGCGCGGAAACGGTACCCCTCCAGATTTTTGCCTAACTCATCGTAATATCCGCCTAACTCGGCATCTACTTTGGCATCGGTAAGCTTTATAGCGCCCCTATCGCTTTCTACCTTGCTATCATAATACTTGTGCATTAATATCATTACGCGGTTAACATAGTTACCCAAAATGGCAACCAGCTCGTTGTTTACACGTGCCTGGTAATCCCTCCAGGTAAATTCGCTGTCGCTGGTTTCGGGGAGTATCGATGTAAGCACATAACGCAACTCGTCCTGCTTACCGGGAAATTCTTCCAGGTATTCGTGCAGCCAAACCGCGTGGTTGCGCGATGTGGACAGCTTATCGCCCTCTAGGTTCAAAAACTCGTTAGCCGGTACGTTCTGCGGTAATATGTAATCGCCGTGGGCCTTTAAGATGGCCGGGAATATGATACAATGGAACACGATGTTATCCTTGCCAATAAAGTGCATCAGGCAGGCATCATCGGCGGTATCGGCCTGCTTTTTCCAATACTGCTGCCAGTCTTTCCCATTATCAATAGCCCATTGTTTGGTTGCCGATATATAGCCTATTGGCGCGTCCATCCACACATAAAGCTTTTTGCCTTTGGCTTCTTCCAACGGCACGTCGATACCCCAATCAAGGTCGCGGGTCATAGACCGGGGCTGCAGACCCGATTTTAACCACGAGCGGCATTGCCCAAATACATTTACCTTCCATTCGCCCTCTTTCTCGTCTATCCACTGCTCTAACCAGGGCTGATATTTATCCAACGGCAAATACCAATGCTTTGTGGGCTTTAAAACCGGTTTTTTATTGCTAAGGGTCGATATCGGGTCGATCAGATCGGTCGGGTTTAAGGATGTGCCACAGTTTTCGCACTGATCGCCGTAAGCCTTATCATAGCTGCAAACCGGGCAGGTACCGGTAATGTACCGGTCGGCCAGGAACTGGTCAAATTCATCATCATAATATTGCTCAGAATATTTCTCAATAAATTCACCTTTTTCGTACAAATTCAGAAAAAATTCCTGCGAAAGATCATGATGTATGGCCGACGATGTACGGTGGTAAATATCAAACGAGATCCCGAACTCCTCAAAGCTGCTTTTTATCTGGTTGTGGTATTTATCAATAATAGCCTGGGGCGTAGTGCCCTCTTTTTTTGCTTTTATCGTGATAGCCGCGCCGTGCTCGTCTGACCCGCAAATGTATACTACATCCTTTTTCATAAGCCGCAGGTAACGCACAAAAATATCTGCCGGCAGGTATGCCCCCGCCAAATGGCCAATATGCAGCGGCCCGTTTGCATAAGGCAATGCTGATGTTATGGTGTATCTTTTATATTTATTAAGTTGCGACATTAAACAGGGATGTTTATTAATTTGCAAAGATAATTTTTTTAAGTCAGAAAGTTGGGAAAGACGGAAAGTCCGAAAGACCGGATGACGAAAGTTATCAGCGCAAAAATCACATCGTTAATCTTTCGGACTTATGCCGACTTTCGGACTTTCGGGCACTTCAATTCCATACCTCAAAAAAGGCGACAAAGTTGCTATAACTTGTCCCGCCAAAAAGCTTCCCATCCCCATGACGGATGCTATAACCTTACTAACCGGCTGGGGGCTTGAAGTTATATTGGGCGAAACCGTAAATGCATCGTACCACCAGTTTGCCGGCGACGACGCTTTCAGGGCGGCCGACCTGCAGCATTTTATTGACGACGACAGCATCAAAGCTATTATTTGCGCACGTGGTGGGTATGGCACCATTCGTATGGTTGATATGGTCAATTTTAACCGCTTGCAAAACAGCCCAAAATGGGTGGTTGGTTTTAGTGATATTACCCTGTTGCACGCGCATATTATATCAAACTATAACCTGCCGTGCATTCACGGGCAAATGCCGCTGAACATACCTGATGCCTCTTCTTATTCGCTGGAAACACTAAGGAAAGCTTTATTTGGCGAAGCAATAAGTTACCGTATTGAACCGAACCCTTTGAACCGGCGCGGCGAATGCCAGGGCATATTGATTGGGGGCAACCTTTCATTATTATTGGCTGTATCCGGTTCTGTAAGCGATCTGGACTATAACGGTAAGATATTGTTTATTGAGGACGTTGGCGAATACCTTTACGCCATCGACCGTATGCTGCGCGCGCTTAAACGCGCCGGAAAGCTCAAACACCTTGCTGGACTTATTGCAGGCGGCTTTACCGACTTGAAAGATAACGACATCCCCTTTGGGCAAACGCTGCCCGAGATTGTTATGGATGTTGTTGCCGAATATGATTACCCGGTTTGCTTTGATTTTCCGGCGGGCCACATTTCAAATAACTGCAGCCTGATATTGGGCAAAACACTTCGGTTAGCAGTTGAAACAGATGTTGTTAATATTGATTATCCTAATAAATTGTAATATAGTTATGGCATACTTAAGCAGCTTAAATAATTACCGCAACACCGGCCTGCTCATTTTAAGGGTTGGATTGGGCGCAATGATGATTTTTCACGGATATCCAAAACTAACCGGCGGCACCGAAATGTGGGCGGGACTTGGCAGCTCAACCCAATATGTAGGCATACACTTTTGGCCTGTAATGTGGGGTTTTTTGGCGGCAATTACCGAAACACTTGGCGGTTTCCTGATACTGATAGGCTTTGCATTCAGGCCAGCCGCATTTTTTTTAATGCTAAACCTGGTAGTAGCAGCAGCCACCCATTTAGGCAAAGGCGACGGGCTGGACGGCGCAGCGCATGCCATTGAACTGGCCTTCGTATTTGCCGGGCTTACATTTGTAGGGCCCGGTAAGTATAGTGTAGATAAAAAATAGAGACCGCTTTGATAATTAATAATGCATGTGCATGCTGTTAATAGAGCCTGACACGATACATCCTAATCCAATCACACACTTGCTTATTATTTAACACATGTTAAAAAATGAGCAAAAAAACACATTGCAAAACCATCTCCATGTCGTATATTTAATTAATAAACAAATTGTTAACTTAAATTACTTATCATGAAAAAATCTCTTTTTTTATTCGGAAGTATGTTTTTGATGTTGCCTTTATTTTCGTTTACAGATGGGCAAAAGCAACCAATTAATTTAGTGAACCACCAAAATCAATTTATTTACGATGCCGGCTGGTTTTATAAAGATGGTCAAGCATACCATGCTTACACGAATACACAGTATGGTACGGTTGTAGCTTTATACAGAAGCCCTGGCGAAGGCAATCCTGATGGTACAGCAGTTACTACATTTTCGGGATACACGTACGATAAGCCTGGTTATGCTATTAATATAACCTTTACCGACGGTACTTCTAAAATGTATAACGACTTGGTAACTTATTGATCTCAGTCAAAAAGCAAAAAGGAGGCAAATTGCCTCCCTTTGCTTTACTCCTACTGTGAGTAATCTCTTATCTGGTCTAACGTTCCGCAACTACCCGAGTCAACATTTTACGCTTATTTAATAACTCCTACAATAAGCGATGAGTAAAAACGTGTACTCACAATGCCTCTAAACAATTTTGAAACTAAAAGTATAATGCATAAAAAAGCCCCGCTAATTTTTAGCGGGGCTTAATCTTAATGTTATGAATTCAATTATGGGCGTGGGCCTTGATAAGTATAGGTCTCATCAAAGGTTAACCTTTTAGCACCAAGTTGATACATAAAATACTTTACTTTAAAGGTTTTGGTTGCAGGGTCATACTCATTTACGCCACTAGGATCAAGCTCTGCAGAACGTTTATTGGCACCAGCTAACTGTCCATAAGCATTCTCGACCTTAATGATCTTGTTGGTTGCAGGGTCAAATGTAAACTCTGGAGAAAACGAACCATAGTAGCTTATATCGCCATTGGCATTATTTGTATAGAACAAGAAACCGTAAGTACCTAAATCTTCGTTGAATACATCAACTGTGCCTGCGCTGATGGTTTCAAGATCCGCTGTGTAAGGGAAATAGCCAGTATAAGCAGGGAAGCTTAAATCATGGTAGCTACCTGTAACCTTGTAAACACCATCGTATTTGTTTTTGGCACCAACGGATACTAATATAGTACCATAATTGCCGCTTACAGTTCCAGATGATACGGAAGCAATATGAAAGGGCAATGCATAAGACTTAGCAAAATCAAACTGGTCCGGTTTTACTGTTACAGTAAACTTGGCAAAATTCTCTCCTTTTTTAATTACGACCGAGCTCGGCATGCCAGAGAAGAATTCGGCTGGCAGCATTTCGTAATTTGCGTCCTTGTACTCGTTGTATGCGGCGATTTTATCCGCTCCATCGTTATCAAGATTAACAGTTATGTCTTCAGGGGCAGGAGCGCCTCCTGTATAACCAATTGTTAGTTCCAAAGTGGCACTAGGTACCACATCATACGATTTGGTATACAACGCCACAGGCGAGTTTACATCAGATGTAGGTGCTACAAACAAATTGGTTGAAAATTCAATCACTGGTGGTGAACCGCCCGGCGGAAGGTTAACCGGGCCATCTTTTAAACAAGATGTTAAGCTTGTTGTGCTAATGGCCAATAATAAAATGCCTAAATATTTTTTCATTTTCTTATATATTAAATATTAATTAAGATCCCAGAACAATTTCGAAGTGAAGTTATTTACCGCTGGAGGAACGTTTGCACTGTTCAATGCGTATTCGCTGCTTGGATATTGTATTCTAACAGGTAATTTATCAGGAGCTGTTGAAACCGAAATTGTTGAAGCAGCATTATGTGCCGGATCGCCAGTCGGATTCGATTTTGGGTAACCTGTTCTACGGTACTCATTAAACGCTTCGTTGGCATCGATCTGGTTTAACGCGATATATTTTTGCGTTATAATAGCCTCTAATTTTTGTGCCTCAGTAGTAGGAGTAGTTGTATTGTTTACAATATCCGTAACAGTAGTATACCTTACCAAGTAATTTTTAGAATTAGCCGAAATATATGCATTTGCATCATCATTAGCTTTGCTTTCTGAGTAACTGCCTGAATAAGCATTACTTTTGTCTTTATACAAATATCTGAAAGACGCTCTGATGCCTTCATTAAAATTATCCTGAGCTGTGGCCGGAGATCCTACTAAACCAACAAGATTTGCTTCTGCTTGTAAAAAGTAGCTTTCTGCAGCAAGCATTATTGGCTGACCCATAGAAGGGCCTTTTAATATACCAACCGCATCACCCGACGTACCTGTTGCAGTACCGATATACCACGCAGAGCCATTAGGGGCGTTAGGATTTGTTGAACTACCTAACTGACCGGTATATGAGGTTAAGCTTTTGTAGGTAACCGCACCGCGTGCAGGGTCAGATATTTTCTTGCCATCATAGAATCCTACCGCAAATGCTGTTGGCACTTGTTGAATACCTGCGGCCGAAGGGCTACCTGTTTCATTGTATGCCCACGTGTTCCACATTGGGTTTTGCTTGCCCGCGTTACCCGCTTGGTAGCCAGGTTGAACGATGGCATCTTTTGTGATAAAATCGGCGCCAGCAAGTTTAGCTTTTTCCGCGCTTATTACAGAAGCCATAGAAGTAACATCCTGAATACGAATAAGCATACGCAATTTGATGGTATTTGCAAATCTTTTCCATAATTGCATGTCACCACCAAATAAAACGTCGACGCTACCGGCAGACGCTGTTTTAATAGGAGTAGGTACCTCTGCAGTTGACATATCGATACTTTCTATCGCGGTGTTCAGCTGAGCAAATAAGTCTGTATAAATATCTTCTGCTTTGTCATATTTAGGTGCAATATTAGCAGCACCTTTTACCGCTTCTGTGTAAGGCACATCGCCGTAGATATCAACTAAACGCTGGTAAGCAAACGCACGCATAATTCGGGCGGCTGCGTTAAAATACCTATCTTTTCCATCAGCACTTGTCTTATCAACGATGTATTGCAGATCGTTGATGTTATCATAACTGTTACTGAACAAGTTGGTATAATCGGTAGTTGCATAGTTGTAGGTCGTTTGTGCACCAAACGCGCCGTAACCACCACCATTAGCTGTCATACCATTTGCGTATCCGGCAAAGCTGTTAAATTGAACGTGATATGCAGCAAACGAAACAATAGCTTGCGGTAAGATCAAATCGGGCGTAGCCGCCGTTGGATCATTTGGATTCGCATTGATATCCAAATATTTGTTACATGATGTGGCACTCACAACGAGTCCGCACACCATTAATATTTTAAATAATTTTTTCATGTTTTCTTAAGAATTAAAAGTTTACTGATACTGTAGCACCATAGTACCTTGTTGGAGGCGTTTGACCCAGGGTGTTAATACCAATAGCGTTTGAATCAGTAAAGCTATACTCAGGGTCTGTGTAGATGTTTGATTTCGGTAACCATAAGAATAGGTTACGGCCTTGCAAACCTACAGTAGCGCCTTTGATGTATTTACCATTACCGAACAATGATTTTGGCAGATCGTATTGTAATGATACTTCGCGCAGTTTCCAGGAAGCAGCGCTTGTTACATAGTTCGAAGCGATATTCAAGTTACGGTTGTTATCTGCGAAGAAACCGTTTGCACCATCAGCAACAGTAATGTTGGTATTGGCAACGTATTGGTTAGTAGCAGGGTCAAGGTAAGAAGAGTTAGGGAATACGAAACGTTCACGATCGTAATAAACTGTTCTTAAACCAGCACCTGAGAAGTCAAAGCTACCCGAGCTGTTGAAGATAACAAAGCCACCACGATACTCGGCTAATGCTGCAAAACGGAACGATTTGTAACGAAGCTCCACATTTAAACCTAAGCGGTCTTTTGGCTGAGTGTTACCAAGCTGAACCTGTACAGGATTAGCTGAAGGATATCCGGTAGTAGCATCAACAATAACACGGCCTTGATCATCGCGAAGATAGTCAGATCCCAATAACATTGGGTAAGGCTGGCCTTTAATAGCGTAAACCTGTGCGTTACCGCCTGTTGACAATGCAAGTTTCTCTATTTGATCAGAAATGTACGCTACTTTGTTTGTAACGTGGGTATAGTTAGCACCTAAAGTCAAGGTCCAGCCACTTGCTGTTCTTAATGGAGTGATAAATAAGGCAGTTTCAATACCGTTATTGTCAACACGACCGGTATTTACCAGGTAACTTGAGAAACCAGATGCGGTAGACAAACCTGCAGGTACTGTTTGGTTGGTTGTTTGGGTTGAGTAGTATGTAGCACTTGCCGTTACACGGTTATCGATCAAATCGGCATCAAAACCAAACTCGTAACCTTTCGTGATCTCGGGCCTTAATGAATTTGATACTACACGACCAGAGAAGCCATAACCCGGGCCGGTGCTGTATGGGTAACCATTAGATTGTGAGAAAGTAGTGTTAAGCGCATAGGGATCGATATTGGCCTGACCAACTTTAGATACACCAGCCCTTATTTTTAAGGCATTAAGGACATTGCTGCCTTTTAACGACTCGATCAAGTTAGTCGGCGTAAACGCAACGTCCGCCGCAGGGTAAAAGAACGAACGGTTTTCAGGAGCTAATACTGATAACCAGTCGTTACGGCCGGTAACGTGCAAAGTCAGGTAATCTTCATACGATAACTTTAAGTCACCGTATATTGACTGCTGACGACGACGTGCGTCAAATTGGGTACCGCCAGTATTAGCGGTGTAACGTTGATTAACATTTAACAGGTCGCGCTGTATCAAACCAGACGCGTTTATCGTTTGAGTCTGCCCGTTGTTATCCCGGATACCTGCACCTGCAGTAAAGGTTACATTTAATTTATTGTAACGTTTATCAAATGTGGCAAGGAAATCAGATACTAACTGGGTGGCAAAATTACTGCCGTTCTCAACGCTACCGGGAATATCATTCCTTTTTACAGAAGCAGTAGCAATAGATTTTGTGTAAGCATCTAACACAAATTTGTTAGTATAGCTTTTGTATGACTGGTTAGAAGCAGTGATACCTACACGGCCGGTAAAGGTTAACCAGCTGATCGGGTTCCACTTTAACTCAGTTTGACCAACAAAGTAATCGTTCCTTATGTTCTGACGGTTGTTGTCGATAGTGAAATAAGGGTTTGGATAGTACTCATTGTAATAGTTGTTGGGGTTAGCCCAAATGTTATTCTGCCAATCTTTATAATCTGTTATATTGATGTGCGGTGGAGTTTGCAACAATTGGTCATAAACACTAGCGGTTTGGGTGGTAGTGTTGTACCTGTTTTGTACGTAGTTAGCGCTGTAGGTAACGTTTATACGATCGTTGATCTTACGTGTACCGTTAGCACGGATAGAAGCACGGTTGTATGCATCATTAGGAGTAGTACCTTTTTGAGTTACATACTGGCCAGACAAGTAAAAAGTTGAACTTTCGCTACCTGAAGATAACGCAATGTCAGTTTGGTTTAACACACCAGTGTTCCAGAACTGATTTTTACCATCATTAGCTGCATAACGTACCTTTTGGATAGTACCATCAGGCAGCGGGCGACCAATTTCAACAATTGAACCGTCAAACCTTGGGCCGTACTGCTGGTTTTCGAAAGGTATGTACAACTGAACATCAGTGTTTGAACCAGAACCAAACTCAGTTTGAGTTTTTGGATTGTAGCTTACGTGCTCAAAGCTGGTCGAGTTTGACACTCTAATGGTGGTTTCGCCTTTTTTACCTTTTTTGGTAGTGATCAATAACGCACCGTTCGATGCATCCGAACCGTAAAGGGCGGCTGCACCGGCACCGTTTAACACCTGGATATCTTCGATATCCTCAGGGTTAATGTTACCTAAAATGCTGCTTGGAACAATAACGTTATCTATAACCACCAGGGCCTGGTTGTTACCAAGTAACGAACGGTTACCACGTAATACCAAACGAACGGTTGGGTTAACACCCGAGCCCACTGTATTTACCTGCAAACCCGCTACTTTACCAGATAAGGCCGCACCAACGTTGGTGGCTTTACCCTGAGTAAGCTCTCTTGCTTTTACAGTAGTTGAGGCATAACCTTGTTCACGGCGTTTTACAGCCAAACCACCCGCAGACTGTACGATAACCTCGCTCAGTTGGTTTGCGGTAGCAGAAAGCACCACGGTCATGTTATTGCCGGCGCCAATGTTAACTTCCTGCCTTTGGAAACCAATGAAAGAGAAGCTTAATGATTTTGCCGTAGCAGGCACGCTTAATGAGAATTTACCGGAAGCATTGGTTTGAGTTCCAACTGAAGTTCCGGTTACTGTAACACTTACCCCTGGTAACGGAAGACCGTCATCCTTTGAAGTAACTGTACCAGTAATTGTACGATTTTGTGCATATACCTGTGTTATGCATAACATCAGGAAACACAAACTTACTAGTAGAAGTTTTTTCATGTTTGTTAATAATAAGATCAGTTAATAGTTAATTAATCATAAAAGTAGTGTTACGCTATCAATAAATCAAATTAAAAAATGAAAAAAGATACTTTTTATTGAAATAATTTGAAAAAAATAAAAAAAAGATAAAAAATACAGTACTATGTATTGCATAATACATTTTAAAACATATATCTTTGTATTATGATTGTCGAAAACACACAAACCCAAATGAGGAAAGGCATACTGGAGTATTGCATACTTTCCATTATAGCGAAGGGTGAGATCTATGCCTCGGATATCATATCTGAGTTAAAGAAGGCCCGGCTGCTTGTAGTTGAGGGTACATTATACCCCCTGCTTACCCGTTTAAAAAATAATGGCTTGCTTGCATACAACTGGGTGGAATCCACCTCGGGGCCCCCGCGTAAGTACTATGTGCTTAGCGAAGAAGGGCGCAAAGTGCTTGAACAGCTTGACGGAACCTGGCACGAACTCGCTTTTGCCGTACAAACCGCTATAGGCGACAGACATAACAATAACCAATAATATCACTCATCATGAATAAAACTATCATCATAAATATAAACGGCATCGTTTTTCATATAGAAGAAGATGCTTACGAGATACTTAAAAACTACATGACCGATGTACAGCGGCATTTTTTGAACTCGGCCGACAGCCTCGAGATCACTACTGATATCGAGAACCGCATAGCAGAAATGTTTAACGAAATACTGCTGAGAGAAGGTAAACAGGTTATTGTTTTGCAGGATGTGAAAACGGTTGTACAACAAATGGGATCGGTTGAGGACTTTGAAATGGAGGAAGAGGGCGCAAAACCACACGCACAACCCGCGTTTGGTTACGGTACCGAACCTCGCCGCCTGTTCCGCGACCCAGATGACCACCTGGTGGCAGGCGTTTGCTCGGGCATTGCCAACTATTTTGATTTCAACCCGGTTTGGGTGCGCTTGTTGTTCGTTCTTTCGCTCATATTCTTCGGAACTGGTTTTGTATTATATGTAATACTATGGATTGTTGTGCCTAAGGCCGTTACGCGCGCTGATCGGATGGCCATGAAGGGTCAAAAGCTGGACCTGCAGGGCTTTAAAAACAATTTTGAAGAAGAGATAAGCGGATTACGCAATAATATAGCAAATATGCATCACGAGGCGCGCCCCCTTATATACAGAACCCGTGATTTTGCAGGCGATGTATTTGGCCACTTTGGCAACTTTTTGGGTGGGGCCGGTAAAGTTATAGGTAAGCTGGTAGCAATCGCACTGATAGCAAGCTGCTTTGCCGGGATAGTCGCGCTTATTATATTATTGATATCGGCGTTTGTTTATGGCAACCATAATATAGGTATTTACCATATATTCCCTTTTAACATTACCAGCGAGCATGTTAACAACATATTTATAGTGTGCGCTGTACTTATGGGCATTATACCTTTGCTGGCCATAATATTAACAATTATAAATGTAGTGTTTAAAGGCAATGTGATAAACCGCACCGCAGGCTCTGCGTTGCTAATGACCTGGATAGTGGCATTAAGCATTGTTATTTACTACGTTGCCAAAACATCGTCAAACTTTAAAGAATATGCCAGCTTTAGCCAAACCATAAATATAAAGCCATCGGCCGACAGCACTTATTACCTGAAGCTGAACGATATTAAATACCTGACCAGGGAAGACAGTATTCGCCTTAAGGTTAAAGAAGATTTTAGCGGTCGGGTTATTTTAGATGATGATGAAGATAACGACATGGATATGCCCGACAAGAATATCGATATTTTTATCGAAAAAAGCGATGTGCCGCAGCCTGTGTTGGTCGAATCGTTCAGTGCACGTGGCAGCGATTATGAAGAGGCGCTTTCAAACGCACGCGGCACAAGCTACCAGTTTAAACAAGAAGGCAACGTGCTAAAGTTTAACCGCCGCCTCGAAAAACAGGCCGACAAGCTTTGGAGGGCCCAGCGATTACATCTTACGCTTAAAATACCACTTAATTCAAAAGTAGTTATAGACGAACAGATAGACCGCTTTGTTAGGGATGTGGATGTTTGGCAATGCAAACAGGTAAACAAAAAGGACAATGCATCTGATGTTAAGTTTATCATGACAGATAACGGGCTGCAATGCAAGGTTGACACCCTGGTACTACCTCACAAACAAAAAGCTGCCGCCGATAGTGCAGCTGTGGATACCGCACAATAATGAAACCCATTATAAAATATATAAGCCTGCTATTATTTAGCGGGCTTATATTACCGTTTTATAATTCAACGCGGCATCAAAATGCAATTGCACCGGGCAAAAGTAAAGCTGCCTTAACTAAGCATAGCTCGCGCCCGGCCGATAGTGTTGCAACGCAATACTTTATATATAAGGATATTGCAGATATGCTTTTCCCCAATATCACAAATTGAAAATTTTGTGTAACCTTTTACTGCAGTTTGCCATCTTAATATAAAACGAAAATCACATGCCTGTTACACGGCCGGCATACCACATAAACCATATACCTATGCAAATACTTACACCAGCTACCATCTAACCTGCGCGGATAACCGCCACACAAACTAATTTTTATCCAACCCAAAAAAACGAAGGCATATCCTTCGCGGGGCTTTTATTGCCTAAATTTTTTATTCATGAAACAACAAACTATTAAAATACTATATCTCCTGCTCCTGCTATTATCCGCCGCTACCGTAAATGCACAACAAGCCAGGCCAACCGCCAGCGTAGCGGGCACGTTACAGAACGAGCAGGCAAAACCTGTGGATTACGCTACAATAACCTTGTTAAGGGCCAAAGATTCAGCGGTAGTTAAAGGCACGCTTACAAACGATGCCGGTAACTATGTAATAGATCATATCATGCCGGGCAAGTATATTGTTAAGGCAACAAACGTTGGCTACCACCCGGCTTTTAGCCCGGCATTCGAGGTAACGGCCGACCAAACGCAGGTTAGTGCGCCCTTACTAAAAATGGAGCAAAACAGCCGTAGCCTGCAAGGCGTAACCGTAACTTCATCAAAACCCCTTATTGAGCGCAAGCTCGACCGCACGGTGATGAACGTAGAGAATAGCGTGCTTGCCGCGGGTAACTCTGCCTTAGAGATATTGGAACGCGCCCCTGGAGTTACTATTGATAAAGACGACAATATAACCCTGAAGGGCAAACAGGGCGTTACCGTGATGATAAATGATAAGCTTACGTACCTGTCGTCAACACAATTGGCGGCCTTACTGCGGTCTACCGATGGCACGACGATACAATCTATAGAGATCATCACCAACCCTTCTGCAAAATACGATGCTTCGGGCAATTCGGGTATCATCAACATCAAATTAAAAAAGAACAAGCAAAGCGGCACAAACGGCAGTATAACGGCCGGCGCTGCATATGGCAAAAACTTTAGAGATAACACCAGTCTTAACCTGAACCATAAAGTTGGCAACCTGAATGTATTTGGCACGCTTAGTCGTGGTGATGTGACCCGTCAGAATGTAATTGACATTAACCGCACCGTGGTGAGCGGGCCAACCACAACTTATTTTATGCAAAACACACTTATGAAAAGAACGGTACATTATAATAATTACCGTGTAGGGGCCGATTACACCACTTCGGCTAAAAACACCTTAGGTTTTGTTGTAAGCGGCGATTACACTAACGAATATAATAACAACAAAAGCGTTACCAATATCGGGTCAACACCGGTTGTTTTAGATTCGGTACAACATACGCCCTCAACCATTAACCAAACTTACCGTAACATTGCTATAAACCTGAATGACAAGCTGGTTATAGATACTAACGGCCAGGAATTGAGTATAGACCTGGATTACTCAAAATTCAAAAACAACTCATTTGCCAATAACGATACATACTTTTTCCTGCCCGATGGCAGCGTACAGCACCCGGCTTTATTTTTACGTAATCAAACACCTTCAAACATCACCATATACACCGGCAAGGCCGATTATACCTATCCTATTAATAAAAACTTAAAACTGGAAGCCGGAGTGAAGGCAAGCTCGGTAAAAACCGATAACGACCTGCGTGCCGAAATTGAGAAGGGTGGTACATTTATAAACGATGTTTCGCGCACTAACCGCTTTATTTATGACGAAAGGGTGAGCGCGGCTTATGTAAACCTGGGGCAAACGTTTAAGAACACATCTGTGCAGGTGGGTTTACGTGCAGAAAATACTGTATCAACAGGTAACCTGATAACCAATAGCCAGGTAGTGCACCGGTCATACCTCGATTTCTTCCCCAGCTTATTCGTTAATCAAACGCTGTCGGCCAAACACGAATTAGGGTTTAACTTCAGCAGGCGTATAGACAGACCGAATTACGACAACCTGAACCCATTTGTGTACTACCTTGACCAGTACACCTATGAAAAAGGAAATCCTTTCCTTAAGCCGCAATACACCAACTCATTCGAGCTTAATTACACCTACAATAAAACTATTAACGTTACTTTGGGCTATAGCCACACTACTGACGCGAGCGTGGATGTATTATACACCGATACAGTAAAAAAGGCGACATTCCAGACAAACGAAAACCTGCAGACACAAAACAACTATAACATTAATATCAACACCCCTTATACCATTGCCAAATGGTGGACAGGAAACGTAGATGTTACCGGGTTTTATCAAAAGTTTAAGTCGGCAGGGTTGTTTGGCGGCACGCTTAACAATGGGCAGGCCGCTTTTCAGGGCCGTACCACCCAAACATTCATTGTCCCCGGATACAAATTTGAGGTATCAGCCTTTTATCAATCAGCGGTAAGCTATAGCATATTTAAGATCAAACCGCAATACTCCGTTGATGCCGGGGTAAGCCATTCTTTCTATAAAAAGAAAATGAACATCAAATTAGCCGTATCAGATATATTTGATACACGCAAAAACAGGGTAGCCACTAATTATACCAGTACAAACCTTAACCTGGTACAAAAGAACGAAACCCGGCTGGCGCGAATAACCTTTACCTACAACTTTGGCAACAGCAAAATAAAAGCCCGCCAGCACAGAACCGGCGCCGAAGATGAAAAAGGCAGGGTTAAAAGCGGTAATTAGAGATTCACGAAATCAAGACATAAGAGTCAAGACCAAAAAAGCCACCTTATAATAAGGTGGCTTTTTTAACGCTTTAAAGTCTTGATTCCTGATTCTAATGTTCTTGCCTCCCTTTCTTACTGCCCTACCATAAACACGGCATTGCTAAACAACAATTTACCATTTTCCCAGAAACTGCGGAACAAGGGGTCGTCCACAAGATAAACAACCGAACCACGACCTAAAGATTGCACACCAAGCAACAGGCCGCTGTTTAGCTTCTGTTTAGATTGCACGCCAGCAAAGCCGGCCACGTAACTATTTTTTTCGATTGTGCCAACGTTCCAGTCGTCTTCGCCAAGCAGTTCGTAAATATCATCGCTAAGCTTTAATGAGTAGTAATAATTGGGGAAACCAAATGCAAGCGGGTGTGTATTATCCATATTTAGCTTAAATATAGCGCCCGGAATGCTCGAGCGGATGGCATCCCGGTTACGGTCAGCATATATTTTTATGACCGGTTTGGATTTCGCATCCACCTTATCGTCTTTTTTGTTTTCCTTCTTCTTGATGTTAAATCCCTTTTTCTCAACCAGAGCGGCAACGGCGTTTTCTATAGCTATCAGTTTGCCGCCATCCCGTATCCAGCTCTGCAAATTGTCTGAAGACAGGTCGTTATACCTTCCGTCGGGCATAACGATCACATCAAAATCGTTAAGTTTTATACGGTTGATGTCCTGGTACCTGATCAGGCTAACCGGATAACCTATTTGCTGCTCAAAAAAGTGCCATACCTCGCCCATCGCTTCCGAGTTGATACCATCGCCGGAAACCAGCGCTACGCGCGGCTGGCGTATAAAGCGTACATCATCCGACCCAATATCCGACCCTTTATCAACAAAGCCCGACGATAGCGGCGTAATTTCGTGGCCCATATCAGCGGCGGTTTGGGTAACCACCCGGTCAAAATCAATCTTCTCGTTGCCTGCACGGGTTATTAATAACGACCCGGCCGTAAATTTTTTACCTGCTGCCTCAAAAGGGATTTCGGCGTAGCGTACCTTAATTTTTTTCTTAAGCAGCGCCGAAAGGAACCTTACATCGGCAATTGACTGCCACGCCGAAACATAAGCATATGCTCTGGTGTTGGTAATCGGCTGCGGCTTGGGTACACTCCAGCTGCTTGCCGACGGCTTATACGATTCTTTTATACCGTAGGCTTTCAACCCATAGGCATAAGGCAGCGCCCATGCGGTAATATCGTACGTAGCCGAATCGGGGATAAAGGTTTTAGGCTCCAAAAGCACATGCAGCAATACCGATTTTGGCTGATAGGCGTTCACCACCAAATCATTGGGGTTTACAGTATACTGCTCGGTTGCTCCGGTAAAATAATTATACCCGGTTATTGACTTATTGTTTAAACCATAACCATACTGTATCCCGTTGCGGGCGAACATCTTAGCCATCTCGTTCACCTTCTCGTTATTGTCGTTTTTAATCACGTAGGTTTTATACACGCCAGGCGGGTTTTGGCGGCTGTTATCGTAAAACTTTTTAAACTCATCTACCACCTTTGTTGCGTTTTGCGATACTATTTCAACCGTACTTAACCCGGTAGTACGGTGGTGTGCTATCCGCTGCGCCAAGGTAAGTGTATCGCCATTACGGGTAACAACGGCCAGGCCGGCGCCTATACCCCCCTGTTCGTAAGTCATCCCTATCGAACCGCTGTATAACGGATAGGTATCGCCATACGATGGATAGAGCAGGTCAAATTCCTGTTTGGTAAAATACATCCACCCGTTTTCGTCAAAATGCCTGGCATTATTTTTCCCAATAGTGACCTGAAAATCTCGCTGCCACTGGGTTATATCCTTATGATAAGGCTCGGCTGCGGGTGCAAAATAATACGGGTTATTATATCCCTGCTCATGAAAGTCAACATGCACCTGGGGCAGCCACCGGTTAAACAGGGCCACGCGCGCCTGTGTTTCCTTTTGTGCCTGCCACGCCCAGTCGCGGTTAAGATCAAAGTAATAATGGTTCACACGTCCGCCCGGCCAGGGTTCCAGGTGCTCGCGCGAGGTGGGGCTGGCATCGGGCAACATACCGCGTACCGAGTTATAAAAATTGGTATAACGGTCGCGCCCATCCGGGTTAAGGCACGGATCTATAACCACCACGCTGTTTTTTAACCACTCTTTAGTTGCGGTGTTGGCAGGGTCAACAAGGTCAAACAAAGTCCACATGGCGGCTTCGCTTGATGCCGGCTCATTACCGTGTACATTATAACTTAGCCAGGTTATCGCGGGTTGGTTGGGCATGATAGTCCCGTTTTCCATCCCGGCAAGGCGCAGGTTGTTCTGGCGTATCTCTTCCAGCCGTTTAATATTATCATCAGATGCAATGAACATGGCTATAAGCGGCCGGCCCTCGTTGGTGATGCCAAATTGCTGCAGCTTCACATTACCGGCAACGCCCGAAACGTATTTAAAATATTCTACCACCCGGTAATGGGGCGTAAATTTTTCGCCGGCCCGGTAGCCCAAAAACTCGGCGGGCGATTGTATATGCTGTGCCGAAACGCTTTGGCAGCAAAGCGCGATAATTACTATAACGAATAGTCTTTTTAACATGGATAAAATGCTTAGATCAGTAAAGGCTAATCTAAATATATTTTTTTGACGTTTCATCATCAGGCTATTAATTCAAATCTGCACTTTTGCAATACAGCGTAATGACACCCATACAGGCCCTTCAAAAATATTTCGGATACAACCAGTTCAGGCTTTCGCAGGAGGCTATAATAAACAATGTTTTAAGCAAGCAGGACACTTTAGTACTGATGCCAACCGGTGGCGGTAAATCGCTTTGCTATCAGCTGCCCGCCGTATTGCTGGATGGCCTGACCATAGTGATATCGCCGCTCATCGCCTTGATGAAGGACCAGGTAGACAGCCTGAACCTTACTGGCATACCGGCGGCTTTCCTAAACTCCAGCCAAAGCACCGAAGAGCAGAAGGATATTGCCATCCAATTAAAAAACAATGAGATAAGGCTGCTTTACATCGCGCCCGAACGTTTATTTGGTGCCGATAACCGCATGATGGCTTTCCTGAAAACGCTTAACGTGGTACAGATAGCCATTGACGAGGCGCATTGCATTTCGCAATGGGGGCACGATTTCCGGCCCGAGTACCTGATGCTGGCCGGGTTAAAAAAAGAGTTTCCGGGCGTGCCGGTAATTGCCTTAACAGCTACTGCCGATAAGCTCACCCAAAAAGATATTTTAGAGAAGCTAAACCTGCACCAACCCGCGGTTTTTATCTCGTCGTTCAACCGCGAAAACATAACGTACCGTGTTAACCCTAAAAAGAGAAGCTTTAACCAACTGCTTGCTTTTTTGAATGAGCGGAAAGAGGATTCAGGTATTATTTATTGCCTGTCGCGAAAATCGACAGAATCGCTGGCCGATGACCTGAAAGAAGAAGGTTATGCCGCGGCAGCATACCACGCAGGGCTAAGCAACGAGGTAAAAGCCCGCAATCAGGAAGCTTTTCTGAAGGATGAAATAAAGATAATTGTAGCAACTATCGCCTTTGGCATGGGCATTAATAAAAGCAATGTGCGCTACGTGGTGCATATGGACCTGCCCAAAAACATAGAAGGCTACTACCAGGAAACCGGCCGCGCAGGAAGGGATGGTTTACCTTCAGACGCGCTGCTGCTATACTCGCCCGGTGATGCCATTAAACTTCGCGGGTTTGCCACCGTAGACAATAACCCCCAGCAAAGCGCCATTATGCTAAAAAAGCTGGACGATATGGTCAACTATTGCCAGTTACATGCCTGCCGTCGGCAGTTTTTAATGCATTATTTTGATGAGCCGTTCGCGGATAACTGCGGCTCATGCGATTTTTGTTTGAGTGAGTTTGTAAAGTTCGACGGTACGCTTATAGCCCAAAAGGCGCTTTCGGCAGTAGCGCGGTTAAAGGAACGGTTTGGGGCCAACTACCTGATAGATTTTCTGCGTGGGTCGAGGAGTGAAAAGATCTGGCCAGATCATAAAGCGCTAAAAACTTATGGCGCCGGCGCCGATATCAGCAAAGCCGACTGGCAGCGCTACCTGCGCGAATTGATAGCGCAAGGGTTTTTACGCATCAGCGAGGAAGGGTATTCGGCCATACAGCTTACGCCAAAAAGTGAGGCCGTGCTAATGGGAGAGTTGACGGTTGAACTGGTAGCGTCAGAAACTACTATCGAACAGGAGCAGGAGGCATTAAGTTACGAAGCCGAACTGCTTGCCAACCTGCGTAAAAAGCGCCAGGAGATTGCCCTTGGTGAAAACCTGCCGGCATATATTATTTTATCAGATGCTACCCTGTTGGAAGTAGCCACCTACCTGCCGCAGAAAATGGATGAGCTACGGCTTATATCCGGTTTCGGGGATGTAAAGCTGGCCAAATACGGCCGCGAATTTTTGGCTATTGTCAATAGTTATAGCCGGGAGAAGGGTTTAAAATCGCGCATAGCTCAAAAAGCAGTCAAACACGAGCGCAAGTCTAAAACGAAACCTGGTAAACCCTCCGACACTTTTAAGGTAACCTTTGAATTGTACAAGTCAGGCAAAACCGTTGCAGAAATAGCCGGTAAACGGGGCTTATCGCCCACCACCATCGAAGGTCATTTAAGCCGTTTTGTACAAACCGGAGAACTGGATGTGCGCGAATTTGTTAATGAAACCAAGATACCTGCCATAAAAGACGCGGTTGAAAGTTACGGCAGCGAAACGCTTTCGCCCTTAAAAGAAATATTGGGCGAAGCTTATACGTACGGCGAAATAAAGGCCGTTATTGCCTGGATGGATTTTAAGCAGAAAGCCGAAGGCTAAAAGCATATATATTATATTTGTTTTATATGATCACCATCGAACACTTGTATCAACTATACCTGCAGCACCCGGTTATTAGTACCGATACCCGTAAAATAACGCCGGGCAGTTTATTTTTTGCATTAAAAGGTGATAAGTTTGATGCCAACACATTTGCCCAAAAAGCAGTTGAGGCGGGTGCAGCATACGCGATTATTGACAACCTGGTCTATGCGACAGGCGACAAATTTTTACTGGTTGAAGACGTGTTAACTGCCTTACAGGACCTTGCAAGGCACCACCGCCGTCAGTTAAATATCCCTGTTATAGGGCTTACCGGCACTAATGGCAAAACCACCACCAAGGAACTGATCAATGCTGTGCTGGCGCAGCGTTTTAAAACGCTGGCAACACAGGGCAACCTTAATAACCATATCGGGGTACCGCTTACCATCCTTACTGTTGATAGCTCGCACGAGATGGCTGTGATAGAAATGGGCGCCAATCACCAAAAGGAGATCGCGCTGCTTTGCACTATAGCGCAGCCCACGCACGGCCTGATAACCAATGTTGGCAAGGCCCATCTGGAAGGCTTTGGCGGTGTTGAGGGGGTAAAAAAAGGCAAGGGAGAATTATATGATTATTTAGCTAAGTCCGAAAGTGAGAAAGTGGCTTTTATAAATAGCGACGATAAGGTTTTGCGGGAGATGCAGGAGGCACGAGGCTTAAACAACGTGGTTTACTATGGCAAAAACAGCGATCCGCATAATTTGATAAGCGGTAAGCTGCTGGATAACGCTCCTTTCCTGAGTTTAAAATGGCACAATAAGAACAGCTTATCATACAACGTAAAGTCGCGATTAACAGGCTCGTACAACCTTGACAATATATTGGCAGCCATTTGTATAGGGTCTTTTTTTGGTTTAAATTCTGATGAGATCAACCAGGGAATAGAAGGCTACCAGCCAAAAAACAACCGCTCGCAGATCATGCAAACAGCTACCAACACCCTTATTTGCGATTTTTACAACGCAAACCCAAGCAGTATGTTTGTGGCTATTGACAACATGGATAAAGTGAAGGCGGAGCGTAAAGTGATGATACTGGGCGACATGTTTGAAATGGGCCTGGAATCCGCTGCGGAACATACCTCGGTTATCCGAAAAGCAATGGGCGCGCATGTTGATGAGCGGATATTTATTGGAAAGGATTTTTCGAGCCAGCAGTCGGAAGTGCAAAACAGCAATCTGCTAAACACCAGCTTCTATCTTACAGCCGAGGACGCTATCATTGGCATAAAACAAAATCCTATAACAAATGCCACTATCCTGATCAAAGGGTCGCGCGGAATGGCGTTTGAGCGATTGGTGGAGTTGTTTTAGTTTGCCTGCAAATTATGCTTGCATCGCCAGCTCCGCCACTTCTTCTCCAACTAAACTACCCATCGCTACACCCATACCGTTACAGCGCACGGCGCAGAATACACCAGGCTCAACCTGTTTTACTATGGGTGTTATCTCATCGCCGAAACCCATAATGCCGCTCCACCAATAGTCTATCCCGGTGTTTTGATCGGGCAGGATAACATGATGCAGGTAATCGATCAGTTTTTGTTTAACTACTTCGGTGTGTCCAAATTCCGGGGTTTCTTCCGCGGCAAAGTCAAGGTTACGGCCGCCGCCGAAAAGCAGCCGGCCATCAATATTGCGGAAGTAATAATATCCCTGGTTAAAATGGAAAGTGCCTTTTAGTTTTAAACCGGCAACGGCCTTGGTCACCAACACTTGTCCGCGGCCGGGCGTTACCTGCAAATCGGGGTAAAGTTGCCTGGTAAAGGCATTGGTAGCCATGATAACCTTTTTAGCTGTAAAACACCCCTGCAGGGATGTTAACCTAATAACCCAACCCTCGTTGTGAATGGCCGATATCTCGCACCCATTTAAAACCAATACGTCTTTCTGGTAACATTTATTCAGCAGGGTACGCATCATTTTACCGGTATTTATTTGTCCCTCATAAGGATTGTAGATCATCCTGCTTACGCCTTTAAACCCAAAGCCTGCAATTTTAGCATCCGCAACTGCATAAATGTCATGCTTATCTATCACAGGTTTTAACATTATATTTAACCTACCGATGCTATCCATTGCTTCCTGCGCATTGGCTTCTTCACCAGGCATAAAAAGTTCATACCCACCATGCTGGTGATAATCTATATTTTCATCTCCAAGGTTCTGCCGCAGGCGTTGCAGGCCCCGCCATTTATAACTTGCCAGCCGCGCAACTTCCTCTTCTGATGAATGCTTAAGCGCTTCCAATTGTTCTGAAACCGTGCCGAAACATGCAAAACCGGCATTTTTAGTACTGGCGCCGCTGGGTAAAAAGCCACGCTCTAAAACAAGCACCTTTAACCCCGGCTGCTGGTTTTTTAAATGCAGTGCGGCGCTAAGGCCCACAATACCGCTGCCGATGATGATCACGTCGGCATTATCAATAAAGGCGGTACGCTCCCAGTACGAGAAGTTGTTTGACATTAAGTCAAAAGTAAAAAGTAAAAATGCAAAACAGCACTATTGCCCAACTCATTTTTTTGGATTATTAATATGGAATACTTTTTGAATTGTGTTATTTATAAAACTATTGAGAAATGATAAACCTACTATTTGTATCGTATAATTCTGCCTGGCTGCTTATGATAGTAATTGCCTTGGTAAGCTTTATTGTGCAGTGGCGTTTTAAAAGCAAGTTCAAGCAATATTCTGAAATGCCTTTATTATCCGGGCTTTCGGGGAAGGAGGTGGCCGAACGTATGCTGAAAGATAACGGCATTTACGATGTACAGGTAATTTCTGTTGAAGGCCAGTTAACAGACCATTACAACCCCGAAAACAAAACCGTTAACCTTAGCCCTGATGTATACCACAGCCGCAGCGTGGCGGCTGCGTCGGTTGCCGCGCACGAATGCGGCCACGCCGTACAGCATGCCAAAGCTTATAGCTGGCTTGGTTTCCGCTCGGCAATGGTACCGGTAGTTAACGTAGCATCGACCCTGATCCAATGGACACTGATGATTGGCATTATGCTGCTGTTTTTTACACATAGCCCCTATGTGCTGGCTATCGGGGTTGTTGCATTAGCCTTAGTAACCCTGTTTAGCTTTATTACACTGCCCGTAGAGTTTGACGCCAGCCGACGCGCATTGGCGTGGCTAAATAACAATTATACCGTAATGCAAACCCGCGATGAGCACGAGCAGGCCAAAGATGCCCTTTGGTGGGCCGCCATGACTTATGTTGTAGCTGCTCTTGGTTCGCTGGCAACATTGGTTTACTATGCATCGTTCCTGTTTAACAGGAGGGATTAGGTAGAGACGCAAGATAATTAGATTTAAGAATCAAGATAAAAAGTCGCCCTCAATTACCGGGGGCGGCTTTTTTTTATGGGTTATTGTAACACTTTGTTTTACTGCGCCGTCATGCATATGTTATGAAACTGTATGTATGGGTAAGCCTTGTGATAGCGTTGGCGCTGTCGGGCTGCAAAAAAGACAAAAACGATGGGGGCATTATAATACCGCCAAACCCGGTAGAAACCGCGCCGGTAACCGGCGATACGAAGCCTTCATCAGCAGGTATTGTGTACCGCACGCTTAACATGAAGGTAGGTTACCATAAAAATATTTTTTTAGACGCCAATGCCGATGGCATAATAGATATCAGCTTTTCGGGCGTTCTCATTATGCACGATGGCAAGCAGCATTTGTACCTTTCGGCATATGGCAAAACCACAGGGGGCAATAAGCTATTTGTAAAAAAAGGCGAAGAGTTGGTTAATGGCGGCCTATGGGCATATCCTTTTAACAAAGATGAGGATATTGAGCCAACAGCAGGCAATGAAGTTAAGTTTACCGCGCCGCAGCAAAAGGCATCTATCCTGAGTATCATTTCAACCGGGGCGCAAACCCAGGCAGAGGGCCTGTGGGCAAACAAATCAGACAAATACCTGGGGTTTGCTTTAAAGATGAATGGCGAACCTCATTTCGGTTGGATAAAGATCAGCCACGATATTGCAAGCAACGAAATAATAGTGAGTGAGTACGCTTACAGCAAAATTCCGGGCGGGGATATCATCGCCGGCGAAAAATAGTTTTTTTAGTTTAATTAGTTTAGTGTTAAGGCCGCCTTGTAGGGCGGCTTTTTTTTACCCACACTACTAAAGGGAACCGATAACACAAAATTCAATACTTTAATGTTATGTTTAATCATGGCATCAACCGAGAACCAAAAAGACTGGCGCTTTAAGCTGCACGAGATTATTTACGAAAGTAACACGCGGGCAGGTAAAGCTTTTGATGTTGGCCTGTTGATAGCCATTTTTACCAGCATTATTGTAGTGATGCTGGATAGTGTGCAAAGCATTCATGGCCGGTATGGCCACATTTTTAAATACCTTGAGTGGGTTTATACTATACTGTTTACAATAGAATATACGCTCAGGCTCATCAGCATTAAAAAACCCTGGAAATATGTATTCAGCCCCCTGGGTATTATTGATCTTATTGCGCTGATACCGTCTTATTTGAGTATATTTTTTATAGGTGCCCAATCACTCCTCGTATTCAGGGCATTGCGGCTGCTGCGTGTTTTCAGGATATTTAAGTTGAGCCGCTTTTTAACGGAGATAAATTTTTTAACGGTTGCCTTAAAAGGAAGCCTGCGTAAGATCAGCATATTCCTGCTCACGGTATTATCGCTAACGGTAATATTAGGGTCGGTAATGTACCTGGTAGAAAGGCGCGAGAACGGCTTCTCTAACATCCCCGAAAGCATTTACTGGGCAATAGTTACTATTACCACTGTTGGCTACGGCGATATTTCGCCTGTTACGCCTACAGGCAAATTTGTGGCATCAATTGTAATGCTGATAGGTTATGCCATTATAGCGGTGCCAACGGGTATCCTAACCCACGACCTGGCGATTGCCGCGCGTCAGAAAAAGGAATTACCGGAATCGTGCCCAACCTGCGGGCGGGAAGGGCATGACGGGGACGCGTCTTTCTGTAAATTTTGCGGTTCTGCTTTGTTGTAAATTAATTATTGGCCTTAGTGTAGCGTTTACGCTATCGCCTGCGTAATGAAGTTGATCGCCTATGATCTTGCTTTACTATGTATCGCATATGCCTCCCTGAGATAGCCGGCCAGCTTCTTTACAGGCAGAATGGTCTTTAGTTTGATCGTTGTTTAGGAAGGCTGCCTTAGGGCAGCCTTTTATTTTTGGCATAAAAAAGCCCCGGTATCTCTGCCGGGGCGTATATATTTTATCTTCTTCCAAAAATTGGGGAAGGCCCATTTAATTTAACCTGTACGGCGCTATCAAATAAAATTCCGGGATCTGTACATTAAAAACTGAATTGTCCAGCAAGCGCTCCATCTGGTATTCGCCCTTCATGCTGCCCATATCTGTTTTAAGGTTACAGCCGCTTACATACTCGTGCGAGTTGCCCGGTTCAATAACCGGCTGCAGGCCCACAACACCTTCTCCCTCTACTTCGCGCTTAGCGCCGTTAGAATCAAAAATGTACCAGTGCCGGCTTACCAAACGCACGGCATAGTTACCCATGTTCTCGATATTCACCTTATAGGCAAACATAAAGTGGTCATTCATGGGGTTCGAATACTCGGGCTGGTAAATTGTTTCAACTGAAACCTTAACACCTTCAGTTATGGTAGTGGCCATTTTTTATTATCTCTTACCTCAAATATATAGCATAACAACAAATATTACGCCATTTCAAAAGCATATTTTTTTTCTACCTGTGCTAAAATATCCATTATTTCTTCAATGGTACCGGCGGTAACCAATTGCATACGATGCTCTTTAAAATCAGGAACGCCTTTAAAATAATTGCTGTAGTGGCGGCGCATTTCAAAAATGCCCGTCCTGAGGCCTTTCCACTCGACAGATTTCTGCAGGTGGGTTTTGCAAACTTCTATACGTTCGGCAATGGTTGGTTTATCCAAATGCTGGCCGGTTTTAAAGTAGTGTTTTACCTCTCGGAATATCCACGGGTAGCCAATAGCCGCCCGGCCAATCATCATACCATCCACACCGTATTCCATGCGCCAGTTTGCCGCTTTCTCGGGCGAATCGATATCGCCGTTTCCAAAAATCGGGATATGTATCCTTGGGTTCTTTTTTATCTTGCTTATCAGGGTCCAGTCGGCAACTCCCTTATACATCTGCGACCGGGTACGGCCATGTATGGTTAAGGCCTTTATGCCAACATCCTGCAGGCGCTCGGCAACTTCATAAACATTTTTTGTGTTGTCATCCCAACCTAAGCGCGTTTTCACAGTAACGGGCAAATGCGTAGCGTTAACAACCGCTTTGGTCATGGCTACCATTTTATCAATGTCCTGTAAAAGGCTTGCACCCGCGCCACGGCACGCCACCTGTTTTACGGGGCAGCCGTAATTAATATCCATCAGGTCGGGGCCTGCCTGGGTGGCAATTTCGGTAGCCTCGCGCATGTGGTCGATATCGCTGCCGAAGATCTGGATGCCTATCGGGCGTTCATACTCAAAAATATCAAGCTTTTGCCGGCTTTTAGCGGCATCACGGATCAACCCTTCTGATGAGATAAACTCGGTGTACATCATATCCGCGCCGTTTTGCTTGCAGACGTAACGGAAAGGCGGATCGCTCACATCTTCCATCGGGGCCAGCAGCAGCGGGAATTCTCCTAAATCAATATTTCCTATTTGTACAGACATGGGTTATATTCGTGCAAATTTACGAAATTTAACTATATGGTAAAAAGTGCTGTGAATCAAATATCTCCGGCAAAGCAATTCCTGCTTTTCGTGGCAGTTTTTGGGGCGGTATTTATAGTTGGGAATTTACTGGGCATTGCCATTATTGCGGCGACCTACGGTTTAAGCCTGGTAATGGATATAGCCCGCTTAAACTTTAGCAACCCGCAAAGCATTACAGCGCTATACATTTTACAAATAGTTACTACTACTATCCCCATTTTTGTGGCGCCCATGCTTTTTGCATACTGGGTAATGAAAAACCCGCGCGAGTATATAAAACCAAGCTTCCGTCTCCCCTGGATGCTTTTTGTTATAACTTTTTTCGTGATGCTGATATCATCGCCTTTAATTGAATTTTTGGGCAACCTGAACCAGCAAATGGCGCTGCCCCGGTGGCTGCACGGCCTTGAGCAATGGATGAAAAGCAGCGAAGAAAGCGCCCGCCAGATCACCGTTGCCATACTAAAAATGAATACCGTTTGGGATTGCATCAAAAACATCATCCTTATTGGTTTTTTAACTGCCGTTGCCGAAGAATTTATGTTTAGGGGCGGCCTGCAAACCATTTTTACCAAATGGACAAAAAATACCCATGTAGCCATTTGGGTAACCGCCGCTATTTTCAGCGCCTTCCACATGGAATTTTACGGCTTTTTGCCCCGCTTGTTGCTGGGCGCGTTGTTTGGTTATTTTACCGCTTACAGCGGCAGCATATGGCCGGCAGTTTGGGGTCATTTTTTAAACAATGGCACCGCGGTGCTTGTAACATACCTTTATCAAAAAAGGCATATTAAGGTAAATCCCGACGATACGCATGTATTTAGTTATCCGGCTTATATATTTAGCGGGTTAATTATTATAATTTTGCTGTTAGTTTATAAAAAGATAGCATTGGAGAAAAAAATTAACCCTGCACTACATGGAAAAGAACTGGGTTAAAATTTATACATCTCAAAACTTTTACCGGTCAGAGATCATCAAACAAGTGCTTACCGGATACCAGATAGATGCGGTGCTGCTTAACAAGCAGGCCTCATCGCACCAGGCTTTTGGCGATATCGAGGTGTATATACACCAGGAAGATTTTAGCCGCGCTATCGAGATCATGATTTTGAACCAAATTAATTTATGAAGACACGCGCCATAACGGGCTTTTTTTTTATTATAATTATGCTTGGGTCGTTTTTACTGGGAAACCATGTATTCGCGGCTTTTTATTTAGCGCTTAGCTGCTTTTGCCTGTACGAGTTTTATTCGCTTATTAAAAAGGATACGGCAACCCCAAATATTCCGGCAGGGCTACTGAGCGGCGCTTTTCTTTATTGCGCGTTTGCTTTGCTTAACCATGCAGGCATGTTTGGCCAGCCCGCCTTAAAGGGCCTCCACTTAGCCTACGGCTTGCTTTTTATATTTGTGTTGAGCATAGGCCTGGTTTTTATACGCGAGCTGTTTAAAATATCCGTAGCGCCGTTTGCCAACATCGCCTACACCTTAATGGGCATGGCCTTTGTTATTATGCCCTTTACCTTTTTTCATGCGCTGGCTTATATCAATCACGATTACAACTTTCATATACCAATGGCATTTTTACTTATGCTTTGGAGTAACGATACAGGCGCTTACCTGGTGGGCATGAGCATTGGCCGTACAAAGCTATTTGAGCGGCACTCACCAAAAAAAACGTGGGAAGGCTTTATCGGCGGCGTGGTTATCAGCGCCGGGGTTGGCTATATTATCAGCTTGTATTATCCGGAGCTTAGCTGGAAACACTGGGTATCTGTAGGGATACTGATCTCGTGTTTTGGCACACTGGGCGACCTGGTAGAATCTATGTTCAAGCGCAGCATCAACATCAAAGACTCGGGCACCATATTGCCGGGCCATGGTGGTTTGCTCGACAGGTTCGACGGGTTACTGCTGGCAGCCCCGGTTGTATATACTTACTTATACTTTGCTTTAAATTTTTAATTTTGTAAATACTTATTACATTATATAATGACTTTTCATAAAGAAGGATATACATCACTTGCCATTACGGTACTGTTTATATTTGTGCTGAATTTTCTGGTATCGTTTTATTTACCCGAGGCGCACGTTGTAAAATGGATAGTTTATATCCTGTCGTTTTTACTGTTTGTAACCATCGTACAGTTTTTCCGCAGCCCTATTTTACATATCAAGGCCGAAGAATCGCAAGTACTTTGCCCTGCAGATGGCAAGGTGGTGGTGATCGAAGAAACTGAAGAAACTGAGTTTTTTAAGGACAGGCGCATCCAGCTATCGGTGTTTATGTCGCCGGTTAATGTGCATGTAAACCGCAACCCCATAAGCGGGGTGATTAAATATTTCAAATATCACCCGGGCAAATACTTAGTGGCCTGGCACCCCAAATCGTCAACCGAGAACGAACGCACTACCGTAGTGACCGAGAACAGCGAAGGCACGCAGATATTGTTTAGACAGATAGCCGGGGCGCTTGCCCGCCGTATTGTATGGTACGTTAAAGAAGGCGACGTAGTTGAGCAAGGCCAACAATTCGGCTTTATAAAATTCGGGTCAAGGGTGGATATTTTCCTTCCGTTAGGTACCCGCATCAACGTGGAGCTTAACCAGGTAGTAAAAGGCGGGCGTACAGTGCTGGCCGAACTAACAAATAATGTCGCCCTGCCTGATGAAACATCGGATGTAATGGAAACGGCGCACATCCCTGACGTTGATAAACCCTTATCTGACGAGCATGGCGCAGAGACCCTGGTGATAGAACACGATCTGGAGAAAGAGGCCGCTAAACCAAAACCCGCGGCCCCGGCAAAAAAACCAGCCGCGAAAGCTGCTGCCAAACCCAAAACGGTTAAAAAAGAAGATAAGAAATAAGCATCCTACAATATGTTTTAAAGCCCCGGTGTGTTGCACCGGGGCTTTTTTGTTACATACGTATAGTCAATCCGTCATTGCGAGGTACGAAGCAATCTTAAATTTGGCATAACCACTTAGCATGTGAAGAGATTGCTTCGTACCTCGCAATGACGCGCGGGAAAAGGGATAGTCAAACCTTCATCAACACAAAAAAACCCGCCCATTTACCGGGCAGGTTTTAATATTGTATATGTATCCGCCTTGCGGCGAAAGATAATTAAACCCTTTTTGATTTGATACGGGCTGCTTTACCGGTAAGGGCACGCAGGTAGTAAAGTTTAGCGCGACGTACTTTACCAACGCTGTTAACTTCAACTTTATCGATATTTGGAGAGTTGTAAGGGAAGATACGCTCAACACCTATGCCGTTAGAAACTTTACGTACGGTGAAGGTTTCGCTGTTGCCAACGCTGTTGCGTTGTAAAACAACACCCTGGTAAACCTGTATACGCTCTTTATTACCTTCTCTGATTTTATAATGCACGCTAACAGTATCACCGGCCTTAAACGACGGGAAGGTATTCTTAACTACTGATTGCTCTTCTACAAATTTTACTAAATCCATGATTTTTAGCTCTTAAAGCGATTTTTAACCCGTAAAAATCGGAGTGCAATAATAAGGATATTATTTGAATTTTGAAAACCTATTTTAAAAATTTCCACAATTTGTGTTTTGTCCACAAGATGCGTTGATTTTTGGGTAATTTAATTGATTATGAGGGTAGTTTAAATCATGCTACTATTCACCATTTACCCAATCAACTCCTCCCTGATTTACTCCAACAGATCGGGCCGGCGTTGTTTGGTCCGCTCCAAAGCTTGTTCAAAACGCCATTTTTCTACCTCGGGGGTGTTGCCGCTTAATAATACTGCCGGTACCTTGTGCCCGTTCCAGTCGGCCGGCCGGGTGTAAACCGGGGCATCGAGCATGTCATCCTGGAAAGAATCTGACAGGGCCGAAGTTTCATCGCTCAGTACGCCCGGTATCAATCGTACAACAGCATCAACCAGTACCGCAGCGGGCAACTCGCCGCCCGATAGTACATAGTCGCCTATGGAAATTTCGCGGGTAACGTAAATGTCGCGGATACGCTGGTCTATCCCTTTATAGTGGCCGCACAGTATAATAATATTCTGTTTAATGGATAGTTGGTTGGCTATCCCCTGGTTCAACGTTTCGCCATCAGGGCTCATAAAAATGATCTCGTCGTACTCGCGTTCGCTTTTCAGCTTATCAATGCAGGCCGCAAATGGCTGTATGGTCATCACCATACCACTGCCGCCGCCGTAAGGGTAATCGTCAACACTTTTTTGCTTGCCTGTGGCATAGTCGCGCAGGTTGTGCACCACAATTTCGGCAACGCCTTTTTTTTGGGCGCGCTGTAAGATGGAGTGGGCAAAAGGACTTTCGAGCAAGCCCGGCAAAACAGTTATGATATCGAAACGCATGGGGCAAATTTAGTAATTAGTGATTTGTGAATAGAGATTAGTTTTGATCTGGATTCTTGAATCCTGACTCTTGCTTCTTGACTCTCCTAAATCTTCTTCTGTATTTGCCAGCAATGGCCAAACGGATCGATGATATCGCCCTGGCGTAAACCGTAATCAAAGTCCTGCACTGGCGAGGTTATTTTAGCGCCGGCAGCTACCGCCTGTTCTACAACGGTATCCACATCTTCTACAAAAATATTTACCGATACCGTGCTGGCACCGGCTTTTTGCGGACTTACCAGCTTGGTTTCCCATTGCTCGTGAATATGAAACATTGCCCCGCCCATAGAAAGTTCTACTACGTGAATAGTGCCATCATCATTGCTGAAGCGCCGCAGTTCTTCGGCGCCAAAGGCACGGGTGTAAAAGCTTACATCAGTTATGCCATTTGGGATGATCAGCATGGGTGCAAATACTACTTGTGTTGCCATACGCTAATTTATACAATAGTTTTAATCGCCATCTTCCAGTTCAAAAATAGCCTCTACAGGTTTATCAAATACCCGGGCAATTTTCAAGGCCAATACTGTTGACGGCACGTATTTGTTGCTCTCGATGGTATTAATGGTTTGGCGCGATACCCCAATAGCATCGGCCAGATCGGCTTGTGTTATATTTTTTATGGCGCGTTCTACGCGCAGTGTATTTTTCATGATTTGCGCGGGTTATAAAATGCCAAGCGTTAAATTGTTTTTTTGCTCATGCCCATCCTCCTGTTTGATCTTATATAACCTGTAATTAAATACCAGTAAAAATATGGCAGGAATGGTTGATAGGTTTATCAGCATTACCAAAATAAAATCGGGGCCATAAACAAGCACACTGCTAACGATTAAAATAATGTAATTAGCATACACCGCGATTTGCATGGCGCTTAACCGCACGCTGCTAATGTATTCGTCCTCCTGCTTTTCTTTTGAATACACCCATAACAGCATTGCAAACGGCAGCACGTACAGGATATCCCCACTCAGGTCGTCGTTACTATTGGTTATTGCCGATATAGCCACTATCAAAATTAATACGACCGTTAAAATTTTACCCAGTAACCGGTAGGGCTTATTGGGTAAAAACCTTACAGCACTTACGGTATATTCATTTTTACTTTTAAAAAGCAAGTAATAAAAGCGGCCGATAAAAATTATAAGCGGTGTAAACAAGTTGTATATCATAAACGCAAACTTATCGCTAAATAGGTCAACCACGTCTTCTACTCCTTTTATATTGATGTACGCGTTTAATAAACTCAGCGCCATAAATAAGCCATAACAGGCATAGTTAACCAATATACCCCAATACAGTGCATTAAGCCGTATTTTGGCCGTTAGCTCGTCCTCATGTTTTTGCTTGCTAAAAGCAATAAATAGCAAACCGGTAATTACCAGGGCAAGCGCCAGTTCGTTGGTAAAGTTTTCGTAGGCCGGTAAAAAAAGCTCGCTGCTTTTTCTGAGCTGCATGCCAAAACCAGGTATCTTATAATCGTTGTATACTGTTAAGTAACCCAGCACCAGGCCCGGAATAGTTAAAAGCCACCCTATGGCCCTTAATCTATGTGGAAATAATAAGTTCGATCTCATGGTCTTAAGGTTTTAATTATGACAGGTCGGTTTCTTTCCCGGCGTCCTGGTTCAGGCGATAGATCATCCAGCGAAAACGGATTATGAAAAATGCAAGCGGCGCCCAAACCGACATTAAAATTATGTGCATCAGCTCCATGGTGTTGGTAAATATAACCGCAACAGCCAGTAAAAAATAATTTAAATAAACCGCCCATTGCAACGACTCCAATCTGATAAGCGATATATGCTCGTCCTCTGTTCTTTCTTTTGAAAAGGCGATGAACAATAGCCCGAAAAGCAGGAGTAACGCGGTAATGTCATGAGAAAGCTTCATGCCGGGTTCGGGGTCGTGATGCAGTTCTTGCGCAAAACCGTGCGGGTGCAATATTTTAAAAAGGATAGCGAACAGGATAACCGCTATAAAACAGCCGTACCCTATTTTTCGGAAATAATGAGGGAATAAGAATCGAGGTTTCATGGTTGTAAAGTTTGATTTACCAAATGTAAAGCAAACTTTACAAATGTCAAATAAATTTGACATTTTATTTTTTAAGCGGGAAAGGGCGCTTATCCTTCTAAATAAACATCCAATAACCCTTCCGGCAGGTCGATATATATTTCACCGCCTTCAACGTCAATGCCTTTAATGATCTCCACATTAAGCGGAAACAGTACTTCTTTATTTTTAAAGTTGACCGATGCGATAAGCTGCTGCGGGTATTCAACCACATCCAGTATCTCCCCCAGTTCGCCGTGGGTCTCGTCAACGGCAATAAAGCCCTTTACATCTTTCAGGGTAAATTCTTCTTTTTTCTTTTTAGGCTTTACCTTATTGGGCAGGTAAATATCCTTTTTTACCAGCATCGCGGCTTTTTCAATTGTATCAACGTCCTCAAGGTTCAGGTAGGCCTGGTTTTTTTGCAAAAACTTTATCGAGCTTACAAAGTACGGCACCAGTTTGCCGGCAATATCCACAAACAGCGATTTGATCTTGATATTATCGGCACCGTCAAAATCAATGTATACCTGCATTTCGCCCTTAAGGCCCTTGGTTTTTAAAATGCTGCCTAGCCTGAAACAATCCTCGGTTTTCATACAATAAACTTTAAATAACAATGGCGAAGAACCCGTTGGGTTGCTTCGCCATTTTCTTTAGAACTTACGTCCAAATAATTACTCTGCGCTTTCCGCTTCAGTTTCGGTATCGGCAGCAGCGGCTTCACCTTCAGCAGGTGCTTCGGTTTCAGCTACGGCTTCTTCTTCTACTTCTTCAGCTACAGGAGCGTTCTTAGCAGCAATTGCTGCAGCTTTATCTTCTTTCTTTTTAGCTTCAGCGATCAAAGCCAGTTTGCGGGCTTCGTCTTTTGCAGCGTTAAGATTTGATTTTTTACCTGTTATTTTGCTGTCTTTTTGGTCTAACCACTCAGCAAATTTAGTTTCTGCCTGCTCTTCGGTTAAAGCACCTTTTTTAACACCGCCTTGTAAGTGTTTTTTGTATAATACGCCTTTATATGACAGTATTGCACGGCAGGTGTCTGTTGGCTGTGCGCCATTGTTAACCCACTCAAGCGTTTTTTCGAAATTGATGTCGATTGTAGCCGGGTTAGTGTTAGGGTTGTATGAGCCTACACGCTCAATAAAACGACCGTCTCTTGGAGCACGGGCATCTGCTACTACGATGTAATAAAAAGGTTTACCTTTTTTACCGTGTCTTTGCAGTCTGATCTTAGTTGCCATTCTTTAGTTTTTATGTATTCAACATTATCCCCGGAGTTCTTTCTGCGGGGATGCAAAAGTATGAATTAATATTTATATATAAAAGGCTTATAATTAAATAGTAACGGCCGTCCTTTTCACTGCCGCGTTGTTTATTGATCAACGGTTACCAAAAGCGGGATAATTTTGTCAGGTATCATAACTTTAAATCATATTATCTCCTACCCCCCGATCACATTCCAAATATTCCCAAAAGCTCTAAAAACATTTTATTAAAAGCCGTAACAAGGGGGCAGTATGGCTATCATAATATCGCTATATAGCCAAGGTCTCATAAAGCTATAAGTTATTGTGAGGGGCCCGCACCTTAAGGGCCCCGTTAAATAAATCAAAAAACAAATGTCTGAAACAATTATTCAACTCTGGTGGGTGTTCCTGCTGGTTGGCGCTCTGGTGCTTTACAAATTTGTATTGCGCGTTTTATGTGGTATGATCATCGTTCCTGATGACCGTATCGGTTTGGTTGTTAAAAAGTTTACCCTTTATGGGAATAAGCGGCTGCCCGATGGCCGTATCATCGCTATTAACGGCGAAGCCGGTATGCAGGCAAAACCGCTTGCCCCGGGGTTGTACTGGCGCATGTGGCCGTGGCAATATGTAATTACCATGGAGCAATTCACCATTATCCCGCAGGATAAACTGGGCCTGGTAAAGGCTAAGGACGGCGCGCCAATGGATATTGGCCGTGTACTGGGCAAACCTGTAGATTGCGATAAGTTCCAGGACTCGCAAGCCTTCCTGGAAAACAACGGGCAAAAAGGCCCGCAAGCGGCATTTTTAACACCGGGTAGTTATCGCATCAACACTTTTTTGTTCGAAATAATTATGGTGCCTACTACCAGCATCCACGAAAATAAGGTGGGCATAGTAACCACTTTAGATGGCGAGCCTTTAGAAAAAGGCGAAATAGCCGGCGGTTCTGTCGCTGGCCACCGTAATTACCAGGATCCAATGGCCTTTATAAAGGCAGGCGGTAAAAAAGGTTTGCAGGAGGACGTTATACTGGCGGGTACGTATTATTTAAACCCCTGGTTCGCTATCGTAGAACAGGTAGAGATGGTGCATATCCACATCGGTTTTGTGGGCGTAGTAAACTCCTTTGTAGGCCCCGAAGGTAAGGACACTAGCGGCGTGGGCTTTACACATGGCAACATCGTAAAAAAATACCAAAAAGGTGTTTGGGACGAGCCGCTCGACCCAGGCAAGCACCCGGTAAATATCTACACACATACGGTAGAGATTGTACCTACCACCAACATTGTGCTTAACTGGGCAAACAGCCGTACCGAAAGCCACGAACTGGATAAGAACCTGTGTACAATCAGCGTACGCTCGTCCGACGGTTTTACCTTCAATTTGGATGTTTCGCAGATCATTCACATTCCGCGAAACGAAGCGCCGAAAGTGATAGCCCGTTTTGGTAACACTAAAAACCTGGTATCGCAGGTGCTGGAGCCTACTATTGCCAACTACTTCCGTAACTCGGCTCAAAAAAGTGGCGTTATCGAGTTCTTGACTAACAGGTCGCAGCGGCAGGAAGACGCACGCGCGCAGATCACGAAGGTGCTGAACGAATATAACGTAGAAGGTGTGGATACACTTATAGGCGACATTGTGCCGCCCGAAGCCCTGATGAAAACCTTAACCGACCGTAAAATAGCCGAACAAGAGCGTGTTACTTACGAGATACAAAAAAGCGCACAGATAGAGCGTAAGGAATTTGAAAGCGCCAAAGCCGGTGCCGATATGCAGCCCGAAGTGGTAAAATCAACCCGGCAGGTAGAAATAAACACCCAAATGGCGGCTTCGAAAGTGGCCGCAGCAAGGGGTGATGCGGAATCGAGGGTGATCAATGCTAAGGCGGATGCTGAAAATAAGACCATTATAGCCAAAGCCGATGCCGAAGCTAAAACCATTAACGCTAAAGCAGATGCCAATGCTACCGAGGTAAACGGTAGTGCAGATGCCGGTAAAATAAAGGCCATAGGTTTAGCCGAAGCCGAGGTTACCAAACAAAAAACCGAGGCCATGGGTACCGAGCAATATGCCATAGTGCGTGTAGCCGAGGCACTTGCATCCAACGGCATTAAACTGGTTCCCGAAATTTTGGTGAACGGCCAAAACGGCGGTGGCGGCAATGGCATGATAGACGCTCTGATAGGCTCGGAAATGCTCAAAAAATTGCAGCGGGAGGGCGAAGCAAAAGCGCAGGAACCTCAGGCTTAACCTGCCTGGATAAGCTGAAAACCCCGGAAAAAACTTGAAAAAATTCAAGTTTTTTCCGGGGTTTTTGGTGAATTATATAGAAAGTATCTCTACTATTTTTAAAAAGTCGGGGTTGATTTCAACATTGTGTTTGCAGGCGTGCTCAAACGGGGTGTACGATATTTCGTTGTGAATGATACCGATCATTTCGTTACGGCGCCCCCCAAGTAAAGCTTCAACCGCGGCCACCCCTACCCGGCTGGCAAGCACCCTGTCCTGGCATGACGGGCGACCGCCGCGCTGGATATGGCCCAGGATAGATACCCGGGTATCGTAATGCGGGAAACGCTCTTTTACATGGCGGCCAATTTCAAAAGCGCCGCCGGCATCGTCGCCTTCGGCTACTATTACAATTTTTGACAGCTTATCCTTGCGGCCATGCTCTAAACGATCGCAAAGAGAGTTTATGTTGGTTTTGCTTTCGGGTATCACAATGGCTTCGGCGCCCGATGCTATACCGGTACGCAATGCTATCAGCCCGCTATCGCGCCCCATAACTTCTACAATGAACACCCTGTCGTGCGATTCCGCCGTGTCGCGGATCTTATCCACCGCGTCTATCACGGTATTGATGGCGGTATCGTAACCAATTGTAAAATCGGTGCCTAAAAGGTCGTTATCAATGGTACCCGGCAGGCCAACCACGGGTATGTCAAATTCGTTACCAAAAATACGGGCGCCGGTAAAGGTACCGTCGCCGCCAATGGCCACAAGCGCGTCAACATTATGTGTTTTTAATTGCTGGTATGCCAGCTTACGGCCTTCGGGTGTTTTAAACTGTTCGCTGCGGGCAGTTTTTAAGATGGTGCCCCCGCGCTGAATAATATTAGCAACAGATTTTCGGTCCATGGCAAAAAGCTCACCATTGATCATCCCCTCGTATCCCCTGCGGATACCGGTTACCTCTAAGCCGTAGTACGTTGCCGAACGAACCACCGCGCGGATTGCGGCGTTCATGCCGGGCGCATCGCCGCCCGAAGTAAAAAGTCCTATATTTTTGATCTGCGTCATTATTAAAAGGGCGCTGTCGCTTTGTATGGTGTAAACAGAAACGACTTACAAACATGCGGCTTGTAGCTACACCGTTTTTGTAAGTCGCCGCGAATTTACGTTAATTTTTTTTTACCTGCTTATTTTTTGTACGCTGCAATACCGCTATCCAAAAACTTAAGGTAATTTTCAACATTATAGTCGGCACCGGTAGGCGGTACCAGTTGGTTGCCATTGCTATCAAGGATAACATAAAATGGCTGCGAGTTGGAGTTAAAGGTAAACGCCTGCAGCTCGCTCCATTTCTGGCCTATTTGCGTAATTTTTTTGCCGGTGTATTTTGAAGTGTACTGCTCAGCTGACGGCAGTTTTGCTTTATCGTCAACAACCAGCTGCAGCATTACAAAATCGTTTTTAAGTTTGTTAAACACCCGCGGGTCCGACCATACATCGGCCTCCATTTTACGGCAATTAACGCAAACAAAACCTGTAAAATCTATAAAAACCGGTTTATGCAGTTCTTTTGATGCCTGCAATGCCTGCTCGTAATCGTACCAGGCATCCAGGCCCCTGGTTTTAATCCGATCGTAGTTTTCGGCATATTTCTTTGTCTTGATGGAGGTTACAGGTGCAGCCGAAGTTGCCGTTGTGCTTTCCCCGCCAGGTATAGGCGAAAGGTTAAAATCCTGGGTAGCCTCGGGCGGTAAAAACGCGCTTATAGATTTTAACGGTGCGCCCCACAACCCCGGAACCATGTAAATGGTGAAAGCGAATACGATGATAGCAAAAAATATACGCGGGATGGACAGGTGCGGGAGGGCGCTGTCGTGCGAAAACCTGATCTTCCCGATGAGATACAGGCCAAGCAATAACCCGATCGCGATCCATAAGGAAAGAAAGATCTCCCTGTCGAATAAATTCCAGTGGTAGGCCAGGTCAACGTTCGAAAGGAACTTGAGGGCAAAAGCCAACTCCAGAAAACCCAGAACAACCTTTACACTGTTCAACCAACCACCTGATTTTGGCAGGCTCTTTAATGCCGAAGGGAATAAAGCGAACACCGTGAACGGTATCGCCAATGCCAGCGAAAACCCAAACATGCCAATGGCAGGGGCTAACCTGTCGCCTTTGGCAGCAGCATCAACCAATAATGTGCCGATGATTGGCCCGGTGCATGAAAACGACACTACTACTAAGGTAGCCGCCATAAAAAATATACCAGCCAAACCGCCCTTGTCGGCGTTCTGATCTAATTTATTCCCGAGCGAGCTTGGCAGCGTTATTTCGAAAGCGCCTAAAAAGGAGATCCCGAATATTATGAGCAATAAAAAGAAGAAGATGTTAAAGATGCCATTCGAGGCCAGTTCGTTCAACGCGCTCGACCCGAAAATTATTGATATAAGCAATCCGAGCGATACGTATATCACAATTATTGACAGCCCGTAAATAACCGATTGGAATATCCCCTTACTTCTTGAGCCGCTCTTTTTTGTAAAAAAACTTACGGTTAGTGGCAGCAATGGGTAAATACAGGGCATTAATACCGCTGTAAAACCCCCTATAAGCCCCGCAATAAAAATCCCCCATAAAGTTTTTGGTTCCTCTTTGGGTTTTATTACTGTTTTGCTTTGATCGGCCTGCGCTTTTTTTACCGAATCGGCTTTGGCAATGGAATCAGCCTTTTTTTTGTTGGCGATCAGCTGGTCTGTTGGCGTAGCAATGTCAGTAAACTCAACATCATTTGTCGAAACTGTGTCTTGCGCCTTAAGCTGCTGAGGCCGTGATACCACTAAAACCAATACGGTTATCAACAATAAACGCAGGATTGGGCCTGCGGCCAATTTAATTCCCTTCATGCTTACTTGGCTAACGGCACAGAAAATTCAACCTCATCAGGCGGAAGGCACTTAGAGTCGTTACAGGTCATAAACTCCAGCTTGCCCTTAACAGTGGTGGCTTTAGCCGCCTTAAGTTTTATTTTTTGCTGAAATATAACAGAGTTCTCAAAGAACCCTACATTCATGCCAAATACTTTTTCGTAACGGGTTATAGGTTTTGGCTCAATAGGTTTACCTACCAGGGCGTAGTCTTTTGAAGGGGCGAAGGTAAAGCTGGTTTTTACCGGCCCGCCTTCTTTAACGTTTTGCGAATAAATATGCCAGCCTTCGTCCATCGTGGCCTTTATTAAAACAACGGCTTCGGTAGCGCTGGTTTTTTTGGCCGCGTATGACCACCTTACGTGCGATTCGATCTGCGCCTTGGCGCCAAAAGTTATCATCAATGCAACTACTGCTAAAAATACTTTCTTCATTTTACCGGTTTAAAAATTCTATTTCCTTTAAATTATATGTTTGCCCGCCTGTTTCTTTTTCAATCACCAGCAAGCCATTATCCTTTACGTTTTTGATAATGCCTTCAAAAACCTGCCCGTTCGACTTAAACTCGCGCCGTTCGTTTAACCAATATAGTCGGCTTAAATATAAATTCCTTACAAATTCAAACCGCCCGGCCTTCAGGTGAAGGTAATAGGCCTCAATATTGCTGCAAATTTCTGCTAATATATTTTTTAATTCATAATCCTTCTGTAATATCTTCTTTATAGAAGTAGCATTACCTGTGCCTGCGGCAAAATTTTCCTGGTTTACATTAAGGCCAATACCTATAACCGAGTGCTTTATCTGGGTGCCTTGTAATATGTTCTCTATCAGCATGCCGCCTATTTTTTTATCGCCGTAATAAATATCGTTTGGCCATTTTATCTTAAGGTTGTCACGCAGCAGGGGGTATAAAGCGTCATATACACCCATACTAACGGCGCGGGTAAGGTCAAATTGCTGTTGTGCCGATAAAAAGGTGGGGTTTAAAAGAATGCTGAAAGTTAAATTCTTACCCGGCTCTGCATGCCAGGTGTTTTCGCGCTGGCCGCGCCCCGCATACTGGTGTTCTGCCATAATGACTGTTCCATCGGGTACTGGCTTGGAATTTGACAGTATATTCTTGAGGAATGTATTTGTTGAGTCAACTTCTTTTAGTGTCACTAAATTTTGTCCAACAAATAATCCTGAAAATATGTTATTTTGCAACGTATAATATTATTAAACCCAAAATCGTTCAAAACTAAATCTTTTTAATGGTAAAAAGTAAAGTGATAAATGAATCCGCCTATATTTCTGAACTTGCTATACACGGCATGCAGGAAAAAAAGGGGAATGATCTTGTAAGGCTCGATCTTCGTAATGTAAACAGTTCGGTAGCAGATTACTTTGTTATTTGCCATGCCGATTCGGCCACACAGGTAAAAGCAATTGCAAATAGTGTTGAGGAAGAAATTTATAAGGCTTTACAGCAAGACCCCTGGCGCAAAGAGGGGCTTGAATATGGCGAATGGATACTGCTGGATTATATAGATGTTGTGATACACATCTTCAGGACCGACAAACGCGAATTTTACGGTGTTGAAGACCTATGGGGTGATGCTGAAATTAAAAGCTACAAAAGCGCTTAAACAAAGCTCAAAAAAGAAAAACCAGATCCCCTTTTTAAATTATTATTGATAAGCTGAGCTTGTAAAAACATGGAAATTAAAGATAAGAAGTCAGATTCCCAAAAACCTTTACGCAAGGTTCCGAATAAAAAAATCACCCCAAAGCCACCCAAGTTTAACCTGATGTGGCTTTACGCCATTGCCATTATTGGTATATTGGTTGTGCCTACGCTAATGAGCGGAAGCATTGGCAAGCAGATAGATTTTCAGCGCTTTAGCAACCAGATGCTGCGCGCCCACGACGTTGAAAAAATTGTTGCCTATAAAAACGGCGACCTGGTAACCGCCGAGGTTTATATAAAAAAAGACAGCCTTGTTAAACCTCAATACGCCGATGCCAATAAGGGTCAGCGCGGGTTTGGCACGGCGGCCAACGAACCGCAGTACAACTTTACCGATGCATCGTACGAGAGCCTGAAACAATCGGTTGCGGCTGTACAGAAGGACTTTCCGGATGCGCAAAAGATCCCTATCGAATATCAGCAGGGTAAAGAGAACCTGTTGAGCAACTGGCTGGTACAATGTGTAATAATGGCTATACTGCTTGTTGGCGTATGGTTGTTTATTATGCGCCGTATGGGCGGTGGTGCAGGTGGCGGCGCGGGGGGCCAGATATTCAATATTGGCAAATCAAAAGCCACCTTGTTTGATAAAGAGGCACAGGTATCGGTAACATTTAACGATGTGGCCGGCCTTGAAGAGGCCAAGCAAGAGGTTATGGAGATTGTAGATTTCCTTAAAAACCCTAAAAAATACACCAACCTGGGTGGTAAAATACCAAAAGGTGCTTTGCTGGTCGGCTCGCCGGGTACAGGTAAAACGTTATTGGCCAAAGCCGTTGCAGGCGAGGCCCAGGTACCTTTCTTCTCGCTGTCGGGGTCCGACTTTGTGGAGATGTTTGTGGGTGTGGGTGCATCGCGTGTGCGCGACCTGTTCCGCCAGGCAAAGGATAAAGCACCGTGCATCATATTCATTGATGAGATCGATGCCATAGGCCGTGCCCGTGGTAAAAACAATATAGTTGGCGGTAACGACGAGCGCGAGAACACGCTTAACCAGTTGCTGGTTGAGATGGATGGCTTTGGTACCGATAGCGGTATCATCATCCTGGCAGCTACTAACCGCCCTGATGTACTGGACAGCGCCTTGATGCGCCCGGGACGTTTTGACAGACAGGTATCTATTGATAAACCTGACCTGATTGGCCGCGAGCAAATATTTAAAGTACACTTAAAACCTATTAAGGTTGCCGAGGGTGTTGACGCTAAAAAACTATCGGCACAAACACCGGGCTTTGCCGGTGCCGAAATTGCCAACGTATGTAACGAGGCCGCTTTAATAGCCGCCCGTAAAAACAAAGAGGCTGTTGACATGCAGGATTTTCAGGATGCTATTGACCGTGTTATTGGCGGCCTGGAAAAGAAGAACAAGATCATATCGCCCGAAGAAAAACGCATTGTGGCTTACCACGAGGCAGGCCACGCAATTGCAGGCTGGTTCCTGGAGCATGCCGACCCGTTGGTGAAGGTATCTATAGTACCGCGTGGGGTAGCTGCACTGGGTTACGCGCAGTACCTGCCTAAAGAGCAGTTTCTGTACACTACCGAGCAGTTGCTTGATGGCATGAGCATGACCATGGGCGGCCGCGTTGCCGAGGACATCACCTTTGGTAAAATATCTACCGGCGCGCAAAACGACCTGGAACGGATTACCAAACTGGCCTACGCCATGGTTACCATTTACGGTATGAACGAGAAGGTGGGCAATGTATCGTTCAACGATACCCAGGGCGAGTACCAGTTTAACAAACCATATTCAGAAAAAACATCTGAACTGATAGATAACGAAGTACGTACGCTGATAAATGATGTTTACCTGAGTACCAAACGTTTGCTTACCGAAAAGCGCGACGGCCTTGAAAAACTGGCGAACAAGCTGATAGAAAAGGAAATACTGTTTCAGTCGGACCTGGAAGAGATATTGGGCAAACGCCCGTTTGATAACCGTACCACTTATGATGAATTTGTGAACGGGCCCGAATCAAACCAGGACCCTGTTGCACAAAACCTGGTTCATGAAGGGGTTGGTGACCATTCAGGCACCTTTGACAGAAACCCGGAAGAAACGGATACAACTAAAGAATAATTATTACGTAGGAAGTAAAAGGTCGTAAGTCTGAAGAGGCTTGCGACTTTTTACTTTATACTTATTACTTTTGACTTAACATGAGGGATATTACCACATCTAAAGAAAAGCTGCTGAAAAAAGTGCGCAAGGCGCTTTTAGAAAAACGTGATAACCCCTACCCGAACCTGGAAGAACTACCCATGTATCCGCCGAACGAGGAGATGCTGGAGGTGCTCTTTGCTGAAGAATTTACTGCTATAAGCGGCCAGTTTGTGTATTGCGAGGACGAGGTACAATTCATAGAAAATTTATTGGAGCTTGCCGAAGAGCGCAAGTGGCACAAAATATACTGCTGGGAACCCGCGCTTCAGCAGGTGCTTAGCACCTACGAATATCCTTTTTTTGAAACCGACAAGGATTTTGAACAGGCTGAAGTTGGCTTTACTCTTTGCGAGGCATTAATAGCCCGTAATGGCACCATATTGCTGTCAAACGCCAACGCTGCGGGCAGGCGTTTGAGTATTTACCCACCGGTGCATATTGTACTGGCTTATACCTCTCAGCTGGTGCTCGATCTGAAGGACGGGTTTAAACTGCTCAAAGAAAAGTACGGCCCCCGTATACCATCCATGATTACCCACGTTACCGGCCCAAGCCGCACCGCCGATATCGAAAAAACATTGGTGCTTGGCGCCCACGGCCCTAAAGAGCTGTTTGTGTTTTTGTTGGATGGGTAATAAACTCGGTAGCAGTTTGAACTTATTGAGGACCTGTACGCCTTGATAATGGTTCGACAGGCTCACCATGACATGCGGGGTTATCCTCCTGCCTTTAACTCCTCCAACTTGCATTCTTCCAACACAACCCGCTGGCTTATCTTTTTGTGGCTCGTCCATTTAATAAGCCTGATGAAGCCATCGGCTATCTCTATCCCGGTGATATCGCCGTCGTTAAAGCAGCAGCAGCCGGTATTGAAATAGGTATCAAGGTAGCCGTTAAAATCGGGCGGGGTGTTGCCCTGCAGGTGCAGGCCGGTGATCTTTCGTTCGAGTTCAATAATTTTAGCTGTGTCATTCGTCTGCTTAGCGCTATCAAGGCGAATGTAGAGATTTTCCAGTTCGGTTAATGACCTGAAAACCGGCTGATGGGTATGCCCTGTAATCAGCAGCATGTTATTGCGCTGGCTGCTCCATTCGTACATGATACGGTTATGGTCGGTTTTTAATTGGTTGTTAAAGGCGGGGGTATTGGGGTTTATCCGCATAAACCCCTGCAAAGGCCCCCAAACATCTGATACAAACCATTTGCTAAACCAGTTGCCGTCGCTTTGCAGATCGCCCTGGTGCCCATGGGTCATAAATATTTCTAATGGCTTATTGTTAACCGTGGTTTGCAGCAACGCGCCTTCATAAACTCGTATAGCCCGGCCATATATCTGCATCAGGCTTACGGGTGCCAAAGGGTCGTTACCCCAGTACAGGTCGTGGTTGCCAAAGATCTTTACAAAGCGGTCGTCCTCAATAAATAGCTTTTCCTTTTCAAAGGTTGCTTTATTGTGGCGCTTAACGGTCACAAACAAATTCTCCCACAGTTCTTCGCTATCGCCCAGGTTTATATAAATAAAATTTTCGGCAAAGTAATGGTCAAGCGCTGCCTGGTAATTCCCGGCAGATCTGGCGAACATGTCGGCGCCATCCCTTGCCCCTTTATGCTGGTCAGACAGGAGAATGAACTTATCCGTTGATACATCAAACGGTATTACCAGCCCTTTTTTGCCGGGGTTAGCAATGATGTTTTTATAAAGGGCGCTAAGCGCTTTGTTTACCCTTGTTTTATTGGGCCTTGACGAGAACCTGTTGGCCAGGTATGATACCGGTTTATAAAGTAAGCGTTGAAAAAAACGGCGCATGTTATGGTAAACATGCGCCGTTGCAAATTGTGTGATAAGGTTTAATCTCAATACTTACCCGAACCGGTAACGGTAACGGTTTCGTTGGTAGTAAGGTCTACCATGTTTACTGAAAACTTGTAGGAGTTTGAACCGGTTTTGGTTACCGTACCGCCTGTTGATGAATATATGGTGCCGCTGTTAACAGTACATATAGCATACAATTGTGATGAAAATGGCACGTCTGAGTCGATCTCGACAACATTGCTTGTGCCACTGCTGCCGGTTGGTATATTGTAAACGATGAACGAAGCGCCGGTGCTTGAAGCGATAATGGCATCTAAATTTCCCGATACGCCGCTTGTTGCGGGGATAGCCTGGCATGGGCCGCTATATTCGGTGCCTTTAACGCTGAACTTACCGCTGGCGTTGGCGATGTCGCCGGTGCCGCCATCGTCTTTTTTACAGCTGCCTAAAAACGCCACCACCAATACAAGCAGCAGGCTTTTAATAAAAATGTTTCTTTTGAAGAGTTTCATGGTTTGATTTATTTAGTTAATATGATTATTTATTAGAAAGTGAACAGGTAACTGAGGTTTATAAAAGAAGTTGAGCCACCGTCTGCCTTTATGTAGTTGTAACCAACCCCCAGGTGCGATTTTTCGCCAACGTTTAGGCCTACTTTGGCCGCTAACAGTAAATTGGTGTTGCTTGCAGAGTTGTCGTCATCGTCAGATACGCGCATGCTGTAAAGCCCCACTTGCGGCTCAACAAAAAACATATCGCCGAGCTTAGCCAGGTAGCCGATCTTTACAGGGATGCCCGAGTATTTAAAGTCTGCGTCTTCTTTTGGCAAAAAGTAATTGTAACCAACAGTAGCGGTTACTGCGCCTGCGTCGCTTAAATGATAAAGGCCTTTTAAGTTGAGGCCGGCACCCGCTGATACAAAAGTTTTGAAATCGCCGATCGGCAGGATAGCCTCGGGTTCTAAACCAATTGAGAAGGTTGAGGCAGAACCATCGGCAGCGGTAACGTTTTTAAATGCTGCTGCCGGTTCAAATAATTTTGAGGCAGCAAGCGGCCCTTTAGCGGCGGTTTGTATAACCGGCGAGTTTGCAGCCACTGCAACATCACCGGCGCCCGTAAGGTTGTTTTGCGCGCTTGCGCTGATGCCCATACATACAAGGGGGATAAACAAGAGTTTTGAAAAGTTAAGGTTTTTCATGTTATTAATTAGTGTTGCCTACTCTGTTCCGTTTTCGGCTTTACCGGCCACAATCAATGCAATTGCTTGAATACAAATCTCCGTTCGGATCCATCGCGCGTCAACGCGCATAACACCCAACCTGCACTGTGTTTATGCTGTGTAAATACCGTGAAAACACGGGGCAGCCGGCACCCGGGCCGAAATAACTTAGCACTCAACAAATCACCCTTAAATTATTAATCATGACAGCGATGAAAAAACTATTACTTATTGCACTATTGTTGGTTGGCAGCTCGGTAGCTTTTACCGGGTGCAGTAAAAAAACCGACGACGGCGGCGACCAGCCCTCTTCGGTATCAAAGAATAAGCTTGTTGGCAAATGGTTGTATGTGAAATTTGTTGAAGGCGGCGATACCGAAACCTTTAACGACGGCGAGTACTTCGAATTTAAAGCAGATGGTACCGCCTACGATAGTGTAGATGACGATTATGCACAGTGGAGCGTATCCGGAAATAAGATAACATTTATTGTAGATGGCGAGCCCAATATTGCCACGGTTGAAAAATTGACCGGCAGCGAACTGGTAATGTCAAGTAATGATGACGGAGAAATCTCTACAGCCTATTTTAAAAAATAATCGATTCTGATGTAAAAACACATTGATAGAATGTACCTTAGGGAAACCATTAATCTTAAACAATTTAAACAATGAAAAAACTATTACTATTTGCCGTAGTTGGCCTGTCCTTCTGCGCGTGCACCTCAAAGACAACCCCCGAAGACACAAACAAGGCAGATTCTGTAGCTGCAGACTCCTTAGTTGCGGAAAGTAAGAAGATGGAAAATATTCCTATCGACACTGCTGTAAAAATGGTATCCAGCTACGATCCGGGTATGGTGACCTCTCCAAGCCGGAGGACACAAAAAGAAAATACGCGTACCGTTTACTTCGATTTGGCTGCGTTAAAAAAACTTATCACCAATATTGAAACAGAAAAAGGGCAGGGCCTTAGAATTTATTTTGCAAAATACGGCCCCGGCCACGTGGTTCTCGCTAACAACGGCGATACGTTAGATTACTCTAACAGCAACACCGTTGTGCTTGTTTCTACCAAGGATACCGTCATTACTGATCCGGACCCTAAGAACCGCGGAAGAAAAATAACCATACATAAAGATTATTACAGCAATAACAAAAGTGTCTCGAATATCGGTTACTTTTTAGGTAAGTTCACTGATCCGCAAAACAAGGGCGAGTTATGCCCGCCGCCATCTCCATGCTGTACCTATGGCGCTACCTTGTTTTGCACTCCTCCGCCAACAGGCAATTAATTATAGCAATATGTCCTTGTCAGCTAATAACATTATAGAACTTTTATGCATGCTATTTGCTATAATGTTTCTTATTAATGATAAAAACAAGGTCTGGAAATTCCAGATCTTGTTTTTAGTGGCAGTATGCGTAATTGAATTAACCGGGCGATATTACCGGATAGTTATTGAAAAGGATAATAGCTGGGTATATAACTTTTACTTATTAGCAGAGATAGGGTTCGTAAGCACCTTCTTTTATTTTTTATTCGATGATTACCGTTCGGCCCGGTTGTATATTATTTGTGCGGTGATAGTATTTATCGTAGTGTATATTATCGAATTGTATTTGCACGGTATAACTAATTTTAATGTAAACAGTGATACATTGCTGTCGGTGCACTTTTGTATTTGCAGCTTATTATACTATTACCAGCTGTTAAAAAGTGATAAATACGAAAAGCTTTCAAAGCTGCCCTCGTTTTGGTGGGTGAATGGGTCATTATTCTTTTACTTTGGCAGTGTTGCCTGTGACCTGTTCTTTTATCAGCTATTTTCCATACCGAAAAATTTACGGTCTGATATATATGTTATATTAAACCTGCTTTTATATGGCAGCTGGACATACGCTTTTTTATGCAGATATCTACAAAGGAAACAATTGAACTTGTCGTTACAGCAACGTTGATATTTTTATTAGCGCCGGCTTTTGTGTTAGTATACGTAAACCTATATAACCAACGCAAAAAAAAGCACATCGAAGAAAAAGCGCTGCTCGAATCACGTTTTCAGCAGGAGCTATTAAAAACGCAGGTGGAAATGCAGGAGCAAACGCTTAATTACATCAGCCGCGAGATACATGATAACGTTACCCAGGTGCTATCGTTTGTAAAGCTTAACCTGGCCATGCCCGCAAAAGCTACACACGAGCAGGTAAGTGTAAAGATAGACGAAAGCCGTAACCTGATAGCCCAGGTAATAAACGATCTGCGCGACCTGTCAAAAAGCCTTAGCTATGATCATATTGTGCAGCTGGGCCTGGTAAAAACAATAGAGATAGAGGCCGGCCGCATCAATAAAAGCGGCATTATTAAAATTGAACTGGCTATTGGCGGTAACGCGCAAGGCCTTGGCGAGCAGCGCGAGCTGGTATTGTTCCGCATTTTTCAGGAAGCATTAAATAACGCCCTTAAACACTCGGGCGCAAAACAGTTAAAGATCAGTTTGGATTATTTTGACCATTTGTTTAACTTAACCATTCAGGACAACGGCGTGGGGTTTTTAGCCGCAGAGCTGCCAAACGGCGGCTCGGGGCTTAAAAACATTGTGAACAGGGCTGCCTTAATTGGTGCCGCTGCTGTTATTGACAGCGCACCAGGCAAGGGTTGTTGTATTAAAATTAGCATTGACCCCCTTACACAACAAACACATGCCAACGGAGACTACCATAGCGCTGGTTGATGATCACCGCCTTTTCAGGAGCGGGATAGTATCGTTAATTAATAGCTTTACCGGTTATAAAATACTTTTTGAAGCCGGTAACGGCGAAGAGCTGACGCGTAAAATATCACCAAAGTTTAAGCCCGATATTATTTTGCTGGATATTAATATGCCCGTTATGGATGGCATTAGCACGACGCAATGGCTGCGGGATACTTTTCCGGACATATGTGTGATCATTTTATCGATGTTTGAGGATGCCGAAAAGGTGCTGGCCATGGTGAAAATGGGGGTTAAAGGATACCTGCTTAAAGATGCCGAACCCCACGAGTTTGAGCAGGCCCTTAAAAAAGTATCGCAGGGCGAAATTTATTACCCCGACTTTGTGACCCGCCACCTGGTACAAACCTTTAATAAACAAACCGAACAGGTAAAGCTTAACAGCCGGGAAATTGAATTTTTAAAGCTTGCCAGTACCGAGCTCACCTACAAAGAAATTGCCGACCAGATGTGCATCAGCGCCCGTACGGTTGACGGTTACCGTGACCAGCTCTTTGAAAAACTACAAATTAAAAGCCGCGTTGGCCTGGTACTTTACGCCATAAAAAACAACATGATAGAATTGTAATTTGCTAAATTTATTAGCAAATTTGCTTTCATGTCGCATGAAGATAATCCTGAGTTTTTTAAGGGGCGCGGGGCGCAGGTAAACACCCATAACAAGTTTTTAAAAAACAAGTATGTGCTGGAACATATTGAGGGGCTTGATGAACAATTGCTTGAGAATACCCATACCCAGCTTTTTGAAGAGAACCCCAAAAAGATAGTAAGCGCATCAAACAGCCCCGACCTAAGTAACATGTACTCCATTAACCCTTACCAGGGATGCGAGCATGGCTGCATATATTGCTACGCCCGCAACAGCCACGAGTATTATGGTTTTAGCGCCGGGCTTGATTTTGAAAGGAAGATCATTGTAAAGCGAAACGCGCCCGAACTGCTGGAAAAATACCTGAACAAAAAGGGTTATGAGCCGGTGTGCATCATGTTATCAGGAAACACGGATTGCTATCAGCCCATCGAGCGGAAACTTAAAATTACCCGCGCGATGTTGGAGATTTTTTTACGATACCGCAACCCGGTGAGTATCATAACCAAAAACAATGTAATACTGCGGGACATAGACCTGCTAAGCGAGCTGGCCCGCATGAACCTGGCCCATGTAAACGTATCTATCACAACGTTAAATGAATCGCTACGCCAAAAACTGGAGCCGCGCACCGTAACAGGGATGAGCAGGCTGGCGGTTATTCAAAAGCTGACCGAAAAGGGCATCCCCTGCAGGGTGATGGTAGCCCCAATTATCCCGGGGCTAAACAGCAACGAGATACCGGATATTATTAAAGCGGCTGCCGATAGGGGTGCGGTATCGGCCGGGTTTACCATTGTGCGCCTTAACGGCTCGATTGCCGAGATATTTACCGACTGGGTGTACAAGGCGTTCCCTGACCGTGCCGAGAAGGTATTGAATATGATCAAGGCCTGCCACGACGGCCGGTTGAACGACAGCGATTTTGGCCGCCGTATGAGCGGCGAGGGGCACGTTGCGCAATCGATACATCAACTATACCGTATGGCGTGCGTTCGCTTTATGGCGGGCCGCGAAATGCCGCCTTACGACTATTCGTTGTTCACCCCAAAGGGCGGGAAACAAACCAGTATGTTTTAGTGTGGGATTTAATTCCACCGTCATTGCGAGGCACGAAGCAATCTTCGATAGAAAAACAGCGATTTGCGTGTCGAAGATTGCCACGCTATAGCTCGCAATAAACGGTTGGAGAGCTGGCCTACCCGTCATTGCGAGGTACGAAGCAATCTTCGATAGAAAAGGCTGGCGACTTGCGTGTCGAGGATTGTCGAGGATTGCCACGCTATCGCTCGCAATGACGGTTGGAGAGCTGCCGGAATCAGGGCTGGAGTGTAAATTGTATTATTACATCCGCAGCCGTAACGATACCGAGCGGCCAAGCGCCTGTATCAGCTGGGGATCGAGGGTTTTGTCGCCTTCCTTTTGTATCCAGATGGTTTTTTCTTTAATCAGCTGCAGTTTTTCGCCGTTGAGCAGCAGTTCAAGTTCTACAGTATTCTGGTTGATCAGGTTACTGTTTACTATCTGGTAAATGTAGTCCTGGTCTTTAAAAGTTATTCGTAGCGGTAATCCCATATCTCTTATCTTTTCCGGGTGGTAAAGATAATTCATAACGGGAATTATTAACTTTTATTTGAAAATTTAAAACTATTCAGGGTCATGCGGCCAGTTGGTACCCTACTTTATCTATCAACGCGGCCATATCAAACGGCTTATGTAAAACGTCATTTGGCGCGCCGTTTTGTTTAAGTACTTCCTCAATACCGTCTTCGGCCGAACAGATGATAACAGGAAGGCTTTTGGTTTCCATATTATCCTTTAATATTTTACATATTTCGCGGCCATCCATCCCGGGCATAATAGCATCCAATATCAACAGGTCGGGATGAATACTTTTTACTTTTTCAATCAAATGATCGCCATCGTTCAAAGACATTACATCATAACCATTGTTCATCAATATGTAGCTCATCACCTCAACTATCAGTTCATTATCGTCAACTATCAATATCTTCTTAGGCATGGCTATTTGTTTCAGAGGATTATACAAAGGCTATGCCGAAATTAACAATTGGTTAAAAATTTTAAATTAAATTTTAAGCGAAATTAAAAAAGGCACAAGGAGTGCCCCTGTGCCTGTATCATCAATACGCCGCTGCTCTTAAGCTCAGATGTGTATAAAAAGCTCTTCTGCCGGTCTGCGTACCTTGGCTGCATTACTCATCTTATCATCCTGGGCACGGTAACCAATAGTGGCTATAACGGTAGCGGTAAGCCCCTTTTCTTTAAGTCCCAGCACCTCGTCAAAACCGGCTGGGTCAAAACCTTCCATAGGGCATACGTCAATATCCTGCTCGGCAGCAGCGGTAACCAGTACACCCAGGGCAATATAAGCCTGTTTCTGCGCCCAAACTAGCAGCTCCGCCGGTGTCCGGGCGTTGATAGTATTTAATACCATACTTTCAAAGCCGGCCAGCGTTTCGCGTGGCACCCCGCGCGTGGCGGCTACGTTATCAATATATTTTCTACCGAATGCTTCATCGATATTGGTTTCGGCAGCAAAAACAATTACCTGTGATGCATCTGTTATTTGCGATTGCCCATAGCCTACCGCCTTTAATTTCTCACGTACCGCGGCATCCTCAACTACCAATACACGGTAATGCTGCAGCCCTATTGATGACGGTGCTAATTGTACAGCGTCTAATAAATTTTGTAATTTATCGGCGGCTATTTTTTTCGAGCTGTCGAATTTTTTTGTGGCGTACCGCCAGTTTAATTTATCTACTAATGACATGGTCTTCTCATTTAAACATTACACGTACAAACATACATGTTTAAACATCTAAATTGGTCACTGCCGTGTAAATACTACTAAACAAGTAGGGTATCGTGGTCAAAATTCGTCTGCGGCAGAAGGGGCTTCGGGCAAATCGCTTTCAAAATGAAGGCAGAGTTTTGAAGGGTTAAATTTGAAATTATAGTAGGAATGCTGGTTAAGATGGTCTTTAACAGTGTCTTCACAGCCAAAGGTAAGTTGCATGTCGTAAACTACACGAATGCGTCCGGTTAACGTGGCCGGCTCATAGATCACGGGGTAAAAGCGCAGGTTGCTTATTTGTGATGGCCCAAATTTGGTTTTATTTTCGTACTGCAAAGCCGATATAAAAGCGGTTAGCCCACTTTGCGCAGGGGCAAAAAGATAACCAAGCATCTCCATCAGGTCTCCCTCAGTTTCCGGAAGGGAAAAGCGGCCGGAGAGATCGATGGTAAACTGTTCCTGCATGCTAAGGCATCCGGTCTTTTAGTTCGCGTTCCTTTTCCTTGCCTTCGTCCTTCAGGCGCTTTTTCTCCGCTTTAATTTCCTTTTTGGTTTTGCCGGCCGTGTCTACGTTAGCTATACGGTTTTTATAATCGGCTTTTACTTTTTCAATTTCCAGCTTAAGGCGCGCTTTGATAGCGTCGTTGGTTTCTTCAATTTTCTTTTCCATTTTGGCAGCGGCGGTGTCCTTCTTACCAAAAAGGCGCTGAAAAAAGTTCGGATGCTTAGGCTCTTCAAATACAGGGGCCACGCCTATGGTGGCATCGTCATCGCCGGTTTGCTGTATCAGGCTATCGGCCACCAGGGTATCTGCCGGCGCTTCCCTGCGCAGTCCTTCACGCAACCGCACATTGTAAAAGCCATAAGCATTGGTGTCGCGCTGTATATAGCCCCGCCCAGCCATCAGCCTGCCTATCAGGTTAAAATATCCATGCAATCCCTGCCGTAAAGTACCGTCTGGCTGAAACGCGTATAAGCCGGCCTTGGGGTTGGGCACTATGCTGGCCAGGTAAATACTTTCGCCAATGGTAAGCTCTGATGGCGATTTGCCAAAATAGTACCTGGCAGCCTCGCGTATACCATAAATACCGCGCCCCCACTCAATAATATTGAAGTAGACCTCGAGCATGCGGTTCTTGCTCATAATGCGGTTGTTCTCTATCAACCACACGATCAGTATTTCCTCGATCTTGCGTGACAGTGTTTTATTGCGGCTTAAGAATGAATTTTTGATAAGCTGCATGGATATGGTGCTGCCTCCGCGCTTAAACTTCTTTTCTTTGATATCGGTAATAAACGACTTGCGTATAGACTCGTCGACAAAGCCCCGGTTAGTATAAAATGACGGGTCTTCGGCGGTCATTACGGCGTTGCGCAGGTTGGGCGATATTTGCTGCAAGGGTACAAAATCCGGGCTGCCCGGGCCAATGGTGTGCGGCGGCATTGGCTTGCCGTTTTCGTATGGGGTATAAACAAATGTTTTGTTCAGCTTGCCCAGGTCGGCCTTGCCATATTTAAGTATCCTGAAATCCTTATCCTTTTGCAGGCTCGAATTAAAAACCATGTCATCAATATGCGCCCAGTTTAAAAACAGGTTAAGGTTGTAATTTAACTTCCCTGTTACCTTTATCCCTTCCAGCGACTCAAACATCCCGGTAGGGAACGAATCAAATACATCCTGCGCATTTTGCCAGCCTGTTTTAACCTTTAGCTCGTATATTTTAACCGGGTTAAGCGTGTATTTGGCGTAGGGGTTAGCGGTAAGTTTTTTTAGGTGGATAACCGAGGAGCTATCAAGCGATATGTAATTTTTGCCCACAAACACATTGGCGTCAATTGATCCGTTTGGTACAATGATATCGCTTACCGATAAGCCGGGATGGTTCAATAAAAGGTTGCGCACACTCCACGAACCATATATTTTGGTTTCGCCATCGCTGTGCTTAACGTTGCTTAGCCTGGTGCTAATGGTATCGAAATTTAGCTTCAGCTTATATTTTTTCTCGATAAAGGGCAGCTCCACCTTTTTACCTTCGGCGTACAGGTGCACATCTATCTGCTTGTCTGATGGTTGCATAATGCCGTCAACATGCCACGTAGCCGCGCCATCATCAACTTTTATGGTGGATGCCAGCTTACCATCCTTAATAATGGCGGTTTGCGTAAGCATTTTTACACGGGTGCTGTCATCAGTATAGCTTGTTAAAAAGTTATGCAACGACAGGTTATCGGGGATTTTGTAAAGCACCTCATTGACCAGGTTGTTTGATAATTCGGCCAGGTCTACCCGGTTACCGGTGTTGGTAGTATCCTTTTTCTTTTTAAACAGGAAATCGAAGTTCTTAACTCCCTTGATGCTGGTTAAATTAAGACGGCCGTCCTGCAAAACCACATCAGCGAGTTTTATGTTGCCAAATATCAGCGGGAAGATCTTGACGCTCACCACAAACTTTTTGATTGCAAGCAGGCTGTCACGCTGATAAGGTATTACGCTGATGTCAGAAAAATCCACAGTGCTAAGCCCCGTAAAACGCGCCGACCCTATTTTTACATCTAAATTATAATCCCTTTTTGCTTTTGATTTAGCTTTGTAAATAGCTTTTTGTAGCAATACCTCGCGTTTAGAATAGGCAACATATCCGCCTATAAGCATAATAACTACTATAATTAGAACAGTTATACCTGCAATGCGGATATATTTGGGGTTGATGCGCGGCATATGGGAATTTTGCTTCAAAACTAAAACAATTACAATTTGGTGCAAACGGCTGCAAACTGCAAATTGTTTTTTATAACAACGCATGCTGCTACCTGTTTTCGTATTTTTATACCAAAATAAAATGGAATTTACTAAAGAACAAGTTTTACAAGCACTTGGAAATGTTGAAGAGCCCGATCTTAAAAAAGACCTGGTGACCTTAAACATGATACAGGATATACAAATTGACGGCAATAAGCTAAGCTTTTCGGTGGTCTTAACTACACCTGCCTGCCCCTTAAAGGCCTTAATTGAAAATGCCTGCCGCAATGCCATCGGCCATTTCATCAGCAAGGATATTGAGGTAACCGTAAACATGACATCGCGGGTTACTTCGCAAAAAAACACCGGCGTGCCGGGGGTTAAAAATATTATTGCGGTAGCATCGGGCAAGGGCGGAGTAGGTAAATCAACCGTATCGGTTAACCTCGCTTTGGCTTTGGCAAAAACGGGCGCAAAGGTGGGTTTGATAGATGCAGATATTTACGGTCCTTCTATCCCCATCATGTTTGCCCTGGAGGGCGAGCGGCCTAAAGCCAGCCAGGTTGATGGCAAAACACGCATAGAACCGATTGAAAAGTATGGCATAAAGTTGCTATCCATCGGCTTTTTTACCGATCCAAACCAACCGGTGCCGTGGCGCGGGCCAATGGTATCGAGCGCGGTAAAACAACTGTTTAACGATGCCGACTGGGGCGAGCTTGACTATTTAGTGATAGACCTGCCGCCGGGCACCGGCGATATACACATCACCGTTACCCAAAGCTTCCCGGTTACAGGGGCGGTAATTGTTACCACACCGCAAAATGTTGCCCTGGCCGACGCTAAGAAAGGTATCGGCATGTTTATGATGGAAGCTATAAATGTACCGGTAATGGGCATAGTGGAAAATATGGCCTACTTTACACCCGAAGAACTGCCCAACAACAAATACTACATTTTTGGACAGGGAGGCGGCCGGCGGCTTGCACAGCAACTGGATGTGCCATTTTTAGGCGAGATACCGCTCATAAAAGGCATAAGCGATTCGGGCGATGCCGGCAGGCCAATAGTTTTAGATGATGATGGTGTAATGACCACCGCCTTTATGGAAATGGCCCGGCGCGTTGCCCAGCAGGTCTCTATATGCAACGCCCAAAAGGCTGATAACTTAAATGTGGTAAATAATTAATAACTTTACTTTATAATTTAATATAATGAGTTTAACAGATCAGGTGGAAGCAGCGTTGAATACCATACGGCCTTATTTAGAGGCCGATGGAGGTAACGTTTCTGTTGAAGAAATTACTCCTGAAAAAGTGGTGAGGTTAAAGCTGCTGGGCTCATGCGGCTCGTGCCCCATGAGCATCATGACGCTAAAGGCGGGGATTGAGCAGGCCATTTTAAAGGCAGTACCGGAAATAACCGGAATAGAAGCAGTAAACCTTACCGACATTGACGACCCCAATGCCGTGCTCCCGGAAAACTTAAGATAGTGTTAAGAAGTGTTAAATGCGTTTATTGCTGTTTTGCAAAAATGTATTTTTACCGGCCTGTTTAAACAAACATACACAGGCAGGACTTTTTGTAGCAACAAGCTAAATGAAAAAACTAATTGGCATATTGTTCTTACTCACATCCTTATCGGCGTTCTCGCAGCAAAAAGAGAGCCCGCTGATACAGTTTACAGGTGTGGTATATAATGCCGATAGTACCAATATCATCGTCCCTTACGTAAGTGTTACCAATAAAAGCAATCATAACTCAGTTGTGATCACCAATTATAAGGGCTACTTCTCGTTCGTGGTGCACGAGCAGGATTCGCTTCAGTTTACGGCCATCGGTTACGCGCCGGTCACCGTTGTTATACCGTCAAATTTAAAAAACAGGAGTTTTACCACCCAGGTGCTGATCAAACCGCAAATAACCAATTTGCCAATGGTGCGGGTATTCCCCTGGGCCACTACCGATGAGTTCAGGAAGGATTTTGTTAACGCTAAAATAGCCGACGACGATCTGGAGATAGCGCGTAAGAACATCAGCCGTACATCAATAGTGGCCTTAACCAATTCGCTGCCCCGGGATGGCCAGGAAATACAATCGGCCAACTCCCAAAGCATGCACCAGGATATTGTTAACCAGCACTCGCGTACCAACCCATTGCTTAACCCGCTTGCCTGGGGAAGCTTAATCAAATCGATAACCGACGGGGACGGGAAGTAAGAGGGGCAAGAATTTCAGAGTCAGGATTCAAGACAAAAACAAAGCATATAACAAAAAAGGGTTACGAATTACCGTAACCCTTTTTTGTTATATATATTTTTCCGGTCTTGATTCTTATATCTCTACCTCTTGACTCTATCTCCCCTTCTTCGCGGCCGGGAATTTCATGCGGTAATCAACATCAACGGAGCCCTTCGAAATATCGTTTAGCTTTTTCTCTATCAGGCGCTTGCGCAAAGGGCTTAGCTTATCAGTAAACAGTTTACCTTCAATATGATCGTACTCGTGCTGTATAACACGCGCGGCCATTCCGCTAAATGTTTCTTCGTGGTGCTTCCAGTTTTCGTCGTAGTATGATATTTTTATGGTCGATTTACGGGTTACATCTTCCCTGATGTCGGGTATGCTCAGGCAGCCCTCGTTAAACGCCCATTCTTCGCCGCTTTCCTCCAGCATGCAGGCATTAATGAATACTTTTTTAAAATCCTTCAGCTCGGGTTCTTCGTCATCAAAAGGGGTAACATCAACTACAAACAACCGCATAGACATCCCCACCTGCGGAGCAGCCAGCCCCACGCCGCGTGCACCATACATGGTTTCGAACATGTTAGCTACCAGTTCTTTAATGTGCGGGTATTCTTCGGGCTCAATAGATGTGGCTTTTTTCCTTAAAACCGGGTCGCCGTATGCTATTATAGGGTATTTCATGGTGTAAAGGTAAAAGTTTTCTTATTTAGGCTCAAATAATAAGGTTATCATACGGTCATTATCAAATATTTGGTTGCTTATCTCCAACAAATCTTCGGCCGTAACCGCATTTATCTTTGAAAAAATATCTTCAAGGGTGTCAATATGGTTAAAATCGAGCAGGCTTTTTGCCATGGATATGATCAGGCTCATGCGGTTTTCTTCGGCCAAGGCTATCTGCCCTATAAATTTTTCTTTAGCCTGTTTTAACTGCACCGCCCCCAGTTTGTTATCGCGCAGCTTTTTTAACTCCTTATGTACCAGCTTAAGCGCTTTGTCTGCTTTTCCGGCATCGGTACCAAAGTAAATAGAGAATATGCCGGTGTCGGTTAACGATGTGTAGTTCGATTCAATGGTGTAAGCAATACCGTGCTTCTCGCGTATCTCCAGGTTTAGCCGGTTGCTCATGCCCATGCCGCCTAAAACGTTATTGAGCAGCAACAGCCCATATTTATTTTTATGCGCCGACGGATACGCCCGCCCGCCTATAATACAATGCGTTTGCGATATTGGTTTTTGCAAAGCGTAAATGCCATGGCTTATCGGCCCGGGCATTACCCGGTTCTTTTGACTGATATTTTCTGCAACGCGGCCAAAATATTTTTCGCATAACTTTATCAGCTTTTTAAAATCATAATCGCCGTAAACGGCAAATACCATTTGGTGCGTATTGTTATTTGCGGTAGTAAACTGTTTAATGTCCGCGCCGTTTAGCGCCGCCACGCTTTCGGGCGTGCCTAAAATATTGTTACCTATGGGGTGCCCCTTAAAAAGATATTCTTCAAAATCGTCCTGTATGGCCTCTTCGGGCTGGTCGAGGTATGATGATATCTCGTCTAGTATAACGCCGCGCTCCTTTTCCATTTCATCTGGCGGGAAGGTGGAGTGGAACAATATATCTTCGAACAGGTCTATAGTCCGCTCCAGGTGCTGTTTTAACAGCGACGCGTGTATGCACGTATATTCTTTGGTGGTATAAGCGTTAAGGTCGGCGCCAACTAACTCCAGCCGGTTCAATATCTGCGGGGTGCTGCGCCTGTCGGTCTCCTTAAATAATAAATGCTCGATAAAATGAGCCAACCCTTCTTTGCCGGGCAATTCATCGCGCGAGCCTGCGTTTAGTAAAAAACAGCAATGTGTAATTGGCGAAGGCGAATGCTTAAAGAGTATTTTGATACCGTTTGATAAGGTATGTATCTGATGGTCTGTCATAAAAGGTTCAAAGATAGCGTTTAAACTCGCCATTTGTTTGGCAATGCTTATGTTTACATTATGAAATTACAAATAGACGACCTTGAATTTGAACCATTGTTCTCACCCGAAACCATCCAGCAACGTGTGGCCGAGGTGGCGCAGCAGATAAATAACGACTTTGAAGGCCGCCAGCCCATATTTGTAGGGATACTGAATGGCAGCTTTATGTTTGCTGCCGACCTGGTTAAAGAAATTGTGGTACCCTGCGAGGTTACCTTTACCAAGCTGGCATCGTACCTGGGCGGCCTGTCGAGCACGCGCACCATCCGCGATGATTTTGACCTGCACGTAAAAATAACCGGCAAGGACGTAATTTTAGTGGAAGATATCATTGATACCGGCAACACCATTAAATACCTGATAGAAAAACTGCAGACCCGTAACCCGGCCTCCATTACCGTGTGCAGCCTGCTTTTTAAACCCGATACCGTTGAGCACAGCATCGAAGAACTTAAGTACGTAGCCTTCCAGATACCCAACCAGTTTGTAGTAGGCTATGGCCTAGATTATAAGGAGTTTGGCCGAAATTTGAAGGGGATTTATAAGAAGATTTAATATCTTTATTGCGTTAGCCACCTTATTACCCATGTACTTTCCAACAATAATTAAACGAGCATTTACCACAATTGGGCTTGTTTTGCTTTTTGTTTCATCAAAGGCGCAATCGCGCGATACGTTATTTTACTCTTTTCGTGATAACGGGTTATATGAAACATTGGTTTCTTCGTTAGATAGTGCCGATTTTATTCGAATAATTCCTCCATTCAGATTAGCAGACGACCTTGTTGAGGTAAAAGAAATTTACAAAAATGGAAAGCTTAAGTTAACGGGAACTGGGCTAACGTCTACTGCGAATTTAAAATGGGGGACAATAAATTTAAACGGCTATTGCATAAGATATTTCCAGAACGGCAAGCGTAGGTCGATCACCAATTACAACAACGGACAAAAACAAGGGTTAGAGTACTATTACTATCCTGATGGATCGCCGCATCAAATTGTCAGTTATAAATTAATCCCTTCAACCATGCTTACAATGGCAACCCTTCAGAGCTTTTTTACTAAGGATGGGAAAGAAATTTGTACAGGCGGCGAAGGTATGGCTTATGAGTACGATGAAAACTTTAGAATATTACGACAAGGGCATGTACATATTGGCTTAATGAACGGAGAATGGCACGGCTATATTACCGGCACCGATTCCGCCAAGTACACCATGGTCTATAAAAATAACACCTATGTTTCTGGGACAGGATACGACACTTTAGGGAAAGCCCATCCATTTACAGAAATATCGCAATATGCAGTGCCCGTTGAAGGTCGTTTTAAGTTTGTTGAGCGGTTCCGGAAACTGGTAAAACAAAATTATAAACAAGCTGGGGTTGGAAAGATGTTAGATTCTTCAATGATATCGTTTACCATTCGTGAGGATGGCAGCTTATCAGATCTTGAACCATTAAATGCCATATCTGCTGATGTGTTAACCACGATGAAAGAAGTATTGGCAAAATGTCCCAAATGGAAGCCTGCTACTTTTTACGGCATTCCATTGCGGGCAACGGTTGGCTTATCTCTTCACATTCAAGACGAAACGCGAGGGCGGTATTGGGTTAGAACAAATGATGGCGCACAAATCTTATATTACAAAGGGGTTCCTCTTGATCTCTTAGGGAACACAACGACGAAAGCCGTCAGATGGGACTTTTAAACCTCAACCACCGTCATCTCGCTCAAAATCTCCAGCGCTTCATCAATATTGGCTACCCGGTCAACACTTAGGCGCAGGGTGTTTTTTACCTCTTTAAGGTTGGTGCGGCGCGGGTTTCGCTGCACAAAGTTAAGCACTTCTTTAAAGGCCTCGGTCTCAAAATAGGCAGATTGCTGGTTGGCTATAAAATATCCGCGCAGCACATTCTTTTTCAGCGATACTTTTTCGAACCCGATTGCCTTGCCCAGCCATTGCAGGCGCATGGAGTTCAGCAGATCGTTCACCTGGCCGGGGATGGGGCCAAACCTGTCGTGCAGTTGCTGTTTAAAGGCCTGCAGCTCGGTTTCGTTCTCCAGTTTGCTTAGCTCGGTGTACAGGTTATAGCGCTCGGCTATGCTGGTTACATACTCGTCGGGTATCAGTATTTCCTGGTCGGTATCTATCTGGGTGAAGCTGATAAAAGGCTTAGGCTTTTCTTCGGGGAACACGCCTTTAAACTCATCCTCTTTTAGTTCCTGTATGGCTTCGTCCAGTATCTTATGGTACATGTCAAAACCTATTTCGGCGATAAAGCCGCTTTGCTCGGCTCCCAACAGGTTACCGCTGCCGCGGATATCAAGGTCGCGCATGGCTACGTTAAAGCCGCTGCCCAGGTCGCTGAACTCTTCAATAGCGCTCAGGCGTTTGCGGGCCTCGTTTGTAAGCGTGCTCAACGGCGGACTAAGCAAATAACAATACGCTTTTTTATTGCTCCGCCCCACACGGCCGCGCATCTGGTGCAGGTCGCTCAGGCCAAACATGTGCGCATGATTGATGATGATGGTATTGGCATTCGGGATATCCAGCCCGGCCTCGATAATGGTGGTGGCCACCAGAACATCGTACTCGTGGTTCACAAATTTCAGCATCACATCTTCCAGCGCGTCGCCCTCTAACTGGCCGTGTGCAATACCCACCCGGGCTTTTGGCACCAGCTTGTGGATCATGCCGCCAAGCTGCGGCAGGTCGGCCACGCGATTATGAATAAAGAAAACCTGCCCGTCGCGCTCAATTTCGTGTTCTACCGCTTCTTTAATCAGTTTATCATTAAACACATGTAGCTCGGTAACCACCGGCTGGCGGTTTGGTGGCGGGGTAGATATGATGGAAAGATCGCGCGCGCCCATCAGCGAAAAATGCAGGGTACGCGGGATAGGGGTTGCCGTGAGCGTGAGCGTATCTACATTGGCGCGCATTTGCTTCAGCTTCTCTTTGGTTGATACGCCGAACTTCTGCTCCTCGTCAATGATCATCAGTCCCAGGTCCTTAAACTTAACATCCTTGCTTACCAAACGGTGCGTGCCGATAATGATATCAACCTTACCCTCTTTTAACCCGGCAAGCGTATCCTTGATCTGTTTGGTGGTTTTAAAGCGGTTTACATAATCGATATTCACAGGAAAACCCTTTAGCCGGTCGCTGAAAGTTTTATAATGCTGGGCTGCTAAAATAGTTGTAGGCACCAGTATAGCCACCTGCTTACTATCGGCTACGGCTTTGAATGCGGCACGAACAGCGATCTCTGTTTTACCAAAACCCACATCCCCACATATCAGCCTGTCCATAGGGTGAGGCGATTCCATATCTTTCTTGAAGTCAACCGTGGCCTTTTCCTGGTCGGGGGTGTCCTCGTAAAGGAAAGATGCCTCCAGCTCCGTTTGCAGATAGCTGTCAGGCGAAAAGGCATTACCATCCTGTGCCTTACGCAGGGCGTAAAGTTTGATCAGGTCGCGGGCGATGTCCTTAACTTTTTTTTTTGTGGTTTTCTTCAGGCGCTCCCAGGTATCGGTGCCCAGCTTGTTCATGCGAGGCTCTGTGCCCTCTTTGCCGCTGTATTTACTGATGCGGTTAAGCGAGTTGATATTTACGTAAAGCAGGTCGTTATCGGCATATACCAAACGGATCATCTCCTGCACTTTGCCGTTCACCTCCACCTTTTCCAGTCCGGCGTATTTGCCAATGCCGTGGTCAATGTGGGTAACAAAGTCGCCGGGTTTAAGGTCGCGCAGTTCTTTCAGTGTAATCGCCTGCGAGCGTTGGTAACCTTTTTTAAGCTTGTATTTGTAGTAGCGGTCAAATATCTGGTGGTCTGTATAGCAGGCTAGCTTTTGTTCACGGTCAATGAAACCTTCGCGGATGCTAACGCTGATAGGCGTAAACTTTACGGTTTTATCCAGGTCTTCCAGTATCGCGTAAAGCCGCTCAACCTGCCGCGCCGAATCGGTAAGGATGTAATTCTCTATCTTTTCGGCCTCGTTGTTTTTAAAATTGTGTATCAGCAGGCTAAAATCCTTATTGAACGATGGCTGTGGGCGCATATCAAAGCTTATCTGCTCGGCATCGTTATAAAAGAATTGTTTGCCAAATTCAACCAGGGCAAAATCATGCAACTGGTCGGCAATCAGCTTTTCGTCGGTAAAGCTGAATTTGGGGTCTATCCAATCCGGGTTCTGGTTTTTTTCATCTGCTGACAGGGCCTTCCAAAGCTGTGTGGCTTTTTTATGCCCGGTTTGGATGATATCCAACGTAAACTGAACATCCTTTACCCAAACCTGCGTATCAGGCTCTACGTATTCCAGCAGGGAAATATTATTTTCCGTCAGAAACTTTGATTGCACGTTGGGCACAATGGTGATATTTTTCACCTGCTCAACCGATAACTGGCTCTCGATCTCGAAAGTGCGGATAGATTCTATCAGGTCGCCAAAGAACTCCACGCGGTAAGGCAGATCGTGTGAGAACGAGAAGATATCCACAATACCCCCGCGTACCGAGAACTGCCCCGGCTCGTACACAAAGTCAACCCGGTCAAAATCATATTCTACCAAAAACTCGGTAATGAATTCGATGCTCAGCTTGTTATTTACTGATATTTCCAGCGTGTTTTTCTCAAGCGATGACCGGTCTATTACCTTTTCGGCAAGGGCCTCGGGATAGGTTACGATCAGTTGGCCGTATTCGGTGGAATGGTTAAGCTCGTTCAGCACCTCGGCACGTGCAAGCACGTTACTGCTGTCGGGCTGGGTAAATTCAAACGGCTTGCGGTACGATGATGGAAAAAGCAACACATCCTTCCCGGTCAGGTTTTCCAGGTCGGCTAAAAAGTAGGCGGCCTCTTCGCGCTCGGGCAACACAAATATCATGTGCCTGTGCTGCAAAAAATACAATGCCGCCGCCATGGCCGCATCACCCGATCCGACCAGCCCACGCAGCTGTACCCTTGGATTTTTGCCGGCATTCAAGGCCGTGGCCAATGCCTTTATCCGTTCGTCGGCCTTGTATCGCTCTAATATATCACGGATGTTCAAAACGTTGCGAATATAGGTAAAAAGCCCCTTTTTTGAAGGCCTTTAATATTTAACATAAAATAATAGCAAACAATTTAAGCTTATGTTTACTTTTAAATGATATTTCAACTACACTATAGTTTACCAACCTTTATACGATATGAAGAACTCAGTAATATTCGGAATTGTGATAGGTGTTTTAAGCCTGATTTGGCTATTTATTATGCGTTCCAGCGGGTATAACTTAACCGACAGCCAGGCATCTCCTATTGAATATGTTTCGATAATCATCCCGCTGATAGGCCTTTACTTTGGCGTCAGGAACTTTCGGGATGGCGAACTTAAGGGCAGCATGGGCTTTTTAGAAGCCCTGATACAAAGCTTTAAAATACTTTTGGTTGGCGGCGTCCTGGCCGTTTTTGCCGGCATTATATTCATAAACTGGGGCGGCGAACAAAGCACCGATACCACCTTCCAGAGTTTTAGCGGCCGCATATTCGGCGCATTGCTTGTTGGTGTAATAGAGGCTTTTGCAGTATCTTTATTGCTAACCACCAAATCAAACCGTGTCGATTAGGAAGATATTTAACCGGTACTTTGAATTAACCTTTTGGATTGTGGCTTTAGCCTGCCTGGCGTTTACCAACCCGGCCGGCCAAAGCCATTTTAGTTTATGCCCGTTAAAGGCCCTGGGGCTAACATGGTGCCCGGGCTGCGGGTTAGGCCATGCCATATCCTATCTTTTCCGGGGCGATATAATAAACTCTTTTCATGCGCACTGGCTGGGTATACCGGTGTTTGCTGTGCTGCTATACCGCATTTACACACTTGCTTTTAAGCGTAAATATTATTTTTAATTAGCCCATATTATTGCAATATATATATATAGAATCGCACACAGCTTGATAAATAATCTTATGTTGCGTAGTAATGTAAATATTTGCTATTTATCAACAAAAAACCCGAAGTTTAACTACTTCGGGTTTTTTCATTACCTTTGTGTTGATGGACTAAGGAATGCGTTCTCAACGAGAGAGTTGATGTAAACATAACAGATGTTGTTCCTGTTATATCCACCTTCTTTAATTAGCCGTTGATAAGTGACATTATCAACGGTTTTTTTTTGACTTTTCCTGTCTGTTTCTTTGCGCTTTGTTATGTAGCATTAAATGCTGTTGTTATTGCAACTACTTTTATTACAGCTATTGTTAGTACGTCTGTTGTATTGTACAATACAAATATAAGAACTATTTATTTACTCCTGCAACTAACTCTTGTATTTAATCTTCGTTTACTTATCTAGATAAGTCTGTACGTCTTCTTTTCTTTCTTCATCTTCTTGTAGCTGTTCGTTATGATGATCACTATATAGTTACCGCTACTATTCCTTTTGCGACTGCTATTCTTTTTGCTGCTGCTATATGTCGTGAGACTGTTTTCCGCCCTCGTCGGTAAAAAATACTCCCCTTTTTCGCCGAATAAATAACCACGCTTACCGATGGTTTATTACAGGCCGCCTATTAGTTGTAGGTGAATTTTTATCCCGATATTAGTTTTACATCATCAATCACAATATAAAACTAAAAAACATGAACACTTACAATCCTTATATGTCGCTGCCAGGCATTACAACAGAGGAATTGGCAGTATTGCACCAGGCAACAAGCAGCCTTACCGATTCGCAAAAACAAAGCTTTTACATGATATATTCCAGTAAAAGAAAAAGCCCGCAGGATATCTTGCTATATACCCTGATAGGATTTGTTTTGGTTGCCGGCGTACAGCGCTTTATGGTTGGCCAAACCGTAATGGGCCTGCTTTATTTATTCACCGGCGGCTTTTGCCTTATCGGCACTATTGTCGACCTGATAAATCACCAGTCGATAGCTAATGAGCATAACCAAAAAATGGCCTACGAAAGCTTCAACATTGCTAAAATGGGCTTGTAATTAAGTATTAACCGCTTTATATATATCACAATGAAAACTCAAAAAAACTCAGTTGTAAATAAATTAGTATCGCGCTTTGATAAAGAGCTGATGAACATTTTATTAACCGACCTTAAGCTTGTTAAAGCACGTAAGCTACAGTACGTTAGGGCCTAAGGCCACTGTAACCACAAAGAATCAAAACGGGGTAAGAGTTGGAAGGTTAATAGTAACCGGCGCCAAAGAAAATATTACCTGCACGTTTTGATTTTTTTGTGCCTTTTATTTCCGGCCCATGCCCAATCAATTACCTATATATGCGTTATATTTATGCCTGATAATTGAAATGGAAAACCTGAAGATAGCCACCGCCCAATTCGAAAATAAAAGCGGTGATAAAGCGTACAACCTTGGTGTAATAGAACAGTTGGCTTCAAAAGCGGCTGCGCAGGGCGCACATGTCGTTTGCTTTCATGAATGCTCTGTTACCGGCTACACATTTGCCCGCGGCCTTGATAAACAGCAGATGCTTGAGGTGGCCGAGCTTGTACCGGATGGCCCAAGCACACAAAAGCTGATACAAATAGCAGCAAAACTGGATATTGTAATACTGGCAGGCTTATTTGAAAAAGACGCCGAAGGTAACCTTTACAAAACGCAGGTCTGCGTAGATAAGAACGGGCTCGTTGCAAAATATCACAAATTACACCCGTTTATAAACCCGCACCTTACGCCGGGAAGCGAATATGTGATATTTGATATAAACGGCTGGAAATGCAGCATACTGATATGTTACGATAACAACATTATCGAAAACGTGAGGGCCGTTAAGCTGCTTGGCGCAGATATTATTTTTATGCCGCATGTAACCATGTGTACGCCATCTACCAGGCCGGGCGCCGGCTTTGTAGATCCGGCACTGTGGCATAATCGCGATGCCGACCCAACAAGCTTGCGACAGGAGTTTGACGGGCTGAAGGGCCGTGCCTGGTTAATGAAATGGCTGCCCGCGCGCGCTTACGACAACGCTGTTTACGCGGTGTTTGCCAACCCGATAGGAATGGACGACGACCAGCTTAAAAATGGCTGCTCGATGATATTAGACCCTTTCGGGGATATAGTTGCCGAGTGCCGCACCTTTGACGATGATATTGCCATAGCTACCGCCACGCCGGATAAGCTTACCGATGCCGGTGGTTACAGGTATATAAAGGCCCGCAGGCCCGATCTGTACGGAGAAGTAATTGCAAGTCCGCATCAATCTGAGCAAAAAGTAGTTTGGCTAAACGCTAAGGATTAGCCGGGCTTAGTTTAACTTAACCTTGCGGCTATCTACTCACCCCGCGACGCTACGCGCGCGACCCTCTCTCTTCGCCTGCGGCGGAAAGAGGGTGAGCTCCTTTTTCTTTTCTTTTTCCACCCTCTTTGCGCAGCAGAGAGGGTCGGCAAGCAAAGCGGATGCCGGGGTGAGTCAGCTCCGACGGCTTACTTACTCACCCCGCGACGCTACGCGCGCCACCCTCTCTCTCTTCGCCTGCGGCGGAAAGAGGGTGAGCTCCGTTTTTTTCTTTTCTCTTTCTTTTTCACCCTCTTTGCGCAGCAGAGAGGGTCGACCAGCGTAGCGTAGTCGGGGTGAGTAAATAGCAAAGCGATAACAAGGCTTTAAAAATTCCTTCCAAACCTCAACCTCCCTTACTACCTTAGTAAAATTATGAAATTAGCACAGCTAACCGCTTACCTGGAAACCCTTGCCCCGCTGGCTTACCAGGAGGACTATGATAACAGCGGCCTGATTGTTGGCCGCCCTGATACAGAGGTAACCCAGGCCCTGATATCCCTGGATTGCACCGAAGCCGTGGTTGATGAGGCCGTTACCACGGGCTGCCAGGTAATTATATCGCATCACCCTATTGTTTTTAAAGGGCTAAAAAAATTCAACGGCAACACATACGTAGAGCGGGTGGTAGAAAAAGCCATTCGCAATAACATAGCCCTGTATGCCATCCACACCAACCTGGATAATGTGATGGCAGGGGTTAACGCCCGCATATGCGACACCCTCGGGGTAACCAACACCCGTATTTTAGCGCCCAGGCACAACCTGCTTAAAAAGCTGGTTACCTATGTGCCTGTTGCGCAGGCAGAGCAGGTGCGCAAAGCCTTGTTCCATGCAGGAGCGGGCCACATTGGCAATTACAGCGAGTGCAGCTTTAACGCCGAAGGCACCGGCACCTTTAAAGGCGGTGAAAACAGCGATCCATACGTTGGCGAACCGGGCATACGCCACCACGAGGACGAGATGCGGATTGAGACTGTTTATCCCGCAAACCTGGAAAGCAAAATTATTATGGCGCTTGTATTGGCGCACCCTTACGAGGAGGTGGCCTACGACCTGTATAACCTTACCAACCAGCACCAGGAAATTGGCAGCGGTATGATAGGCGAACTGGATGCAGCAATGGACGAGGCCGAATTTTTAGCCGAGGTAAAAGCGGCGATGGATTGCGCTGTGATACGGCATACGGCCTTTACCGGTAAACAAGTTAAAAAAGTGGCGGTTTGTGGTGGTTCGGGCGGCTTTTTATTGAAGCATGCCATAGCGGCCGGGGCCGATGTTTTTGTAACGGCCGATTATAAATACCACGAGTTTTTTGATGCCGAGGGAAAAATACTCATTGCCGACATCGGACATTTTGAAAGTGAGCAATTTACGCAGCAATTATTGTGCGAAATTATTCAGAAAAAATTTGTTAACTTTGCCATCCGTTTAACAAAAGTGAATACAAACCCCGTCAAATATTTTATTTAATGGAACAAACCATAGAACAGAAGCTTAAAGCTTTATACGACCTGCAAACCATCCACACCAAAATTGACAAGATACGCCAGGTAAGAGGTGAATTGCCTATGGAAGTTGCAGATCTGGAGGATGATGTTGCCGGCCTTGAAACCCGTATACAAAAGATAAAAAATGAGCTTGACGATCTTGAGGACGAAATTGTAACCCGCAAGAACCTGATAAAGGACGCTCAGTCGAACATAAAAAAATACGAAACACAGCTTAACGAGGTTAAGAATAACCGCGAATACGACGCCATCTCGAAAGAGATTGAGATACAAGGCCTGGATATACAAGTAAGCGAAAAAAAGATTCGTGAGTACGGTTTCGAGATCACCTCAAAAACCGCTATTTACGAGAAGGCCCTTGCCGACCTTGAGGCCCGCCGCGCCGACCTTGACGCCAAAAAAGATGAGTTAGGCACCATTACCGCCGAAACCGAAAAAGACGAAACGGAATTAACCGCCCAGGCAGAAAAGGCCACCGGAAACATTGACGAGCGCCTGCTGATCGCTTACAACCGTTTGCGCAAAAACGCTAAGAACGGCCTTGCAGTAGTTACCATCCAGCGCGATTCGTGCTCTGGCTGTTTTAACCAGATCCCGCCTCAACGCCAGTCTGATATCCGCCAGCGTAAAAAGATCATCGTTTGCGAGCATTGCGGACGTATCCTGGTTGATGAATTAATGGCTTTGGAAGAAGAAAAAGCTTAACAACAAGCGTTCAAAACTTATAAAAAATGGCTCCGTTCGGGGCCTTTTTTATGATGTAACGCCAATAATATTTCAGTAAAAAGCCGGACCGCTTAACGCGACCCGGCTTCCTTATAAATTGCCTTCAGTTTAAAAAGCGCTCTTTAAAGTAATATATTTATTGATATCGTCTGATTTGAAGCCCTTTTCGCGCATTTCGTTTATATACTCGGGGGTAATACCCAGTGCTTTAAGTGCGGTAGCGTTATCTAACGAAACATTATCAAAACCCGCGCTTTTGAAACTCTTAATAAACTCGGGCGTAACACCAAGCGATTTTAACCCGGCGGCCTTATCGGGGTTTATGTTTGTAAAGCCGGCGTTTTTAAAGCCGTTAAGGTATTCGGGGGTTATGCCGAGCGATTTCATAGCTATTGCATCACTTTGCGATATGTTAGGATAACCCGCATCTTTAAAGCTCTTGATAAACTCCGGCGTAACGCCAAGCGATTTCATGGCTATCAGGTCGCCTGTGCTTATGTTGGCATAACCAGCCTTTTTAAAGCCATTTACAAATGCTTCATCAACATTTAAGGCCTTGTAGGCTATCATATCATCGGCACTTACACTGTTTTTGGCTCTGGCGGCTGTTTTTCCTTTACCGGCTGCCGCTTTTAAGTTTTTAAATTTAGAAATATATTGCCCGTTTATGCCCTGCGCTTTAAAGCTTACCAGTTTATCAAAACTTACGTTAGGGTAACCGGCCTTGCGTATCTCGCTGATGAACGCGCCGTTGATCCCCATTGCCTTTCCGGTTATCAGGTCGTTAGCCGATGCATGCGGAAAGCCATTTTTCTTTAACGATACAATATACGCTTCATCTACACCTAATGCCGCCAGGGCGATAAGGTCATTTTTAGAGACATTCTTATAGCCATTGCGGTGCAGCATGGTAACATAGTCCTTTTTTATGTTTATCATAAAAAAAGCCAGTTCGTCGTTTTTGTCTATTCCTGTTATCCCTTCGTTTGCCATATATTTATAATATTCGGGGTTGCCGGTAAACTTGTACTTTCCGCTGCCGGTGTTGCCCTCAAATTTGCCGTTCAGGCTCATGGTGCCGGCCTGCCGTATCAGCTTAAAATCCCCGGGGCTGCCTTTTGGCAGGGTGGTGAACTCGTCTAAGGTGTAGTCGTTGCTGTTCATGCTATTGTGGTTCTCGTCTTCGCTCCTGAACTCCATTCTTATCTTGTTGCCGGTGATGGTTCCTTTCCAAACGCCCTCACGCTGGTCAAAAGATGTATCATTTGCCGTTTCTGTACGCAGCGTTACCGGGCGGCGACTGGCAGCTGGTTCGTTAAAGGCACACATCAAAAACGCCATCAGCGGCAGCAGGAATAGGTATTTCCAGGTGGTGTGGATATTTGATCGTTTTGCGTTCATCATAACAATTCGTTTTTTTAAAAGTGATTGATTATAGTTGGTTGTTATTCGCATAGACAGGTTGGGCACCGATACCTTTAGTAAGCTCATCTGGTATAGTTCCCGCTCTGCCCCGTTGTTGTTTAGTACATCGTTATCGGTTAAAAATTCCAGGTTGTTTTCCAGTTCTTTGCGGTAAAGCCATGCAAACGGGTTAAACCATTGAAAAACCAGCATCAGTTCGGCCAGCAGCAAGTCTAAACTGTGTCCCTGTTTTACATGGATCTTTTCGTGCAGCAGTATCTGGCTATATGTTTCCCAATCGTATTTTGCCGGGTTTATAAAAATGTAATTGCCGAAAGAACACGGCGCCTTATCGGTATCCAGTTCAACTATCCTGAACTGCCCATCCTGTATAAACTGGTTTTTATATGCCTGGCGCACCAATACCATTACCTGCAGCAAAAAGTTAAGGCCGAAGGCAGCAACGCCGCACCAGTAAAGCCAAAGCGCCCACCTTAACAGTTTTGGAAGCAACGGTGTTGGATCGGCAACAACTGCAGTAGTTATGTTTTGCGGCGTTTGCACCGGGGTAGCTACCTGCTTTGCCTGCACAACCGGGTTGGTTGCGGCCGCCGGTACGGCTACTGTTACCGCAGGGGCTGTGCTGCCCCTTAACGCCCATTGTTGCGGTACACGTACCAGTGGCAATACAAAGGTTACCGCCAGGCATGCCAGCAGTACCCAGCGGTTTAAATGATAAAAGGTTTCTTTTTGCAGCAATGCTTTGTAAAACAAAAGGCAAACGCTTATCAGTAATGCTACATGCAATACGTATGGTATCATTTTTTATTGGTTTTAATCAGGTTTAATATCTCTTCCAGCTCCTGTTCAGATATTTTTTGCTCTTTAGCAAAAAAGGCCAGCATACTGGGGTACGAATCGTCAAAATACTGGCTCACAATATCCTTCATAGCGTGTTTCTGGTACTCCTCGCGGGTAACTTTAGGATAGTAGTTGTATATGTTACCAATGGTTTCGTGATCCAGGAAACCCTTCTCTTCCAGTATCTTCACCATGGTTGCTACCGAGTTATAATGCGGCTTGGGGTCGGGCATTTCGGGGATGATCTCTTTGATAAAAGCTTTTCCCAGTTTCCAAAACACCTGCATTATTTGTTCTTCGCGCTTAGCCAGTTTTTGCATAAAATTCTAATTATAAAACAAGTTTAATACTAATCAATTAGTATTGCAACTAATCCATTAGTATTTGTAGGTAATAATTTACAACTGTTTGATTATGAACGCAATAATTTTTATTGCAATGGAATGCTAATAGTAGAGAAAATCTCCGCGATACCGGGCAAATTGAGACGAAGGTTCGCCAAAAGATCTTTCTTTCAGGATGCTTACGGTAATATTGCTGCAACGGGTTAAGTTGGGTAACCCGGGGCAGCATAATAATTATATCTTAGGAAAATGGTGGCGCTGTTTTGTCAGTAGCCAAATTTGAATTAGCCTGATTATCAGATGTTCATGAGCGTTCACGGTGTTCACGTGTGCCGAACGTGAACACTTATTGAAATATGCTCTGCGCTTTTTTGATGGTTTTTTCCAGGTCTATCCCTTTATCCAAAACGCCTTTAAACAGGTCGCCTTCTTTTTTTAGGCGGGCTATGGAGTTGTGGATGGTAAAATGTTTCATGGTCAATCCGGGTTTTACCTCGTCCCAATGCAGTGGCATAGAAACCGTTGCGCCGGGTTTTGGCCGCAGCGAATACGGGCCTGCAATTGTTGCGCCGGGCCGGTTCTGCAAAAAGTCGAGGTACATTTTGCCGTTACGGTTTTTCACCATCCGCTCAAGCGAAGTATAATCGGGTATCTGCTGGTGTACGATATTTACTATCAGGCGGGCAAACATCTGCGATTGATCATAATCGTATTTTGCCCCCAGTGGAATGTAAATATGCATCCCGGTTGATCCCGATGTTTTACAGTAGCTGGGCACATCTATGGCATCCAGCACCTTTTTTACTTCCTGCGCGGCTTCTATTACCTGGTCAAAGGTGTTTTTATCGGGGTCAAGGTCAATAACGCAATAATCCGGGTTATCCGGCGATTGTATACGGCTAAACCAAGGGTTCATTTCTATACACCCTAATGATGCCATCCAAAGCAGTGTGGCTTCGTCATGGCCAACCAAATAATCTTTGTCCTCGCCCTCGCTGGTGGTATAGGGAAATTTCTTCACCCAATCGGGCGATTTTCCGCGTACGTCCTTCTGGTAAAAGCTTGGCCCGTGTATCCCGTTAGGGAAACGGTTCAATGATTGCGGCCTGTCTTTAAGATAGGGTAAAATATATTCGGCAACCTGGTAATAGTAATTGAACATATCCCGCTTGGTGATGCCGTCTTCGGGCCAGTAAACTTTACTAAGATGGGTAAATTTAAGGTCGTGCCCGCAGATCTTTTTTACCTGTGTTTCTTCTTTGGGGTTTAACAGGGTGCGTTTAACCGATTCTTTTGGCGCGGTAACCAGTTTGTGTTTTTCCGGCTTTTCTTTCGTTTGATGCTCATCTTCTACTATTCGTGTTGTATCGGCTTCAATCTCGCGTACCACATCCTTCGCTTTCTTATCTACCCGCATACCTTCAAACGATGGATGACGGAACACCCCGTCGCTGGTTACCTCGGCAAAGCTTACTTCGCATACCAGTTCGGGTTTAAGCCAGGTGGCTTTTGCTTTCGGTGGGTTTGGGCGAAAACGCGACGGTTTGTTTACGTCCGGCTCGCTTGTAAACGGCACTTTATCCACTATTAGCGGCTTAAACAATGCCATCATTTCTTTTTGGAGCTTATCCGAAAACCCGGTGCCTACCTTGCCCACGTATTGAAATTTCCCTTTCTCGTAAACCCCCAGTAAAAGCGAACTGAACTGCTTTGCGGTGCCCTCGTTTTTCGTAAATCCCCCTATAACAACTTCCTGCCTTTTATTTATTTTAACCTTAAGCCAATCTTTAGAACGGTTGTCGGGTATATAGGTGCTATCTGCTTTTTTAGCCATAATACCTTCCAGGCCAATTTTACTTGCCGCCTGAAAAAATTCTATCCCGCTTCCCTTAAAAGTTTGGCTGATCCGCACACGGTCGTCATCCGTAGGTATAACCTCTTTCAATATGGCCTGCCGTTCTATCAGCGGAAGATCCATCAGGTTTTTGCCCTCGTACCAAAGTATGTCGAAAATGTAAAGCACCAACTCGCCATCGGCCTCGCTGCGCCAATTTTGCAGGGCGCCAAAATTTGATACCCCCTTTTCGTTCAGCACCAGTATTTCGCCATCAATAACCGCATTAAGGTTCCAGCCTTCCAGCACTTTCTTAAGCGGGTAATACTTCTCATTAAAATCCTTGTTATTGCGCGACAGCAGCTGCACTTCGCCTTTATTGATAAAGCCCAGGGTGCGGTATCCATCCCATTTTACTTCGTACACCCAATCAGGGTCGTCAAATGGCGCGTTTACCAGCGTGGCCAGCATCGGTTTTATGCCGGTAGGAATTTTGCTTTTAGGCGCCTTTTTCAGGATAGCAGCAGTATCGGGCACAGACTCACCAGAAGTTTTGTCCTCTACGTCATCTGTAAGTTGGTCAGCCGGTTCAGGAAGTTTTTTTTTTGACGCCTTTTTGGGCTTTTCTTTTTCTACATCCTGCTCGCCGCCATCCTTCCATACCTTTTCGCTCGTCTTTTCCATTTTTTCAATGGTTTTGCCCGACAGCACAGACTTATCCTTTTTAGTGATATCCGCAGATGATGCAAAATCGTCCTTGTGCTTTATCAGCAGCCACCCATTCTCGCCCATGCCATGGGTTTTCACCAGGGCATACTCCCCTTTAAGCTTTTCGCCGTGTAACTTTATCTTCAGGGAACCGGCTTCAAGCTGTTTCAGCAAGTGCTTTTCCTGCGCTTTTTTGCCTTTTATTTCTTCGATAGGTTCATAAGTGCCCTCATCCCAAATAATAACGGTACCACCCCCGTATTCGCCTTTAGGGATAATGCCTTCAAAGTTGCGGTAATCAAACGGGTGGTCTTCTACCATCATAGCCAGGCGCTTATTCTTCGGGTCGGTTGAGGGCCCCTTTGGCACAGCCCAGCTTTTTAATACGCCGTCCATCTCCAGCCTGAAGTCGTAGTGCAGGCGCGATGCATCGTGTTTTTGTATCACGAACATCAGTTTATCCTTATCCTTGCTTCTGCCGGCTTTAGGTTCCGAGGTTTTAGTAAAGTCCCTCTTCTCGACGTATTTTTCCAGGCTCATGGCTGTACAGGTTATTTGTTTAAATATGCTTGTACGTCCTTAACGGATGTCCCTGCTGCCTTCACCGCCTCTTTAAGTTCATCGCGGCTGATATTAAATTTTTCGCTCCAGTATTGCAGTTCGTAATCTTCGTTTACGTTTATCCTGTCCCTGTCAGGGCTGCCTACATTTTGTTTACTGTCCATAATGTTTTATAATTAGTTTACATGTAAACAGGCATTCACAACAAATGGTTTTGAAAAAAATTTACCTAGCAATTAAAGGGCTCGCTACCGGTCGGTCTCGATCACTGACAAAAAATTGCCCGCCGGATCTTTAAACCATGCAATGGTTGGGCCGCCGTTGCCCTTTGATACGCCGCGCTCGTCGGTTTTTAAATATTCGCTATCATATATCTCGAACTTTACGCCCCGGGCAGTTAGTTCGGTCACCGTCGCTTCCACATCCTTTACCGGAAAATTAAGAATGGTGTAGGTAGCCGGCTGGTGGTTTGGCTTTGGATATACCAGTATGCTGTTGCTGTTGCCATTGATATGGATGTTGAGCATACCACCCATATCTTCGGTCTTATCAACCTGAAGGCCTAATACTTCGCCATAAAACTCTTTCGCTTTATCGATATCGTTTACCGAAAAGCCGCTGAACGCTTTTGAATCTTTTAACATGATAATTAGATTAAATGTACTGTTGATATTACAAATACAAATTTGCGGCCAATAAACTGATAAAGAAGGGCGTAAACGCGACAAGATAGGCGTCGATTCACGACAACTACCTCTTATTTACCAAAAAAGCGAAGAAGCTTAAAGTTTGATGTTTTCCAAATATTTGTATCCGCTGCCGGTATTAACCATTACCACGGTTTCGCCGGGCTGTATCCATCCCGAAGCCTTAAGTTTTTTATAGGCCTGCCATAAAGCAGCACCTTCCGGGGCTATCAGCATACCTTCGCTACTGGCTATTTCTTTCACAGCCTCATTCATGTCCGTGTCGCTTACTGCAAGAGCGGCTCCGTTGCTATCGCGCAGCACTTTTAGTATTATTTTATCCGCATACGATTTTGGTACGCGCAAACCGTTGGCCATGGTAAACCCGCCATCAACAAACTCAGCGGTGTGGCTCCCGGCGTTAAATGCAGTTACTATCCCATTGCAACTTTCAGCTTGTATGGCAACCATACGAGGGCGCTTGCTGTCTATCCAGCCCAGCTGTTCCAGTTCGTCAAAGGCTTTCCATATACCAATGAGGCCGGTGCCGCCACCGGTTGGGTATAATATAACGTCGGGGACCTGCCAGTTAAACTGTTCGGCAATCTCATAACCCATTGTCTTTTTGCCTTCCAACCGATAAGGCTCCTTCAGGGTTGATATCTGGAACCAACCGTTTGGCCCTGCATGTTCGTTCACCAACTTGCCGCAATCGCTGATATTACCATCCACTTCTACCAGTTCGGCGCCATAAAGCCTGCACTCGTCCTTAAACATCCGGGGTGTTTGCATAGGCATATAAACAACTGCCTTAATACCCCCGCGCGCTGCATAAGCCGCCAATGCACCGCCGGCATTGCCCGCGGTTGGTGTTGCAATCGTTTTTATCCCCAGTTCTTTCGCTTTTGATACCGCCATCCCAATACCCCGCGCCTTAAAAGAACCGGTAGGGTTGCCTGCTTCATTTTTCCAAAACACGCTATTGCCTTCGGTAAACGGCTTTAGGTTTACGATCGGGAGTATAGGTGTAAAGCCCTCGCCCATGGTAACAATGTTTTCAGGATCTATAACCGGCAGCAGTTCGCGATACCGCCACATATTCGCGGGGCGATCTTTCAGTATAGACCTATCGAGAGAACGTGTCAGATCGTACTGCGCAAACAAGGTGCTTGCACAACCCGGGGTTTTACAGAAATTTTGAATTACTGATGCATTGTATTCCGCTCTGCATTGGGGGCATTTTAAATTTACTAATAACGACCCTTGGTCTGAAGCGGTTTTATCAGGCATAGTTTGGAAATAAAACGCCAAAGTATTAACAAGGCCTTTTAAAGACAAATTTTTAGCGATAATGTTACCCCGGGATGGTCTATGGAGGACTAACTGCTATGGCTTTGATCAGGGAATAAATATCGATGCGCTTAGTTTAACGTTGTTTGGGGTATCTGTATCGCTTGTTAATGCAATTTCGGGTATCTGTATGGTTGTGCCCCGGGTCGTTAACAAAAAGCGATGCTTTTAGATCCCTCTTTATACGAGTAAGATACACGATTATCTGCCATGTATCATACCGCATGTTCGATATATTTATATGCGCATAGTCCCTTATGGTGTCGGCTCCGGGTTAATATTTTATGTTATTTTTAAACCGTGAAAACACGTTTACTGTTGTGCCTTTTGTGCGCCGTAATAATTACCGGGTGTAAAAAAGACAAGCCCTTCCCTCCCCCTGTTGACCCACCGGTTGAAACGCCGGTGAACAAGTCCTTTGCTGTAGCCAATGTGCTGCAAAGTAATATGGTTATACAGCGCGATAAGCCCGCCAGAATTTGGGGGTATGGAAAAGCTTCGGGCGTTGTTACGGTAACTGCAAGCTGGTCTAACGGCCCGCTTACAGCCACCATAAACAGCCATGGCGAATGGGAGGTTAACCTTGCCTCGGCACCGGCCAACGCCATCGCGCAAACTATTTCTGTTACAACACCCGGCGAAACCGCTATATCACTAACTAATATTTTAATTGGCGATGTGTGGGTTTGCGCCGGGCAGTCAAATATGGTTATGCCGGTAGGCCCTTTACCACCCTCGTTTGGTGGCGTGGAAAATTATGAGGCCGAGATAGCTGACGCAAATTACCCGCAAATACGATCCCTAACTGTAAAAGAAGATTACCAGGGCGCACCCATAGACCAATTTACAAATCCAACGGGATGGACAATTTGCGCACCTGCAACCGCAGGCGGGTTAAGCGCTACGGCTTATTTTTTTGCAAGGAAATTACATACCGAATTAAATGTACCTATCGGCATCATTGTTTCGGCCGTTAACGGCAGCTGGTGCGAAACCTGGACAAATAACGCCGCCCTGCAAGGCCCTTTAAGCAGCTATAACGGACAGCATCAAAGTTCGATGCTTTTTAATGGCATGATAGCCCCGTTAACGAAACTATCCGTTAAGGGATTTACATGGTACCAGGGCGAAAACAATCAAAAAATGACCCCTGTTACTGATTATACAAAGTTGAATATCGCATTGATAAACGGCTGGCGATCGGTTTTTGCACAGGGTGACCTCCCCTTTTATTATGTGCAGATAACTCCTTTTGATGATGATGCAAGAGGGGATGAGACAGAAAATTACCTGGCTAAATTCCGCGAAACGCAAATGAAAGTGCGCGAAGGTATAGGCGGTACCGGCATGGTAATTACAATAGATGCGGGCGAAAAAGATAACCATCACCCCCGATATAAAAAACAAGTTGGCGACCGCCTTGCGCTGCTTGCACTAAACCGAACCTACTTTAAAAATGTGCAATGTATAGGCCCGCAGTACGCTTCGTTTTCGCAAAGCGGAAATACAATAACGATAAACTTTGTGAATAGTACGGCAACTGGCTTAACTACCATGGGCAATAAACCCTTAAAACAATACTTTTTTGTAGCCGGTGCCGACCGGGCTTTCCGGCTTGCATTAGCAAGCATCAGCGGCGATAAAATTATGCTTATCGTACCGAATGGTACACCGTCGCCTGTAGTTGCGGTGCGGTATGCTTTTACCAATTATCCATTAACAAACCTGCAAAATAATGCAGGTTTGCCAATGGAGCCCTTTAGAACGGATAACTGGACGAATTAATTTCGAAGTTCGTATAACGCCGCTTTAAATTTATAAGTAGTACCGGGCACTTCCGTAGCTACATTTATCGTAGGTATCTTAAAAAGCAGCTTGTTATTTTGCAGCACTATTACTTCAACAGGTGTAGGCTCGCCTGTAAATGAAAGCTGCTTTCCATTATCGTCTATAATGCTTAAATGGCATTGGTTATCGGTAAGTGCACCTCCGTCTGAAGCTACAAGCTGATAGGTGCCGCCAGCCGTAGGTAATGCTTTAAACCCAACAGCTACTGCTGCTTTGTTTGTACTGTCCTTATATGATATTGCAGCTTCCGCATTGGCGCCGTTTGTTGTACGATTACTGCTTTTAACAAGGTGTTCGATCCCGTTTAATGTCCAACTGTTGTTGGGTATAGACGGGGTACTGCCCTCTTTTGTGCATGCGCCTAACATAAGCATTGCCGAGGCCAGAATAACAGAAAGTGTTTTTTTCATATTAGTAGTTTTATGGTAATTGGCAAATATGCACTTTTTATTTAACGGGAGAAACAACTTAGCGGTATAACGGCCGGGCAAAACTTTTTTGCATTAAATTGGTTTAAAGATTGTTAATTAAATTTTTAACTAATTTTTATATTATGAAACTCAGAATATTTATGCCGATGCTGTTTATCGTAGCTATCGGGGCCTCGAGTTGTGTAAGCAATAAAAAGTACAAAGAATTGCAAGCCAGCTACGATAAACTGGACAGTAACACGCGGGAAGTAAGGGGCAGATACCTGCTTACCCAACGCAACCTTGATCTGGCCAACCAAAAGTTGACGAGCCTTGATGAGCAAATAGCTTCTGAACGGGCAAATAATAAACAGCTACAGTCGGCGCTCGATAAGTGTTTAACCTCAAGCGGCCAGGGAAATGTAAATATCTCTAAACTGGTTGACGAGATAAACAGCTCGAACAGATACATACAGCAACTGGTAAACGCCAAGAACAAGAGCGACTCGCTTAATATGGTGTTAACCAACAACCTTACACGCTCGTTAAGTCAATCAGAGATGAAGGATGTGGATGTTAAAGTATTAAAAGGCGTGGTTTATGTTTCGCTGGCTGACAATATGCTTTATAAGTCGGGCAGTTACGAAATATCCGACCGTGCAGGCGAAACCCTTAGTAAGATCGCCAAGATCATTAAAGACTACAGCAATTACGATGTGCTGATTGAAGGTAATACCGATAATGTGCCTATCTCGCAAAAGAATATACGTAACAACTGGGATTTGAGTGCCTTAAGGGCATCATCTGTAGTGCAGGCGCTGCAAAACAATTACCAGGTTGACCCTAAACGTTTAACAGCCGGGGGCCGTGGCGAATATAACCCTATTGCCGATAACAGCACACCTTCGGGCAAGGCTCAAAACAGGCGTACCCAAATTATCATTACGCCAAAACTCGATCAGTTTATGGACCTGATAGGCAAAGCGCCCGAAACAGCGCCGGCCAAACAATAAATTAGTTTATTATGTAGCGGCCCGCTCAATTGAGCGGGCTGTTTTTGTTTTAGCCCCGGCGATGCCGAGATTTGTAGCGGCAGTTCCCTTTCTGAATACCTCTTTCACCATTTAAAAACTTACCTACTTTTGGGTATTGTATAGCCTGCTTTGTTAAGATACTTTTGAGAAATAACCAACTTAATACAAACACTATGCGATTAAAATTACTATTTCTGACAGCCTTGCTGGCCGCTACAACCACCTTTGTTGCCTGCGTAAAAGAAGACGACGAAGAGGACTTAACCGAAGAACTTGACGGGGTTTGCGCCGATGGCTACACTCACTTAAGTGATGCGCAACTGGATGCTTTTTGCGGCGCGGCATACGCTTACAGGTGCCTTGACGGCAAGCCGCTGTCAAATAACCAGGTACAGGCAGTTTGCGCCCAGTACGACGATTTGAAAGAGCCGGGGGTGCCTGCCTGCGGCTTTTGTAAATAATTTATCATAGCCGGGCGTACGCCCGGCTTAATTCCCTTATCATTTGAAGTTAAGTAAACTATCCGAAACCGGCCTTAGCCAGCTCATCGGAACCGTACAACTCGTCCTTATTATTTTCCTGATCGGTTATGTGCTTAATTTAAATACGCAGCTTAGCCGCATTAATAAAAAGCTGGCGGGCATTACAACTGCCGGTAAAAAAACACCTGACAGGGTCGTTATCAACCCGGATAAGCAATCGCCCGTGCTTGGCCCCGACGATGCCACCGTAACCATGACCATCTTCTCGGATTTCGAGTGCAGCTTTTGCAATGTGTTCGCTACCGAAATTTTTCCGGCGCTTAAAAGCAAGTACGTAGACAAAGGCCTGATAAAAGTTAACTTCAGGCACCTGCCCCTGGCGTTTCATAAAAACGCGCTAATGGCGGCCGAAGCTTCGGCCTGCGCAAATGAACAGGGGAAGTTTTGGGACCTGCACGATTACCTGTTTAAAAACCAAAGCATGCTTAGCGCCCCGCTTATTGATCAATGGGCCAGTACTAATAAGCTGGATACCGCCAGATTTAAGGGCTGTATCATTGATCATAGATACAAAAGCAAAATCGAGAAAGATATTGCAGAAGCAAAGCTTGCGGGCCTGGAGGGCACGCCCGCCATCGTGATAAACGGCCAGCTAACTATGGGAGCCCGCACCTACGAACATTTTGCGGACCTGATAGATAAGGAGCTTTTAAAAGCCTGTACTGATTGTAAGATCTGATCATCTTTCAATTCTATCTGCACCGTAAATACAGCAAAAGAGCATATCCGCAGGCCTGATAACCTTTGAATATGCTCTTTGAAACAGTCGGGATGGCGGGATTCGAACCCACGACCTCCAGCACCCCATGCTGGCGCGATACCGGGCTACGCTACATCCCGAAAATTGAGCTTCAAATATAATAATTTGTTAAAACTTTCCTGTTTTTTAGCGAATTGTTGTAATAAAAGTTATTCGCCTTAAACCAGATCGAAGGCGCGGGCATATTGCATCAAATCGTACGTGCTCGCATTAAGCTTTTGCTTTATATTTTTGCGATGAGTTTCGGCTGTGGCGACAGATATGAATAGTTCTGCGGCAATTTCGCCGGCGCTTTTACCTAACGCCACATGCGTAAGCACTTCTTTTTCCCGACGGGTCAATGCGGAGAACTTCTCGTAATTTTTTCTTAAAAAATTGTTTTCCTGCAACAAACGCTCTGCCTTGGCTGTCATATGGTGCATGGCATCAAGCGGCACCGAAATAGTTATGGTTGTTCCGGGGTTACCATTGTCGTCCCGCATAAATATTTTAGTGCTCGACATATGCCAGTTCCAATCTTCCTTACCGGGGAAACGCACTTGCTGAAAATAAGTAACCATTTCTTCGTCATTGTTTCTTTCAAGCAACGACAATATTTTAGGTACGTAGTCTTCGGCGTCCTCCTGGTTAAAGTATAATTTATAATATTCGCCCGACGAAAGTTCTGTGATCTCTTCTTTAGTAGACTGCAATAGTGCTAAGCCCCTGTGAGACATGTAAATAACCGACCAGTCGCGCAGGTCATGTATAATAACCGTGCACGGAAGGGAATCAAATGCGTCGGCATATTCTTCAATTTGTGGTAATAGTTGCTTAGGTACGCGTGTTTTATTTAGCATGCTCTAAAATAAGCGTTTGCCAACTTACTGCAACCCGTTATTTCACGGTTTTGCACCGGGTTAAACCGCCTGCAAGTGTTGCTCGTCAACCGCCATTACATTTTGTTGCTGTTTCAGTTTCTCTTTACGCAAAAAGCGGAAGTGCAGTAAGCCAATAACCAACGCAGCTACCCCCTCCAGCAAAATGGTATTTGGGGCTCCAATCCACTTTGATACGGCCCCAACTAACAGCCCGCCTATGGGCTGCAACCCAAAAAAAGCCATGGCGTAAAAGCTGATAACCCGGCCGCGCATGCCCGGTTCAACAGTTGTTTGTATAAGGGTATTGCTAATGGTAATTTGCGACATCATCCCAAAACCCGCTATAGTGGCAAATATAAGCGCAAGCGGATAAGAGACCTCGTGCGAGAACAGCACCAAACCAACCCCAAATATCAGCGTGTTGATGCTCAATATCTTTTTAAGGTTACTGCCTGCTTTTAACGATGCCAAAAATATAGCGCCGCTAAAGGCCCCAAGGCCAATTACGCTATCTACCACCCCGAAGGTGGTGGCGTTGCCCTTAAATACCTCGCGGGCATAATAGGGTATCAGGGTACTAAACGGAAGCACTAATAAACTGATCAGTCCAAGCATTATTATTACAAAGGAAATGGATGGGGTAGCCTTAAGGTAACTAAAGCCCTCCTTCAATTCGCCAAATACATTTTTTGCATGACTGGTTTTTACATATTTCGGCAAGCGCATCATTAATAACGACCCTATTACAGCTATAAAGCTTGCGGCATTTAGCGCAAAGCAAACGCCATCGCCCCAGTACTCCAATATAAAGCCCGCAATTCCCGGCCCTATCAGTCGCGAAAGATTAACCATTGATGAATTCAGCGCAAGCGCGTTGGGCAGGTCCTTTTTATCAGATATCATTTCATAAACAAGCGATTGCCTTGCGGGCACATCAAAGGCGTTGATAACGCCAAGTAAAACGCTTAGTGCCAAAATTTCCCAAACGGCGTAGTGCTTCATTAATATAATTACAGCTAAAAGCGTTGCCTGTATCATTGATGCAACCTGGGTGGTTAGCAGCACCCGGTAGCGATTGTACCTGTCTGACACTACACCGCCAAAAAGCGATAATAGAAAAGAGGGAAACTGGCTGGCAAAAAGGGTAAGCCCAAGCATAAAAGTGGAATGTGTAAGCGTATAAATTACCCAGCTTACTGCGGTTTTTTGCATCCAGGTGCCAATGAGGGAAACTGATTGTCCGGCGAAGTATAAACGGTAATTACGGCTCTGGAAAGCTTTAAAAGTGCTGACGTTCATGCGTATATAAAACCAACGACAAGAATCAGCCCTTAATTGTTTCTATGGGCTGTTGTAATAATTTAATTACGGTAGTGTGGCATTAGCATGCCGGGGCCTAAGAATTTTGCTCATATTAAGCTAAAATAGCCCCCCTTGCATATTAATTAATGTTTTAATTTCGTTTATTGCTATGTTGTTAGCTTAACGTTAATATGAGCTCCTCCGAAAACTATGATTTGCTGATTCAGAAGATCGATTTTTTTATTCGCAAGTACCATTATAACAACCTGCTGCGCGGGCTGATATTTTTGGGCGCGGGTTTGTTTTCGGCCTATGTACTGATAACCCTGAGCGAGTACTTTGGCAATTTCGATACTACACTGCGCACCATACTGTTCTACTTTTTTATACTTTTAAATTTGGGGTTGCTGGTATGGCTGGTATTACCCCCGCTTTTGGCCCGGTTAAAATTAGGCAGCACCTTAACACATGACCAGGCAGCAGAAATTATTGGCCGCCACTTTAACGATATTAACGATAAACTGCTAAACACCCTGCAGCTAAAAAAGCAGGCTGACGAAAACGCGGCCCACCGCGACCTGATAGAGGCCAGTATCAATCAAAAAATAAAAACGTTAAATCCGGTTAGCTTTCCTTCGGCGGTTAATATCCGCGAGAATAGCAAATATTTGAAGTGGGTTATTCCGCCTGCGGCCGTTATCTGTATCATCGCATTTGCTGCCCCATCGGTATTAACAGAAAGTACCCGGCGGCTTATACGCCACAATGAGTACTTTGCTCCGGTTGCCCCTTTTCAGTTTTTGGTGCTTAACAAAGATCTTTCGGCGGTACAGGGCGAGGACTATAAACTCGAACTTAAATTAACCGGCGATAAGCTGCCTGCGGATATTTATGTAGAAACGGCCAATGCTACGTTTAAACTCGATAAAGACAACATCAGCAGGTTTCATTACCTGTTCACCAACCTTCAAAAAAACACCGCTTTCCGGTTGCTTGGTAACGATTTTAAATCGGCGCCATACGAAATAAAGGTCAACCCAAAACCCGTTTTGCTAAACTTTGATGCCGAATTAATTTACCCCGTATATCTTCATAAAAAGAACGAGATTTTGGCCAATGCCGGCGACCTTACCCTGCCCGCCGGCACAACCGTTAACTGGAAATTTCATACTCAAAACACGTCGTCGCTGTTATTCAAAATAAATGGTGCAAACGAAACCCTCCGGCCATCGGACGACAATGTTTTTGAGCACCGCGAGCGGATTTTAAAGAACGCTATTTACAATGTTAGTCCGTTAAACAACGCCGTTACTCGCCCCGATTCAGCAGGCTACCACATCAATGTTATTGCAGATGAGGCGCCGGCCATTGAAGTACAGGAAAAACCCGATTCGGTAAGTATGAAAGCTATTTATTTTACCGGCAGGGTACAGGACGACCATGGTTTTTCATCCTTAACCTTTCATTACAAAACAGCCGGTACGGGCGTTGGGCATTCCGTCAGCAAACCGGTTAAAGTTGACTTATCCGCTACCGAATCAGGGTTCTTTTACCTCTGGAACCTGAAGGATCTGGGCATAAAAGCGGGTGACGCCATTACTTATTATTTCGAGGTTGCCGATAACGACGGTGTTACCGGCCCCAAAACCGCACGCACGCCCGAGCGTACATTAAATATCCCGGACGCCGCCCAACTGGCAGAACAGTTAAATGCAGGCTCCCTGGCGGTTAAACAAAAAATGCAATCGGCCGTAAAACTGGCCGGGCAACTCGAGAAAAGCGCGCAGAAGCTAAACCAGGCTTTGCTTGATAAAAACAACCTGTCGTTCGACGAGAAAAAACAAGTTGAAGAATTGCTGCAAAAGCGCAAAGACCTGAATGACCTGGTAAAAGATATACAGACCGAAAATAAAAAGAACCTCTACAACCGCCAGGAAAATCAGCAGCAAACGCAGGAACTGATAGAGATGCAAAAACAGATAGAAAACCTGTTTAACAACGTGCTCGACGAAAAAACCAAAGAATTGCTTCAAAAACTGCAACAATTACTTCAGGAAAACCAGAAGGACGGCACCCGCGATGAACTGTCAAAAATGCAGATGGACAATAAATCGCTAAAAAAAGAACTTGATCGCATCCTGGAGCTTTACAAAAAACTGGGCTTTGAACAAAAGCTTAATCAAAACATAAACCAACTGAATCAATTAGCCGAAGATCAAAAAAAACTGGCCGATGAGAACCAACGGTCCGGTAATAATAACAATGCCCTGCAGCAGCAGCAAAAACTCAATCAGGATTTTGAGAACGTTAAAAAATCGCTGGACGAACTGCAAAAAGAGAATGAGCAAAACGGCAACAAGCAGGACTTTAAAAATCCTGAGGCGGAAAACCAGGCTATTGACGAACAGATGAAGCAAAGCGAAAAGGCGTTAAAAAATAACAACCGCCAGCAGGCATCCAAAGCGCAGCAGCAAGCAGCAAAACAAATGAAACAGCTTGCCGCTAAATTGCAAAACGATGAAGCCGAAGGCCAGGAAAGCGAGAACGCGGTTGATGCACGCCAGTTGCGTGAGTTACTGAAGTCGCTTGTTAACAGCTCGTTTACACAGGAAAAGATCATGCAAATGCTACGGCAGACCAATCCTGCCGACCCTGGATATATATCCCTGGCACAAAAGCAAAAGGACATAAAAGATAACTTAAAAACAGCCGAGGACAGCCTATACGCATTAAGCCGGCGTATACCCCAGATACAATCGACAGTTAACAAAGAAATTAGCGGCGTTAACGAGCAAATTGACCAGGCGCTGGAGAACTTAGGCGAACGGAAAACACCCGAGGCCATGCGCAACCAGCAGTTTGCCATGACCAGTATGAATAATTTGGCATTGCTATTGAGCGAAGCGCTTGATCAATTGCAAAAGCAGCAAAATAAAAGCGGGAAGGGAAAGGGGAAACAGCCGTCGCTATCGCAGTTAAGCAAAATGCAGGAGCAGTTAAATAAGAACATGCAAAAAGCACGCGATGAGATGCAAAAAATGGGCAACCCGCAGCAGGGCAAAAACGGCCAACAAGGCATCAGCGAGCAATTTGCTAAAATGGCCCGCGAACAGCAAATGATCAGGCAATCGTTACAACAGCTAAACCAGGAAAACAATAAAGACGGAACAAACAGTTTGGGAAATTTGGATAAAATTGCAAAAGAAATGGAACAAACTGAGAACGATCTCGTAAACAAGAGAATTACAAACGAGGCGTTAAAACGGCAACAGCAAATACAATCGCGATTGCTGGAGGCTGAAAAAGCGGAACAGGAAAGAGAGCAGGACCAAAAGAGAGAAAGCCGGGCGGCAAATGATATGCCGCCAGGGTATATTAAAGCTTTGCAGGATTACGAGAGGGTTAAGACAAAGCAAACGGAACAGATAAAAACCGTACCGCCAGCACTTAACTTGTACTACAGGCAAAAAATTAAACACTACTTTGATCAACTTAATGGAAAATGATATGGAACAGGTAAATGTTCAAACAGCTCAGCTTTATACACTGCAACTTCCGTCGAAGCGCGAAAGCATAACCTTGCTTGAAGCTTTGATAGAAGAAGTGGCGGATAAATACCAGGTGAGTGAGGATACATTTGCCAACATGATGACCTGCCTTAACGAAGCGGTGATGAACGCTATAATCCACGGTAATAAATTAGACCCGGAAAAAACCGTTTTTGTTAATGTAGACGTTGATGCCAAACGAATTGTATGGACGGTGACCGACGAAGGCACCGGATTTGACTATAACAACCTGGCTGACCCGACCGCACCCGACCGCCTGGAAGAATTAACCGGACGGGGAGTATTCATTTTAAAACACCTGGCTGACCAATGTATATTTAATGCTACCGGTAATGAGGTTGAACTACATTTTAAAATATAATGCCCGCAATTACCTTCCACGAAGAAGACATAACGTATAAATTAAAAAATAAAACAGCCGTACGCAAGTGGATAACCGACGCCATTGTTACCGAAGGTTACAAGCTGCGCGAGCTTACCTACATTTTTTGTACCGACGAATACCTGCTGCAAATAAATCGCCAATATCTTAATCACGATACTTATACGGATATCATCACGTTTGACAATTCGGATGAGGAAGGCTTTATTGCCGGTGATATATTTATTTCAATTGAACGCATACGTGATAATGCCGCTAAATTTAACGTTACCGAAGCCCAGGAGTTGCATCGCGTTTTGATACACGGAGCCCTGCATTTGGTTGGGTACAAAGACAAATCGCCGGCGGATAAGAAGAAAATGACATCTAAAGAAGATTTGTATTTAGAAAAAAGAAGTTTTAATAATTAACTTTACATCTGTAAAGCAACTATCTGCGTAAATCACTCGTTACCAATTTAAAAACATGAAATTATTGACATTAATATGCGCCATGATGTTTATTACATCGGCCCCATCATCAGTTTATACGTTTAAGCTGAAAACCATCGATGGTAAGGATTTTTCGCTTGCCAAATACAAAGGCAAAAAGCTTCTTATCGTTAACACGGCGTCCAAATGTGGTTACACTCCGCAATACGCCGAACTGCAAAAGCTGGCAGATCAATACAAAGACAAAGTTGTTGTTGTTGGCTTTCCGGCAAACAACTTTGGCGGACAGGAGCCCGGCACCAATAGTGAGGTAAAAGAATTTTGCCAAAAAAACTATGGCGTTACTTTCCCGCTCAGCTCAAAAGTAAGTGTTAAAGGCGACGATATCGACCCGTTATTTGCTTACCTGACTACTACGGCCAATCCTGATTTTACGGGTGAGATAAAATGGAATTTCGAAAAATTCCTTATCGACGAAAATGGTAAGCTGATACACCGCTACCGCTCAAACGTTAAGCCTTTATCTGAGGATATTACCAGCGCATTATAACAAAAAAGGAGGCTTTCGCCTCCTTTTTTGTTTACTTATACAGCATCATTACCAGGAAAAAAATGGTGTTGTGTGCTGATCTTTTTATCAATTATTCTCCTTTTTCTTCTTCGCGGCTTCTTTTGCTGCCTTTTCTTTGGCTTCTTTTATCTTCTTTAGCGAATCTTGTTTGGCCTTCTCTTTTTTCTTAAAAAATCCCTTAAGCAAAAAGTTATTCTGTGCGGCCTTTAAATCCTCGTTCAATGTTTGGGTGGTAGCATGCACTCCCTTAATTGTTGTTTTAGCCTGCTTTACAGTCCCTTCCAGGTCCTTAGCCATTTGTTCACTATTCAGCAGGCGCCCAATGCTGCCTTTTCCGTTATTAATTTTGGCTACAATATCCGCAAGGTCGCCCGTCAGGCTTTCGGCGTTATCCGCCACCTTAGTCAGCTTGGTTACTATCTTATCCACATCAACCGGGTTCACTGATTCCAGTTGGTTGCCCTCCTGAACCTCGGTGTTGCTTTTAACGCCTCCGGGTGCTATAACAACAAGCTTATCTCCCATTAAACCATCGCTGCCGATACTCATTTTCGAATCGGTTTTGATAAACTTTTTAACAGAATTGTTTAACGTAAGGTCTACCCGCACCGAACTATCTGTTACGATGTTTATAGACTCAACCACCCCCACGTTTATCCCCGCAAACCGCACGTTGTTACCTACGGTAAGGCCGTTAACGTTTTTAAACGTTCCGTAAACTTTAAAGGTAGAGCTGAACATGCTTTTTTGGTTGCCGATGTAAAATACAGCAAGAAATAGTATCAGCATCCCCACTACGGTGAACGCGCCTATCCTTATTTTTTGTGATGATGTGGTTTTCATGTTGTTTCGTTAAAAAATGATCTTACCAATTCGTCGTCAGAGTTTTTTAGCTCATCAAACAAGCCTTCGGCTATATATGTCCCTTCGTTCATGATCACTACGCGGTCGGCCGTAATTTTGGCGCATTCCATATCGTGGGTGATGATGATAGATGAGGTTTTGTACTTTTTTTGAATTTTCAGGATAAGCTCGCTTATCTCGCGCGAGGTGATCGGGTCAAGGCCGGTCGTAGGTTCGTCGTAGAGCATAATTTCGGGCCGTACAATCATTGTTCTGGCCAGCCCGGCACGTTTGCGCATTCCGCCCGAAAGGTCTGATGGCAGCTTATCTATAGCATCCAGAAGGCCCACGCCATCCAGGGCTTCTTCTACCCGCTTATCTAATTCGGCCTGATCCGTGATCTTGAGGATACGGGTAAGCGGAAACTCAAGGTTATCCCTCACGGTCATAGAATCATACAGCGCCCCGCTTTGGAACAGGAAGCCCACCTTAGTACGCAGGCTTTTCAACTCATCATCGTTCATCAGGGCCACATCATCGCCAAAAACCTTCACAGTACCGCTATCAGGCGTAAGCAGGCCAACTATACATTGTATAGTAACGGATTTACCCTGGCCGGATTTACCGAGCACCACTACATTTTCGCCGCGTTTGACCTTTAGGTTTATATCCTTAAGCACTTCCTTATCGCCAAACGATTTGGAAATATGATCTATATCCACCACTACCTCGTTTGCAGGTTTAGCCATATCAGGATTAGTTTGTTTTATCTCTTCCATGGTTTACCTGTAAAATAATATGCTGGTGATTTGTACGGCAACGGCGTCAATAACAAATATCCACAGGGATGCGGTTACCACGGCCGAGTTTGCGGCGATGCCCACACTTTCGGTGCCTTTGTTAGAATTATATCCTTTATAGCAGCCCACAAATCCAATGGCGAAACCAAAGAACACGGTTTTGATAAGCGCTGGGAAAAAATCATAGAATTCAAGCGATGAGATGCATTTATGAAAATAAAGCGGAAAACTAACATCATCGGTAAAGTTTAGCGCTAAATAACCGCCGAAAAGCCCTATCGCGTCACCAATAAGAGTCAATAAGGGAATCATCAGGCTGGTTGCAATAATGCGGGTTACTACCAGGTATTGCAATGGGTTTGCTCCTGATACTTCCATGGCATCTATCTGCTCGGTAACCTTCATGCTGCCAAGCTCGGCGCCAATGCCCGATGCTATTTTACCCGCGCAAATTATAGCGATGATAACCGGCCCTATTTCGCGCACAAAGGCTACAGCCAGCGTTTTTGGCAAAATACTTTCGGCCCCCATTTCTAACATAGACGGCCTGAGCTGCAGGATGAGCACCAACCCCATGATAAACGAGGTGATGCCCACCAGCATCATTGAGCGATAACCTATTTCATAGCACTGGCGCACAAACTCCGACCATTCAAAACCGCCCCTGAAAATATTGCGGAAAAAGCCTTTGAAGAAAACGCCTTGTTCTCCTATGCCTTCAAGCCATCTTTTATATCCGGGAATTGCCTGTTCTGCCATAAGTTTCTTATTACTTGCCAGTTATAAACAAATCATCGCCAAATTGTTTTGGCTACCCGAATTTTATTTTGATGCAGCTTACAGCATCGGTACTTCTATGATCAAAATCCGGCTTTCACTATTTGTTTCTATTGTGAAAGTATTTGTGTCATAAACACCAATAGCATCTCTTTTGTTTAAAACACTACCGGCAATTGTAGCGTTACCGTCAATCAAGAATACATATACGCCGTTCCCGGCTGTTTTCATCGTATAATCCACCTTTTGTCCCGCATCGAACTTCCCTTGCGAGAACGTAGTATCCTGGTTCAACCAAAGCGTTTCCTCGCTTTTTACAGGCGATATCATCGTGGTAAACTGGTTCTGAACCATTACATCGCTAAAGTTCTTTTGGTCGTAACGGGGTTGTATATTGCGCAATTTCGGGAATACCCATATCTGCAAAGCTTTAGCAGGCTCGGTTTGCGATGGATTATATTCTGAATGCACCACTCCTGTGCCGGCTGACATTACCTGGACATCGCCCGGTTTTATAATACCCTTGTTACCCATGCTGTCTTTATGCTCAACCGCGCCTTCCAACACTATAGTAGTTATTTCCATATTGTCGTGCGGGTGGCTTCCAAAGCCCATCCCCTGGGCAATGGTATCATCATTTAATACCCTAAGCGCACCAAAGTGAACTTTGTCTGGGTTATGGTAAGGGCCAAAACTGAATGAAAAATTTGCCTTTAACCAGCCAATATCATTGTGGCCTCTTTCGTTTGCGGGATGAAATACTGTTTTCATTTTTTTATCTTGTTAGCTATATAAATAAACATTATGTAATTAAATACGTGTTTAAACATACAATATTTATTCCACAATTTAATTATGCGTATTTTTGCACGTTAAACTGACCATTAATGGCATATAAAGCAATTATAGCAGGCGCGAGCGGCCTTATTGGCAGTAATTTACTAAATATATTACTGGCGGCACCCCAGTATAGCGAAGTTTTAGTGCTGGTAAGGCGGCAACTGCCAATTCAGCATAAAAAGTTGACTCAATTGGTAATAAACTTTGACGAGTTAGAAAAGTATCACGCAGCAATAGCCGGCCACGCCGTGTTCTGTTGCCTGGGTACCACCAAAAGTCAAACTCCCGACGAAAGAAGATATCGGCAGATAGATCATGACTACCCCCTGCTGCTGGCTAAATTTGCACAGCAAAACCAGGTTGATCAGTTTCATGTGGTATCGGCTGTAGGGGCCGATAAAACGTCGGTGTTTTTTTACACAAAACTAAAAGGAGAGCTTGAAGACGACTTGAAGCGGGTGGGTTTAAATAGCCTTCATATTTACCAGCCTTCAATGTTAACAGGCCGCCGGGATAAAACCCGGCCGGCAGAAAAGCTGATAGGTGGCCTGTTTAAAATAATAGACCCGCTACTGCTTGGGCGATTAAAAAAATACCGCAGCGTCAACGGCGCTACGCTTGCCCATGCCATGTATAAAAAATCATTAGAAAACGCTGCGGGCATTTTTACATATACATCTGATAAAATAAATAAGATTTAGTGAGCACTTATATATCGGCCGAAAATTTAGGCCACTCTTTTCATGATAACTGGTTATTTAAAAACCTTACCATCGGTATAAACAGGGGCCGAAGGGTTGCGCTTGTGGGCATTAACGGTGCAGGCAAGTCTACCCTGTTAAAGATCCTCTCAGGTTCGTTAAAACCAACCGAGGGTAATGTTGCGCAAAGTAAAGACCTTAATGTTGGCTACCTGGAGCAGGACCCGCATTTTAAAGGTGCGGTAACCATAAGCGATTACATTTTTCACGCCGATAATATACAGCAACAGCTGATACGCCGGTACGAGGAGTTGTTAGAAAACGACCCCGAAAACATGAGGGAAATGGATAAGGTGATGGAAGCGATGAGCGAGATAGATGCCTGGGAATATGAATATAAAATTAAGACTATTTTAGGCCGGCTTGATATACATCACCTTAATCAGCACATTAGCACGCTTTCAGGCGGTCAGAAGAAACGTTTGGCTTTAGCTAAGCTATTAATTGAGGACCCGGAGATCTACATTTTAGATGAGCCTACCAATCACCTTGATATTGATACTATTGAGTGGCTGGAAAAACTATTGACAGAAGGCAGCAAGACCATTTTGATGGTTACGCACGACAGGTATTTCCTGGATAACGTTTGTAACGAGATACTGGAGATAGACCGTGGCAAGATCATCCCCTATGTAGGCAACTACGGCTATTTTTTGGAAAAGAAAGCCGAACGCGAAGCAGTGGACGAAGCTACGTTTCAAAAAAACGCCAATTTGTTACGCAAAGAGCTGGAGTGGATGCGCAGGCAGCCTAAAGCACGGGGCACCAAATCAAAATCAAGGATAGATGCTTTTTATGACCTGGAATCGAAGACGAAGAACAACGGACCTAAGCAAAATGTTGAACTGAGTGTAAAAACAGCGCGCCAGGGCAATAAGATAATGGAAATGCACCATATCAGTAAAGGCTTCAATGGCACCACTTATATAGAAGATTTTAGTTACGTATTTAAAAAGGGCGATCGCATAGGTTTAGCCGGTAAAAATGGAAGCGGCAAGTCGACCCTATTGAACCTGATCACTGGCGGTTTACCGCCGGATAGCGGGGAGATCGTAAAGGGAGAAACAACTGTTATCGGATATTTTAACCAGGCCGGTTTAAGTTTTAAAGAGGATGAACGCGTAATTGATATCGTAAAAAATGTAGCTGAATTTATTACGATGGCCGATGGCAAGCTAATATCAGCTTCGGCGTTGCTAACCTTGTTCCTGTTCCCTCCTGCCAAGCAGTACGGCATGGTTTCAAAATTAAGCGGTGGTGAAAAGAAACGGCTGCACTTGATGAGCATCCTGATCAAAAACCCAAATTTTCTGATACTGGATGAGCCAACTAATGATCTTGACATTGATACCTTAAATGTGCTGGAAGAGTTTTTGACAAATTTCCCTGGGATTTTGATCATGGTATCGCACGATAGGTATTTACTTGATAAGTTAACCGATCAGTTATTTATTATGGAAGGCCAGGGAAAGGTTTTAATTTATAACGGTAATTATACTTCGTACCGGTTAGAACTTGAGGAAACCAAGCAACAAAACAAGAAAACCAGTGCCCCCGCTGTGGTTGCATCACCCGAGCCGGCACAAAAAGTCAAGTTGAGTTTTAAAGAAGAAAAAGAATTTGAGGGACTTGAAAAAGAGATAGAAGACATTGAAGCGAAATTGAAAGAAACGGCCGATGCATTAAATATAATAAATATCGACCCGAAGGAGTTAAGCAAGCTTACCGACAAGATCGCTTATTTAAATAAACAACTAGATAGCAAAACTGCCCGGTGGATGGAATTGGGAGAATTAAAAGGAGCTTGATCATGAAAGAATCAGACATCATAGCATCAGTTGGCGTTATTATTTTATTGATCGCATTTCTGTTAAATATGTTTAAGAAAACGTCGGCACAAAGTCGTTTATATACCGGGATGAACTTTGTTGGTGCCGGCACGTGCTGTTTTGCGTCATTTCTGATCGATTTTTACCCGTTTGTAGTATTAGAGGGCATTTGGGGCTTATTTGCTTTATACTCGTTTATTAATGTTCCACGTGGAACATCTGAATAAGAAAATACATAATGTTCCACGTGGAACATGGAGGTTATATGTTTAAAAAATATAATGTAATAGTTGTTGGCGCCGGGCACGCTGGCTGTGAAGCGGCTGCTGCTGCTGCAAATTTAGGTTCGTCTGTTTTGCTCATCACCATGAATATGGGGACAATAGCACAGATGAGCTGCAACCCTGCTATGGGTGGCGTTGCCAAGGGGCAAATTGTTAGAGAAATAGATGCGTTAGGAGGTTATTCAGGAATTATTACCGACAAGACCTCGCTACAATTCAGGATGCTGAATTCGAGCAAAGGCCCGGCTATGTGGAGCCCCCGTGCACAAAGCGACCGCATGCGTTTTGCAGAAGAATGGCGGATAGCCTTAGAGAAAACCCCCAATGTCGATTTCTGGCAGGATACCGTTACCTCCCTATTAGTTAAAGGCAATACCGTAGTTGGTGTAAAAACATCAATAGGTATAGAAATTGAGGCCGATTCTGTAGTGCTAACAAATGGCACATTCTTAAACGGCGTTATTCACATAGGTGAAAAGAAGTTTGGCGGTGGCCGTACGGGTGAAAAAGCCGCAACGGGCTTGACCGAGCAACTACTAACACTGGGCTTTGAATCGGGCAGGATGAAGACCGGTACCCCACCCCGCGTGGATGGCCGAAGCCTTAACTACTCGTTGATGGAAGAGCAATGGGGCGATAAAGAACGCGGCCGCTTTTCATATACCGACGTACCATTAGCAACCAATCAGCGCTGCTGTTGGATTACCTATACAAACAGCCGCGTACACGAAACACTCAAAGAAGGATTTGAAAGATCGCCCATGTTCACCGGTCGCATTAAAGGTTTAGGCCCGCGCTACTGTCCGTCTATAGAAGACAAAATAAACCGTTTTGCAGAGCGCGACCGCCACCAGATATTTGTTGAGCCTGAAGGTTGGAACACTGTAGAAATATACGTCAATGGCTTTTCAACTTCGCTGCCCGAGGATGTACAGTATAAAGCGCTGACACAAATACCCGGCTTTGAGACTGCAAAAATGTTTAGGCCCGGCTATGCTATCGAGTATGATTTCTTCCCGCCTACCCAGTTAAGTTTAACCTTGGAGACTAAATTGATAAGCAACTTATATTTTGCCGGACAAATTAACGGCACTACAGGTTACGAGGAAGCTGCCTCACAGGGTTTTATTGCAGGCATTAATGCGCATCAAAAAATCAACGATAAACACGAATTAATACTAAAAAGGTCGGAGTCATATATAGGTGTACTTATAGATGACCTCGTAACCAAGGGAACAGAAGAACCCTATCGTATGTTCACTTCAAGAGCCGAGCACCGACTGCTGCTTCGCCAGGATAACGCTGATATCCGGCTTAGTCCACTGGGACACGACCTTGGTTTGATAAGCGACGAACGATTGGACAAGGTAAACCGAAAGGTCAAAAATTCTGACGAGATAGTTGCTTATACAAAAAACAAGAGTATTAACCCTGCCGAAGTTAACGGCTTGTTAGAAGAAAACGGCACCTCTCCTATTAATCAGAGCGCCAAATTATTCAACTTATTAACCCGGCCGCAAATTGGCTTTAATGAGTTAAAGCGGGTAGATGCCTCATTGCAAGATAAGTTATCGCTTTATGATAAAGAAACTATTGAGCAAGCTGAAATAAAAATCAAGTACGAGAGTTACTTTATAAAAGAAATGGAAATTGTGGACCGGATGAAAAAAATGGAAGACCGGGAAATAAATCCGGATTTTAATTATCAACAGCTTGTTTCGCTTTCAAAAGAAGCGCGTGAAAAGCTGATGAGGATAAAACCCCGAACTTTAGGGCAGGCGTCCCGCATTTCGGGCGTTTCGCCGTCTGATGTATCGGTTTTAATGGTCCATGTGTCCAGGTAACACATAATATATTGTAAATCAAATGGTTATAAAATATTGGCTACAAGGCATTTTTTCAGATTTTTAATATAACAATTCATCAAAACATAAAAATCGTTTATAGGGCATAAAAACAATGTTAAATCCAAAATCGGTTATTTTCAGCAAAAATTTCATTTTCATACTGGCGGTGTTAACGTTTGTGGGTTGTGCAAGTATTCAAAAACCTATGGGTGGCCCACGCGACCTGACCCCTCCGAAATTATTAAAGGCCACTCCCGAAAATATGACCCGTAATTTTACGGCCAAAAAAATCCGTTTGGATTTTGATGAATTTTTTAAACTGAGCAATCAGTACCAGGAGATAAGCATTAGCCCCGCTCAGGAGAAACCGGCCGAGTATAACGTTGACAGAAAAAGCCTCGTTATAGAATTTAAAGATTCCCTCCAAAAAAACACAACCTACGTTATCAACTTTGGTAAAGCTATACAGGATGTAAATGAGAGTAATGTGCTCACCAACTTTACTTACGTTTTTTCAACAGGCCCTCACATCGATTCGTTAAGCATGTCGGGAACGGTTATAAACAGCACAACCCAGGAAAAGGAAAAGGATGCGACAGTAATGATATTCCCGGTAAGTCAGGATTCGTTGATATTTGGCAAAAAGAAACCAAGCATTTTTACAACAACCGATTCGTCCGGTAACTTTTCTTTGAATAACCTGCACGACGGCGAGTACAAAATTTACGCGCTAAAAGAACAAAGCCCCAATAAAATATTTGATAACGATAAAGAACTGATCGGCTTTTCAAACAAAACCATAAACCTTAGTAAAGACAGCGCTAACATAAAGCTATCATTGTTCCAGCAGATACCCGAAAAATTCCGGCTCACGGAAAAGAAGTTTACGAATGATGGTATACTTTCGCTAATATTTAATAAGCGCTTAGACAATCCTTCACTAAAAATAATTTATCCGCCGGCGCTTGATAATCAAAAGATAGTTGATATCAGCAAAACTAAAGATACCGCGCTGGTTTTTATGCGTAATATGGAGTTTGACTCGTTACGTGTGGCCATATATGATAATAATAAACCTATAGATACAATTTACCAGCTGAAAGGGCTTAAGGAAAAATTTGCACGTAACCTCACTTTTAAATATAACATAAACCGTGATAACAAATTAAGGCCTAACGCAGACCTGCGTATCACGGCTAATTTGCCTGTAGAAACCTTCGATCAGGGCCTTATAGCCTTAACACAAGATTCGGTTAACATAACCAACTTTACAGTTCAAAAAGATACCGCAGATGCACGCAGCGTTCTGTTAAAGTACCGTTTCAGACCCGGCAGCAAATATCAGCTGCTTTTAAATGAATCGGCATTTACCGACATCTACGGAGACAAAAATAAACGTACAGGGGCGAACTTTGAAGGCGATAAGCCGGAAAATTATAGCCAGCTTACCCTTAAAATAACGGTACCTGATACGAGTAAGCGCTATGTGGTAGAGCTGCTGAACGAGCAAAAGACCGTAATGCGCAGCGACCCTGTACGCGGTAATACTTCTGTTGTATATAAAAACTTTTTGACCGGTAAATACCGGGTAAGGGTGATATATGATGCCAACAGGAACGGCCGCTGGGATAGTGGGAATGTACGGTTAAAGGCCCAGCCCGAAAACATTTGGTTGTACGAAAAGGAAATAATTTTACGCCCAAACTGGGAAGCGGAAGAGCCTGTAAGTATCCCGAGGGAGCAGGCTAATCCATAAACCAACCCGAGTACATGATATAGTTTTGAGGTAACTTGTTCAATAAAGCCTTTTGCTCATCAGTAAGAGGCTTTATTTTTTTAGCGGGCGTGCCCGCATACAGGTATCCCGATTCGCAGATGGTCCTCTCCAAAACTACAGATCCTGCCCCAACAACCACATAATCTTCTACCACGGCATCATCCATAACAATAGCGCCCATACCTATTAAAACATTATCCTTAAGCGTACAGCCGTGTACAATGGCGTTATGGCCAATAGATACGTTGTTACCGATGTTAGTTGGCGCTTTCAAATATGTAGCATGTATAACCGCTCCATCCTGGATATTCGTATTGTCTCCTATTCTGATATAATGCACATCACCCCTGATAACCGCGTTAAACCATACTGAGCAGTTATTACCCATTACTACATCACCAACAATGGTGGCGTTCTCGGCAATAAAACAGTGGGTACCCCACTGAGGCGATTGATCTTTTACAGGTAGTATAACTGGCATGTTTATTTGGGCTAAAAAGGTGAAAGGATAAAGCTAAAAGCTTTTGAAAACTTATCTCAAAAATTATTATGTTTGGGGCTATATAAGCGGAAATAGCTCAGCTGGTAGAGCATCAGTTTCCCAAACTGAAGGCCGCGGGTTCGAATCCCGTTTTCCGCTCTTAATTCTTACCGTGTAGGTGCTGATAGAGTTTAGTAATACAATCCTCTTTACCAACACAATATGTAATACCCAACATATTGTGTAAATAAAAATATTTTCCAGAATTCGTTCCTTTATAAATTTTTCCCTTTTTTCCATCGTTAAACAAAATTTCTGTTTCCGTGTGATTGCCCAAAACAAAATCAAATTTCACAATTGGTAATTGCTCAATAAAGGTAAAATTGTTTAAGTTGAAGGCTCTTTGGGTGATTTTATCATTATACTTCAATTCAAGATATGAATTGACTTGGTCAATAGATTTAAAAGATAATCCTATTTTAGTTTCATTGAATAAAAATACATATGTATTGGTATCATGGAGATTTAAAATAAGTATAGTGTCATCAAAGAAAGAATTTTTAAATAATAATGATTTTTGATCAGAATCAATTAATAATGTATCATTTCCCAAGTTATCCCATTTTGATTTACTAACTATACCTTTTTCAGAAATTATTAATTCTCCATCATTTCTAAAAATTAAAGTTGACTTCAAAGATGTGACATCATTAAACGCCACCCAATGATGATTTTTTAAAAGTACACCCTCATCCAATTTCCTACTAAATCGCTGAAGTTGAGGTACTATATCTGAAACGTAAAATTTCATTTCTAATTATTTATAATTTAAAAAACCGTATCCTCCAAAACTTCCTGATGCTCGGGGTAATCGGTTGTATAATGCAGCCCCCGGCTTTCGTGCCTGGCCATGGCCGATTTCACGACAAGGTAGCTCACCTGAATTAAGTTCCGTAACTCGCAAAGTTTTACAGAAAGCTTTGTTTTTTTATAAAAATCTTCAGTTTCTTCATATAATAACCGCAAACGGCGCATTGCCCTTTCCAAACGGAAATCAGAACGAACGATCCCCACATAGTCATTCATCAGCTTTTGCATCTCGCGGATATTGTGGGTAACCAAAATATCTTCGTTCAACAATTTTACGCCGTGTTCATCCCAGTCGGGTATATTGCCTGGTATCTCCAGTTCGTTAAAGCCGATGATAGCATCCTTATAAATACGATGAGCGAACACCAACGCTTCTAATAAGGAATTAGAAGCCAAACGGTTAGCCCCATGCAAACCTGTTGACGAGCATTCGCCGCAGGCATACAGGCGGTTAATAGACGAGCGCCCCTGGTGATTAACCATTATCCCCCCACACATATAGTGGCAGGCAGGCGCTACAGGTATCATGTCGCGGGTCATATCAATACCTATATCCAAACACTTAGCGTATATATTGGGGAAATGCGCTAAAATATCTTTCTTCTTTTTGTGGCGGACATCCAGGTAAACGAAATCCTCGCCCGATTTCTTTATCTCTGCATCAATAGCGCGTGCAACAATATCCCGCGGCGCCAATGATTTACGCGGATCATATTCCTGCATAAACTCCTCTCCATTGGTACGTCGTAATATACCGCCGAATCCGCGTACGGCTTCTGATATTAAAAAAGACGGGTACTCTCCGGGGTTATATAACGCAGTTGGATGAAACTGGATAAACTCCATATTACGCACTTTACCTTTAGCACGATATACCATAGCTACACCATCACCGGTGGCAATAACGGGGTTGGTAGTTACCGAATAAATATGCCCGGCACCGCCCGATGCCATAACCGTAATTTTTGATTCTATCTTTTCTACCTGGTTATCTTCGGTGTTAAAGGCATAAATACCATAACACTTTATATTATTTGATGATTTATCAACAAACTCCCCAAGGTGATGCTGTGTGATCAGGTCGACTGCGAAATAATGGGTTAGTATTTCAATATTTGGTTCGCGATGTATCTCTTCTAATAAAGAACGTTCTATCTCAAACCCGGTAATATCCTTGTAATGCAGTACCCTGAATTCGCTGTGCCCTCCTTCTTTTGCCAGGTCGTAAATACCTTCGTTGGTTTTATCAAAGTTTGTTCCGTAGTCAATTATTTCACGAATACGCTCCGGTCCTTCTTTAACCACAGCCTCTACAACTTCCTTATCACACAGCCCATCGCCGGCTATAAGCGTATCATTTATATGTTTTTCAAAAGAATCTTCTTTTTTATCAACAACCACAGCTACACCGCCCTGGGCATACTTAGTGTTACTTTCATCTTCGTTAGCTTTTGTAACTATCAGTACCTTACCATGCTTCGCAGCCTTTAGTGCAAAACTTAATCCGGCAATACCCGATCCTACAACAAGGAAATCAACAGTTCTGGTCATCTTTAATATATGTATTGTGTAAAATTAGCCTTTATGTTAATAAGGGGCGCAAAACATGTTAACTTTGTGTAAGTAATTTTCTAACAAATATTCAGATGGTTGATAACTCCTCTAACTGATGATTTTGACAGTTACTTTTGAGCAATTTGTAAGACGATTTTGAGGGATAACTAACATTTTATTGAGCAGCTAATTATTAACAAATAAGTATTTAAATTAAAACTTGTTTGTCATAGCAATCTTATAATCAATTAAATAAAAAATAAAATTGAATTGTAAAATGTTAGTAAACAGTGAAAAACAACATTTACCTTAAAACGTATCACAACTTTTAAACATAACTAACACCATAATAACAATAGTTTTATTTTATATATAAAAAGAAGTTATTATTAATTGATTTGTTGAATGGATATCTTCGAAGAAATAAAAGCGAAAGGTTTTGCTGACGAATATATTGATCCGTCGCTTGATCTGTTTGCCGAAATAGAAAGACTTAAAAAGGAAAAGAATGCTGTTATACTGGCCCATTATTACCAGGAAGGAGATATACAAGATGTTGCCGATTATATTGGCGATAGCCTGGGCCTATCTCAGCAGGCAGCAAAAACAGATGCCAGCATTATTGTGTTTGCCGGCGTGCACTTCATGGCCGAAACAGCAAAAATATTATCGCCCAACAAAAAAGTTCTTTTACCGGATCTGAAAGCCGGCTGCTCGTTGGCCGACAGCTGTCCACCGCATTTGTTTAAAAAATTTAAGGAGAATTATCCTGACCATTTGGTGATCACCTATGTAAATTGTACGGCAGAGTTGAAAGCTTTAAGCGATATTGTTTGCACATCGAGCAATGCGGTACAGATAGTAGAGAGCCTGCCGCCAGAGCAAAAGATAATATTTGGGCCGGACAGGAACTTAGGTGCATGGGTAGCAAAAAAAACCGGTCGGGAACTGGTACTTTGGAACGGTGCCTGTATGGTACACGAAATATTCAGCCGCGAAAAGATAACTAAGCTAAAGGAACGTTACCCCAACGCAAAAATACTGGCACACCCTGAATGCGAGGAAGTTATATTACAACTGGCCGATTACATAGGATCTACCACCGGTATTTTAAAATATGCTACACAAAGTAGCGAAAATGAGTTTATTGTAGCAACTGAGTCAGGTATATTACACCAGATGCAAAAGGATAACCCGGATAAAACATTTATTCCGGCGCCGCCCAATAATTCATGTGCCTGCAACGATTGCCCGCACATGAAGCGCAATACGCTTGAAAAACTGTACCTGTGTTTAAAAAATGAAACGCCCGAAATAGAAGTGCCTGCCCACATCATTGAAAAGGCGGTAAAACCTATTGAGCGCATGCTGGAGATATCGGCAAGATTGGGGTTGTAGGTTATTCCACTGCGTCATTGCGAGGTACGAAGCAATCTCTGAACTATACATACCATTATGCTTAAATGGAGATTGCTTGGTACCCCGCAATGACGATTTTATAAATAAAAGATAATCATGTTCGAGAACGAAGAAAAAACCAATATAGAAAGCTTAGGTGAGTTTGGATTGATAAATCACCTTACGAAAAATATAACGCTTACCCAAAAGAGCACTATAAAAGGTGTGGGCGATGATGCCGCGGTGCTTGATTTTCAAGGTAAGAAAACACTCATATCAACCGATATGCTTTTGGAGGGTATCCATTTCGATCTGGCCTATACGCCGCTTAAACATTTAGGTTATAAAGCCATACAGGTTAATCTGAGCGATATTTATGCCATGAATGGTACAGCCAGTCATGTAACGGTTTCTATTGGTATGAGTAGTAAGTTTCCTTTAGAGGCGATAGAAGAACTATACGAAGGTATTTACCTCGCCTGTGGAAATTATAATGTGGATATTGTGGGCGGCGACACTTCGGCATCTAAACAAGGTTTGGTCATTAGTGTTACCGCTATTGGTTATGCTGAAGAAAACGAGGTTGTTTACCGTAATACTGCCGAGGAAGGTGACCTGATATGTGTATCTGGCGATTTGGGTGGTGCTTACATTGGTTTACAATTGTTAGAGCGTGAGAAACTGGTATATATAGAAAATCCAAATATCCAGCCTGACCTGGAAGGAAAGGACTATATAGTAGAACGCCAGTTAAAACCCGAAGCGCGTAAAGACATCATTGATCTGCTGAAAGAATTGAAGGTTAAACCTACATCTATGATAGATGTATCCGACGGTTTGGCATCAGAGATATTGCATATTTGCAAACAGAGTAATAAGGGTTGTAAACTTTACGAAGAAAAGATCCCTATCGACCCGATGACCTATGAAACCGCCCGGGAATTTGGGCTTGACCCAACCGTATGTGCGCTAAGCGGAGGGGAAGATTACGAGTTACTTTTCACGGTAAAACAAGCCGATTATGATAAAATAAAGCATAAAATGGACTTCTCTATTATCGGCTACATAACCGAGCCAAATGAAGGGTGCAGTTTGATAACAAAATCCGGCAACCTGCATGAGTTGAAGGCCCAGGGTTGGAATGCGTTTAACGCGCCTGCCCCCTGAAGCAGGGAATTTTTATTTTAAACAACCTTTATTCCATACTTAGTTAGCAAGCCCTCTAAGCCCGATGTTGAAAACATTGCTTTTTTAAGCACATTCAATTCCGGGTCGAGGATGAAATTGTAGGCAGTAGTAAAATTCACGGCCGAAAGGTCGGTGCGATTAAATACGGCGTCCAGAAGGTCGCTTTCATCAAATACTGACCCGCTTAAATTAGTCTCGGTAAAGCTTACCTCTTTTAACGATGACTTTTTGAAACGTGTTTTCACCATCTTTTTACCTGCAAAGGAAGCATAATCCAGTATGCACGCGTCGAAGTTTACACTAAATAAAAAATCTTGGCAAAGGCTGAAATTTACAGCCAAAATTTTGCAGCCTTTAAAAAAAACATCATTAAGGGTGGATGCATCAAACTTGATCATCGACAGATTGCACTCTTCAAATACACAATCAAGAAATTTATTATGAGCGAAGTTGCTGTTGCTGAAATCGCAATTGCGAAACGTACAGCTTTGAAACTCTTTGCGGTTTATAAAGGCGTCGTTTAAGATAGTTTTATCAAAGGTTATATCGTCGTAATGTAGCTGGTCGAACATGGATATAAAGTTACTACGTTTAATAAATTAACGCCAGCCCAATTTTTATTATATATGTTTATACCAAATAAAAACTTGAAAAATAATATATGAAGCCTGCACTGAAAACCAAAAGCAAAATAGTGCTTACGCTGCTGGTTATATTGTTGCTGGTATCGTTACTTACCGTGTTTGGGGCACCTGCCTATTATTTGTGGTTACTTGCCGTATTGGTAACCGGGTTTCCGTTACTTTTCATAGGCGTTACATGCATTTTATTAGTCAGCCTGTTCTGGATAAAAAAATACCGTGTTATTTCAGCAATTATAGGTGTATTGGCCTTAATATTTTTTTGCTCGCCGGTTATGCGTGCTTACTTGGTTTCTAAGGTTATAAAAACGGAGTTTAACGCTGCTTTTGGGTTAGGCAGTACCCATTTAACTGGGGATAAGAGCCAGCCGGCATTCAGCTTTTCCGGGCTATTTACAACGTACGGCATAAAACCGGGTGATTACAAGACATTTGCTTACGGCGGCGGGTCTACCCAAACACTTGATTTTTACCCTTCCCGCGTTGCAGGTAAAAGGCCCTGTATTATTATAGTACATGGCGGATCGTGGAGCAGCGGCGATAGTAAGCAACTGCCCGAATTAAACAGTTTACTTGCACATGCGGGTTACAATGTAGCCTCAATCAATTATCGCCTGGCGCCAAAATTTCAGGCGCCCTTAGCTATTACTGATGTTGAACAGGCGTTTATTTACCTGCGTAAAAATGCCGGCACGCTGAGCATAGATACCAATAACTTTGTGTTATTGGGCCGCTCGGCGGGAGCACAAATAGCACTGCTATCGGCATATAAGTACCCTCAAAACGGATTAAAAGGTGTGATAGATTTTTATGGCCCGGCCGATATGGTTTGGGGGTACTCGGCGCCGGCCAGTAAACTGATCATGGATTCGCGCGCGGTTATGGAGCGCTACCTGGGGGGCACTTATAAGACCGTTCCGGATAAATATTTTGCCAACTCGCCTATCGAGTTCGTAAACAGGCAATCTGTGCCTACCTTAATTATTCATGGAGATAACGATGTACTGGTATCGCCCGTTCATAGCCAAAAACTCAATAAAAAATTAAGGGATAATGGTATTAAACATTATTATCTTAACCTGCCCTGGGCAACACATGGCTTTGATTATAATATCAACGGCCCGGGCGGGCAACTGTCAACCTACCTGGTTGAGCGGTTTATAAGCACTGTTTGTAAGTAACTTTATAATCCCGAATAATAATCATACCCCTGTTCGGCCCAGTAATCGGGCGGTCGCTGGTTGCTGAAGCTGATGCTGCCAATCCGTTTCAGGTTTTTTATTCCATATTTTACAGGGATGATCAACCGCAATGGCTGCCCGTGTTTAGGTGGCAGCGGCCGGGCGTTTACCTCGTAAGCCAGAAGGGTTTGGGGGTGCATGGCGCTGGGCATGTCAAGGCCAACATAGTATTTTTTATCGGGCGTAGCTAAGCCAACATAGGCCAGTTGGGTTTGATCTTCAAGATTAAAATGTTTAATAAAGTCTGTGAACTTCACCCCGCCCCAGTACGATATCTGATCCCAGCCCTCTACACATTTAAAATCAAAAACTATCTCGGTCTTGGGTAACGATTTCAGATCATCCAACGTGATATGTAGTATTTCACCGGATTGTTTTTTTACAACCAGTTTCCAGTTCTGCAGGTCGGGCTGCCCGGCCGACCCTATATCGCTATTATGGCGCACCACTTTTGCCGCCATATGTTTAGGGTAGGTTTTAACCAGGTTATTATTGCTGAAAAAGTTTCTGAAGAAAAGCTCGGTTTTGTTAAGCGCTCTGCGCAGCGGGGCCTTTGCTCCGGCGGTTACCGTGCGCATTTCTTTAGGCGAATTTTTTAGCCAGGCCCAACCCCCGTATGCAGCTCCGGATAGCAGGGCAAATGTACCGAACGAAACAAAGGTTCGGCGGTTTATTTTCTGCTCGATGGTGAGCGGCTTTTTGGGTTTCTTATTTTTCATCGGCCGCGGGTGTGTTTATATGCTTCGGTTTTTGGTTAATCACTTCGAAGCCGGTGATCACTGATTGAAAGTTTCCCCAACCGGCAAGTATTACCTGTATAATGTGTACTAAAAAGAACAACACATAGCCAATGGTTAAAACAAAATGTTCAATGCGCGCGGCATGGTAACCGCCGCAAAGCCAGGTAAGCGTATTAAATTGCACGGGCTTATAAATTGCCAGCCCGGTTATTAGCGAGCCAAAGCCCATTATAATAATAGCAGTGTACGAAATGCGCTGCGCGGCATTGTACTTATTTTGCGGCGGCGCAATCTTACGGATATGCAGATCGTGCAGTATCACCTGCCAGGCTTCTTTAAACGAATTGCGTTTGGGCACCAGCTGGCGCCATTCGCCCGAAGAGAGCGTGTACAATACATATAATGCGCCGTTGATGGTAAAGAACCACATAAATAAAAAGTGGAAAGCCATACCCTCGGCCAGGCGACGTGGTATATTAAAAGTAGTGTAAAACCAGTTTGGGAAAAACTTGATATAGGTATGTCCAAAAAGCGTAATGGAGTAAGTGTCGCTGGCCCAGTAAATAAGCATTCCGCTCCATATCATAACGGTAAGTATGGGGAAGTTTACCCAGTGGCACCACCGCATGGCTAATGAGTGTTTCTCTTTTATCGCTTTCATTATCATCAATTATTTGCCATAGCGGTGCCCGGGAACGGCGCGCGGGTAGCGGCTGTTATTTCTCCCGTCTTAGCGTTTTGTGTAAAAACTATCAGTTCATATCCACCGGGCACAAAATTAGCCGGAAGCTCCATCACTATTGTGCCCTCGGGTTTTTTACCTAACCGGATGCTCTTAAAATTATTTACTATTTGCACGTGCGATAAAACACGCCCGCCGTTTTCGCCGCTTTTTACAGTAGTTTGCACTTGATTTTGAACAAGCGCCACTTGCAGCAAGCCATCATCAATTACTCCTGCTGTTTTGTATCGCAGGGTGGCGCTATAACCATTAACAGATACGCCGCTTAAAGTTACGTGGGTTTTTGCATCTGTTAAAAGACCGGCCTGTATAGCATTTCGCAACGAGCCTTGCGCCGATCCCACAAATTCGATTTTTCCGTTAACAACGGCTTGGGGGGTGTACACGCCGCGTAAGTTCAGCCATTTTGCATAAGCGCTTTGTCTCCGGCTGTATTCAGCCTTGCTGAACACGTCTTTCCAGCCCAAACGATTCCAATAATCAACATGGTAAGCTAAAAGGTAAACCGGTTTACCGGCGCTCTCCTTACGTATCTTAGCAAGCAATTCGTCGGCCGGTGGGCAGCTTGAGCAACCTTCAGAGGTGAATAGCTCGACTACCGCAAACCCCTGGCTGTTGCTGATGATATCCGGTTTATCCGTATTCTTATTTACGAAAGCCAATACAAGCACTGCAATGGCAAGGCATAAGATAACCGCATATATTTTGGTGGGTTTCATGGAATGTTTGTTTGCGTAGTCGGTTGCCGGTCTTAATCCTTACAATAAATATTTAAATTTAAATGGGATTTAATAAATATACGTAAATGTTACGGTTAGGTGATTAACCGGAATAAAGACATAGATGAAATAAGTTGTAAGGATGCTGAGATTTTCACGACTAACACGCGTTAACTATGGATAATATAGAACTAATTGCCGAAGCCGCGCCGCTTAAGCCCCGGGAGTGGGTTAGCGCCCATGCTGATTATTTATACGCCTATACTATTACGCGCGTGAACAACGAAGAACAAGCCCGTGACCTGGTGCAGGAAACCTTTTTAGCCGCGCTGGAAGGCATACACAAATTTGAAGGAAAAAGCTCGGAGCGGACCTGGCTTACTGCCATATTGCGAAACAAGATCATCGACACCTATCGCAAAAAAACAAAGGGGCTTAAAACCCTTAGTATAAATGATACAGGCGCCGGCGAAACCGAATTTTTTTGGGACCAGGAAGGACACTGGCACCAGGAGCACTGGCCGGCACCATTTGGCATAGATAATACGGACCCGATGCTTACCAAAGAATTTAACCACATACTGCAAAAATGCATGCACAAGTTGCCGTCGCTTTGGCTATCTGTGTTTACCATGAAACATATGGATGACCAAACAACGGATGTAATCTGTGCCGAATTGAAAATAAGCGCGTCTAATTTTTGGGTGATCATCCACCGCGCTAAATTAAACCTGAGGGCTTGTCTTCAAAAAAACTGGGTATAAAAATGAATAAGCTGACAAAAATACTTTACAACTGCCGCAAAGCTACTTTCATGATCGAAAAAAGGATGGAACAGCCGCTTAGCCTTCAGGAAAATTTTGAACTGCGCCTGCACTTAATTACCTGCGGCGTGTGCCGGCTATATATCAAGCAAAGCCGGAAGATAGATATAATGGTTAAGCAATTACTCAAAGGCCCGCCGCCGGCAAATATTCGCCTGGATGATAATTTTAAAAGAGAATTGAAACTGCGGATAGACAATGAACTGAATAAAAGTTAACCCCGCTTGTAAGGTTTAGTAATTACCTGCGACAAAGCCGGCAAATTAAAAAACCATAACAATGAAAACGTACAACAGACCAATTTTAAAAGGCACCGTATTAGCGGCTGCCATCGCCTTATGTTTTAGCCTTAATCTTCACGCAGGCACCATCAATCATTCTTTACCATCACTTACCGCCGTTAGCAATACCGGCAAAATGCAAAAGATGGATAAAATGAAAAAGAAGGATATGAAGAAGAAAAAACCGGCCAAAATGGAAAAATCCAAAATGGAACCATCTAAAATGGATGGAGATAAAATGGGCAGTAAAATGTAATTACCTGTACAGGTAAGTTTTTTGAGTTAAAGACGGGGTTGTGAATGGCCCCATCTTTTTTCAACCTATCAATTTAAAAATAATGAAGAAATATATTTTAGCAGCCCTGGGGCTTATGTTCTCGGTGCATATAATGGCTCAAACCGGGTTAAAAACCGGCGATACAGCCCCCAACTTTTCAGCAAAAGATAATTCGGGTAAAACGGTTGATCTGAAAGAGCTGCTTAAGTCGCACAAGTCGGTGGTGTTGTTTTTTTACAGGGGGCAATGGTGCCCGTATTGCAACAGGCAAATGCAGCATATCCAGGATTCATTGCAACTATTAACCAATAAAAAAGCTTATGTAATTGGCGTAACGCCCGAAACATCCGAGAATATCACCAAAACCGTGGCAAAAACAAAGGCGGCGTATTCTATTGTGCAGGATAAAGGCTACAGCATTATGAAAAGCTATGGAGTAAACTATGTGATGGACGAAGCTACCGTTACTAAATATAAAGGCTACGGTTTAGATATGACCAAGGCCAACGGTAATTCTGACAACGTTTTGCCGGTACCGGCTACGTATGTGATTAACAGCGCGGGCAAAATAGCTTTCGTTCACTTTGATAAGGACTATAGCAAGCGCGCAAGCGTAAAAGATATTTTAGCTGTGCTTTAGTTTTAACTGTATTTATAATTGCCCGGGATAGTTAATATCAGCCGGGCAATTTATTATCTTACTTTAACACCTCTCCAATAGCCGTACCTATGTTTCCGTCGGGTGCCTGTATATGTAATAGCTGGGCAACGGTCGGCGCAATATCTGTCATGTGCGTTTCGCGGGTGAGGCTGCCATGTTTAATTCCCCACCCCATAAATACTAATGGAATATGCGCATCATACGGGTTCCAGGAACCGTGGGTTGTACCTGTTTGGCCGCCGCTGAACCATCCGGGTTTCAAAATGATCTGGATAGATCCGCTACGCTCGGAATTATACCCGTTTTGGATGCGTGTTCTAAGTTCATCGGGGATGGTAGCGGTCTGTACGCGCTCCATATCTATGGCGTAAGCAATTTGTGGTTCCTGCTGCAAAAATTGAATACAGTCGAACTTTAGAGCATCCGTATTTAGTTTTTCTTTCTTTACAATTGTATTGTTAAAATTCACCTGGTAATTACCCAGGTTTAGTATTACGCCTCTAACTTTATATTTATCCTCCAACATTTTGTTTAAGCGTGTTTGCAGGTCCCTGCCATTCCAAGCTCCTGCCGGGATATTATGGTCCGTTAAAAAATTAGGGTTATGAGCAGCGCCATGGTCAGCACTCAAAAAAACAGTATAATTTCCTTTACCCAATTTGCCATCTAAATAAGTAAAAAAAGCGGCCAGGTCTTTATCCAGGCGCAGATAGGTATCTTCAACTTCCACGGAGTTTGGGCCAAATTGGTGCCCTACGTAATCTGTTGACGAAAGACTTACCGCCAGGAAGTCGGTAACCGCGCCTGCGCCTAGCTTTTCATTTTCGATAGCGGCTTTGGCCATATCGAGTGTCATGCTATTGCCGTAAGGTGTAGAGCGGATCATCCCGGCCTTACCCTTGTACAGTTCTGATGTTTTTATAGGAAATACAGGGGCCGCAGCGCCTGAAAATTTACCCTCATATTTTGGGCTGTTATCGGGCGCGCTTTGCACATAGGTATCTATCGGATAAAGGGTGTTCCAATCCTGTTTTAAATATCTTTCAGCCGGCTTGCCGGCGTTAAAAGTTTTTACCCAGGCAGGCAGGTCGGTCATATAATAAGTGCTGCTTATCCATGCCCCGTTAGCATCGTCAAACCAATAAGCCGCATTTGCCGCGTGGCCTGCCGGCAAAATACCACCACGGTCTTTTAGTGCTATGCCGATAACTTTTGAACGGAAGTTAGTAGCTAACCTTAGTTCATCAGTAACGGTGCTTACCAACAAATTGCGTGGCGACATCATGCCCGCCTTTGAATCGCTGCCGACTGATCGTGCCGTACTATCGTCTGTACAGTACATTGATTTGCCGGTGGCCTGTACAATAAAATCATTACCGGCTATGCCGTGTATAGCCGGGACCGAACCTGTGTAAATAGAGCTATGCCCAATGGCAGTAACTGTTGGTATATAAGGTATCAGCGTGTTTTCGCAAGTAAAACCTTCGTTGAGCATGCGTTTAAACCCACCGGCCTGGTACCTGTCGTAAAAACGGTAAAGGTAATCCCATCGCATTTGGTCAACCACAATACCCACCATCAGCTTAGGGCGGGGCAGCATACTATTTGTAATTACCGGCGATTTTGCGGCATTGGTATGATTTTTTTTGTTTTGCCCCCACACACCAAAAACGGCGGCGGATAACGTTAAGGTAAGCAGTATTTTTATCTTCATAACAGATGAGGTTAATGGGCAAATATCACCATTGCAGTATTTAAACCATGTGATATTTATGTTACTTAATTAAAAAGCAAAGCTAAAATTAATTAAGAAAAGTGAGTAAACTGTGTTGGCTGGCCGTGTGCAGGTCCCGCCAGGCCCGGTTTATCTCGCTATCGGCCGAGGCCGCCTGCAGCCCGCAGTAAGGATATAATTCATCCACACATTCACGGGATATTTTAGCCAGAACGCGGCTTGTGCTGCTTACAGCCATCAATTTGTCTTCATTTTTGGGGTCGCTCCAGGAATTTTCAACTGCTGAAAAAAATGTTGCGCGCGACTGGTCGTGCAATCCTATCGCATATCGCATCATCTCATTCATTACCTCCACATTTTCCGGTTTTATCCTGCGAATATTGATGATCCGGCTTTCAAAAGCAGAAGCGCACAAATCCATAAAATGAATGGCCATGCCCGAAAGATTTGCCGCCAGCGTAGCTTCGGCCAGTTGCAAAAACGGGTAAGTATACAATGGGGCATCTATTACAGTGGCTTCTGGGTCTATTTTAAAACAACGGGCTTTATCAACCCGTAAATCATTTACCATATAAGCGTCGCTGCCCGTAGCAATCATGCCCATATATTTCCAGCCCGGCTGTAGCATTACATCTTTCCTATCCAGTACAAATGGTAATATCAAAGGTGTCCCGTCTTTATTCAGCACGGGGCTACCGTCATTCAAAATATTACAATTAACCGTAATATAGGTTGCATGGTGCACGCCACTGGCATATTTCCAACCGCCATTTATGATGTAGCCGTCGCCGGTGATAGTAGCGGTACCGGTGGCTGCCCCGCTACCCGCCAGGCACACGTGTTTATCGCTATAGATCTGCCTCGCGATGGCTGGATTCATAAAGCCGCCGAACCATCCCGCGCCACAGCACAGGGTTACCACCCAGCCAAGGCTGCCATCGGCCCAGGCCAGCGCCTCTTCTGTTTTGACGAGTTGGGGCAATGGCGTTTCGGCGCCGCCATACCGGTGTGGTGCCAACAAGTTAAACCACTGCTGCTCATATACAAGCTGCAATTGTGCCGGATGCAGTTTACCCATACGCTCTGCTTCCTGCGCGTTATTCCGTATGGTGTCAATCCATTCGGGGGTTAACAAATATGATGGATGCTGAATTTTTTCCATTTTATTGTGAAACGCTAAAAGTTTGTTCCTCGTTTTGGTTGGTGAAGCGTTTAGCTATCCTTCGCCAGTCAAAATAACCGAATATTGCTACCACAAATAAGACGACCGTGAGTACGGCGAACATCACCAGGTTTTTATGATACAGCAAAGGGATGGCAAACAGGTTGCTTAAGTTAAGCAATATCCAATTTTCCACCTTGCGCCTGGCCAAGAGCCACATACCCGCCCATGCTGTTGATGATACCCACGAATCCCAGACAGGTACGGTCGAAGGGGTAAAGTTAACCAGCACCAGGTATAATATGCCCCACCCAACAAATACAATAAGCAGCGTTATTATCCATTCGTGCCGTGTAGCGTAGCTCACCTTTACGGGGGGCTGGTCCCGTTTTTTTATCCAGTGGTACCAGCCGTAAACGCTCATCACCACATAGTAGCAGCTTAACAAACATTCGGCATACAGGGTGGTATTAAGCAGCAGGTAAATAGAAATTAAAGTGGAGGCTATACCCGTTGGGTACAGCCACACTTTATTTGCCTTTGCCAGTATCACTTCGGCCACGCCCAAAATCACCGCGGCCCATTCCAGCCAGGTTGTTGCTTTTACCTGTTCCAGGAACAGTGCTATCCAGTGTTGCATCGGCCTAAAAACTAAAAGTTACCGATGCCAGGAAATTGCGCGTTGCCTGCGGGAAATAGTAGTTATAGTTAACTAATGTGCCACTATCCACTTCGGGGTAAGTAGCGCCATTGGCCTCGTACTTTTTGCTGAAAACGTTATTGACCAGTAAACCAAGGTTTATGTTTTTGATAGCCTGCGTATGGATGTTATAGCTTAGCCTTACATCGTTTACAAAATAGGCTTTTAGCAACCGGTTAACCGCGTATGGGTTATTGGCCACATCGGGCGAGGTGCTGTAACCCGCCGGGTTAATATTCCCGGTATTATCCAGATATTGCTTGCTTACATACTTGCTGATAAAGGCGATGCTGCCATTTTTTACCGGCGAATAAGCGATCTCGCTCCCCACGATCAACGACGGCGAGTAGGCTATATCTGTTTTTTTGAATGATTGCGTAACCGGGGCCAGTGGATTATAATCATCATCGTAGCTGGCCAGGGCAATATTCAGATCTTTGATTTTATTAGTGCTGATAGTGGCATTGGCCGCCCAGCTCAACTGGTTTGTAATTTTAATACTGCCGTCAAGCTCAATGCCCGCGCGGTAGCTGTTATCAACGTTGATACGCGTTGCCCCGCCTACATCATTTAGGGCCCCGGTTAGTATCAACTGGTTTTTATACAACATGTAAAACAGGTTTATGCCTCCTTTAAATCCATCGCCGCTGATGCGGTAACCGGCCTCAAAATCCTTCAGGTTTTCGGCTTTGGGCCTGCTTGCCGGAGTGCTTTCGGTATAGTCGTTACGGTTTGGTTCGTGGTTACCCACCGCGATGGAAGCATAAATATTGTTATGTTCATCAAACTCGTAAGTGATACCGGCCTTCGGGTTAAAAAAGTTCAGCGTGGCGTTCTGCTGCACGTTGTTCAGGTTCCTGTCGAACCCTAAGAAGGAGTAGTAAACCCTGCGGTACTGCATATCGGCAAAGAGGGTTGCGTTGCCCACTTTATATTCGCCGCGACCAAAAATGTTGAAATCGTTTTTATCAGCATCATCCCGGTAGTACTCGTAATTTGGCGGGATTCCTGCGCTTTCTTTGGTATAAATAATGTTGCCATAATGCGCACCGCTGTAACGGTTATATGCGCCGCCCAAAGTAAAGTTCAGGTTGCTTTGTGCCTGGTATTTTAAGGCATAGGTTACGCCATAAAAGTCATTATTCAGCCAAAGGCGGCGTACCAGGTCGGTATTGGTAATGGCTGTGCCGCCGATAACCACGGGCGTTAGGTTGTAGTCGGTTACATCAGCATCGTTCTTATATTCTTCATAGTAACCAAAGCCCTTTGTATAATGTAAAGCACCGCTAAAGGACAGCTTATCAGACAGTTTTTGATCGTACAGCAACTGGTAATGGTTTTGCTGGTAATTGTCTACCTGGTCTTTATAAAAGTTGCCGTCGCTCATCAAGCCCAGCTCGTTATAGGTACGGTTATCTTTACGGGTATCATCACCAATAATATAATCGGGCACACCGTTCCAGGCCTGGTACGTGCGCTCGATGCCCGAGAAAACGTTAAGCCTTAGCGTACTGTTTTTGCCATAATATGCCCCACTCAGGAAAAACGACCGCAGGCTTGATGATGCCCGGTCGATATACCCGTCGGATTTTATCCTCGACAAACGGCCATCCACACTAAAATGCCCGCCCAGTAAGCCTGTGCCCAGGCTTACGGTGTTTTTCATGGTGTTATACGAGCCTACAGTTGTGCCGATATCCGTGTAGCCGGTATCGCGGCGGGTAGCGGTTTGTATATTGATGCTGCCGCCGAAAGCACCCGCGCCGTTGGTTGACGTGCCCACGCCGCGCTGAACCTGTATGTTGTTTACTGATGACGTAAGATCGGGCAAATTCACAAAGAACGAGCCCTGGCTTTCGGCATCGTTTAACGGGATACCATTAATGGTTACGTTCACCCGTGTTCCGTCGCTGCCGCGGATGCGGATGCCGGTGTAGCCAATGCCCGTGCCGCCATCAGAGCTTACCACAACCGATGGTGTTTGGGCGAGCATATAGGGCAGGTCCTGCCCGAAGTTGTTTTTCTGCAGGTCCTTTTTGCTAAGGTTAGTAAACGCTGTCGGCGAGTTTTTGCCCGCGCGGGTGGCGGTTACCGTAACCTCTTCGGCGCTGAATGTCGCATTCGTAAGGGCAAAGTTAAGCGCCAGGTTACCGTTTAAGGTAACGGCTTGGGTGGTGGTTTGATAGCCGATATAAGTGGACTTAATGGTGTAGGTGCCGCTTGGCAGGCCGGCGATCTGGTAATTACCCTTTACATCGGCCTGTGTGTTAATGGCCGGGCTGGTAATGGTTACGGTTGCGCCGGGCAGTGCTTCGCCGGCTTGGTTGGTTACTTTTCCGCTGATGGAAAATTGGGCCGATGCCAGGACAGGCAGCAGCAGGGCGCTGAGCGCCGCAAATAAGTTTTTCAATTTGTTGAACAATAAATTAGTTAAACCATCTGCTCACCAGGGTATAATGGCAGTACACTTAACTTGTTACCTCTCCCTACGCCGGCATTACCCGGATCAGGTGCATATTTAAGTCGTTAGTCGTAAGTTCTTAGTCCGAAGCCGATTTTTCGACTTAAGACTTAAAGCTTTAGACTTTGTACTCAAATAATGGGTTTGATCTCAGCCTGTCTTTCAGTTTGATTGCTCAAAGCAAGGCACCCCTTGAGAATTATGTGGCAAATATAGGATTTGGTTTGAGAATATGATAAATAATTGTTTGCGACGGTAATAATAATGTAATGAAGTGCGCTTTTAGCGAGCTGGATTTAAAGCGTATTACCACATCATAGCGCGTGTAAAATTATTATATTTTGAAGTGAGGATAGTTAATCTGGTTGCTTATATTTTGTATCTATGCAGAATGAAACATATATACCAAACATTATCCCTTGTATCTGCAATTGCGCTTGTGTTATTTGCTAATGCGTGTAAAAAGGATGGTGATAAAAAGCCTACACCTACCTTAACAACAAAAGAAGTAACATCTGTAACTACTTCTACAGCTGTATCCGGCGCTGAAAATATAAAAAGTGAGGGCTCTGAAGTTTCTGACAAAGGTATTTGTTGGGCCGAATCGGGGCTACCCACTATTTCAGATAGTAAGAAGGCTGAAGGGAGTGGCGCAAGCAGCTTTAATAGCCAGCTTACAGGCTTAAAAGAAAACACCACCTATTATGTAAGAGCTTATGCTATGAATGCCTCCGGGGTATCATATGGCCAGCGGGTGTCATTTACTACACTTGCCCATGCAACAGTTTCAATTGACTCGCTTGTTAGTAGTACAACCAATGAGATAACCGTAAAAGGGAGCGTAGAATCAAAAGAAGGGAATGATATAATTAGTAAGGGATTTTGCCTGGCAAAAACACCAATCCCCACAATTAACGATATAAAAAGCATAGAGTCCCTCGACACAGATCCTATGAACTATACCTTTAAAAATCTGACTCCCAATACCACCTATTATATACGTGCTTATGCTATCAACGCTGCCGGTATTTCATATAGTGACGAAGTAAAGGTAGTAACAGATGTAATTGACATTGATGGTAACATATACAAAACTGTAAATATTGGAAATCAGGTATGGCTTGTGACAAATTTAAAAGTTACTCACTACAGAAATGGGGATGCTATCCCTAATATTACGAATGATAATGACTGGCCGCAAACCAATCAAGGGGCTTACTGTAACTATGATAATAATAATAGTCTCGCTGAAATTTATGGACGCCTATATAATTTTAATGCTGTAAAAGATACCAGAAATATTTGTCCGGTTGGCTGGCGCGTGCCAACAGATGCCGATTGGAAAGCGCTTTATCAGTACTTGGGCACAACAAATACTTCTGCCGGTAAAATGAAAGAAGCCGGAACAGCGCATTGGAGGTCGCCAAATACAGGCGCAACCAACAGTAGCGGCTTTACGGGCTTGCCAGCCGGATACCGCTCTGGGGTCTATTACGGCATAGGTTCAACTACAATTTTTTGGTCAGACGCTACATCGTCGTATACCGCTGTTTTAAGTTTTGATACTGAACTAGCCGGCGGAAGCGCCAATAAGGGAGATAGGGCAGGCTTCTCTGTTCGTTGTATTAAGATAAATTGACAGCTATAATTAACAATATTAAAATTTTTATACTGGCACCATGCTCTTTGTGGAATGTGTAGATTTTTAACGTAGAAGATAGTTATATCACGTGCTTTTACCTTTCGCCTCAAAACAGTACTTTTGCAAGCTTTTAACAGAAGGAATTATGCTTAGAACACACACCTGCGGGCAATTAAATATCAGCGATTTAGGCGAAACGGTAACCCTGTGCGGATGGGTGCAAAAATCGCGCGACCTGGGGGGCACCACGTTTATTGATGTGCGCGACCGTTATGGTTTAACCCAACTGGTTTTAAATACCGATACCGATGCTAACCTGCGCGAAGCCGGCAGGCAGCTGGGCCGCGAGTTTGTGATAAAGGTAACAGGCACCGTTCTGGAGCGTTCTAACAAAAACACTAAAATACCAACCGGCGAAATTGAAATTGCCGTTACCGCACTGGAGATATTGAACGCTGCCAAGATCCCACCATTTTTAATTGAGGATGAAACCGATGGCGGTGAGGAACTGCGCGCCAAATACCGTTACCTCGATCTGCGCCGCAACCCTATTCGTAACAACCTGGTCCTTCGCCATAAAATGGCGCAGGAGATACGCAAATATTTAGACGGGCTGGATTTTATTGAGGTGGAAACCCCGGTACTGATCAAATCCACCCCAGAAGGCGCGCGCGATTTTGTGGTGCCAAGCCGTATGAACCCCGGCGAATTTTACGCCCTGCCGCAATCGCCGCAAACCTTTAAGCAATTGCTGATGGTGAGCGGGTTCGATCGTTACTTCCAGATCGTGAAATGCTTTAGGGACGAAGACCTGCGTGCCGACCGGCAGCCGGAATTTACACAGATAGACTGCGAAATGTCGTTCATCACCCAGGAAGATATCCTGAATATTTTCGAAGGGCTTACCCGCCACCTGTTCCGCACTGTTAAAGGCTTGGAGCTTGGGGATTTCCCGCGCATGCAATATGCCGATGCCATGCGCTTGTATGGTTCTGATAAACCCGATACCCGCTTTGGGATGCAGTTTGTTGAATTGAATGACGTGGTAAAAGGCAAAGGGTTCAGCATTTTTGATAATGCCGAACTGGTTGTTGGTATCAATGCCAAGGGCTGTGCTAACTACACGCGTAAACAGATCGACGAGCTTACCGAGTGGATGAAACGCCCGCAAATTGGCGCTACTGGCTTAATCTATGCCCGCCATAACGAAGACGGCACACTTAAATCATCGGTTGATAAATTTTACAATGAAGAAGAGCTGGCCAAATGGAGCGCCGCTTTTGAAACCGAAAAAGGTGACCTGATCTTAATTTTAGCCGGCGAAACCGATAAAGTGCGTAAGCAACTGAATGAATTACGCCTTGAGGTTGGCGGACGTTTAGGCCTTCGTGATAAAAACAAATTCGCGCCGCTTTGGGTGCTTGATTTCCCGCTGCTGGAGTGGGATGAGGAAACAGAACGTTATCATGCTATGCACCACCCGTTCACTTCGCCAAAACCCGAGGATATTGCATTGCTGGATACCGAGCCTAAGAACGTCCGCGCAAACGCATACGACCTGGTTATAAACGGTACCGAAATTGGTGGCGGTTCTATCCGTATCCACGACAGAGAATTGCAATCGCTGATGTTTAAACACCTGGGCTTTTCGCCGGAGGAAGCGCAAAAACAATTTGGCTTTTTAATGGATGCATTTGAATATGGCGCACCTCCACACGGTGGTATCGCTTTTGGGTTCGACAGGCTTACATCTATCTTCGCAGGACTGGATTCCATACGCGACGTTATTGCTTTTCCTAAAAACAATTCGGGCCGCGATGTAATGATCGATTCGCCATCAACCATCGCCGATGCCCAGATGAATGAACTAAAAATTAAAACCACTGTATCGCAGTCATAATTTTATACGTATCATATCATATGAAAAAACATTTATTGATACTGAGCTTAGTTTTTCTTGCCTTTGCATCGTGCAAAAAGGATGAGGCACCGTTTGATGCCAGCGCGCAAGCCGCTAAGGACGAAACGGCCATACAAGCTTATTTAAGCGCACACGCCGACATTAACGCAACCAAAGACGCCAACGGCGTATATTACCAGGTAATTACCGAGGGCAACGGTGCAGCCGCCACAGCCACAAGTACCGTTACGGTAAATTACATTGGTAAATTATTGGATGGCACCCAGTTTGACACCGGCACCGGCCTGGCTGTAAAATTAAGCGACAACATCATCAAAGGGTGGAAACTTGGCTTATTACATGCTAAAACAGGCGGTCGCATCTTGCTTATCGTACCCTCGGCGTTGGCTTATGGTAATAAGGCGTCGGGTTTAAAAATTCCCGCAAACGCCGTATTGGTGTTTACCATTGATATTCTGGGCATTAGTTAGTAATATATTTGAATTTTAATCGTTAACTTTAATAATTATGAAAAAATATTTCTTTATACTAAGCGTGTTGGTTATAGGATTAGCCTCGTGCTCAAAAAACAGCGAACCCGAGCCTATTGTTGACCCGGCGGTACAAGCAAAAACCGATGATGATGCTATTGTTGCCTACTTAAGCGCGCATACCGATATCACCGCTGTTAAAGACCTTAATCACCCTGAACTTTATTACCAGGTATTGGCAGAAGGTACAGGCGACCCGATAACCGAAAATTCTCAGCTTGTTGTAAGTTATACCGGTAAAACCCTTAGCGGCGCCACATTTGACGCCCGCGATGATTTCTCGCTCAAGCTCTCTCAAAACATTATTGCGGGCTGGAAGATCGGTGTCCCTAAAATAAAAAATGGCGGTAAGATATTATTGATCATTCCTTCTGCCCTGGGTTATGGCCCGTATGCTAACGGTCCGCTTCCGGCCAATACGGTTTTAGTATTTACAATTACTATAAAATCGGTAGATGGTCATACCCCATCTGTCGATCCTATATAAAAAATACTATCCTTTAAATTTTAAGGGTTAAAAGCTTATCTTACTGCACTAAACCGCAGTGATGAAAAAGCTTTTAACCCTTCTTTTTTGCTTGTCCGTTTTATCGGGTGCGGCACAAAATCCTACGTTAAAAAAAGCAGTAAGTGCTAAAGCTGATGCCTTGCAGGATAAAGTAATAGCCTGGCGGCGCGATTTTCACGAACACCCGGAATTGGGCAATCACGAGGTGCGCACATCGGCCATTATTGCCAAACACCTGCAATCGTTAGGCATAGGGGTACAAACTGGTATTGCCACTACCGGTGTGGTAGGTATTTTAAAAGGCGACCTGCCGGGCCCCGTGGTTGCATTGCGTGCAGATATGGACGGGCTGCCGGTTACCGAGCGTGTGAACCTCCCCTTCGCTTCAAAAGTAAAAGCACAATATAACGGGCAGGAAGTTGGCGTAATGCATGCCTGCGGCCACGATTCGCACATGGCCATATTGATGGGGGTAGCCGAAGTGCTGTCTTCGATGAAGAAGGACCTGCGCGGAACAGTAAAATTCATTTTTCAGCCGGCCGAAGAGGGCGCACCTGTTGGAGAAAAGGGTGGCGCCGAAGAAATGGTAAAACAAGGGGTGATGGAAAACCCAAAGGTTGATGTGATTTTTGGCCTGCATATCAATTCGCAAACCGAAGTCGGAAAAATTGTTTACCGCCCGGGCGGTACCATGGCCGGTGTAAAAGATCTTCAAATAATCGTAAAGGGCCGGTCGGCGCACGGGGCCTATCCCTGGAGCAGCGTTGACCCGATAGTGGTTTCGGCACAAATTATCAGTAGTTTGCAAAGTATCGTAAGCCGGAACATAAATGTTACCGAAAATCCTGCAGTGGTAACCATCGGCTTGATCAACGGCGGCTCGCGCTTCAATATTATTCCCGAAAGCGTGAAGATGCAGGGCACCGTACGCTATTTTACCGAAGCGGATGAAAAACTGATAACCGAAAATGTAAAACGCATTGCCACCAAAACGGCCGAAGCATACGGCGCCACAGCCGAGGTACAGATCCCGTTCAGCAATAAATATCCCGTTACCTTTAATGATATTGCCCTTACCGCTAAAATGCTGCCTACGCTGGAAGCTACCGCCGGTAAAGAAAATGTATTGCTGCGCCCGCCGGTAACCGGGGCCGAAGATTTTAGCTTTTACCAGCAAAAAGTGCCCGGTATTTTTTTCTTTTTAGGCGGCATGCCAAAGGGCGGCAATAGTATAACAGCTCCATCGCATCACACGCCCGATTTTTACCTGGACGAAAGTGGTTTTACCCTCGGCGTTAAAGCGCTTTGTAATTTAACGTTGGATTATATGAACGGAAATGGCAAATAAAATGAAACGAACAGCTGCAACGCTCTTATTCCTTTTGGCAATATCTGCAGCATTTGCGCAGGATAAATACCTTGACCGGAAAGATATTGATAGCAGGACAGACAGTATAATGGCAGAAGGAAAGGCGCTATACAGGTCTGAATGGGCATCATGGTATGGTACGGATATTTTTTTAGAAAAGTTCAAAGATAAACGCGCCTTAATTGGCGGGTATTTATCTTATGAAACTAAAAGCGGGGTAAAAAATATCTTTTTGGAAAAGGAGACGACCCGGGCGTTCTTGCATCCATATCGTTTACTAATGATTTTAATGAGCAAAATTTCACGCTTGATACTACGGACAGGAAATTAAATGCAGGTGAAAAAGACTTCTTCACCATCAGGCGCCTCGCGCTCGAGCGCTTGCGCCAGGACACGACATTTAAATTTTATCAAAACACGGATATCAATGTTGTGCCCCTGATAAGAGGCGGGCATAAACGGGTGTATGTTTTAAGTGCGCCAAAAACCGACGGCGTGGTTCTGTATGGTAACGATTATCTAATTGATTTTGATAAAACAAATCAGATCGCTTCTGTAAAACGGATCCATAATTCCCTTATATCTGCGAGCGCGGGCGACAAATCTGATACAGCCAAGACCGTGTTAGAGTTTATACACTCTCATGTTGAGGGAAAAGAGCCCTTTATGACCGCCACAGATATTTGCACTACCATGTTATACCAGCACCTTACTACCTGGAAGCAAAGTATTGTGATATCAAAAAACTATGTTTCGATCTGGGATTGCGACAAGAGGTTAATGTTTGTACTCACTATGGATGCATGGAAAAAAATAGCCGGCGATCAATCTTCAAAAAAACCCCAATAGTAACCCTTGTCAAACCTCCTGTTCATCTGTAGTAAAAACCAGTGGCGCAGCCCCACGGCGGAGTTGCTCTTTAAAGGCCACCTGTTACATAGCGCCCGCAGCGCCGGCACAAGCGACAAGGCGCGTATCCGGCTCAACCAAAAGTTAATGGACTGGGCGGATGTGGTATTTGTGATGGAATATAAACACCGCGACCTGGTAAAGCAGCGATTTGCCTCCAATAGCAAACGGCTTGTTGTGCTAAACATACCGGACGACTACCAGTTTAATGACCCCGAACTTATTGAGATGTTAAGCGCTGCATTGGCCGATTGGCTATAATAAGACGCCTCAGAATATCTTTAAAGCTGACATGTTGAATCACCAGTTCATGAACATTAACGATGCTTACGAGGAATGAACATGAACACCATGAACGCGAAATTATTTATCTACCTTCCTGAAGTCGTAGGCATTGTACTCCACAAAATCGGCCACCTTAACCCGCAGCCCGGTTACCTTACCTTCCCTGACTGTAAAAGGGAATATCGCCTTGCCAAACACTGGGTCGGAGAAGGTTACGTAGAACCGGTTGCCGCCAAGCGGCTGCAGTTTAGCGTACATTTTCGGGTGATGCTCAAAGCGAATCTCCAGGTCATTGCCGCTTTCGCCGCGGGTTATTTCAAGGCTGCCGTAAAAATCGTTTACGTACTTACCGGTATATTTATTGGCCGATAGCGCCGGCTTAAGATTAAGCAGTGTGCTGTCGCGCAGTTTTTTATCGGCCGCCAGTTCCGCGTCGGTATTGGTTTTATTGTTTGCCAGGTAAACATCGTTATAATGGTAGTTTTTGTTCTTAAAAAACGCGTCCATGATATCCCATCGCAAAGCTTCGTAAAGCGCATTCTGGTCCGTATTAGTGAGGATGATAATGCCCAGGTTCTCTTTAGGTACCAGCGTTACCGACGATACATACCCGCTTACCCCACCGTCGTGCATAATTATACGCCGCCCGTCATAGTCCTGTATAAACCACCCCAGCCCGTAAAGCTGAAAGCCGCTATCGCCGTTCAAATGGTTAACATTGCCTACTACATCCTGCGGCTGTCTCGTTGCCGCTATGGCCGATGCAGGTATCACCTGCTTATTACCAGCCTTGCCGTTATTCAGCAAAGCCATTACCCATTTGCTCATGTCATTTACAGACGAACAAATGCTGGCCGCCGGTGCCAGGCCGTCGGTATTACAGTACGGGATGGCGGTAAGTCGGCCGTCAACAAGCGTGTGTGGCGCCGTGCGGTTTAGCGCTTTGGGCATATCGGCTGTTAAGGCCAGTGTGTTTGTCATGCCCAGGGGGGTAAAAATATTGTCTTTTAAAAACACCTCCCATTGATTGCCGGTAACCCGCGGGATGATCTCCCCTGCCGTTAAAAATGCTGAGTTGGTATACCCCCACGTGGTACGAAAGGGATAAGTGGCTTTCATTTTACCCAGTTTTTCTATTACCTCGTGGCGGCTTAAGTTGGTGTTATAAAAAGTAAAGTCTCCCTGAAACGTACGGAAGCCCAGCCGGTGGCAAAGCAGGTCTTTTACGATGGCCATATCGCCGGCAGCTTTATTTTCCAGCTTAAATTCGGGGATATATTTAGTTACCTTTTCATCAAGCGATAGTTTTTTTTCGGCCTGCAGCATAGCCAGGGCAGTGGCGGTAAAGGCCTTGGTATTACTGCCTATCATAAACAGCGTGTTTACATCTACCTTGTTGGGCAGGCCAAGTTCTTTCACGCCATAGCCCTTCATCAGCACAATTTTGCCATCTTTAACAATGCAAACGGCGGCGCCCGGAATACGCCAATTGGTAAGCGCCTTATTTATATAATTATCAAGGCTGTCCGTAATAAACTTACTCCTGTCAACAGTTTGTGCATTAGCGGTCACAACTACCATCAGGCATACAAGCAGTACGTATAATTTTTTCATAGGATGTTATATCAAGGGCTTTAAAATGCTAATTTAACGCAAAATTTACAGCAGCATTATTTATTTAATAAATTAAGAGGACAATAATCAAATCAAATTATTCATGAGTAAATATTACCGTTCAGGGTTGTTTGCCATTGCGTTTATGCTTTGTACGCTGGCACAAACCGCCGTTATGGCACAAATACCATCAACCCACTGGGCAAAAGATGGCTACCAGTATTATAAAGTTCAAAGCGGCGAAATTGTTGTGCTTGATGCACGCGATGCCAACAAAAAGTCGGTTTTGGTAAACAAAGAGATGCTTACCCCGCAAGGACAAAAGCCCATCGCGGTACGCAACTTCTACCTGTCAAACGACGGGCAAAAGGTGTTGCTTTATACCAATGCGAAGAAAGTGTGGCGTTATGCTACCCGAGGCGATTACTGGGTATATGACTTTGCAGCCAAAAAACTAACTAAACTGGGCTCAAACCTGCCGGCGTCATCGCTGATGTTTGCCAAGTTTTCGGCCGATGCAAGTAAGGTTGCTTATGTAAGCGGGCACAATATATATGTGGAAACCCTTGCCGGTGATAATGTTAAACAATTAACTACGGATGGTACCGAAAAACTGATCAACGGCACGTTTGACTGGGCTTACGAGGAAGAGTTTTTTTGCCGCGATGGCTTTCGCTGGAGCCCGGATGGTAACCAGATAGCTTACTGGCAGATAGACGCCAGTAAAACTAAGAATTACCTGATGCTAAACACAACCGATTCGATATACCCCTATGTAAAACCGGTTGAGTACCCGGTAGCCGGCGAGCCGCCATCACCGTTCAAAATCGGGGTGGTAAGCGTTGCCGGCGGCGCAACCAAATGGATGGATATCCCAACTGATCCTGTTTTGCAATCGTACGTTCCGCGGATGGAATGGGCCGCTAACAATACAGAACTGATCATTCAGCACCTTAACCGGGCGCAAAACCAAACAGAGGTAATGCTGTGTAACGTAGCAAGCGGCAAATCAAAAACCATTTACCAGGAGAAAGATGCGGCATGGATAGATATTTTACCCGAATGGGAAGAGCACTATTACTATGGCGGCTGGGACTGGTTTAAAAACGGCGCCGACTTTTTATGGGCAAGCGAAAAAGACGGGTGGAGACATTTATACCGCATAAGCCACGATGGGAAGAAGGAAACCCTGGTTACCAAAGGCAACTACGACGTAATGCAGATAAACGCCATTGATGAAAAATCGGGGTATGTATATTTTTCGGCTTCGCCCCAAAATGCCACGCAAAAGTATTTATACCGTACCAAGCTGGACGGCAGCGGTAAAGCCGAGCGCCTTACGCCGATGAACGAGCCTGGCACGCATGAATATGATGTATCGCCAAATGGCAGGGCCGCTACACATAGCTTCTCTAACTATTACACCGAAGCGGTTAGCGAGGTGGTATCGCTTCCGGAGCATAAAACTTTCGACGGGTCCGAAAAGGCCGTAAAAGCGGTAACCGCATCGGCGGCTAACAAAGCACAATCGAACGTTGAGTTTTTTAAGGTAAAAACAGAAGATGGTGTTGAAATGGACGGTTGGATGGTAAAACCTGATAACTTTGATGCCACTAAAAAGTACCCGGTGGTTTTATACGTATACGGTGAGCCCTGGGGCCAGAATGTAAAGGACGAAAACGGCAGCAGCTATAACTTTATGTACACCGGCGATATGGCTAAAGACGGCTACATCTACATGTCCATAGATAACAGGGGCACACCTGTACCAAAGGGGCGCGAATGGCGTAAATCTATCTACAAAGGCATTGGCACACTGAACATTCGCGACCTGGCAATGGGCACCAAACAATTGCTGAAAGAGCGCTCATATCTCGACACTTCTCGGGTGGCGGTTTGGGGATGGAGCGGCGGCGGTTCATCAACCCTGAACCTGATGTTCCAATATCCCGAAATTTTTAAAACAGGCATTGCTATTGCCGCGGTAGGCAACCAGTTATCATACGACAATATTTACCAGGAGCGCTATACAGGCGTACCTGTTGATGCCGAAGGACGGGCAGCCTATTTAAAAGGATCGCCCATTACTTACGCCAAAAACTTAAAAGGTAACTTATTGTACATCCACGGCACCGGGGACGACAACGTTCATTATCAGAACGCCGAACTGTTGATTAACGAACTGGTAAAATACAACAAGCAATTTCAGCTGATGCTGTATCCAAACCGTACCCACAGCATATCAGAGGGGCCGGGTACCGGGATGCATTTACGCACACTGTACACAAATTATTTAAGGGAACATTGCCCTCCGGGTGCGAGGTAGGGCCTGAATAATATCGAATGATAAATATTCAATATCGAACGCCGAAAGGGTAATATTCGTCATTCGGTATTCAAAATCTGATGTTTGTGATTTAAAGAATAAAAGCAAAAGCCCCGCGGTTACACTGGCGGGGCTTTTATATTAAATCAAATTTATAATTGGTTAAAATGGAAGGTCGTCTGCATCGTTGTTGCGGTAGCCATCGGTGTCGGCTGTTTTTAAAACCGGGCGCTGAGCATTCTCGCTTTCAAAATCGGTTTTGCGGCCCAACATGGTAAAATTTTCAGCAACTACCTCGGTAGTGTACTTTTTGATCCCCTCTTTATCCTCGAATGACCGGGTACGCAATTTTCCTTCAATATAAACCAGTTTGCCTTTTTGTAAAAACTTAGCGGCCACGTCGGCAAGGCCCCGCCACATAACTATATTGTGCCATTCGGTTTGCTCTACTTTGCGGCCATCCTTGTTAAATGTTTCCGAAGTTGCTAATGGGAAACTTGCTACAGCAACGCCGCCTTCTAAATGCCGTACTTCGGGGTCTTTTCCTAAATGCCCTACCAGTATCACTTTGTTAATTCCAGACATGGCCTAAATTAACGGAGAATTATTTAGAAATTAAAAAAATATTTTATAAATATAAAAATAGCTTTCGGGAGCGCTAAATTTTTAATGTTATCTACATCAGTATAAAACCAGCCCTTTTCCATCTTATCAGGAAATTTCTCTAAAACCAAAAACCGGATGAATAACTGCTGGTGTGTTAAAACGTGTTTGATTATAGCCGAATTATCCTTTAAAATAATATTATCACCAAAAACTTTTGCCTGCGGCAGGCGCAGCAATTCAACCGGTTCCAATAACCCGGCGGTTTCAATAAGCGGCAGATCATACATGTTTGCCCATATATCGCTTTCGTCGCGCTTATTCATCAGGATAACGTTCCCATCGGTTATTAACAGATAGTTAAAATATCGCTTGCGTACTTTAACTGTTTTGAGTTTTACCGGCAAATACACGGTTGCATTTGTTTTAAAAGCAACGCAGCCTAACCTAACCGGGCACACGCCGCAAGCGGGGTTGCGGGGTTTGCAAAGCATCGCTCCAAATTCCATCATGGCCTGGTTATGCAGCCCCGGGCGGGCCTCATCAAGCACATCATCGGCTATTTGCTGAAACCTCTTCTTTCCCTTTGGTGAATTTATTGGCTCGTCAATCCCAAAATATCGCGCCAGCACGCGGTACACATTACCATCAACCACGGCCCTCGCCTCATTGCTCGAAAACGATGATATAGCTGCCGCGGTATATTCGCCTATACCCTTAAGCCTGATCAGTTCGTTATACGTAACCGGGAACACCCCGTTGTGCTGCTGCTGTACCAATTGAGCGGTTTTTAACATATTGCGGCCACGCGAGTAGTAACCGAGTCCCTGCCATAACTTTAATATCTCATCTTCGTGCGCTGCTGCAAAGGCTGTTACGGTTGGGTACTTTTCAACAAAACGGTAAAAATAGGGCAAGCCCTGTTCCACCCGGGTTTGCTGAAGTATAATTTCGGATAGCCAGATAACATAAGCATCCGTTGTTTTGCGCCATGGCAAGTCGCGTTTATTATCGTTGTACCAGGCTATTAGTTGCGCCGAAATATCCATTAATTGCAAAGTAACACCATATCATCCCTGTATCATAATTTCCAGCAAAAAATGCGGTTGCAGCGTCCCTGCAAAAAAAATCTTCTATTTATTTTATTCTTTAATTATAAAGCGATACTTTTGCAACCCCAAAACAGTTAAGTATTTATACATTTAAATAAAAGAAAACAGGATATGACCAAGGCAGAAATAATAGCTGAAATCTCATCTAAAACAGGAATAGAAAAAGTGGACGTGCAGGAAACTGTTGAGGCGTTTTTCAAAGTGGTTAAAACCTCGATGGTTGGCGGCGAAAACGTTTATGTCAGAGGTTTCGGAAGCTTTGTTGTAAAAAAGAGAGCAAAAAAAACAGCCCGTAACATCTCAAAAAATACTGCCATCATTATCCCCGAGCACTTTGTGCCAAGCTTTAAACCGGCTAAAACTTTTGTTGAAAAAGTAAGAAGCGGTAACAAAGCAGCTAAAACAAGCAAATAATAAGTATGAAAGTTAAACAAATAGTTGTAGGCGTAGCAGTAGTTGCTATTATGGGCTATTTGTATTCGTTGCCGGTTAAGGGTTTAACCAAACAGGCAGAGGCAACCCGTGGCAATGCTGCCGCAGGCGCTGCGCCAATAGCAAAAGCCAATGCTAATATAAACGCGGCTTCGGTGTCGGCACTGGCTAAACCCAATATCGACGCTGCCCTGTCGCAGGAGATCACCACGCTTGAGGGCAAGCTAAAAACCGCCGGCCAGGCCGATAAAGTTACCCTGCAAAGGCAATTAGCCCAAGCTTGGGACAGCGCTACACAGCCCGCACCGGCTGCCTTCTATTACCTGGATGTTGCGCATAGCAGCAACCAAATGCAAGATTGGTTAAACGCGGGCAACCGTTTTAACGCGGCTTACAGGGTATCAACAGATACGGCGGCACAGGCTGCTTACGTAGCGAACGCTGTTGAGGCCTTTGATCACGCTACCAAATTACAGCCGGCCAGCCTTGAGGCTAAAACGGGCCTGGGTGTTGCTTATGTAAATGGCGGCGCAATGCCAATGCAGGGTATAGCGCTTTTGCTTGAGGTGGTTAAAAAAGAACCCAAAAATCATGATGCCGTGCTAAACCTGGGCATGTTTGCCATGAAGAGCGGGCAGTATGAAAAAGCGGTTGACAGGTTTAAAACCCTTATAGCGCAAAAAGAAGAGGTTGAGCCTTATTTTTATTTGGCGGAAAGCTATAAGCAGTTAGGCAAAAAACAGGAAGCAATTGCAGCTTACCAAAAATGCAAAGATTTAATGGGCGACCCGGTTGCGGGCCAGCGCATAGACGAGTATATAAAGGAATTAAAGAAATAAATTAATCACATTTAAAAATTATTACTATGCCAAGCGGTAAAAAACGTAAGAGACATAAAATGGCTACCCACAAACGCAAAAAGCGTTTAAGAAAAAACAGACATAAGAAAAAATAAGCTGCTGTAAAGCAGGTTATACCCCGCTTAGCGGGGTTTTTATGTGTGTATTTTACCCACTTATTAACTTGCGGCGCAATTATGCGCCGTTTTAAGAAATGGAGTAGCAGTTGATAAAAGAATTAATTATCGATTCATCCCCCAACGGGGCTACTATTGCACTATTACAGGACAAACAACTTGTAGAACTCCATAAAGAGCAGATCACTAACAATTATACTGTTGGCGATATTTACCTGGGCCGCATTAAAAAAATAATGCCGAGCCTTAATGCTGCCTTTGTGGATGTTGGTTACGAGAAGGATGCCTTTTTGCATTATCTTGATCTGGGGCCGCAGGTGCAAAGCCTGCTTAAGCTTACCAAACAAGTACGTAGCGGTGGATACCAATCGAAACTTTTAGATAATTTTAAGCCGGAAGCTGATATAAACAAAGGAGGCAAGATCTCGGATGTTTTATCAAAAAGCCTGCTTGTACCCGTACAAATAGCCAAGGAGCCGATTTCTACAAAGGGCCCCCGCTTAAGTTCCGACCTGTCGATAGCGGGGCGGTATGTTGTGCTGGTGCCTTTTTCTGAGGTAATATCTATCTCAAAAAAAATAAAGAGCAATACCGAACGCAACCGCCTGCGTAAGGTGGTTGAAAGCATTAAGCCAAAGCATTTCGGCGTTATTATACGTACCGTATCTGAAGGTAAAGGCGTGCAGGAATTGCAGAAGGATCTGTTGGACCTGATATCTAAATGGGAAACCTTTGTAACCAAGCTTCACGGTACCGAGCCATCTAAAAAGGTGTTGGGCGAAATTGGCCGTACATCAACAATCCTGCGTGATATCCTTAATCCCGATTTTCAGCATATTTATGTGAATGAGCAGAGTATGTATGAAGAAGTGCGGTCGTATATACACGAGATATCTCCCGACCTGGAGGGCATTGTACGCCTGCATAAGCACAAGGAGCCTATTTTTGAGCATCACGGTGTCGAGAAGCAGATAAAATCGACCTTTGGTAAAACGGTAAACCTTGCCGGCGGCGCCTACCTGGTTATTGAGCACACCGAGGCCCTGCACGTTATTGACGTAAACAGCGGTAACCGTACGGCTAATAAAGAGAACCAGGAAGAGAACGCCTACCAGGTAAATAAAGAGGCGGCCAAAGAGATAGCCCGCCAGCTGCGCCTGCGCGATATGGGCGGCATTGTGGTTGTCGATTTTATTGACATGCACAAGCCAACCAACCGTAAAGAGCTTTTTGATTACCTGAAGGCACAAATGGCCGACGACCGTGCCAAGCACACCATATTGCCGCCAAGTAAATTTGGACTGATACAAATTACGCGGCAGCGTGTAAGGCCCGAAATGAATATTGTTACCAGCGAGGTTTGCCCTGCTTGCGGCGGCACCGGTACAATAAGGCCAACCGTATTGCTGATAGATGATATCGAAACAAACTTCAATTACATCCTTACCGAGCAAAACGAGAAAAATATTACACTTTGTGTACACCCATACATTGAGGCTTACATTAAAAAAGGCGTATTTAACCGCCAGATGAAATGGTACTTTAAATATGGGCAGTGGATAAAGGTTAAAAGTAACCCCGCCTACCAGATAACCGAGTTCAGGTTTTTCTCGAGCAAGGATGAGGAGATAAAATTGTAGATGTGCAGATTTCAGATGTGTAGATGAAAAAGAGCCGCCTTTTAGAAAAGGCGGCTCTTTTTTTGTTTAGCTTTTAAAGCTATAAGTTTTCCAATCTCTTTATTTCTTCAACAATTTGCTCGACAACTTCTACGTTATAAATTTTCTTTCCGCTTGTTGTCTTTTCTGAATAGATGAAAAATACTTTTCCCCCAAAGTCCTTTTCAAATCTTTGATGATTTACCATATGCATTTCCACCCATTGATATTGATTCAAAGCTTGCCCCGAGGCAATTGGTTTAATTTGAAGACCTATAAATCTTCCATTGATTTCAATATAAAAATCGACGCTATATGTACGATCCCATTTATCCTCTGCGGGATGTATGATTTGCCCGACCAACCCTTGAAGCTGACCATAAACTGTCTGAATCTCCGTTATATAACCTTCAAATGTTCGATTTAACACGAGATTGTATGCGTAGTCAATACATTCATCTTCTGTTATAGCGTTCAGTTCTAACTGAACAACCTCCGACAGTTTTATATACAGTGTTTGACCCAAACCAGTAATATACTCTCTTGTTATTGTCGAGCCGCCTAATTTCTTCTGTATAGCGTTATTAAAATAGAACTTTTCCCATTCAGCAAACTCTTTCGGAGCACAACTTCTTATTAACTCAGACGTTGAGCCGACGCTATGAGCCTTATTTAATGCCCAACGGTTCATTCCATAATTAAGAAGCGTTTCCCTTTTAAACTTCTTATTAACACCATCAACATCTGATATCCAGTCCTTAGCCATTTTACTTAATTTAAAAATTCAATAATTCCTGTTTTCCATGTTTTGACGGTCTCTTTATAGCCAAATCATTATTTTTTGCAACAGGTTTATAAATAACAGTATATCCTATGTCAGTCACACCCGTTATTGATTCAACAAAATTAATTTTCATTTCAATTTCCTGGGATGTCATTACAGGTAGATTAAGATAAATGTTAAAATGCTTCATTTCATCTTTTCCTTCTTTGTCTCGGAAAACTATGAAGCGTTTATGACTTTCTACCCTGTTAGAGATGTACCTATTTAATCCCTCCGGTGTAGAGCGATATATATTGTCTTCAATGACTTTAAGGAATGATGGATCAATCTCAACACCGATGCTGTTTCTCTCCGAGGCTATTGCAGCCAGAGTTGAGGTCCCAGTGCCTAAAAAAGGGTCAAATATGGTATCTCCTTTCACGGAATACATATTTATTAAGCGATAAGGAATTTCAAAAGGATAAGCAGCGCTTCTACTACGAGTATCCGAGTTTTCGATTTTCTGTTTTACTCCTTTTAAATCCCATTGATCAGAAAACCAAGTATTCCTTTCCTCCCAAAAAAAAGCACTCTCGCGTCTTAGTCTCTTTTGCTCTTCGTTTTTGAATACTCTCTTTCCACCTTTTCGAAAGATTAAAATCCATTCGTGTTCAAGCGTTACATATGCACCAGCAGGTAGCATTCCTGACCCCATAAACTTGTTTGGAGCATTGGTCTGCTTCCTCCAAATAATATTAGGCATATTTAGAAAACCCAACTCAATAAACTTTGAGATGATTCGAGAATGATTATTATAAAGGCAAAACTTATCGCTAATAGTTCGTGTTGCGTCTCCTATGTTAATACAAACAAAACCGCCTGGTAAAACTATTCTTTCAACTTCAGTCCATACTTTATCAAGTTCCTTGTGCATTAATTCAAAACTTTCAAGCCCATTCTCGTTTATTAAACTTTTTGAAATTCTTGAATTTTGGGCCGACATGATCTCATCCCACATTTCAATCATAGGATAAGGTGGCGAAGTAACTACCAATCCCACTGTATTAGCTTCGATGGTAGCTATTTGTTCACATGCATTTCCAATAAGTATCCTGTGCTCAGTAACTATCTCGCTCATCATGTAAAATTACTTAAAGCAAATGAGAATGCACATATGTGTTACTTATTTGTCAATAATTTTTGCTAATTTTATTGGCAAAACAATCTGCATATTTGCACATCTGTAATCTGCACATCTAACACATGGCTAAAACCAAGATCGCCTATTTCTGCCAGAGCTGTGGCTACGAATCGCCTAAATGGCTGGGTAAATGCCCAAGCTGCCAGCAATGGAATACTTTTGTTGAAGAAATCTTAGAGAAATCGAGCGCATCGGTGCCAAACTGGAAAAGCAGCCCAGCCTCGTCGCAGCGGGCTAATAAGCCGGTTGAGGTTGGCGAGATCACCTTTAAGGAAGAGCACCGCCTGCTAACGCCCGATAAGGAGTTTAACCGGGTTTTGGGCGGCGGCATTGTTGCAGGTTCGCTGGTGCTGATAGGCGGCGAGCCGGGCATTGGTAAATCGACACTGATGCTGCAGCTTGCCCTGAACATGCCAAACGTGAAGGTGCTGTATGTATCGGGCGAGGAAAGCGACCACCAGATAAAAATGAGGGCGGAGCGCCTTGCCAATGAAAAATCCGAAATCCGCAATCCGCAATCCGAAATAAACAAGGGCTGCTACATCCTTACCGAAACATCCACCCAAAATATATTTAAGCAGATAGAAGAACTGCAGCCGGATATTTTGGTGATCGATTCTATCCAGACGCTGCATTCATCGCATGTGGAGTCGACGCCCGGAAGCGTATCGCAGGTGCGGGAATGTACCGCCGAACTGCTGCGTTTTGCCAAAGAAACCTCTACGCCCGTATTTTTGATAGGCCACATCACCAAGGATGGGATGATAGCCGGGCCAAAAATATTGGAACATATGGTAGATACCGTGCTGCAGTTTGAGGGCGACCGCCACCACGTATACCGCATTTTGCGCACTATCAAGAACCGCTTTGGCTCCTCATCCGAACTGGGCATTTACGAAATGCTGGGCGAAGGGCTGCGCGAAGTATCAAACCCGTCCGAGATCCTATTATCGCAACGCGACGAGCCTTTAAGCGGCGTGACCATATCGGCCACTTTAGAGGGCATGAGGCCCATGCTGATAGAAACCCAGGCGCTGGTAAGCACATCGGCATACGGCACGCCACAACGCACCGCAACGGGCTTTGATACCAAACGGATGAGCATGCTGCTGGCAGTGCTGGAAAAACGTTGCGGGTTCAAGCTTGGTGCGCAGGATGTTTTCCTGAATATTACGGGCGGTATCCGGGTGGAAGACCCGGCCATTGACCTGGGCCTGGCCGCTGCCATTATATCATCGCATGAGGATATTCCCATCCCGGCTAAAACCTGCTTTGCGGGCGAGATTGGCCTGTCAGGCGAAATAAGGGCGGTAAATAGAGTAGAGCAGCGCATAGCCGAAGCACAGAAACTGGGTTTCGACCAGATATTTATTTCCAAATACAATATGCCAACTGCCGCGAAGGACAAAAAGCGGCTCGACCTTTCCCGCTATACGATTGATGTGAAAGTTGTGGGGCGTATTGAAGAGGTATTTGGGTTGCTGTTTGGGTAAGGCTATGATATCCTCAACGTAAGCAGGGTTATATCGTCAATGGGTTTGCCTTTAACCACCTGGTTAATGTAGTTCATCAGCGCCTCGTTAAAGCTGTCAGGACTTTGTTCACCATTATGGGACACAAATTCCAGCAACTTATCCTCGTCCCATGCTTTGATATTTTGCGCATCGTAATCCATTAAGCCATCAGTGTAATTAACTATCAGGCTTCCTGGTTCTACATCTATTTCTCCCTCGTTTAAAAAAGGCAATTCTTCAAAGGCGCCAATCATGGTTGTGCCAAGTTTAAGCGGCACAGCTTCCCCTTCAGAATAGAGTATACTGGGGTTGTGTCCGGCGTTTATATAATTAAGCTTCCGGGTTTTTTCGTTGTACTTGGCCAAAAACAAGGTAATAAAACGCTCCCCTTTAGTATTATCTATCACAATTTTATTAAGTCGTTCCACAACGGTCGTTAGCTCGTCTTCTATGGCGGCTAAACCGTGCAGGCTGGCCTGGAAGTTTGCCATCAGCAACGCGGCAGAGATCCCTTTGCCCGATACATCAGCTATGCACCATAAAAACTCGTTTTCGTTCAGCCGGAAGAAATCGAAATAATCCCCTCCGATATCCTGATGCGGCAGGTATTTGGCCCCGATCTCCACCCCCTCTTCCTTGTGTTCCCTTAGCGGGATCAGCATGTTCTGCACTTCAACAGCCAGTTCCATTTCCCGCTGAAACCGCTCGGCCTGTAACCGCTCCCTAAAAAGTTTTTTGTTCTCTAAGGCCACTACTATAACATTTATCAGCGTCTGAATAAAGTTCAGGTCGTTGTTTAACATGTCGCCCGAGGTGTTGAAGTCGCCGATGAGCGCGAATGCAAGGGCCTTGTTTTTATGGTAGATGGGTATAAAATAATTGTAACGGCTAAGCGTGTTGTCGGCATGGCCTGTAAGATCAGCCGGCGATCGTAATTTGTTTAAGTGCGACCATGTTTGATTGAGTGTGGCCGCTGTTTCCATATCCCCGCCGTATTTCGAGATACAGTTATATGCGCCATCCTTTTCGATCAGGAAACGGAATTTACCAACCTGTAAATAATTTTTTAGGATCACCTCCAGCATTTGTATCAATGTGGGGGTTGGGGTGTTTTTATTGATAGCCCTTGTAACTTCCAATAACGAGTTTAACTCCGACTGCCTTTTAAGTAACAGCCTGATTAATTCATCTTCACCAGAACTATCGTTGTTATTTTGCATTTATATTTAGGTAGCCTAAAGTAACTAAATATTCTTTTTTAACGTCAGCGAACCACTCTTTTTTTAGCGGATAGTATTTATAGCTTACTTACCTTACAATACGCCCCTTCCACGCATATTTGCGGGTATTGCCTATCAAACCAACATATACAAAGTAAATAATATGTATAGGAGCAAGCACTATTAACAGGCCTACCAAATTTGCGCGCTTAAAAAAGGTGGTTATAGGCAATAAAAAGGCCACTTCTATAATATACTTTAACAGAAACTGAACCAGAAAAAGCTTAAGATAAAAAATATTATAAAAACCCAACCCTGCGTTTACCAACAGCGAAAGATTAAACAGCCATATACAAACCGCAAGCGCCACTACCTTTTTATCTTTATAACGGGTAGATTTTGACGCCCAGCGCCTGCGCTGTTGCAAAAACTCCTGCAGGGTATGCTTGGCGTGGGTAAATACTACCGCGTCCCGGTTTTTAAAAAAGCCTATTTTATGCGGGTAAATCTCGGCAACTTTTTGCAGCAGCAGTTCGTCATCGCCCGATGCCAGGTCATCTATCCCCTTAAACCCTCCCACCTCATAAAAAACATCTTTACGATAGGCAAAATTTGCCCCGTTACAGGTTGAGGCCCTGCCATTGCCAATAAAGGCTGCACCGATACCTATCAGGTACGAGAATTCAAGCGTTTGCAACCGCTCAAATAACGATCGTTCCTCAAAATAGGTAACCGGCGACGATATCATTACCGGCCCGTGCGTTTCATAATAACCCACAATTGACGAAAGCCACCCGCTTCCCATACGGCAGTCTGCATCGGTACAAACCATTAGCTCGCCGGTTGATAAATTAATAGCCTCGGCAATGGCTTTCTTTTTATAAGAGTTTAACGGCTTATCTTCGTTTAGTTGCAAAAGCCTTACGCCGTGTACCGCGTAGCTGCTTATAATGGCGGCAGTATCGTCAGTAGAGTGGTCGTCTACAATTATTATTTCTGTTAACTGTTTGGGATAATCCTGCGCTAAGATATCATCGATGGTGTAGCGTATGCGTCCGGCCTCATTTCGGGCGGCTATCAACACGGTTACTTTTGTAGCTAATGGCGCTGCGCCAATGCCCGGGCGCTTTAACGCAGCCCAACCTTTTATTAAATAGGCAACCACCAGCAGATATAAGCCTGTTAGCAATAACGAAATGGTACTATGCAGTGCGATCAAAAAACTTAAGTTTAAAAACAAATACTGAACCGATAATGGCAGGGATAATGAGGTTGACCAGCCAGATGGATGATACCGCTGCAATTATAGCTATTTGCTGGTTGGTTACATATAAAAATAAATGCATCGCCGTAAAACTGCGTACGCCGATGTCTAAAAGATCAAGCGATGGCAGGGCCGACTGGATAAAGATGAAAACAAACACTGTCATCATCATGCTGAAAAAGGCGATATCGGGCAGTAGAAGATCTATTACGAGATAATACTGAAATGAGAATACAAAAAACCGGGCAAGGCTATAACCAATAACAATAAGTAACTCATCCCTGTTATAACGGCCCATGATCTCAAAAAACCGGTGATACTTTTTAAGGAACCTGATACGGTCAAGCAGGGCCACCAGCCATTTTATATTTAAATAGAATACCAGCAATAACCCTAAAAAAGCCAGTGACAGTACCGTTATCCCCAGGTACAGCCAAAAATTTAAATTCAGGAAATAATAAATAAACCATAACGAGGCCAGTATACCAACCGTATTGGTGATCACGTTTTGTGCAAAAGCACCCACCGCCATAGCGAAAACGCCATGCACCCTTTTACGGTTTGGCAAAAACATTACGCGCCCCCCGTACTCGCCAATGCGGTTTGGCGTAAAAACGGCCCAGGTAAGGCCGCAAAAAACAGCCTCGATAGCAACCCACACAGATATAGTAGTAAGCTTTTTGGCCAGGTATTGCCATTTAAGGCTTTCTAAAAACCAGTTCAAAACCATCAGCAGAACAACAGCCGACAGGGTGAATATCACCTGATTGCGGCTAATAACAGCAGTTAGCGCTTCAAACTGTTTAAGGCTATCGTTCTTGGTTAAAAACTTATTGTATATAAAAAGAAAGGCTAAAACAAGGATGCCTGCTTTAAGAAGGTACGAGAATATTTTTTTGGCTGCGGCTGTCAATCTTAAAATTTGTGCAATGTTACAAAAAGCAAGTTAAAAGCCGGGAGCAATAAGGCTTTCTGCGTATATTTTAGTGTTGCCCACAAATGTGATAGCTGTTTTGTTTGATTAAGCTAATTACAATATTGCTGTGCTTTTGTTTGATAAAGAAAGTTTTAGGACAGAAAAGGGTTTATATTTGTATAACTGTGCCCAATAAGTATTTTGTATGTTACAATACAACTTGTTTACGTTTAAAACGACGATATTTCTAAACTCAAATACATCATCATGATAACACCTAAAAACATTCTGTTACTGGCCATAGGTATTGCTATAGCTACCACCGCCTGTAACGCGGCCGAACCCTCGCAGCGGGACACCCTGCCGGCGGTGGAAACGCAAAGCCCTAACACCAATTACAAACCAGCTTTTAAAGGGCAAACCCGCATTGGCGGTGTAAAAACCAAAACACCGGTTGCAATCACCGTTATAAACAGCAGCCTTAAAAACCCCTGGGGCATACATGTATTGCCTGATGGGCGTTTCCTTGTAACAGAAAAAGCAGGCTCGATGCGTATATTAAAGGCCAGCGGCGAATTTGACAAACAGATCACCGGTTTCCCGGCGGTGCTTTTTCGCGGACAAGGCGGGTTATTGGATGTTACTATTGACCCCGACTTTGCAAAAAACCGTATGATCTACTGGGCATTTGCAGAGCAGGCCGAGGGCGGATCGCTGCTGGCTATTGCCAAAGGTAAATTATCGGCTGATGAAACAAGGCTTGAAGGTGTAACCGTGATATACCGGGCAACTCCGGCGTATAAGGGCACCCTGCAATACGGCGCTCGTATAGTATTTGACAAACAAGGCAACCTGTTTATAAGCACGGGTGAGCGAAGCGGCAACGATATCCGCATGAAGGCGCAGGACCTTAGCGCGGCCATCGGCAAGATCATCCACATAACAAAAACGGGCAAGGCTGTACCGGGCGGGCCGTTTGCCGGTAAAGCTAACGCGCTGCCCGAAGTGTACGCCTATGGTATACGCAACCCCGATGGATTGGCATGGAACCCGGTAACCGGCGAACTTTGGGAGGCTGAGTTTGGCCCACGCGGCGGCGACGAGATCAACATTATTAAACCCGGGCGCAATTTCGGCTGGCCGGTAGTTACTTACGGGATTGAGTACAGCGGCGAAAAGGTTGGTGATGGCATACAGCAAAAAGAAGGTGTAACCCAGCCAATTTACTACTGGGATCCTACCATATCGCCCGGGGGCATTACGTTTTATACGGGCAATATTGCCGAGTGGAAGAATAACTTGTTTGTAGGGGGGTTAAGCGGGTCGCACATTGCCAGGCTGGTGATAAAAAACAACAAAGTTGTTGGCGAAGAGCGCCTGCTGCGCGATAGAAATGAACGCTGGCGCGCTCTTGTAACCGGTAAGGATGGTGCCCTTTACGGCTTAACTGATAGCGGGAAACTGTACAGGATAGCTAAGAAATAACAAAAACGGCTGATGAAACATCAGCCGTTTTTGTTGACATATGGCCAGTAAACCACTAAATAGTTTTAGTTATTTAAACACGCAGTGGTGACAGAATGGTGTCACCATGTAATTTTTTAACTGCCTGATTATGAGTTGTTCACGTTTGTTCACGGTGTTCACGTGCGCCGAACGTGAACACTTTGCAGAGAGTTAAGCTTCAGATTGACCAGATGGCATTACCCCAGGATCTCCTTAATATCCTCGGCGGTAAGCGATTTGATAAAGCTGTCTTCAGTAGTGATGAGGGCGCGGGCTACGCTTAGCTTGCGCTGCTGCAAAGCCAGTATCTTCTCTTCCACTGTATCTTTGGTGATGAATTTATAAATGAACACATTTTTGGTTTGGCCGATGCGGTGCGTGCGGTCAATGGCCTGCTGCTCAACCGCGGGGTTCCACCATGGGTCAAGGATGAAGACGTAATCAGCCTCGGTTAAGTTCAGCCCTACGCCCCCCGCCTTTATTGATATCAGGAACACCCTTGTTTTGGCGTCCTCCTGAAATTGCTTAACCACATCGCCGCGGTTTTGCGTACTGCCGTCAAGGTAAACATAGGAAATATCTTCCCTATCAAAATAATTGCGGTAGATGCTAAGCTGTTTTACAAACTGCGAAAAAATAAGCACTTTATGCCCGCCGTCAAGTACGTTGGCAAGCGTGTGTACAACGTTTTCGAATTTGCCACTGTCGCCCTCGTATTCAGTGTCTATCATACACGGGTGGTTTGCTATCTGCCGCAGTTTAATAAGCCCTTGCAATACCTGTATCTGTGTTTTGGCATAGGTGCCGTCCTCAATGCTGCGCAGCAATTCGTTGCGATATTCGGATTTTACTTTGTCGTACACTTCGGCCTGTTCTTCGCTCATCTTGCAATAAAAAAGGTTCTCGGTTTTTGGAGGGAGCTCTGTTGCAACCTGTTCTTTGGTGCGGCGCAGTACAAACGGCTTAATAATGGCCTGCAGCTTGCGTGCCTTATCTTCGTCCTTCTTCTTTTCTATCGGTGTAACAAACTCGTTCTGAAAAAACAGCTGCGCGCCCAGTAAGCCCGGGTTGATGAACGACATCTGGGTCCAGAGGTCGTTAACCGAGTTTTCTACAGGGGTACCGCTCAATATCAGTTTAAAACGCGATTTTAACTGCCTGACCGATTGGAAAGATTTCGACGATGGGTTTTTAATGTTCTGACTTTCATCCAATATTACATAGTCAAAAAAGTAAGCTTTAAACATCTCGATATCTATCCGGCTGATGCCATAGGTGGTTATCACCACATCGTAATTGGCAAACACCTCCGCGGATTTGTAGCGGAACGCCCCGGTATGCACCATCAACCTCAATTGCGGCGCAAATTTACGTGCCTCGTTCAGCCAGTTGTAAATGAGCGAGGTAGGCATTATTACCAGCGATGTGGCTTTGCTGCCCGCTGCCTCCGAGTCTTCTTTATGTTTTTGAAGCAAGGCAAGGGTTTGTATGGTTTTACCCAAACCCATATCGTCAGCCAGGCAGCCGCCAAAGTGATACTCCTTTAAAAAGTGGAACCAGTTATATCCCGCTTTTTGATACGGCCGCAGGCTGCCGGCAAAATTTACGGGCATGGCAACATCTTCTGTTTCCTCAAATCCCGCGAGCTTTTGCAGTTTGCGGTTCATAGCCACTTCGGCCATCTCGCCGCCCGCCAAATCGTTAACCAGGCCAAGGTGGTGCCTGCGCAGTTTTAAATGGTCGCCACCCTCGGCAAAATGCAGCAGGTTGCCGTATTGCGAGAACCAGCTTTCCGGAATAACGGCAATCTCTCCGGAGGGCAATACAAATTCCTTTTTATGATTAAGAATATGGTTTTTTAACTGGATAAACGGGATACGGTATTGGCCGAAATAAACCACCGCGTTAATGTCAAACCAATCGTTGTTCTCGCTTATTTCAAGGTCAATTTTGGTGTTTCCAAACACATACCGCTTTTGCCCGTCGGGCTGCTCCAGTTCAAAGCCTTGCTCTACCAGTTCGTCGTGGTGTTGGTTAAGCCATTCAAAAATTGGGAAAGAGCGGTCGCCCTCATCATTATGCGCAGCTACTTCAAGGTTTTGAAACAGTGATGATACCGTTTTTAGCCCCATAGCTTCTAACTGCTGCAGCTTCCCTTTCTCCCAGGCAACCGAGCGCTTAATGCGATGAAAAAGGTAATCATCGCCCGTTTTCTCCATCCTTACCGATACATGCCGGCCATCGCCGTACGGAAAGATATATCCGGCGTACTTAAAATATAATTGCAGCTGAGAAGTGCCGCCCTCAACATAAATAGGCTTTAAAAAGGCTGTTGCCTCGTGCTTTTCGGTATTGATGGTAAAACCTTCGGCATAAACGTTGTGCTTCTCTATCAGCGGGCCAACAAATTTTTCGAAGTACGATTGCTCTGATGATTTTGGTATGGATATATAGCGCTTGTTAAGAAATGGCTGTAGCTTTTTCCCCTCTATCTCTTTATCAAAATAATACAAGGTATCATCCAGCAGCATCCAGGCCGGGTGGTTGCAAATCACCTCGGCATCCTTAAACATAAATTCTATACGCATGCCCTGGTACTTAATAGTTGGGAAATACCTGATCTCGTCATCCCCTCTCCTGAAATGGAAAAGCACAGAGGCGGGTTCATCAGCGATATGAAGCTTACGCCCGGCCGGGTACCCTTCCTTACTCATTAAGTAGATCGGTTTTTTACTGATGCCAAGCAACGCAAGCGCTTCTACTAATTTTTTTTCGATCTTGGGGCGGATGGTGTCAAAAAGCTGGTCGTTAAATATTTTGGCAAAAAACTCGAACGGACGGATAGGCTTTTTGTAGAACTTTTTAATAATGTTACCCTGTTCTATATCCTCCAGTATCTTTATAAGCTTACGGTCGGTATCGTCAATACAGTGCATAAACTCTTCGGCGGTATTACTGAACAGGCGTTGATGGGTAAACGAAAACTCGCCGTTGGGGTTTAACTGCACTATGTGCGGCTCTATTACGTACGACAGGAAATCGTGCCGGGCAATGGCATAAATAATTTGGCAAGGTTTACTGCTATCTACGCGTAACATGAACTTTCTTCAGGTAAAAAATTAAAGAAAGCTACACTGAGAAAAAATTCAAACGTAATGTAAAAAAATGATACCCGAAAATTTTCGGGTATCATTTTTTATAGTGAATTATAACCAGTGGCTAAATAAGCGATGTTTCTTTTCCGGCAATGAGCAGTAAGCCTGGAAATACTTAAAGGTCTATCCGGCCCTCAAAAACGAGTTCTGCAGGCCCTTCTAAAAATATATTGCTGAATTTTTCGCCGTCATGATCAAAGCGGATATTAAGATCGCCGCCTAATACTTTAACGGGGGTATTTATGCTACCGGTTTGATGATGGTGTTTAGCCATTGCCAGCGCAACGGCAGTAACACCTGTGCCGCAGGCATATGTTTCGTTTTCAACGCCCCGTTCAAATGTGCGTACAAAATATCCGTCGCCACTTTTTTCAACAAAGTTTACGTTGATCCCCTCTTGCTTATACGTTGAATTGTTGCGGATGGCGTAACCTTCATTGTAAACATCTTTGGCCTCCAGTGCGGTTGTTAATTTAACATAATGTGGCGATCCGGTGTTAAGCACATACGCTTCACCATCCTCATTGATAATGGATACATCTATCATTTGCAAACTAACCCAATCACCCGCTCCTGAAATTTTGGCATGATGCGTTCCGTCACTCGCGAGAAATTTTGTCATATCAGTTATTATGCCCAGATGTTTGGCAAACGCTACAATACAACGCCCGCCGTTGCCACACATGCTTCCTTCCTTTCCGTCGGCATTGTAGTATACCATTTTGAAGTCAAATCCGGGTTCGTTTTCTAGTAGCATCAGCCCATCTGCACCGATGCCGAAACGCCTGTCGCAAAGCCTTGCAACCTGCTGATTACCAGTAAATTTTACTGATAAATCACGATTGTCGATCAAAATAAAGTCGTTTCCCGCTCCCTGGTATTTATAAAAGTTTATCTGCACAACACTTTGTTATATTTAGTCGTTAAATAATAGTCCAAATATACCGCCCCTGCAGGGTTATTTAACACTTTTTAACATTATTACCTATACCTAATTATTGATTATATCGTCTATATGGTATTAAATTTGAATTTCGATATATAAAGTAAAACAGAAAGTGGATAAAAATATGAAAAAAATTGGTTTAACATTATTAACCGCCTTTGCAGGCGGTGCTATGGCGTTAGGCGTATATAAATTTGCCGAAAAAAAGTACGCCGATAACATGAGTTTGGAGGATAAACAGAAAGTTTATTTTGCCAGCAACCGGGCAAACGCTCCGGTCACTTCATCTGCCGGTTCGGTAGATTTTACCCAGGCCGCGGCAGATGTAACGCCTGCGGTGGTATATATCCGCACAACCTTTGCTGACAGGAGTAACGACCAGCAGGACCAGATGGAGCAAATGTTTGGGCAACTGTTTGGGCAGCGTATGCGCCCGCAGGGTCCGCAAATGGCCTCAGGTTCGGGTGTTATCATCTCTCCCGATGGCTATATCGTAACGAATAACCACGTAGTGGCCAAGGCCGAAAAAATCCAGATCGTTACCAACGATCACCGTAACTTTGAGGCCAAAGTAATAGGTACCGACCCTAATACAGACCTCGCCCTTATAAAAATTAATGCAACCAACCTGCCGATTGTGAAGCTTGGTAACTCTGACGCTGTTCGCGTTGGCGAATGGGTATTGGCTGTAGGTAACCCATTTAAGCTTAATTCAACTGTAACCGCGGGTATTGTGAGCGCCAAAGGAAGAAGCATTAATATTATTGGCCGCGATGAAGACGAAAGCCCATTCCCGGTTAGGCAAAACGAAAACCCTACGCTTAGGAAGGGCATTGAATCGTTTATCCAAACCGACGCGGCTATTAACCCTGGAAACAGTGGCGGCGCATTGGTTAATACCGCCGGCGAACTGATCGGTATCAATGCGGCAATCGCTTCGCATACAGGCAGCTATGAGGGTTATGGTTTTGCTATCCCTATTAACCTGGCAAAAAAAGTTCTTAATGATATAAAGAAATACGGCGCTGTTAAACGTGGCTATATCGGCATCAGCTTTGCAGACCTTAGCGACCCTGATGCGGCTAAGCAAGTTAACAGCGATAAAACAAATGGCTTATACGTAAGCAGTTTGCTAACCGGCGGCGGTGCAGAGCAGGCCGGTCTTAAAACTGGCGATATAATTACCAAGGTTGAAGGTAACCCGGTTTACGAATCATCTGATTTACAAGAACGTGTAGCCCGCTTACAGCCAGGCGATAAAATTAACCTTACTGTATTGCGCGGTGGCAGCGAAAAGAATTTCAGCGTTACCTTAAAGCCGGAATCTGCCATAAGCAACCGTACAGCATCTGTAAATAAATCGGCGGCCGAGCTCTTTAACAAACTGGGGGCAAGTTTCCAGCCGTTAAATGCAGATCAGAAAGCCAAGTTTCATGTTAATTCTGGTGTGATGGTTACCCAGGTACGTCCGGGCGGTATATTTGATGATACCGAAATACCGGTGGGTTCTGTAATTACCTCTATTAATAAGCAACCGGTGAACAGCGTTGCCGATATGGACAAGGTAATAACTTCGTTAAAAAATGGCAGGCTCATCATTACCGGGTACTATCCTGATGGCGGTAGCTTCAGCAACGTTTTTGCAGTTCAATAATTATAAATTCAATTCCAAAAAAAAAACCGGCTAAAGAGCCGGTTTTTTTTTGCTTCATTCTATTAAAAAGTAACGCTTACACCGGTGGTAAATAAAAAGTAGATGCCATTCCGGGCATTTTCATTTACATAATTAACCTGTTTAACAGGTTTGATAAAATAAGGCGTAAAGTTGATTTGCCATTTGTTTATGGCATAAACTATGGGCATAGAGCCCGTAACCGCAAGCAAATTATAACCCTCAACCTCCCGTTGATGTTCCTCTGTTACCGTTTGGTTAATAATGGTTTGCTTAGGCTGCTTTGGAAACAAGATATTGATAGGTGACGTAGGTGTTGGGTTATCTACCGCGCGTTGAACCACCGAGTTTGTGTAATAGGTTTCGGTGAAACGCTGCGTACCGCTGTATAGCGTAAATGTTGGTGTTACTTTCAATCCGTTTGTTTTTTGCGCGCCGGTTTTAAGAACCGCTATCTCTTTGGATAGTTCCGCGGTGTTAACAATATCATTCTTATTATTCCGGCCAAACCGGTAACTGCCGCCCAGGGTGAGCTTCACAATATCAGACGGATTAAAGTTAAGTTGTGCATCTATCGTGGTATTAAATGATGACAGGATGTTCGGGCTATCGTCATTTATAAAATACTTGGTAACAGATATGGCGCCTCCGTAATATTTCTTTTTATCGAAAGAAAAGACATATCCCGGAGTGATGCTAAATCCGGGTGAGTTGGAGCCGCCGCCCCCCGCGTTAAAATAACCGATACCGCTCACAAACAGCCCGTACTTAGATATCAGTGTAAAAGTAGGCAATACCAGCGGCACGCTCGACTCGTCCCTGCGGCCGGCATAAGTAAGGTTAGAGATGTATTGCAACCCTGCATTATAAAATAAAGACTTAACCTGTGGGGTAACGGTATCCTTGCTTACCTCTTGTGCATGTGCGCCAACAGCGGCAGCCATCAATAAGGTAATGCAGATTAGTTGACGTTTTTTCATAGTAAAGTGTTTAAAATTTCCCGTATAAGCAAAAAGGCCGTTTAAGGCCTTTTGCTTTGAATACTTAAATAAAAATTAGTGCCTGGCTGCAACGCCGGTTTTGGTTGCAGTTGATGCATTTATTTTAACCTGTTTTTTGCCTACTTTAACAGCATTGCTGGTTGTAGCATGGGTATTGGTAGCACTTTTTACATTTTTTGATGATACCGCTGATTTGGCAGAACCATTTACAGTTGTTTTGCCGCTAACACTAACTTTAGTATTTTTTACACGGTTAGCTGTAGCAGTAGCTGCGCTTTTTGCGCGTAGCGATGCGTTCTCTTTTGCAGCATTTGCATTGGCTGCTGCGGCTGTAGCAGTATTTTCGGTGTTATCAACAACCTTGTCGGCATTAACATTTACCTTTTCTGCGGCGGTTGCATTTACTGCACCGTTTACTGTTGCTGCATTATTACTTGCGGCTGTTTTTGCAGTTGTATTAAGTGTAGCGTCCACGGCGGTAGTAGCAGCCGGGGTAACAGCAGCTTTTTGTGCAGCTGCTACGGTTTGCGCGGTAGCGTTTTGGGTTGCGGCCTGAACTTGTTTAGTTACGGCGGTTGTTTGATTAACTGCTTTTTGCGCCACCGCTGCAGCATTTACAGTTGGTGTTGTGGCCTGTGTTACTATTTTAGTTGCTGTTGCAGCACCAACGTTAACTTGTGCCATTGCAGAATTAACTGCAAACAAGGCTGATGCAAATAAAATTGGTTTTAATAGCTTTTTCATGTCTGTACTTTTTATAGTTAAATAATCGGCGGAAAAAAGTCCGCATTTATCTAACATTCGCAAAAGTAGTACCAAGCGTATAAATGCTGTTTTTATAAGGTACCAATTACTAAAGTCACTGCTGTTGTACTAAAAAAACTACATCTACCTGTGTATAAATCAGTTAATCCTATTGCCAATTTATTATAAAAAAAGCCCCGGCAAACGCCGGGGCTTGATATGCTCTTTACAAAAGAGTTTACATCTTTGGCATCCGTCGCATCATATTGGCCATAGCCGCCGGATTGCTCATTTGTTTCATCACCTTACGCATATCGTCAAACTGTTTCATCAGGCGGTTCACTTCCTGCAGATCAGTTCCCGATCCTTTTGCAATACGGGTGCGGCGACTTGGGTTAATAATGTCGGGGTTAGCTTTTTCTTTAGGGGTCATCGAGTTAATAATGGCTTCGATGCCCTTGAAAGAATCATCACTTACCTCTACGTCCTTCATCATTTTACCAACGCCCGGTATCATGCCCATCAGATCCTTCATGTTGCCCATTTTCTTGATCTGCTGTATTTGGCTGTAAAAGTCGTTGAAGTCGAATTTATTTTTACGGATCTTGCGCTGCAGCTCAGCGGCTTCCTTCTCGTCGAACTGTTGTTGGGCACGTTCAACCAGGGATACCACATCGCCCATGCCCAAAATACGCGATGCCATACGGTCGGGGTGAAAAACGTCCAGCGCTTCCATTTTTTCACCTGTACCGATAAATTTAATCGGCTTATTAACTACCGATTTGATAGAAAGTGCGGCACCGCCACGTGTATCGCCATCAAGCTTTGTCAGTACCACACCTGTAAAGTCCAGGCGATCGTTAAAAACTTTAGCAGTATTAACAGCATCCTGCCCAGTCATCGAGTCAACTACGAACAGTATCTCGTGAGGGTTAACCGCCGCTTTTACCTGCTCTATCTCAACCATCATGGCCTCGTCTATAGACAGGCGTCCGGCGGTATCAATAATTACCACGTTATTGCCGTTTTGCTTAGCCTGAGCAATACCTTCGCGCGCAATGGCGATAGGGTCCTTTGATTCCAGGTTGGCGTAAACAGGTATCCCTATTTGCTCTCCTAATACCTGTAGCTGGGTAATTGCCGCCGGGCGGTAAATATCATCGGCAACCAAAAGCGGTTTTTTACCCTTTTGTGTTTTAAGGAAATTGGCCAGTTTGCCGGTAAACGTGGTTTTACCCGCACCGTTCAATCCCGCTATCAGGATGATGGTTGGCGATGCTTTCAGGTCCAGGTCGGCAGTTGTACCGCCCATCAGCTCGGTAAGCTCGTCGTTCATCAGCTTGGTTAAAAGCTGGCCGGGCGAAATGGACGTTAATACGTTTGAACCCAAAGCTTTTTGCCTTACATCATCAGTAAAGGCCTTAGCGGTTTTGTAGTTAACGTCGGCATCCAGAAGGGCTTTACGTATCTCCTTCATGGTTTCGGCCACGTTTATTTCTGTGATTGATCCTTGTCCCTTTAATACTTTAAAAGCCCTGTCGAGCTTATCCGATAAATTTTCAAACATTATTTATTCTAATTTTTGAGGATACAAAGGTATGATTTTGAAGCAATTTGCCTTAATAATAGTATTACAAAACCATAATTAACCAGTATTTAACAAAAAGAAATGTAACGTTTATGCATTTTACAGCATCTTATAAAAACTATTAACCACCCAAAATGAAGGTTTTTTTCCTCGTCGTATTATTTGGCGCTGTAACGCTGGGCGCATTCTCGCAAACTGAGAAGAAAACCCTTGTTGCTATAAAAACAGAAACGCCCCCGAAAATAGACGGAACCCTTGACGACGCTGTGTGGCAAAACGTACCCATAGCTACTGATTTTGTTGAGTTGCAGCCCAATGCCGGCAACCACGAAAAGCCCGAAAACCGTACGGAAGTAAAAATTATTTATGACAATGCCGCTATTTATGTAGGTGCCCGTATGTATGAGCGGGACCCGTCTAAGATCGCGCGCGAGTTTGCCACCCGCGATCAGGTTGGCAACGCGGATTTTATAGGGCTTATTTTTGACACTTATAAGGATGGCATCAATGGATCGGGTTTTTTTGTGACCTCAACTAACGGCCAGTTTGACGCCAAGTACGCCCCTAACCCGAATGGCAATACCGAAGATGAAACCTGGAATGCCGTATGGACGAGCAAGGTGAACATAGACAGCCTGGGCTGGACATGCGAGATGCGTATCCCTTACTCGGCCCTGCGCTTTTCTAAAAAGGACGTGCAAACCTGGGGCATGAATATCATCCGCAGGCGTCAAAACGTTCAGCAGCAGCTTTGGTGGAACGAGCTCGACCCAAAAATGAACGGGTTGATAAACCAGGAAGGGATATTAACCGGGATTAAACAAATTGAGCCTCCCGTGCGCCTGGCTTTTTATCCTTATTTTTCTACTTACGTAAACCATTATCCCTATAATACACCGGGTATTGCCAATACCAAAGCCAGTTTTAACGGCGGTATGGATGTCAAATACGGCATTAACGAAAGTTTCACGCTCGACCTTACCCTGATACCCGACTTTGGGCAGGTACAATCTGATAATAAGATATTGAACCTTACCCCTTTTGAGGTAAAGTATAACGAGAACCGTGCATTTTTTACCGAGGGAACCGAGTTGTTTAACAAAGGGAATCTTTTTTACTCGCGCAGGGTTGGGGGGCAGCCTATTAATTATTACAAAGCGTATGATAATTTACAGCCTACGGAACAAGTGATCAGCAACCCTACCGAAACCAAACTGATCAATGCCGTTAAGCTATCCGGCCGTTTATCAAATGGTTTGGGTATAGGGGTTTTTAACGGGCTCACCAATACCGCATATGCTACCGTAGAAGATTCGGTTACAGGTAACCGCCGGCTGGTACAAACCAGCCCGGTTACCAATTTTAATATTATCGTTCTCGATCAAAACCTAAAGAACAATTCGTCCATAACCTTTATTAACACCAATGTTAACCGTTTTGGTAAAGATTATTCGGCCGATGTAGGAGGCTTTGTTTGGAACCTGAATAACAAGAAAAACACCTACAACCTGGGTGGTTATGCGTTAATGAGTAACAAATTTTACAAAGGCCAGGAAACGGTAACCGGGTACAATTACGAAGTGGTTTTTGGTAAGGTTTCAGGTAATTTTACGTGGAATGTGTCGCAGGACAGGGTTGACAGCAAGTACGACTCGAACGATCTCGGGATCATGTTCAATAATAACTATATCGAACATAACTTAAACCTGCAATACGCCAATTACAAACCCAAACATCTTTTTACGCAATGGAATGTTTGGACAAATACCTACTCCTCTTACCGGGTAACACCAACGTCATACCAATATTTTAATCAAAACTTTGGTGGTAACGCCAGCTTTAAAAACTTTTGGCAGGTAAATATAAACGCCCATTACCGGGTGGAGGGAAACGACTTTTATGAGCCTCGCTTTATGGGGAGGGTATTTAAAAACCCCGAAAACTTTGTTTTGAACTGGAACCTTAGCACAAACCGCGCTAAAGTTTTATCCGGCGGGTTCTGGTATTCTGACCAGTGGCTGGCCAACGGTCATGGCGGGCATGGCAATGACCTGGAGGTGTTTTATAATGTGCGCCTTAGCAATAAATTTTCGTTCGGCGAAGATGTTACTATCAGCCCGCGGATAAATTATACCGGCTTTGCAACGTTCGATGATAATAATAATGATGTTTTTGCCCTGCGTGATGTGCACACAGTTGATAATACCTTTACCCTTAAATATACATTTAGCAGTATTATGGGCCTGAATTTGCGTTTAAGGCACTATTGGAGCAAGGTAAACAATAAAAAGTTTTTCGGTCTGGGGCAAGACGGGTACCTTACCGACCTGGCATCAGAAAAATTCGATCATGATATCGATCAAAACGCCAACATCTGGAATGTGGATATGATATACGTTTGGCAATTTTCGCCCGGCAGCGAGCTGAGCCTGGCCTGGAAAAACTCCACGTTCAGCAATACAAACTTGGCCACGCAAGGATATTTTGGAAACCTTAGAAATACTGTAGAACAGCCGCAAAACAACAACTTTTCGTTAAAGCTGCTTTATTATATCGATTTTCAGACTTTCAGGAAACATCATAAGATCTAAACCCCCGGCTGCTTTACGGGAATTTGTATAATATACCCAGCGCCAGGCCCTCGGTGCCTTGTATGGTTGATGACGTGTTTTTGTCGAAAAGCAATGTACCGTTAATTGATACATTGATAAGGCGGTTAACCTTAGCAGCCAATACCGCATCCACACGATGGCGCACGTAACTGAGTGATTGCCCGTAGGGGATGAACATGTCATAACGCGTATTTAAATGCATATTTTTGGCAATGTCCTTATCAAAAATAGCTACCATCTGGAACGCCACATCGGTGCGGATAGTTTTGCCGGGTGTTACCCCGTAATTGGCCGGCTGGTTGTGATAAATGGTGGTATCAAGCACAAAAGTTTGGCGGGCGGTACCCGTACCAAAACGCAGATCGAAATACGTTGTGGGCTTATATTCAAAACCGATCGACTCGGTTAAGTATCCCGGCGACATGAAGTTCGAGATGACAAGCGGTTGGGCAAGTACAGCCCCCGAAGCATCGTTGTATTGGTACCCTTTGTCAAATTGCGATTCGAAACTAAGGGATCCGAAGAAAAACCAATGTTTGGATAGTTGTGTGGCTACCTTGTTATCAAAAAATATACGGTCGTTACTTTTACGCGACGATTGCCCCTTATTTTTTGATTTGCCATAAAGCAGGTTAAGCTCCGAGGTGTAGCTAAATGGCGCTTTGTTATACTCAACCCGGTATATAAAATTCGAGCTTAGCGCAACTGCGGTTACACCACCGGCCGCATAGTTGTCGCTAAAGGCCGCCTGACTAAAGTTTAACCCAAAAGTTATAAACTTACGCCAGTAACTTATTTTATAGTCAAGCATGGTTACCGGTATCAGTTCCTGCTGTATTTTTATGGGGGTTGGCGGTACCGGTATTACATTCTTCTTAGTAGGAATGCGGTATCTGTTAAGCAGATTAGTGTCTATTTTAACCGTGTCTTTTTTTACGGTATCTGTGATTTGTGCGCTTGCCGACAATGTAATTGTGAACGACAGTAAGAAAAATAGTCTGATACTGGTTTTCAACATACCACAAATAAAACGCAAAAAACTCTTATTTCATTGTTTTAATTTAAAATACCTACACCAACTGTACCATCTGCGGTAACGGATGTAATGCGTATCGGCTTCGTTTGCGTAAGCCTCGCGCTCAAAAATTATATTCAAATACGCCACGTTGTGATTGTGATAAATCATCAGATTTACCAGGTAATTTATCAGGTATAACAGGTAAAAAGGGATTACCAATAACTCGGCTTGCTGTTTCAGGTGAATACGTTCGTGGTTGATAACTACAGCATCGTTCAAAAGTTCTTTATTGTTTACCAGTATAACCGGAAATAAGGCCATGCCGCTCACCTTTAAGAAAGGGGCAACAATTATTTTGTATCGGTATCCCATTTAATTTGTGGCAGCGGGGCAAGCTCATAGGCTTCAGGGTGGCGCAAATAGCGTTTCAAATTCGTTTTGATGTAATTAATAAACTCGTAATCGCCTAAAGACAAAACCAGGTAATAACCGGGGCGGTATTTCTGCATAAAATCGGTTAACCGCGGCTCCTGCAAGTGCGTAATACCCTGCACAAAGGCTTTGTTAAACCGGTAATCTATAATGCTTTGCCGGTACTCTGCATCTATAATGTTCCGCAGCTTTTCGGCGTTACGACCGCTTTTACTAAATGCGTTGTAAAGGGCATCTGGGCCAAAACCAACGCCACCTGGCCCAATCTTCAAAAGGTCTGCATTATTTATCGACCCATATATTTTGCTGTAATCGCGTTGGGTATTGGCCAATCGCTTTTCGGGCGTTAAAAAACTGTCGCGGATGGTTACTTCTTGCAGCGGGATGGCCTTCGGCCGCATGTAAACGGCCATGGCGGCATAGCCTGTTACCTTAAGGGTATCGGTATACATATCCGGCTTGCTAAATACCAGCAGGTCTCCCGGATTAGCGGTTATGGTAAATTCGCCCTTAAACGTGTTATAAACGGTTTTGCGCGATGTGATGTTTTGCACATTAACCTTGGCTACGCGGGTTTTGGTGTCTTTATTAAATACAATGCCGGTCACCTCCTTTTCCTGCGAAAAAGCCGTTGCGCATAAAACGCTAAAAAAACAGGTAAGCCATAACTTCATTGTAAAGTTTAAAGCTAATCGTTTAAAGAGGGAAAATTTATAGTTTAACAATCTTTAACACACTATTTCACCACAACAATTTTCTGACCGATCTTAAGGGTATTGTCAGACATTTTGTTGAGCGATCGTAATTCATCAACAGTGATACCAAAACGTTTAGAAATATTGTATAGTGTGTCGCCCTGTTTTACGGTGTAAATTTTATCGTCGGGCGGGGTTTTTGAAATAGAGTCCTGCTGCGGCTGGCCCATGTTGTCGTTTATCTGTGTAAGCACCCGGTCTTCGCGCTTTATCTTGGCAATTTCGCCTTCCGGCCGGTCGTACTGATCAAGCTGATATTTGGTTATGATGTTCAGCAGCAATTGCGGATACTTTGGGTTGGTTGCATAACCACAGGCTTTTAAACCGTAAGCCCAGCCTTTAAAATCATTCTTATCCAGTTCAAAAAGGCGGGCGTAGTTTTTCTTCTTTAAAAACTCCGAGTGATCGCGAAAAGATTCTTCCGGGTTATTATAAACCCTGAAACAGTCGTTTTCGTTATCATCGTTTTTGTAATAGCTTTCACCAGCCCAGGTGCTTCCGCATTTTATCCCAAAGTGGTTATTGGCCACCTTGGCCAGCTCGCTATTGCCGCTGCCGCTTTCAAAAAGGCCCTGGGCAAGTGTTATGCTGGCGGGGATGCCGTAAGTATTCATTTCCTGTATGGCAATGTCTTTAAAGCGTTCAATATACTCCAGCGAGGTAAAGTCTTTATGCGCAGCTATAGCGGCGCGGTTGCGTTTTTGAATAGCCTTGTTGTTTTTTGAGGCTTTGCTGCGGCTAATGGTGTTTTTGTGGGCCGAGCACGAAGTAAATAACAGGGTGGCAATTAATAATGTATATATCCTACGCATGCAGTTAAGCTTATTGTTAGCCAAACTTAGGTTAAAAAATATAAAAGTTAATTGTTGTCTGCTATTTCGCGTTTGGTACTATCAGGCATGGCATCATCGTCAAGTTCGTTCAGGTCATATTTGTTGATGATACCTAAAACCTGGGCGGCCCATTTTTTACTGCTTGCGTAACCACTGCGCTGTATGCCCTTCGCCCAACCCTTATAATCCGTTGTAGAAAATTTATCAAGCAGGTGACTGAACTGTTTGCGTTCGGTCATGATACGGGCGAAATCTTTAAATGAATCGAGCACGCTATCGTAGCGTTTGTATGATGAATGTACCTTTTTGTTGCCTTTATAGTACACCGTGCTGCCACCGCCCTTAACACCAAACTGGTTGTTCAGATTTTTGGCCACCGCGCTCTTTCCGCTGGCCGATTCATGTATGGCAACGCCTAAAATAATGCTTGCAGGCACACCGGTTTCATGCATTATGCGAATGGCATTGTTTTTGAACTTCTCGATGTAAGATTGTGCTGCGGATTGCGCCGATACGGCCGTGGTAGATGCAATTAATGCGGAAACTGAAAGGAGAGTAACAGTTAAGAGTTTCTTCATAATTATTTTTTTCTGATGATCAATATGCCGTCGCGGACAGGTAGAATTAGTTTTTCGACCTGTGTGTTAACAGCTATTAGTTCATTTAGTTTGCGGATATTTTCGGTATCGGCATCTTTTTCGGTACCATATACTTTCCCTTTCCACAAAACATTATCAATTATTATTAAGCCTCCTGGCCTTACTTTATCAATTACTAACTCAAAATACTTAAAATTATTTCGTTTATCCGCATCAATAAAAACCAAATCGAAGTCAGTTTCTTCAAAATCAGCTATTATTGCTTCTGCAGCCCCAAAATGAACCTTAATTTTTTTATCCACATTTGTTGATCTGAAATGTGAGTTAAGCATTTCCTCAAATTCCCGGTTAACTTCAATGGTATGCAATATGCCCCCTTCAGCCAAACCCTCGGCGAGGCAAATGGCCGAGTACCCGGTAAAGGTCCCTATTTCTAAAATAAGTTTTGGCTGTATCATTTTGCTGATCATGCTCAGCAACCGGCCCTGGTAGTGGCCCGATAGCATATGCGGCTTCAGCACCTTCAGGTAAGTATCCCGGTTTATTTTTTGCAAGGCCGCCGGTTCCGGGTCGCAATGGTTATCAAGGTAGGCCTGCAAGGCCGGATCAAGGATCTCCATGCCGGCAAAGATACATCGCAGATTTTTAGGATTATGTGATTTCGTTGATTTTTGACAAATTATAAACTATTGGTTGCGATTTTTTCTTGAGAGTTTGTGTTCATTAGTCGCTCGTTTAAATTCAAGGCTCCTTCCGCCAAAATTTATTAATAATCCGGTTGCCAATTTGTATGCTTCCAAGTAATTTAACACCTGTGCCAAATGTGCATCATCTAACTGTGATATCGCTTTCAATTCGACCATCACAACATTCTCAACCAAAAAGTCTACCCGCCTTGTCCCAACTTCAACTTCTTCGTAATGAATAGTCATTTCTAATTCACGGGAGAATGAAATGCCTTGTTTTTGCATCTCGATTGCCAAACAACGCTGGTATATAACTTCCTGAAACCCGTTACCCAAAGTCCGATGAACTTTCATTGCGCAGCCAATGATCTTTCCAGTAATATCCGAGTGCTTATAGTCCATTCTTTCGTTTAATCAGCGAGATCTTAAAATCATTTAAATCTGCGGTCCATCCAGCTTTGCAGCAATATCACGGCTGATATCGTATCAACAAGCTCTTTATTTTGCCGGGCTTTTTTGCCCATGCCACTTTGCGCTATGGTAGCCGATGCCATTTTTGAGGTAAAACGTTCGTCGAGCATTTCTACCGGAATATCCGGAAAGGTTTTTTTAAGCAGGTTTACAAATCCCTTAACGTGCATAGCTGATTGTGAAGGGGTGTTGTCCATTTGTTTGGGTTCGCCAACAACAAAGCGCTCAACGCCCTCGGTCAGCAGGTATTTTTTGAGGTAGTCTATGATCTTTAACGGATGGATGGTATCCAGGCCCGTCGCGATGATCTGCATCGGGTCGGTAACGGCAATACCTATTCGCTTGGTACCATAGTCAAAAGCCATTACCCTCATGGCTTCGCAGCTATAAGATGTGAGACATGAGATGTGAGAACTTGCATGATATAGTATAAGCTTGTTTTATTCAAAGATAGGCCAATCACATGGTTGTCTCAAATCTCGTATCTAAAATCTCATATCTAATTTTTACCTTGCACCAAATGCAGTTTAAGGATATAATAGGGCAACAAGCAATTAAGCAGCGGTTGATAACCTCGGTTAACGAGAACAGGGTTAGCCATGCGCAACTGTTCTTAGGGCCGGAAGGTGCCGGAGGCCTGGCGCTGGCGGTTGCTTATGCGCAGTATCTATCGTGCGGGGACAAGCGCCCGGACGACTCGTGCGGCGAGTGCGCATCGTGCCGGAAGTACCAGAAACTTATGCACCCCGACCTGCATTTTTCATACCCGTTCTTCGCCAAGCATAAGGATGACACCGCGCTTACTTTTATTGAGCAATGGCGTGATGCCTTTACAGCCCATCCGTATATTAATCTTGATATTTGGCGGGGCTATCTGGATGCCGAAAACAAGCAGGCTAATATTAACATTGCCGAGTGCCATCAGATCATTAAAAAACTGAGCTTTAAACCGTTCGAATCTGCATACAAAGTGCTGATTCTGTGGTTGCCCGAATACCTTGACAAAGAGGGGAATGCTCTGCTGAAAATGATTGAGGAGCCGCAGCCCAACACGCTTTTTATACTGGTGGCCCAAAATCAGGACCAGATACTGAACACGATATTATCGCGTACGCAACTTGTCAAAATCCCTTGTTTAAATTACGGGGATATAAAAGCCGAACTGGAAAATAAGCACCATCAAACAGAAACAGCGGCATCGGAGATTGCCTACCTGAGTAATGGAAACATGACCGAGGCTTTAGCCATGCTGCAGCACGACACTAAAAGCTATCATGCGTTATTTGTGCAATGGCTGCGTTACTGCTTTGGCAACAAAGGGCTTGATATTTTAAAATTTGTAGATCAGGCGGCAAAGATGGGGCGTGAGAATCAAAAAAACTTTTTACGCTATGGAACCAGTTTTATACGCGAATGCACCCTGCTGCGGGCAGGGGCCGAACGAATAGTTAAACTGCCCGGGCAAGAGATGGAAACGGCAAAAAAAATGTCGGCGGTTATCAGCAACGCCATGGCGCAGGGTATTATTACCGAGCTGGAAAAGGCTCATTATCATATAGAACGTAATGCAAATCCTAAAATCTTGTTTTTAGACGTATCTTTGCAGATTATAAAAGTACTAAATTTGAAAACTGTCCCTGCGGGGAATCATTATATACCGAATTAATTATGGGATGCGGAAGTTGCTCATCCGGCGGATGTACGCCGGCCGGCTGCAAAAGTAATGGCTCGTGCCTTACTAATGGTTGCGCCAAATTGGATGTTCACGATTGGCTGTCGCACATGGATATGCCAACTAACTATAGACCTTTTTCTATTGTAGAGGTCAGATTTAAAGGCTCGCGGAAAGAGTTTTACCACAACAACGATAATATTTACCTGGAGGCGGGCGACCTTGTTGCCGTTGAAACCACTACCGGTGGTTACGACATAGGCCACGTATCTATCACCGGCGAACTGGTGCGGCTGCAAATGACCAAGAGGCATGTAAAAGAAGCTGATGTTGTTAAAAAGATATATCGCCGCGCCACCCCGGCCGATGTAGATAAATGGAAGATGGCCAAAGATATGGAATGGGAAACCATGCATAAATCGCGTACACTTGCCCTCGACCTTAACTTATCGATGAAGATAAGCGATGTGGACTACCAGGGCGATAAAACAAAAGCCACCTTTTATTATACCGCCGAGGGTCGCGTTGATTTCAGGGAACTGATCAAAAAAATGGCCGAAAGTTTCCGCATCCGTATTGAAATGCGCCAGATAGGTATGCGCCAGGAGGCAAGTCGCCTGGGTGGTATCGGTTCCTGCGGCCGCGAACTTTGCTGCAGCACCTGGTTAACAGATTTTAAAACAGTTTCTACATCAGCTGCCCGGTATCAAAACCTATCGTTAAATACCTTGAAGCTTGCGGGCCAATGCGGCAAATTAAAGTGCTGCCTCAACTATGAGCTGGATACTTATATGGACGCGCTTAAGCATATACCGGACAATGTGAATGTGCTGAAAACTGAAAAAGGCGATGCTCGCCTGCAAAAAACCGATATATTTAAAAAAATAATGTGGTTTAGCTACCCGCGCGAAGAAGCCTGGGTGCCTATGCCGATAGCCCGCGTAAAGGAAATTCAGCAGCAAAACCGCGAAGGAATTATCCCGGCGGACCTGGGTGAGGTAGTTGTGGTTGAAACCAAGCCGGTAAAGATACTTGATTACGAAAATGTGGTTGGGCAAGATAGCCTTACCCGCCTTGACGAGCGCCGCAATCAAAACAACAAGAATAAAAATAAGAACAAAAACCGTAGCCGTAACCAGCAAGGGGGTAATCGCCCGGATGGCCAACAGGCATCCCAACGGCCGGATGGTAACCGCCCTCAAGGAGGAAACAGACCAGACGGCGGCAATCGCCCGCAAGGGAACCGGCCGGATGGTGGTAACAGGCCCCAGCAACAGGGTGGCCCAAGGCCGGATGGTAATCGCCCGCAGGGAAGCAATAACAACAGGCGCAATAATAACCGGCCACGCCCGAATAATAATCAGCCCCCTAACAATAACACCCCCCGGCCGGAATAATGCGAGCGTTTAAATTTATTCCCGGCTGCTTAATTGCCCTTGTGCTTTTTGCAGCGCAAGGCTGTACCGATCCTAATGCGATAGTAGATCAAAGTACCCCTATTGATAACCACAATTGGTCGTACGTAAACCGGATAAAAGTAGATGTGAAGATAGATGACATTACGGTGCCATACAATCTTTACTTTAATTTAAGGGTAAGCGGCAGTTACAGATATTCAAACATATTTGCGTTGTTAAGGCAAACGTCGCCGGGTAAAAAAACACACACCACCCGTTACGAGTGGCCTTTGGCCAATAAAGATGGTGAATGGCTTGGTAGCGGCAGCGGCAATATTTACAGCTACCAATTGCCCCTGCGAACCAATTATAAATTCCCGGCTAAAGGGGTTTATCATTTCGAGATAGAACAAAATATGCGCGATAACCCGCTTCATGAGGTTATTGATGCGGGCTTACGGGTTGAGAAAGCGCGCTGATCTTCAACGCCAAATATTTAAAACCTGAAATGGCTCTGTTTGTAGTTTAAGTATATATAATACTTAGTATGAAAAAGTTATTTCTTTATATAGCCATGGCAGCAGCGCTAAGTTTTGCCGCCTGCAACGGTAGCCATAAAACAGGCGGCGACCAGCCCGATTCGGGCGCTACCAATGCAGGTAGTTCGGGAGCAACGGATAGCGCGGCCATTTCGGCCGGTTCCGGAAGTCCGCAGGCTGTTGGTACAAGCGGTACCGATACCAGCGGAAATGGAAAAGGCACCACTAACCCAACATCAGATACCCTTAAAACCAATCCTAAATAAGATGAAAAAGTTAGTTATATACTTATTTACGGTGATAGCAATATCTACCGCATCGTGTAAAAGTAAGGATAGCAAGGTTGATGCTGCTGATTCAGGACAGGTTCATGTGGGTGGTTCTACAACTGCCGATAGCGCTAAATATCCCGCAACTCCTGTTGAAACCGGCGGGCAGGATACGAGTGCTGATGGTACCATGAACACCAACCCGGCGAAAGACACGGTGAAAGGAACCCGCTAGCTTACTAAATATTTTATTTTAAAAGTAAAATAGCTACATTCGTTTTGCTAATATTTTTATCAAAATGGATGCTATTATTTTAGGCGCGGCGGTTGTTATATTACTGATAGCCGTTATTATATTTCTAAAACGACCTGCTGCCACCGGTGTTTCAACGGGCGAATTATCCTTGTTGAAAACTGAAAATGAAGCCTTGAAGATTTCATTGGCTAAGGCCGAGGAAAAAGCTGCCGGCATTTTAACCGAAAAAGAAAATGTCGCCAGGCATTTTAAGGAGGAGCAAAGCCGGCTGTTAGATGAGCTTTTGTATGAGCGTAGCCAACTGGCACAGGCCAACCAATCTTTAGAGTCGTCACGAGCGTATTTTAAAGCACAGCAGGAAAAACTGACTGAGCAGAAGGAAGAGATAGAACAAACGCGGAAGTATTTTCAGCGCGAGTTTGAAAACATTGCCGAAAAGCTGCTGAAGGAAAAATCCCGGGAGTTTACAGATGTGAATAAACTAAGCATCGATGCTATATTAAATCCACTGAAAGAAAACATAAAGGCCTTTGAGGATAAAGTTGAGAAGGTTTATAACAAGGAGGCGGCCGAGCGCAATACGCTTAAGGGTGTTATAACGCAGTTAATGGACCTGAATAAACTCATCAGTACCGAAGCATCAAACCTGACGAGGGCTTTAAAAGGCGACAACAAAAAGCAGGGTAACTGGGGCGAAGTCATCCTTGAAAAGGTTTTAGAACGCAGCGGATTGATCCGCGACCGCGAATACCGCGTACAAGCCAGCCTGAACAACGCAGATGGCAGCAGGCTGCAGCCTGATGTAATTATCGACCTTCCGGATGATAAACATTTAATAATCGATTCCAAGGTGTCGCTGATAGCTTATGATCGTTTGGTAAATTGCGAAACGGAGGATGAACGTAAACTATACTCAAAAGCGCATGTAGAATCGCTGCGCAACCATATACATGGCCTGTCAGCCAAAAGCTACCATGATCTTTACCAGGTAAACTCACCCGATTTTGTTTTACTTTTTGTGCCGATAGAATCATCGTTCAGTTTTGCAGTTCAATTAGACGCAGACTTATTTAGTGATGCCTGGGAAAAGCGGGTGGTAATCGTTAGCCCAAGTACTTTGCTGGCTACCCTGCGCACCATTGCCAGCATTTGGAAACAGGAGCGCCAAAATCGCAATGTATTAGAAATAGCGCGACTGAGCGGTGAAATGTACGATAAGTTTGTCGGTTTTGTTGGAGATATGGAAGGCATCGGCAAAAACATTAAGCAAAGCCAGGATAGTTATGACAGGGCACTTAGCAAACTTACCGATGGCCGGGGCAACCTGACCATTACCGCCGAAAAAATTAAGAAACTGGGCGCCAAGGCCAATAAACAGATAGAGCACAAATACATTAGTGAAGATTAGTATGCCTGTTGCGCGTTTGCTTACGCGATCGTCGCTCCGTTAGCATGCCATACGAAAACATTAAAAAAGCCCGGTTGCATTAGCAAGCGGGCTTTTTATATCTTGATTCTTAACTCTTATTGTCTTGTCTCACTTACACATGAAAATTATTAGCTTTCATGTAATTGTAGCTTTTGGTAATGCTTACAAACGGATCGCCGGGGCAAATATCCTGCTCATTGAAAAAGTATTTTAAGCCTGATGTTTTGGTATGCTTAAATATCTCTTTAAAAGGGATTACACCGTTACCCACCTCGGTAAACATCTGCTTTGGTGTGTTATCCATATCCTTTACGTGCCATAACGGGAAACGGCCCGGGTGTTTCTTAAACATGGCGATAGGGTCTTGCTTGGCTTTATACATCCAGTAAATGTCCATCTCCATTTTCACCAGATCTGCATCAGTGGCATCAAGCAGCACATCGTAGGGGTATTTGCCATCCTGCGATGCAAATTCAAAATCGTGGTTATGGTAGCAAAGCTGGATGCCTGCTTTTTTAGCTATTTCGCCACCCTTGTTTAGCTTATCGGCCGTTTCTTTATAATGGTCAAGCGTGCCGCGTTCGCTGTCTAACAGGTAGGCACAAACCATGTATTTAAGCCCAACCTCCGCCGCGTCGTCAACGGCTTTTTGCCAATCGTTGGTAATGGTGCCTTTGGCGTTTGGCATACCTTCGCCCAGCATAAAGTGCCCGCTTGGCATTATCAGGCCATTATCACTTAAAACTTTTTTAAATGCGGCTGGTTCCATCCCGTAAAATTTTTGGGTGCCGGTGTAAGTGGCGCCTTCAACCGAGTTAAAACCTACTTTGGCAACTTTAGCCAGCGTAGCAACCGGGTCTTTAGCCATTGCATCGCGCACAGTGTACAGTTGTACGCCTACATATCTTTTTTTATGCGCTGCAAATAATTCGGGCGCCATTAGCAGGCCGGCCGAAACCACCGCCGTGGTTTTAAGGAACGAACGTCTTGATGTCATTTCGGTAATTTAATTGGTTTGTGTAAATGTAACACATTGACTATACAAAACAAATAGACCGCATAAATATTACAAGGTTTAATTTGCCACAGATATTAAACAAAAAATCCCGGCAACAGCGTTACCGGGACGAGTATGTTTGATAATAGCTGAAACTACTTTGCCGGGCGCGACGGTTTGTTTTTGCCAAACCTTTTGGGGTTACGCCGCCCATCGCGGCGTTGAGAATGGCCCGCGCTGTGCGGCCGCTCTTCTTTCGGTGGTGCAGCAATACCTTGCAGTTCTTCAGGTAGTTCCTTTTGGGTAATGGGTTTATCAATAAGCTGCTCTATGCTCTTAAGCCGCTTAAGGTCGCGGTCGTTCACAAAAGTTATGGCCGTGCCTTTGCTTGCTGCACGCGCAGTGCGACCAATGCGGTGAACGTAGTCTTCCGGGTCGCCGGGTACATCGTAGTTAACCACCAGGTCTATCCCTTCTACATCAATACCACGCGACAAGGCGTCAGTGCCGATAATAACGGGTAGCTGCTTGTTTTTAAAGCGGAGCAATATCTCTTCGCGTTCGTTTTGCTGCAGATCGGAGTGAAAAGCAGCCACATTGATATGCGCCGACTTCAGCTCCTTATAAAGGGATTTCACAATTTCCTTACGTGATGCGAAAATGATAGAGCTTAGGTAGCCGCCATCCTTTAAAAGCATTTTTAATAAAGGTGTTTTTTGTCCGTCGTGCAGGCGGTATATCTGCTGGTCGATACCTGCTGCGGGCTGGGATATGGCAATGTTTATTTGCTGCGGGTCGGTAAGAATGGCCTTAGCTAACGTGCGGATGCGCCCCGGCATGGTAGCCGAGAACAGCAGCGTTTGGCGTTTTTTTGGCAAATAACCAATAATTCGCATAATGTCGTCCTGGAACCCCATGTCGAGCATGCGGTCGGCCTCGTCTAAAACCAGATGGGTAATGTCGTTAAATTTTAGCACCCCTGAGGTAAGATGCGCTATCAGCCTTCCCGGCGTAGCAATAATAATATTTACATTGTTTTGAATACCGCGTCGCTGCTGCTCATAAGCCATGCCATCGCCCCCGCCAAAAACCGCCTGCGAGCTTACGCCCGTAAAATAGGCAAGGCCCTCTACCTGTTGGTCTATTTGCTGAGCAAGTTCGCGCGTTGGTGCAAGTATAAGGGCTGTGGTATGGTGCTTATGCGTATTGCATATGTAATTTAAAACAGGCAGCAAATATGATGCGGTTTTGCCGGTGCCCGTTTGCGCACAGGCTATAAGGTCGTCGCCGTTAAGTATGGCCGGTATAGCCATTGCCTGTATAGGCGTTGGGGTAGTGTACCCCATACTTAAAACGCCTTCTAAAAGTTGTTCGTTAAAATTAAAATCCTGAAAAGTCACGTATGTTATTAAAGATGAGCACGCAAGGTAAGCATTTTTGTGGTTTTATGCATGTTTACTTTATTATGATACAATGTCGTTTAATTTTGAGCGCCTGATCTGCCGGCTTAAAATTTCTGTTAAAGAAAACTATTTTAGGTATAAAGTATTTCTGTTAGTATCTATGTATACATCCGCCATTTACCCTGCTAAAGCGTTCGTTCTTTTCCTGTTAGTGCTTGTATTTTCATCGGCCCAAAGCTATGGGTCGCCGACCGATACATCAGTGTTCCAAAACGGTACCGATACCGGAAAAGTGGCTGCCCGTGTAGTAAACCGCGACTTTAATAACATCTATATACAAAACCTTAAACCCTCCTTTTTTGGGCAGGAGCTTTTTCAGCCGGTTAAAACCAAATTGGTTGGCGATGTTAACGCGCACTTTGTATTGTTAAATACCCCTAAATCACGTTTCTTTTTTGACCTGTCTGCGCGGGTAAAGCTGCGGTTGCTATCTGCCTATGGCGAACCTGTGAAATCTCCGAGCTATATGCCCAGCGGTAATTTATATTACAGGCTTAACCGTGATGCTTACAAACCGCAGTTCCTGCAACTATCATACACCCATCATTCAAATGGTGTACGGGGGCCAACCTTAAAACCCGATGGCGGCTTCAATCGGGATAGCGGAAAATTCAGCACAGACTTTTACTCGCTTAACTATACTATCGGCAAACGGGTAGATAACCCCAATAACATTATAAATCATTATAGCACTATCGGCATCGAACTGCACCGGGGTTTGTTTGGTGACGATGCGGCTATGGGGCTGCCCGGTAGTTATGGTTTTGTACGCGTTAACGGCGGCTATATTTATAACATTGCCAAAAGGTACCAGGACGATATTGACGCCGATGCATCTTCGTTTAAGAACTGGCAGCGCATACAGTTCGATTTTACTTACATTGCCGATAAGTACCGGGGCTATGATGCCTTAAATTTAAAAGAACGCCTCAACGTTAGCCTCAAATATTACTACCAGTTTCCGTTTATGCAAAATGTATCGTTCATAGTGGGCGGGGGTTACCGCGGGCAGGATGATTATAATATTTACTTTGAAGACAGTTACGCCTATGTGCAGTTTGGGATAGCATCGGGTTTGAATTTCTTATTTCATAAGGATTAGCTTTTAAACGATTAAGCGGCTGTTATCTAATAAGCAATATGTACAGGGGCTTTATCCAGTCCTGCCAAACAAAACAGGTGTAATTTGCTTAAAAGTAAATTTCGGCGGCAGCTATCTGTAAAAATTTTGATTGATAAATTGCGTTACTATAGCATCAATAAAAATAAATACTACATTTAGCTGTTCTAATATTAACAAGCGGTACCCACACTGCTATATCTGATAACCCGTATGAAAAAATTACTTTTAAGCGCTATTGCTGTTGCCGCATTGCAGTATTCATCATTTGCGCAAACCAAACTTTTTGATGGTAAAACTACCAACGGCTGGCATGCCTATCTACAAAAAGATGCAGGCCCGTGGAGCGTTGTTGACGGCGCATTACAGTTTGACCCTAAAGCACCGCACTCAGCTGACCTGATAACCGATGGGGAATACGAAAATTATGAGCTTAAGGTAGATTGGAAAATTGCCGAAGGCGGTAACAGCGGCATCATTTTCGGCGTGCACGAAGACCCTGCCCTGGGCGCTACGTATTTATCGGGTATTGAAATGCAGGTATTGGATAATGAAAAAGCCGAAGATAATAAAAACCCAACCCACCTTGCCGGGTCGTTATATGATATGAAAGGTGCACCTGCAAATGCTGCAAAGCCTGCGGGGCAGTGGAATACTGCAAAAATACGTAAAGATAAGGGCCACCTGACTTTTTGGCTTAACGGTAAAGAAGTGATAAACGTGCAAATGGGCAGCCCCGAGTGGACAGAGATGCTGAATAACAGCAAGTTTAAAACCTGGAAGGATTTTGCTAAATACCCAAAAGGCCATATCGCGTTGCAATCGCATGGTGCCGTAGTAGCATATAAAAATATTACCCTTAAACAATTGTAGCCAATCACATTAAATTTTATAGTTCGACATATAAATGGAAGATTTACAGATAAAAAAATCAACCACAGCATACGATGTAGTAATTGTAGGCTCGGGCGCGGGCGGCGGCATGGCCGGTTACGTATTAGCTAACGCTGGCGTAAAGGTGCTAATGCTTGAAGCAGGCGCTTATTTTGATCCTAAAGTAGATTCGCACCAACTTAAATGGGCTTGGGAGTCGGCACGCCGGGGTGCTGGCACTACCCGACCATTTGGCGATTTCGATGCCGCTTATGGCGGATGGGAATTAGAGGGGGAACCTTACACCCAGAAGGACGGTACCGAGTTTGCGTGGTTCCGTGCACGTATGCTGGGCGGCCGTACCAATCACTGGGGCCGTATATCCTTGCGTATGGGGCCTGATGATTTTAAACCAAAGGACGGGCTTACTGACCCGTGGCCGATAACCTACGACGACCTAAAGCCTTATTATGACAAGGTTGACCGTATGATAGGTGTTTATGGAACGGTTGAAAATATTGAAAGCGAGCCGGACGGAATTTTTCTGCCGCCGCCAAAGCCACGATTAAACGAGTTGTTTATTAAGCAGGGCGCTACCAAAGCGGGGGTTAAAGTAATTACCGGCCGCGGATCAGTGCTTACAGAGGCCTTACCAAATAATAAAGACCGTGGCGCTTGCTTTTTTTGTGGGCAGTGCGGACGCTCATGTAAAGTTTACGGCGATTTCTCGGCCTCGTCATGCTTGGTGATCCCCGCCATTAAAACCGGCAATCTTAAAGTAATAACAAACGCTATGGTGCGCGAAGTTATTACCGATAAGAACGGGCTGGCTACCGGCGTATCATACGTAAATAAAGATGATATGCAGGAGTACCAGGTAAATGCCAAAACGGTGGTACTTGGTGCAAGCGCCGGCGAATCGGCGCGTATATTGTTAAATTCAAAATCAGCAGCCCACCCGGGCGGCCTGGCCAACAGCAGCGGTGTGGTAGGTAAATACCTGCACGACAGTACCGGATCCGGCGCGGGCGGTTTCCTTCCGCAGCTGATGGACCGCAAACGCTACAACGAAGACGGTGTAGGCAGCGTGCACATCTACTCGCCCTGGTGGCTTGATAATAAAAAACTGAATTTCCCGCGCGGCTACCACATCGAGTACGGTGGCGGCATGCACATGCCATCGTATGGCTTTGGCGGCGGCATACAGGATATGAACGGCGCTGTGCCCGGCCGCGACGGTAAGAAGAAAGATGGTGGCGGTTACGGTGTTGGATTGAAAGATGACTATCGCCGTTTTTACGGTACGCAGGTAGGTATGGCAGGCCGAGGTACTGCTATTGCCCGTGCCGATAACTATTGCGAGATAGACCCTAACGGCGTTGTTGATAAATATGGTATCCCGGTGCTGCGTTTTCATTATAAATGGACCAACGACGAAATAAACCAGGCCAAACACATGCAGGAAACCTTTGAGGAGATACTGCATAACATGGGCGCCATTTACGGCACCATGCAAGGGCCCGAAACCAATTACGGCTTAGAGGCACCGGGCAAGATCATCCATGAAGTGGGTACCGTTCGTATGGGCGACGACCCTAAAAAATCTGCTTTGAACAAATATTGCCAGGCGCACGATTGTAAAAACCTTTTTGTGGTTGATGCCGCGCCGTTTGTGCAGCAGGGCGATAAAAACGCCACCTGGACCATTCTGGCCCTGAGCATGCGCACAGCTGAATATATACTACAACAACGTAAAAAACTTAATGTATAACGCATCATGAACAGACGCGACTCCCTTAAAGCAATAGGTTTAGGAACCATATCAACCGGGCTGTTATTAGGCGGCTGCAAACCGGGCGAAAAAACTGATACAGCGGCAACCGGTGAAAAAGCCGGCGCGGTACCCGGCCGGCAGGCCTATGAAGTTGAACGTGAAAATAAACTGAAGGACGAAAAGTATTTCGATGACCATGAAATGGCCACCATTACGGTTTTGGCCGATATCATTATACCAAAAGACGCCCACTCGGGCAGTGCATCTGATGCCAAGGTGCCCGAGTTTATAGAGTTTATTGTAAAGGACATACCAAGCCATAAGCTACCCATGCGCGGAGGGCTTAAGTGGCTGGATATGTATTGTCTTAACCATTATGGCAATACATTTATAAAATGCAGCAGTTCGCAGCAAACCGAGCTGTTAGACCAGATAGCCTACCCTTATAAAGCCAAGGCAGAAATGCAGCAAGGCGTAAACTTTTTTAACCGCATGCGTGACCTGACTGCATCAGGTTTCTGGAGCAGCGAGATGGGTACCAAGGATATTGGATACGCCGGGAACGCCCCTAACAAATGGACCGGCGTGCCGGCCGATGTGTTAAAGCAATACGGCATGGAAAACGTGAAGATATGATACGACGCCCCTGAAAAGGGGCGTTTTTTGTTGATTAAAACCATTTTTTACTGGTAGCCACCTTTATGGCCGATGCCTTGTTGGATACGTGCAGCTTATCATAAATGTTAGCGATATGCTTACGTACGGTATGCGGGCTTATAAATAAGCGCTCGCCTATTTCCTGATAATTTAATCCATCAACAACGCGGCTTAATATTTCCATTTCGCGGGTCGAAAGGGCATGTTCACCGGCAATAGTCTCCTCTTCTTTTGCAGCGGCTTGTCTTGCCTCGGGCACCGTTCTTAACAGGGCGAGGGCCTTGCGGGCTATCCGTGGCGACATTGGAACTCCGCCTTCGTGCACAATTTCGGCAACTGCCTTAACTATGTTAGCTACCTTTTCATCTTTAAGTAAATAACCGCTTGCTCCTGCCTTAATGGCCTCAAAAAGCTTATCGTCATCATCAAAAACAGTAAGCATTAAAAAATGCATGTCAGGATAAAGGTCTTTGGCAATGCTAACGGCCTCAATGCCATCCATCACAGGCATCTCTATATCCATAAGTACTACTTGCGGGCGCTCTGTCGGGTTCAGCGCTTTTAATCCATCTAAAAAATCGGAACCATCGCAAGCTTGCAACACTATACTTATCTCGTTATAGTACGAAAGGTTATTGAATAAGGCCTCGCGAAGCAGTGTTTTGTCATCAACAATAGCTACCGGTATAGTGCTCATACATTTTAGATTGATCATCTAAAATAACGATATAAATTAAAAAAGCCGTTCAAATTAACGAACAGCTTTTTCAATTGTTGATTGGGTTGCATTACTTGCTCGGAATAGCCATTTTAAAAGTTAAAACCAACGCGTAAGCCTAAAAAGCCTGCACCGCTGTAGCCTTCGTAGCGTACACTTGCGTCAAAGCCGCCTAATTGTACACCAACCCCGGGCGCGTAGGTAAACTCAGAACCGCTTACCGACTGAAGGTCGCCGTTCGAATCGCTGTAGTATGACCGGATGATCGACATGCCGGCTTCGCCGATAGCATAAAAATTACTGCTCAGCATGTATTTATAACCTGCTTTGATGGGTATATTTAGTTGCGCTTTACTGTCAACACCAAGGTTTGAAAGATCTTTTGGTAAAAATGCCATGGCCCCGGATGTTAATGTGATAGCGCTGGTTTCGTCAAGTCCGAAAGCGGCACGTATTGTTAAACCGCCACCCACAGTGTATGATGTTTTCAGGGCTCCCATAGGCAAAGCGCCTTCTGCAGCTAAGCCAAGTTTAAAACCCGATTGTGCAAACAGGTTTGAGGTGGTTAATGTAGCCACCATAATAATTGCGATAGTAAAAAGTTTTTTCATTGTTTTTTAATTAAGTTATGAAACGATTTCTGTTAGGTTTTTAATAGTACTAAGCAACTGTAATAATTCCGCTCTGGCAATACCACATATACGGTATATTTATATGGTATAATTATGCGCTATAAAATATTCAAGGCTTTACTTGGTGTAAATTTCGTCTATCTTACAACTGCATGTCAAGCTCAGTATGAATGGCCGGGTAACAAAAAAGCGCGGTTACATTTATTGCTGTGAGAGCGCGCTCTGTGATTTTTATTCAACAACTATTACAGAATCGCCGTTAGGTCCTTCGGTTTGGGCGTTACCCGGATCGGATATCCATTTACCGTCTACAATAAATTTATAGGTGGTTTTGCCCTGTTCAGTTTCGGTAACTACCACCCATTTATTGCCCTTGCGTAACATTTGTGAGGCGTGTTGATCCCAATCGTTAAACGATCCAGCTACGTATACTTCCTTTGCGTTTTCAAAGCCTTGCAATTCAAAGGTAACGGGTTTAAGTTTAGGTGCGCTTGCTACAACTTCTGCCATCCAATCTTTTAGCGCGCCTTTCCATCTGTCGTCATTGGCAGCTTTTATAGATGACAGCATGGCGAGTTCCTGCGCTTTTTGCAGGGCAAGCCTTGCATTGATAACCGTATCGGGTTGTACGCCGACGTGCTCCCAGTTGCTTTTAGTTATTGGGTTCACCACTTTACCTACCGGAACAAACATCCTGAAATGCCCCGTTAACCTAACTATACCACCAGGATTGGCTCCACCACCTGTGGGCTGGCCAACAACAGTGGCACGCTTAAGTGCCTGAAGATCGTACGCCATTTCTTCGGCGCCCGAAAATGTACTACGGCTGGTTAATATGTATATGGGTTTGTTTAAATATTTGCGGCCGTTTACGTGCGCGTAGGTCCATGATTGGGTGAGCTTTGCATCTTTGCCGAAATAAGTATCATTTAAATGTACAGGCGACTGGAAAAAATAACTGCAAAAATAAGGCACTGCATCAGGCGACATGCTGCCCCCACATTTGCGCAGGTCGATAATAAGCGCTTCGGTATGGGCAACGTATAGCATCATAGCGTCGTAAACTTCGCCCGCGAATTCGGGGGATATCAACGTGTTAAAAGATAAATAGCCAATATTGCCCTTTAAAATGTCTAATTTATCGATACCATAATTGGTGCGCTGAAACATTTCTGCTAAACCTGCGCGTTCTTCATCCGGTATGCTCATCAGTTCGCGTGGTTTTTCAACAGGCAATTCTTCTGGCGTGTATGCAGCCCACAAGTGTTTATCGTTACCTGCGACCTGCATATCCTGTGTTAATACCTGCGCAAACTGATTGCCGCCTGTAATGGCGTTATAAGCGTTCTTGGCCTGCCTGTTACGCAAGTATTTCTCCACTTTTAGTGCGACATCAGGAAATATATAACGTGTTTTGATAGTCTTTACGATGCTGTCTATGGCCTCATCTTTTTGTTGAAGCGTTAGGGGCGCCTCCTGTTGTTGCGCTAAAGCGCTTATGGTTAATACGGTAAACAAAAATCCGGTGATAAGTACATGTCTCATTTAGGTGATTGGCTGGTTCTATATATTGACGTTAGCAAAAAAAATTCGTTACAAACCAAATTCATAAAAATCAATTAATTTGCACTAATAAATACAGCCATGTTTTTTATACTGTCTAAAGTGCTCCTGGTATTTATTTTACCGCTCACCTGGGTTTTCGCCTTAATGCTTTATGCGCTTTTAACAAAAAAACAACGGCTGAAACAACGGTTACTGCTAATAGCAACCATTCTTTTATATTTTTTTTCGAACCGGTTTACCATAACCGCCTTTGCCAGGGTATGGGATGTAGCACCTTATAAACAACTGAATGTTAAATATAGCAGTGCTATTCTTTTAGGAGGATTTGTATCCAGGGACAGCGGGGGGAACCCCTATTTTAACTGGGCAGCTGACCGTTATACCAAAGCGACCGACCTGTTATCTACAGGCGCTGTGTCACACTTGCTGTTTACGGGCGGGTATTCTGACATTTATCCGGATGGGTTTGCCGAAGCCGATTTTGTAAAGCAGGAATTAAAAAAGAAGGACTTTGCAGACAGCCTTATACTTTTAGACAGAAAGGCGCGTAATACTTTAGAGAATGCACTGTTTTCTAAAAAGCTGTTAGATAGCGCGCATTTAAAGCCGCCATATATGTTGGTAACATCGGCTTTTCATATGCGTCGGGCGCGGCTGATTTTTAAAAAGGCGGGTATTGATGTTGTGCCCTACCCGACAAATAATCTCTTTGACGCGAAGCACCTGTATTTAGAAGATTTTTTGCCCTCGGCAGACGCATTGGGAAAATGGAACTTATATATTAAGGAATTTTTTGGTTATTTAACCGTTTACTTTAGTTAATATCGCAACTAATGAAAAAGATATATTTATTATTACTGCTACCCGCCGCTTTATTGCAGGCGGCCTACGCCCAGCAGCCAGTTAAAAAAACATCAGGTAACCCCATAGCGCAAGGCTGGTATGCCGACCCGGAAGCCACCATTTTTGGTAAACAATACTGGGTTTATCCTACGTATTCGGCGCCGTACAACCAGCAGGTACATTTTGATGCTTTTTCATCGCCCGACCTGGTGAACTGGACCAAACATGAGAACGTGCTGGATTCGTCAAACGTAAAGTGGGCTAAACGGGCCATGTGGGCCCCGGCCATTGTACAGAAGGATGGAAAATATTATTTCTTTTTCGGCGCAAATGATATACAAAGCGATAAAGAATACGGCGGTATTGGCGTAGCCGTTGCCGATAAGCCCGAAGGGCCATTTAAAGATTACCTGGGTAAGCCGCTTATTGATAAAATAGTTAACGGGGCACAACCCATAGACCAGTTTGTATTTAAAGATACCGACGGGCAGTACTATATTATTTACGGCGGCTGGGGCCATTGCAACATCGCCAAGTTAAAAGACGACTTTACGGGCATTGAACCCGCCGCCGACGGAAAGATGTTTAAGGAAATTACGCCAGAGGGGTATGTAGAGGGACCGATTATGTTTATCCGCAAGGGCAAATATTACTTTATGTGGAGCGAGGGCGGCTGGACCGGCCCCGATTACCGCGTTGCTTATGCGGTTGGTAACAGTATAAACGGACCGTTCAAAAAAATCGGTGTTGTGTTAAAACAAGATCCTGCTGTGGCTACGGGCGCGGGCCACCACTCGGTTATTAAAGTGCCTGGTAAAGACGAATGGTATATTGTTTATCATCGCCGCCCCCTTACCGAAACCAATGGCAACCACAGGGTAACGTGTATAGATAAAATGACCTTTGATAAAGACGGCTTGATTAACCCGGTCAAAATTACAAACGAGGGAGTAACAGCTAACGTTATAAAATAACGGTATGCGCGGCGGGCTGTGATAACTTATCGTAAATTGGCGGCATCCCGGCGACACATGAAACAGGATAATTAAGCTATATCCACTTCATCTCCGCTGATGCCGTCTAACTCCTGCGGGTTATGGCTAACTATCAACACAGTTGCTTCAAGTTCGGCAAACAGCACTTGAAGTGTTGTTATCAAAGCCGCTTTCATGGTGATATCTAATGCTGAAAAGGGTTCGTCCATCAGCAATAGTTTAGGCTTTATGGCCAGCGCACGCAAAATAGCCAGGCGCTGCTGTTGCCCGCCGGATAGCTGATGGGGTTTTTGGTGGATAAATACATCCAGCCCACCTATTTTGAGTAATCGGTCTATCCATATATGATCATCGGTAGCATACTCCAGGTGCTGTCTTACCGTCATGTTCGGAAACAGCGCGTAATCCTGAAAAACAAAACCGATCTGACGCTGCTGCGGAGGTAAATTTATATTGGTTGCGGCATCAAACCAAATAACGCCGTTTGCTTTAATGGTGCCGTTATCTGGCGATATCAGACCTGCGATCATTTTTAACATGGTGGATTTTCCCGCACCCGACGGGCCGGTTATACGGGTAATGCCGCCCGGAATAAATTGCTTTTTTATTCGCAGCACATACAAGCCGTTATATGCCCTTAGCTTTTTCTCAATATCTATAGTTATCATTCTAACGGACTTTTGGCCTGGTACTTATTGTAAATAAATACGCTTAATACCATCGCAAAAGTAATAGCAAACAGTATCAGCGAATAGTTATTGGCAGCGTTATAGTTCATTTGCTCTACCGAATCGTATACCGCAATAGACGCGACACGGGTAACCCCTGGAATGTTGCCGCCTATCATCAGCACTACACCAAACTCGCCCAGGGTGTGTGCAAACGTAAGCACTGCCGCGGTAAGCAAAGATGGCTTGATGTTGGGGAGTAACACATGCCATAGGGTTTGCCAGTGCGTTTTTCCAAGCGTGTACGATGCTTGTGACAGCGAGGCCGGAAGCTGTTGAAAGGCCGATTTAACTGGGCTTATCATAAACGGCATGCTGTATATTACTGAAGCAATTACAAGCCCCGGGAACGAAAATACAAACTGCACATTAAACGTTTGCTGCAGCCAAAGCCCTACTCCGCGCTGCGGACTGAACATTAACAGCAGATAAAAACCCAGGACAGACGGAGGCAACACCAGTGGCATGGTAATAATAGCCTCGGTAATAATTTTAAACAACGACCGCTTTTTTGACAGCCACCACGCCAATGGCAGGCCAGCAAGCAGCAATATTAGCGTGGTAATGGCTGCTAATTTAATTGAAAGCCAAATGGGCGATTGGTCCATGCGTTATTGTGTATGATAACCGTAAGCGTTAAAAATGGCCTTTGCAGGGGCGCTTAATATATATTGGTAAAATTTTTCGGCGGCAGTATTTTTTTCGGCACGCTTTAACAGTACCATGGACTGTTGTATTGGCGCGTAGTCTGCCGGATTTACCAGTCTGTAAAATAGTTGTTGCTTATTCGCGGCGTCTTTTATCAGCGATAGCGTGGTAAACCCAACTTGTACCGCTCCCGTGGTTATGTAAGTATTTACCTGCGAGATGCTTTCTCCAAACACCATCTTGCCGTTCACCTTACTATAAACACCTGCTTTGGTAAGCGCCTGCTGTGCGGCTTTGCCGTATGGTGCAATGGCGGGGTTGCCAACAGCTATTTTTTTTATAGTATTTGTCATCAACAGGTTATTCCAGTTTGTAAGGTCTAAATTTTGAGCGCTGCATATTATAAGCACACCTTGTGCATAAACGGCCGGGGCCTTTGCGGCAAGGCCATCACGCCGTAACGTTTGCGGGAAATTACTGTCGGCCGATAGGAACACATCGTAAGGTGCGCCGTTGCGTATCTGTGCCGAAAGATTGCCGGAAGAGCCGGATATCACCTCGAGATCAATTTTTGTCCTCAACTTAAAATCGTTTTTCAGCGCCTTTATCACCGGCTGCAGGTTTGCTGCTATAGCTACCTTTATTGTTTGCGCGTCGGCCGTATCAAAAAAACACGTAATGATGAAAAAAATCGAAAACGTTTTAGTGAATAGTTTTATCATCCTTGGTATGTTGTTTCACAAATTACGTAATATTGGATATTGGCACAAATGTAACGATAATAGGTACGGTTACATTTATAAGCGCGCTTGCCAATTAGCGCATATAAACCAACGGTATTAAACAATGAAAAAACTTATCGCGATGGTGCTGCTAACAACCGCAGCAATGGCCGGCGCATTTGCACAGGCACCAAAATTTATCAGTGTAAAAGGCAAGGAGGTTATAGGGGTTGATGGTAAGCCTTTTTTAATGCGTGGTACCAATTTGGGAAACTGGCTTGTGCCCGAAGGCTACATGTTTAAATTTAAAAAGATCAATTCGCAACGCTTGATAAACGAGGCGCTTACCGAGTTGGTGGGTCCGGAAGAGATGAAGGTGTTTTGGCGTAAATTTCAGGACACCTATATTACCGAGGCCGATATCCAGTTTTTGAAAGCGTCGGGCATGAACTCCATCCGTATACCTTTCAATTATAAACTTTTTACCTACGAGGATTATATGGGCCAGAATAACCCAAACCGTGGTTTCGAGCTGTTGGACAGGGTGATCGGCTGGTGTAAAAAAGCAAAGCTATATGTAATATTGGATATGCATTGTGCCCCTGGCGGCCAAACCGGCGATAATATCGACGATGGTAACGGTTACCCTTTCTTGTTTACCAGCGCGGCAAGCAGGAAGCTTACAGCAGATATATGGCGTAAAATAGCCAGCCATTATAAAAACGAAACCATTATAATGGGTTACGATCTGCTGAACGAGCCGATTGCTCATTACTTCGATGTAAAAGCGCTTAACCCACATTTAGAGCCAACCTTTAAGCAAATAACCGCGGCGGTGCGTTCGGTTGATAAAAATCACATTGTATTCATCGGCGGCGCGCAGTGGGATAGTAATTTTAAACCGTTCGGCAAGCCGTTCGATAGCAAAAGCGTTTACACTTTTCACAAATACTGGACGGATGTAAAGCAGGATGTGATACAGGAATACATGGACTTTCGTGATAAATACAATGTGCCGATCTACGTGGGAGAAACCGGCGAAAACACCGACGAGTGGGTAAGGGATTTTCGGATCCTTTGCGAAAAGAACCGCATTGGCTGGCATTACTGGCCATATAAAAAACTGGACAACCTACAGGGCATAGCCAGCTTTAATGTGCCCGAAGGCTATAACGAAATAATTGACTATACCGAAAAACCACGCGGCAGTTTTGAAGAAATACGAAAAGCCGCCCCTGCCGATAGGGAAAAAATAAAGAGAGCACTATATGGATTTTTGGAGAATTGCAAGTTTGTTAACTGCAGCCCTAATAAAGGATATATAGAGGCGCTCGGCTTAAAGGTGCCGGCAAAGTAATGTAAAAAAGGACCCGGATAGCTATTTCGGGTCCTTTTTATTTATGGTTTTTGGCTGTTTTTAACGTCCTTTATCAATTTTACCTTTAAGGTGATCAATATGCCCGCTATAAACGCGCAGGCAAGTACATACTCATAACGTGCATGTGCAATTGCAGAATAGGTGATTATGATACACAAAAATATGCCTATGTTATAAAGCACATTCAGGGCTACTTTTTTCCCCATGTTAGTAAACGTTAAGCTCAGGGTCTATTTCGGCCTTCCAGGCTAAAATGCCGCCTTGCAGGTTGCTAAGATTGGTGTAGCCTTGCCCCTCTAACTGCATAATGGCTGCCGCGCTGCGTTTTCCGCTGCGGCACATGATCACTACAGGTTTATCTTTCGATACTTTGTCCGCCTCAATCAGAATTCCGCCAAGCGGTATTGATAGCCCGCCAAGGTTCGATGTTTCGTATTCAAAATCTTCGCGAACGTCAATCAGTTGAAAATCCTCGCCTTTATCTAATTTCTCTTTTAGTTCCTGTACGCTTATTTCTTTCATCTTGAATGTAATTGATAGCCAAAGGTAGGTTTTTCTGCATCAAATATTTGGGCATATTTTGTAACAAACAGTTCCTAAGTGCGTTTTAATATTAATGTAAATTATTACATCATAAACCGGATGAAGAAAATAACCCGTTTTTTTTGGTTTTGCTCGGGCGCGCATGTCGACACACTGAAAAAATACCCTATAGAACATAACAAGTATGTTGGCATTGGGGCCACCATATTTTTCACCGCCCTGTTTGCATCCCTATCCGGCGGATACGCCATGTATTTTGTATTCAGCGGCAATGCGTTTGCCGTTGGCTTTGCCATTTTATTTGGCCTTATATGGGGTACGGCCATTTTTAATATGGACAGGTATATCGTATCCAGCATCAACAAAGAGGGCAGCATGAACAGCCAGATATTGCAGGCAACGCCCCGTATTTTGCTGGCTATCATGATCGGCGTGGTAATATCACGCCCGCTGGAGCTTAAAATATTTGATAAAGAGATACGCACTAAACTAAAAACCGCTTACCTGAAAGGCCAGCATAGCAAGATAGATACCCTTCAAAAAACCTATCAGCAAAAATACGCCCAGGAGTTGGGTAAGAACAACGAACTTAAAAAGGAAAAGGACTCGCTTGAGCGCGATATCAATCGCTCGCGGTACCAGCTTAACCAGGAAGTATTCGGTGATAAAACCAATCAAACATCGGGGGTAGTGGGTTATGGCACTTATGCCAAGCAAAAAGCCCAGGTACTGCAGGAAAAAGAAGACCGTTTAAAAACCGTAAGGGATAACCTGGGTAAGATGGATCAGTATCTGAGCCAGCGTAAAGATTACGAAGGCGTAAACTCCACCCGCCTCTTCAGCGAGAAGCAACTTGACAGCCTGGCTAACGTGGCGGGCTTTGCCGACCGCAACTGGGCGCTTGGTCAGTTATCATTTAATGTGGACGGCACACGCGACCTGGATACTTACATGGCCATATCCTTTATTGGGTACCTGTTTATTTTGTTTGAATGCCTGCCCGTGTTTGTTAAACTGATGTCGCCCAAAGGGCCTTATGATGCTGCCATCGCTAAAGTTGCTGAGGCAAATATTTACTATGCGGATAAAGATAAAGAGCGCGACATAGCCGTAACCGATAGCACTTACGACCATAACCTGGATGTTGACATAGCGCGCCGAAAACAGATCATCACAGGGCAATCAGAGTTTGATCTGGGCAGGCATAGTTACGAATAGTATAGATCCGGTTTTATTTGTAATAAAATTGATAGATAACTGTTATTTATTAATTGGTAATTTCAACACCTGAATCATATCACCTCAATGAAAAAAATAATACTACTGGCGACTACTGCGCTATTTGCGGTTGCGGCTAACGCTCAACCCAAGGTACGTAAGGCAATTTCCTACGCAGTTTCTTTCCCGAACGCGGCCCATCATGAGGCTGAAATCACCATGACCATACCCGATCCGTCTGCATTGGCATTTAGGGTTAGGATGAGCCGCTCATCACCCGGCCGTTATGCTACGCACGAATTTGGCAAGAACGTCTACAATGTAAAAGCAACCGATTTAAGCGGTAAGGCCGTAGGAATTAAACAGGTGGAAGGGGATGTTTATGAAGTTGGCGGTCATAAAGGCACTGTAAAAATAAGCTACACCCTTTTTGGTAACCATACAGATGGCACCTATGTAGGCATTGATGCAAGCCATGCCCACCTGAACATGCCCGCAAGCTTTATGTGGGTTATAGGCATGGCCGACAGGCCTGTTAAATTTCAGTTTAACGATCTTGACAAATATGGGTGGAAGGTAGCCACGCAGTTGAAGCACGAAACCGGCAATGTTTACAGCGCACCCGATCTGCAATACATGATGGATAGCCCTACCGAGCTTTCAGCGGTTAACGTTAGTAGTTGGGAGGTAGTGAATACCAACGGGAAAAAACAAAAAATGAGCATTGCCGTACACTCTGATGACGACCAGGCAACCATAGACAATTTTGCCAAGATGGTGCAAAAGGTTGTGCTGGAAGAAAAGGCGGTATTTGGCGAACAGCCCGATTATGATTACGGCAGCTATACTTTCCTCGACGATGTGCACCCTAACAATTTTGGCGACGGGATGGAACACCGCAATTCTACCTGTATTGTCGACAGGTCAGAAAAGGTAGCAGGTAACGAGAATAATCTTTTAGGCACCTACTCGCACGAATTTTTCCATAGCTGGAACGTAGAGCGCATTCGCCCCAAATCATTAGAGCCATTTAACTTTGAGCATGCCAACATGAGCAACGAGCTTTGGTTTGCCGAAGGGTTTACCCAATACTACGGTGAACTGATATTGGCGCGCGCCGGCTTTAATTCGGTTGATGACTATACTGGTACAATAGCCGGTTTGGTTAATTCGGTATTGGCGCCCCCGGCGCCGGCCAAATACCCGCCAACGCAAATGAGCCGTTACGCGGTGTTTACAGATGCGGGTGTAGCGGTAGATGCAACCAATTATGCCAATATTTTCACCAGTTATTATGTGTACGGCGGTGCTACCGCACTGGCGCTTGATCTGCGTCTGCGCAGCGAATTTAAGATCACCCTTGACGATTATATGCGCCAGGTTTGGCTGGCTTTTGGTAAAACCGGTAAGCCGTACACCATCCCCGACTTGCAAGCTGTATTAGGCAAAGTAACCAACCCAAAATTTGCAGCCTCATTTTTTGCTGATTATATATACGGCGTTAAAAAGAACAATTACGAAGCTTTGCTGGCAAATGCGGGGCTGCTAATGCGTAAAGCCGCACCCGGTAAAGGCTGGATGGGCCGTATCCAGGCCCGCGCGGGCAACGGCGGATTGCTGATCATGAGCTCGACCGCATCAAATAGCCCTGTTTATAAGGCCGGTTTAGACGCCAACGACACTATTTTGCAAATGGATGGAAAAGATGTAAAAGAACTTGCAGCCATAAACGACATTATTAAAGATAAAAAGCCTGGCGATAAGGTAAGCGTTAACTATAAAAACCGCAGCGGCAACCACCAAACAATAATAATTTTAGAAGAAAGCCCGGCGATAGAGGTGATAACCTTTGAAAAAGCCGGTAAAGAATTATCTCAGCAGCAAAAAGATTTCCGCAGCAGCTGGTTATCATCAAAAGTAAATTAGAAAAATGAAAGCAAAAATATTAATAGCGATAGCCGCTTTAGCCGCCGCCCCGGCAATTGGGTTTTGCCAGGATGTAAATAAGCTGATAAAGCAGGACGATGTTGAACGCGTAATTAAAACCCTTAGCGCCGACGATATGCAGGGCCGCGGTACGTTTACACCGGGTATTGAAAAGGCCGCCAAGTTTATAGAGAGCGAGTTTAAAGCCGCGGGCTTAAAGCCGATGGCTGGGGCTCCGGGCTACAGGCAAACGTTTTCGCAGACACGTATTACCCCGGTTAACCCAAAAGTGATTTTTGACGGCACAGCTGTACCCGACGATAAAGTGACCATCATGACAGGCAGCGCTTTTAACTGGAAAAGCGATTCGACGGTTAGCGTGGTGCAGCTAACAGACGAGAAAACCTACCGTAAGCAATTAGGCGAAGCTATGCGAAGCGGTAAAAACCTGGTGGTGATATTTGATACTTCGATGGCAGATCTTTTCAAGCGCGTACGCGATAGGGCTACAAAAGGCAGCATCAGCAGCGGCAGGCAATCAAAACCGGTTGTATATGTGCTTGGCACACCGGCACCCAAAGCTTTTGAAGCGAGCTGCGAGGTTAAATCAGAAGAGTTGCCGTTAAGTAATGTGGTGGGGATCATCCCCGGGAAAACTAAGCCCGACGAGTATGTGGTTTTTGGCGGACATTATGATCATTTGGGCATATTGAAGCCAATGGAAGGCGATAGCATAGCCAACGGAGCCGACGATGACGCATCAGGCACCACGGCAGTTATAACATTAGCTAAGTATTACAAACAGTTGAATAATAACGCACGCACCTTAGTGTTTGTGGCCTTTACCGCCGAAGAGATAGGTGGGTTTGGTTCGCAATATTTTTCAAAGCAGCTGGATCCGGATAAGGTGGTGACACTGTTTAATATCGAAATGATTGGCAAACCTGCAAAATTCGGAGAAAATTCTGCCTTTATTACGGGTTTCGAGCGGTCGGATTTTGGGACTATACTGCAGAAAAACCTGGAGGGAACCGCCTTTAAATTTTACCCCGACCCTTATCCGGAACAAAATTTATTTTATCGCAGCGATAACGCCACTCTGGCTGCTTTAGGTGTGCCTGCACACACCATATCTACGGACCAGATACCTACCGATAAATTTTATCATACCGTAAAAGACGAATATGCAACGCTGGATGTAAACAATATTACGGCGACCATCCGGGCTATAGCGCTAAGTTCGCGCAGCATCGTAGCGGGTAAGGATACCCCAACCCGTATCCCCAAACTGGCGAAATAGTTGTTGATAGAAATTTCACAGCACAGAGGTTGTAACGGTTTTAACCGTTACAACCTTTTTTATTTACAACTTTTTACATTCATCATAACCTTTACAGCCCCGCAGCAAACCTTTAGATGTTAACGCTGTTTAAAAGCTAAATTAATCCCGACAATTATGCAATGGTTTGGCAGGCGCGAAAGCAGTAATACAGAAGACGGTAGCAGCAGCGGTGGCCGTGGGCTGGCCCTTGGCGGCGGTGTGGTAGGCATCATAGCTGCAGCTATATATTTTTTTACGGGTATAGACCCGTCTGCGGTACTTAACGGGATGCAGAGCGGCGGCGCACCGCAGGAAAACAACCAGCAGGCCATCCCTGACACCAAAGAAAAGAAATTTGCCAAAGTTGTTTTTGCGGATACCGAGGATGTATGGAACAAGCTTTTTGCCGATATGGGAAAAACCTACCAGGAGCCTACCCTGCATTTTTTTGAAGCCGCCGTAAACACCGCCTGCGGGCAAGCCGGCGCCGAAACCGGTCCGTTTTATTGCCCCGGCGACCAGAAGGTGTACCTCGACCTTTCGTTTTTTAATGAGCTGTCCGAAAAGTTTGGCGCCGCGGGAGATTTTGCCCAGGCTTATGTAATAGCCCATGAGGTGGGTCATCACGTGCAGGATCTGCTTGGGTTATCGGCCAAGATGGAAGAAGCCCGTAATCAGTTAAGCCAGGAAGATTACAATAAGCTTTCGGTGAAGCTGGAGCTGCAGGCCGATTTTTATGCCGGCGTTTGGGCGTATTACGAGAAAAACCTGAAAAATGTGCTTGATCCCGGCGACATCGAAGAAGCCCTGAACGCCGCCCACCAGATCGGCGACGACCGTTTGCAAAAGGAATACCAGGGCGAAGTGCACCCCGATAGCTTTACGCACGGTACCAGCGCCCAGCGCATGTACTGGTTTAAAAAAGGCTACGAAACCGGTGATATTAAACAGGGCAATACATTTGCCGCGGATACCGAATAATAAGCAGGCAAAGTTTCATCAGGTGTTCACGTTCGGTGCACGTGAACACCGTGAACATTTATGAACGCCTGATAATCAACGGTTTCGTTTTTTGCTACTGACAAAATAGCGCCACCATATTTTTAAAAAACAATTGTTTGGAGAAGCTGGGTGCGAAGGATTGAAAAGGCGTTATGAATGTTGCGGGTCTACTATCGCCCTTATCTTTTCTTCTGCTGACTTCACCAATTCCTCAACGGGAGTGGCGCCGGGCTCTATCGGTTCAAGCACTTCCCATTTCATGGGCGTAAAGGTATTTAAGGGGTATAACCCGTAACGTATCATCTTCCACGAGTCGGTAATAGCCACAGGTACTAAGAGCGCGTTGGGGCATTTTTTTAACAGTGTGGCTACCCCTGCCGATTGAAAAGGTTTTACCCTGCCATCTTGCGAGCGTGTCCCCTCGGGGAAGATCATCGCGCCCCAGTTATTCTCTTTCATACGGGTGCCCAACTTCACCAGTTCTGTGATCGACTGTCGCGGGTCTTTCCTGTCGATATTGGCACCGCCGCCATGCTTTAAGTTAAATGATATGGATGGTATACCTTTAGTTAACTCTATCTTTGATATAAACTTTGCGTGGTAACGGCGCAGATAATATATCATGGGCGGGATATCGAAGAGGCTTTGGTGATTGGCAATAAATATAATAGGCCTGCCAACCGGCAGGTTTTGCTTGTTAATGAAGATAACCCTGTTGCCCAAAATATAAAAGGTATGGAGCAAAAAGAAGTTCAGGATATCTACGCACCGCTTATGCGCCTGGTATCCCCCAAGTTTCAGGCTTAGCCACTGTAAGGGGTGAAAGATCACCAGCACCAAAAAGAATGCTAAAGTTGCAAACGGGGACAGGAAATAGCCTAAAAACTTTTTCATCAGCCCCGCAAATTTAAAGTTTTTTTGAGGATTTGATAATCGGGATATTACAAAGTGTTCTCTAACTGCATTAAACGGGCTTTTAATACGGCCGCCACCGCCAGCGAATCAGTTATCTCTCCTTTACAAACCATTTCGTAAACTTCATCAAACGGTACTTTTTTTACGATCAGTTGCTCAGTGTCTTCGGGTTCGGCCTCACACTGTTCCAGGCCGCGGGCAATGTACAAAATGCAAAGCTCATCGCTAACAGAGTTGGACAGGTGCATTCGTTGTATCTCTGTCCAGCCCGACGCTTTTAAGCCGGTTTCTTCCAGCAGTTCGCGTTTTGCCGATTCCAGCGGGTCAACGCCGATCATGCCGCCCCCCTCGGGCAGTTCCCAGCTGTATTGATTTAAGGTGAAACGGTACTGACCCACCAGGTAGGTGTTCATATCATCATCCAAAGGCAAAATGCCGATGGCGATATTTTTATAATGTACCTGGCCATAAATGCCGGGGTTACCCGATGGGTTGATTACCTGGTACTCGGTAACGTTTATCCACGGGTTATCATAGATCTCTTTTTCAGCAGTTATTTTCCAGGGATTGGCTTCGGGATGTTGCATAAGTAAAGATAATATTTTCTCTGCCACCGCATTAAAAGGCGGATTTCAAAAGCCATCAATCGCCTAACAGGTCCTTTAAACTATCCAGGGTATCGGCTTCCTCTTTTGGTTTATCATGCCGCCACCTGAGTATCCTCGGGAAACGCAGCGCGATGCCCGACTTATGCCGGGTAGACCTGTTAATGCCTTCAAAGCCTATTTCGAAAACAAGTTCGGGTTTTACGGTGCGCACCGGGCCAAACTTTTCGAGCGTATTGCGTTTTACAAAATAATCAACCTTATTTATCTCGGCATCGGTAAGGCCGCTGTAGGCTTTGGCAAAGGGCACCAGCTTATCGCCGTCCCAAACGGCAAAGGTATAATCGGTATACAGATCGGCACGGCGGCCGTGTCCTTTTTGGGCATATATCATTACCGCGTCAACCGATAGCGGGTCGATCTTCCATTTCCACCAGTCGCCACGCCGACGGCCAACCTGGTATGCGGCGCTTTTCCGTTTCAGCATAATGCCTTCCGCGATCATCGCGCGCGATTGCTCCCGCGTTTTTTCCAGCTCTTCCCAGCTGTTAAAATCAATAAGTGATGAGATGCGGAATACTTCAGGGAATGCCGTTCCGCTTTGCAGCTTTTCCAGTACCTCCCGGCGTTCGGCTTGTGTTTTATGCCGGATATCTTCGCCGTTATATTCCAGGCAATCATAAACAATAGTAGCTACCGGACTGTCGGCCAGTATTTTTTTGCTCAGGTTTTTACGGCCTATACGGGTTTGCAATACATTAAAAGGCATCGGTAGCCCGTTCTGAAAGCTCAGTATCTCACCATCCAAAACGGTGCCGTCAGGCAGGGCACTTAAAAAAGGGTGCAACTCCGGGAATTTCTCTGTCGCCAGGTCTTCGCCACGGCTCCAGATAAAAATTTCGCCGCCCCGCTTTATCATTTGCGCCCGTATCCCGTCCCATTTCCACTCGGCCTGCCAGTCGGCCGCTTCACCTAAAGCATTACCCACGTCCTCTGCAGATTTTCGTTTTTCAGATGTTTCCTGTATCGGGTAAGCCAAAAAGAAAGGGTATGGCCGCGATATATTATCCGCAGCATCCTGTTCCTGTACCAATTGTTCGTAAGTGTAATCTTCGGGCATCCAGCTACCCATAATGCGGTGAGTGAGCGCGGGGGCTTCAATACCGGTAATATCTGCAAGGGCCTTCACCACCAAATTGCTTGATACACCAATGCGGAAGCTGCCCGTAAGCAATTTGTTAAACACAAAGCGCTCCTGCCTGTCAAGCATCGCCCACGAATCCATCAGCCACAGCTTTTTTTCTTCTTCGGTTTTACTGCCCACCTGGTTTATTTCGGCCATCCATTCGGTTAACGTTTTACTGCTGCTGTTCTGGCTCTCGGGCATCAGCAGCGACATGGTTTCGGCCAGGTCGCCCACCACCTGGTAGCTTTCTTCAAAAAGCCATTGGGGGATGTTTGAGGCCTCGATAGCCCAGTTACGGATAAGGGTTGAATTGATAGGCCGTTTTGGCCGCCTGCCGGTAAACAGCGCCAGCATGTGCATTTTATCGGTATCGGGTACGTTAGTAAAGTAATCTTTTAAAACCTGAACCTTTTCGTTGGTTTTGTTGGTTTCGTCTAACGAGAGAAAGAGTTGGGCGAAAGCTTTCATATGGCAGCCCCTCCGGCCTCACCTAAATCCTCTCCAAAGGAGAGGACTTGGGACGTGTTATCATCTTTATTTTCCACTAATGGCTCCCTCTCCTCCGGAGAAGGCTGGGAAGAGGCTTCTTCCTCTTCCTCGCCGCCATAAAGCGTATGCACTTCGCGGGCGTTAAACCCTATCTCATTTAAATATCTGGTGAAAGATGCTGTGTAACCATGGGTAAGGTAAACACATTCGCAGCCGGTGGCATCAATAGCGCTTACCAAACCGTTCCAGTCGGCATGATCAGACATGATGAACCCCCTGTCGGCCGCGCGACGGCGCTTGGCACCGCGCAGGGCCATCCATCCGCTGCAATAACCAAAACTATAGGGGCCAAACTTACGCATCCATGGGGTACCTACCGATGATGGCGGGGCAAGTATAATGCCTTTACGTACCTCTTCTTTTGATGATTCTGATGTGATCCTTTCCGTTGGATTCAATATCACACCGTTTCGGCGCAGGGCTTCGTTGGTATTCTCGATCACCCCATGGGTGTACACTTTGCCAATATCCAGATCCAGGTTTTGCAGGATGCGCTGCGCTTTGCCCAATGAATAACCGACGATAACCGTAGCCACGCCGTTTGCGACATTGGTGCGCCACCAATTGTTTACATCGGTAAAGATCTCGGACTGCGGCTTCCATGAATAAACGGGCATGCCAAAAGTACACTCCGAAATGAAGTGATGACATTTAACCGGCTCGAATGGGGTCGAGATACCATCGTCGTCCGTCTTGTAGTCGCCGGATACCACCCAAACCACGCCTTTGTATTCCACCCGTATCTGCGCCGAACCTATAACGTGCCCTGCCGGATACATAGCGATATGCACACCGTTTTTGGTTACGGTTTCGCCGTACCCGATGGTGCGCAGGTTTATCTCGCCCAGGCGGTAAAGCAACACTTCTTTCGACAGATGGTGCGCCAGGTAATTTTTATGGCCCCAGTAAGCGTGGTCTGCATGAGCATGGGTTATTACAGCATCGTCTACAGGTTTCCAGGGGTCAATGTAAAATTTCCCCTGCTCGCAGTAAATGCCCCTGTCGGTAAACTCCAGCAATGGTTTGGCCATAGTTTTTTAATAACCAATGGGAAGGGGATTGGTTTGCTGCCAGATAGTCGGTTAATTAACCAAAGAGGAATGAGCTCTACTCCGTGCACTCTGTGGGTAAAAAATCTCACCAATAAAAAAAGACGCGAAGTATCGCGTCTCTACGGTTAATCTTCCTCCGGGATCCTAAACAGGCAGCCTTCCAGAGTTTCATTTACACGCAACTGGCATGACAAACGGCTGCTTTCGTCAACAAAGGGCAGGGTATCCAATATATCAAGCTCCTCGTCGCCGGGCTCGGGCAATTGTTCCAGTCCTTTAAGTACCTCTACTCTGCACGTTGCACAAAGCGCCATACCACCGCAGGTTGCAAGTATAGGGTAGTCGCTGCCTTTTAACACCTCCATCAGGCTCAGACTGATACCCTCCGGAATCTCTATCGGCTGTTGCACGCCGTTTCTGTCTTCTACTATAAAGTTGATCATGCCAGTTCGGTTATGCCATAAACGGTTGTGTATTTAAAAGTAAGCCGCTGATCGGGGTAAACGTACTTGAACGCACTTTGCGCCATCAACGCCGCTTCATGGAAACCACAAAGTATCAGCTTTAGCTTGCCGGGGTAGGTGTTGATGTCGCCAATGGCAAATATGCCGTCGATATTGGTGCTGTAATCAAATGTATTCACCTCAATAGCCGATCTGTCGATATTTAAGCCCCAGTCTTCTATAGGGCCTAATTTGGGGCTTAAACCAAACAATGGAATAAAATTATCGGCCTGCAGGTTTCGGTTATCACCACCGGGACCGGTAATAGTTACCTGTTCCAGATGCCCTGCACCATCCAGCGCCACCACGCGCGATTTAAGCACCAGGTCTATCGCGCCTGTGCGCGCAAGTTCTGCTACCTTTTCGGCGGCATCAGGCGCGCCCCTGAATGTATCACCGCGGTGTACCAGGGTTACCTTTTTTGCTACATTGGCCAAAAAGATAGTCCAGTCTAAAGCCGAGTCGCCGCCGCCCGCTATTACAATGTTACGGTCTCTGAACATTTCGGGGTTGCGTACCGCGTACATCACCCCTTTGCCCTCAAACTCGGCAAGGCGGTCCACCTCAGGCTTCCGGGGCTCAAAGCATCCCAGGCCACCTGCAATAACCACCGCCTTACAACTTATCTGTGTTCCTTCGTTAGTGCCGATAAGCCAGCTGCCGTTATCCAGCTTTTGCAAGGTCTCCACCCGCTCGCCAAGCGTATAGCCGGGATGGAACGGCGCTATTTGTTCTGATAGCTTATCTACCAGTTCCTGCGCGTTAATAGCCGGATAACCCGGTATATCATAAATGGGTTTCTGAGGATAGATCTCTGACAATTGCCCACCCGCCTGTGGCAGCGAATCAATTAAGTGGCAATGCATTTTTAACAGCCCCGCTTCAAAAACCGCAAACATGCCGGTTGGGCCGGCGCCTATAATGCCTATATCTGTAGTTATCATGTTATTCTGTTCCTAAGTTTTGATAAATCTTGTTTAATATCGTTTTCAACTGCTCGTAATCCTGCTCGGTAAGGTTTTCCCAGGCTTTCATGCGTATCTCGGTCACTTTCGGCAATAATTCCAACAACTTTGCCTTGCCTGCTGGTGTAAGGTGAACGGTAAAGCTGCGCCGGTCGTTCTTATGCATGAGGCGCTCGGTAAGTCCTTTTTTACAAAGCAGGTCGATAATGCGGGTTAGCGTTGGGTTGTCTTTCCCGGTAAGCTCTGCCAGCTCCTTTTGTTTAAGGTACCGGTCGTTATCCAGGCTTTTCAAAACCAGCCATTGGTCAACGGTTATATCAAAATTACCTGTTGCAAACTTTTGCTGTGCATACCCCTTTACCCGCTTTGCCGTACGATCGAGCAGGTAAGAGTAACTATCAAATTTTTTAGTTGTCATACTAATTATTAGTCAAACAAATATACTTACATTTAAAGGTTAGTTTTACATAATTGTGTAAATTATTTGCCGGTAAGGCGGCAAAAAAAAGGGCAAAAAAAATGACGCGGGATACGCGTCATTTTTTATTAGCATTAAAGTATTTTAAAAAGTACCTGTAGGTTTAACGCTGGTAAATTTACTCCCCAGCGTAAGGTAATCTGTCAGGATCTGGCCGGCTTCCTTTTGTAGAAAATCCATGTCCTCATTTTTAGGTTTTGCCTGGCCTTTTTTCAGCGCGGGCAGCCCTAAAGCTATACGGCGCAGGTTGTTTTGTTCAAATGTTTTTTTCTCGTCGGCATCGCGTTCCTGTTTCAGCTTTTGTTCGTTAAGCGTCACGCTTTTTTCTTCGGCCTGTTTTTTTGAATCTTCTATGTCTTCCAGCAAATATTTATAGCTTGGGCTGGCAGCCATCCGGTCGTCGTGCAGTTTTTTTAGCTGCGGAATTACGGTTGCAAAACTGCCCACAGGGCTGTAATCGCTTTTTTGGATCACATCAAAAGGCATAGCCGAGGGCTCAGTATCTTCGCCATATTTATCCAAAGGGATAACCGACGGGAACGAGATATCCGGTATAACGCCTTTATGCTGGGTAGAGTTACCACTTATGCGGTAAAATTTGGCAACGGTTAAGTTTAACTGGCCAAACTTATTTTGGCTACCTGTAGCAACGGTTTTGGCTTTGCCGGCCATTGCCAACAATTTATCCTTTAAGCTGGGGGTTATTACCTTATCCAGATCGATAGCGTTTTGTACCGAACCTTTGCCGTAAGTTTGGGTACCCAATATCAGGCCGCGGCCGTAATCTTGTATCGCTCCTGAGAAGATTTCTGACGCAGACGCGCTAAAACGGTCAACCAATACAGCAAGCGGGCCCGAGTAAGCTATCGCCGGGTCCTCGTCCTTATCAACGTCTACCTGGTCGCGAGGGTCCCTTACCTGCACTACCGGGCCTGTTTTAATGAACAGGCCGGTCAGTTCGATGGCTTCCATTAACGACCCCCCACCATTTTGGCGCAGGTCGATCACTACACCATCCACATTTTCGCGTTTTAAAGTGTCTAATATCAGCTTTACATCGCGCGTGGTGCTTTTATAATTAGGGTTGCCTGCTTTATAATCGGCGAAATCAAGGTAAAAGGCCGGGATAGAGATCACCCCGATTTTAACGGATTTGCCATTGTTGTTATACGTACGGATCTCCTTTTTCGCAGAGATATCCTTCAGAATTATTTTTTCGCGCACAAGTTCTACTATCCTTGGCTTTGCTGTAACCGGGCTGCCTTTTGCCAGTAATTGCAGGCGTACGGTAGTGCCTTTTGCACCGCGTATCAGGGCTATGGCGTTATCTATCCTCCAGCCTACTATATCCTGAAATTCGCCTGTTTTGCCTTGTGCCACGGCCACAATGCGGTCGTCGGTATTTACTTGTTTGCTTTTATCGGCAGGGCCGCCGGGTGTAACGCTTTTAATGGTCACATATTCATTTTCGCTTAACAACGATGCGCCGATACCCTCTAAAGAGCGCGACATATCGATATTGAAGTTGGCGGCAAGCGCGGGGGTAAAGTAATTGGTATGCGGGTCAATGGCTTCGGTAAAGGCATCCATAAACGCCTGGAAAACATCCTGGTTTGAAAGCTTGTTTGATTGCGACAAGATATTGGTATAACGCTTTTTCAGCGTTTCCTTAATGGTGCCTGCATCTTTGCCGGTTAGTTTAAGGTTAAGCAGATCATACTTTACGCGCTGCGCCCAAAGGTTGTGCACCTCTTCCTCGGATGCCGCCCAGGGTAGTTTGTCGCGGTCGTAAGTAAATGTCTCGTTTTTGGTAAAATCGAAGTTTTTACTAAGCTGCGACACCGAGAAGTTCACGTATTCGGTATAACGCTTTTGAAATACATTAAATATGTAGAAAACATTGGCGAGGTTACCGGCCTTGATGTCATCGTCCATTGTGGTTTTAAATTGTTCGAATTCTTTTATATCCGATGCGAGAAGATAGTTGTGGTTCTCATCAAGCTTTTTGATATAACGGTCGTATATAACGGCCGACAGGGAGTCGTTTAAGGGCACCTTTTTATAATTATATTGCGATATAAGGCCCGCCACATATTTTAGTACAACACTTTGCTGTTCGTCAGGCTGCAGGTCGTTAGGTCCGGCGTGCTTGTAGTTTGGTTTAGACGGAGCAGCGTTGCAGGCAAAAGCAGCAGCTAATACCAGCAATAAATATAATTTCTTGAACATATCTTTTACACTATTTAAATTGGGGCCTGTGTGAAACATCAATACTTGTGCCTGTTTTAATTTATACAATAAAAAAAGAGACAGCCACAAAGCCGTCCCGCTAATATATTGAATAACAATTATACAATAATGTTGGTTTGTTTTTATTATATGAGCGGCATTTTACGCAAATGTTACAAAAAACAGGCCGTTATTTTGATTTAGCCGTAACGTCAACAGCTTCAGCATATCGCAGTTCGGATTTTGGCAGCCACACTTTGTTATTTTGCACAAATTTTATCTTTCCTTCAATCATCTTAACGTCGGCATTGCGGCCGGTATTGCGCGCCAGGTCGCGCGCTTCGGTAAGGTCCTGCTGGGCCTGCGTAATATCGCCCAGGTCTGCCTTGATCAAAGCCAGGCTAACCAAGTTATCAATGGTGTGTTTAAAATCGTTTTGTTGTTTTGAAATAAGGATGCTTTGCAGGTAATACCACTTAGCCTCCGAAAGGCGGTTCTGCGAAACATATATCTGCGCTAACTCACTGAACTTATAGCTGGCCTGGGCATACTCGCGGAAACGCATGTTATGCTGCGCGGCGCGCATTACTATACGCTCATTTATTTGCAGGCTGAACTGGCTGGGCGGAATAACTACCAAAGCAAGTTTTTGAGGATTGTAAGCAGGCGTTTTAGCAGCCAGGAATTTTTTTAGCGAATGGTCTTTAACCTGCGCTATCAGCGGATATCTTTTGTGCTTTTTAAAATCGAGGCGGTACCATTGGGCAGATGCCGAAAGGGTGATAACGCAAAGAAATACTAAGATGATGTATCGCATGTATAGTTTCGCGGGGGAATAGTTAAATTAACTGGTATGCAAATGTAAAAATTAGTTTTCTGATTTACAAGTGTTTAATGATGGCCTATTTTGCGCTGTGCAGCATGGCAAAACATTCCTTTCAACGCTTGAAAGACAGGAATATTGCTATTTCAAAATTTATTAATATCTTGTGCATAACGACAAATCAATAGTTGCCGTTAAAAACCTAACCTATATTATCACATCTCAAGTAAATGAAAAAACCTACTCCTATCCGTTTTATTACAGCCGTTTGGTGCTCCATTTTAATATTGGCAATGGCTTTGGTTATAAACAGTTGCCGTAAAGATATCCAGCTTGCAGGGCAACAGGCTAATATTGCGGAAGCAAACCCCCATCTTTCTGTTAACGAAGCAAAAAGCTGGTTTGCTGGCAACAAAACTGCGCTGGCAAACAAAATAAAACTTAACTCCGAAACATCTTTTTTGAGTAAGATAGCCGATTTTACTCCGCTTTGGGATAGCGCCCGTACCGCAGTAGATACCAATTATTACGTGGTAGAAGCGCCGGCACAGTACGCCCGTAAAATACTTTTTACTACTGATGGCACCAGCAATATTAACGGACTGACCCGTCTGCTGATCCTAAAGAATAAGCGTAACGGCGAATTGGTTGCCGCTTTAATGCAAATACATGGCGAGCCGGGGGTAAACATTAACAATGTGCATTATATGGCCGTGCCGCGGAACTTTAGCGGCAATATATTTTATACCACCTTACAGGGATTATTTGTAAATGGCAATGCTTATCAAAACGGCGAAATAACGTTTGCCAGTCGTAGAGAGCCCCCTGCAGTTGAAGAACCAACCGGGCCACAAATTTTAAAATTGCCGGCACCCGGCGGATGCGAGGTGCGGACGATCGGCATATACGAACAGACCTGCTATTATTCAAGTTCGGATGTGCTTGAATATTGCGACCCGGAGGTGCTGTTATTTACACAGGATGTTACCTATTGCCCCGGGCAGGGCGACGATAGTAGCGGCGGGTACAGTCCGCCATGTCCACCAGGATCAAGCCCGGCACCTCCCGGAACCAACCCGCCACCCGGTGGAAACCCCACCCCGCCCATTATTCTTGAACCGCTTACCATCAACGGCAAAAAGGCGGTCAGGTTAGTGCAGGGCGGCGATCAGGGCAGCTGTGTGATAAACGTACAGGATACTATTAAATTTTGTGATGATATTACTACACAGCAAAAAGCCACAATTGAAAACACCATAGCGGAATTTAAGAGCGCAAATTGTGCAAATGCCACACTTTATAAAATTATTGATCAAGATGGTTCCGGATACACCTTTTGCATTAAAACTGGATATGGCAGTGCAAGTTATAGTCCAACTGATAAAAGTATTTCTTTTACAACAGATTATGCCGCCACACGTGCCGATATATTACAGCATGAAATGTTTCATGGCTATCAAGACCTGTATTATCCGGGTGGGACTGCGGGTTACGGGAAAAATTCATCCACCGGAATAGCATCTCCAGGGTTTTCAAATATCGAATTTGAGCAAGCCGTATTTAGCGATATAGTAAATAATGAAGTTGTGGCATTTCAAAACGGAACGCCTGAACAGCAAACCAGCTATCGAAATTGGTTAGCAGGATTAACAAATGACTTTACTTCATATCCCAAGTTAACATCAGGCACAACTGATTATAACAATTTTATAGAGCAATATACCTCTTTTTTAAACCAATTTAATAATTTACCAAACAATCCGCTAAGCGGACCAATTATCAATTTAGACCCTAAAGCATTGATTAATTTATTTAACCAAACAAATTGCAACTAATGAAAAAGCCATATTTTATTTTTTTGATTCTCCTGTTTTATAGCATAGCAGGCTGTGCACAAACAAAATTTTCTGTCGGAAAAAAAACATTTAAGAAAGAAACATTTACAATAACTAAATCTCAGATATTAACAAATAATCAAAGATCATGGTTTATATTTCCAGAGAAAAATAAATACAAAGGACCAGTTCCGCCTTCATTCAACAATTATCAATTTAAAGTTTTAAAATCTGATATACATTTGAATATTGAACAGGTAAACGATATAGTTTATGGTAACCTAAAAAACAAAAGGCAGGCTTTGCATGAGAAAAATGAGAAGCTAGGAATAATTTTCATTTTTGAGACTGACGGTTCAACTGCCAATATAAGTTATACATTACAAGAAAATACACTCATCACTCCTGTAGAAATAGAACAAATAGATATTGATTTAAGAAAAAATATAAAAGTGACCTTTACAGGAACTGATTATAAATATTATAAAGCAGTAAATTATGCATTCCCGTACATCAAATTTTGAAAGCACCAATTTATAATAATTGTAGTGCGGGGTTTTGCTAACAGGGCCGTAAGGCACAGCAATTAAAGCCAAACACCGTTATAAAAACAAATTCGATATCATTTAAACGGATGTTACTGTAAACGGCATAATGACAGTAAGAAACGAAAAGAGCGCGTTTGTAAATAGAAGCCCCAAAAACCAACGATTTCAATTAACCGATCCGCGAACTTTCAATATTTTAACGGCATTCAGGCAGGTGTTAACGATGGCCGGTTAAAAGAATTGCTTAACGAGCCATCTATAATGCTTACTTACTATATCTCCCCCCAGGGCAGGGTGCTTGATGTTGCATATAATTTAAAAACAAATACACTTATCACAGCCGATGAATTGGCGGCATTAACCAATGCTATAAAAAGCTGCGTTTCTTTTAAAATTAAGCAGGAGGGCAACAACGGTGATTTCTTTATGATATCTCAAAGAATATTGTTTAAGAGGATCTTAGACAAAACGCAGCCATAAAGGGAGCTGAAAGTGGCGGATAACTCCCTATTCAAACACCTCCACCTCGCCATCGTGCAGGGCCCAAACCATGTAGGGGTGGGTATCGGCGTGGTATATATCGCCGGTATTGGTAATGCCTATTATGCCGGCAAAGCCATCGTAAGGCTTCATTTCGTCAAGTGTTTTTTCGGTAGCGATCGACAGCGGCATACCATCGGTAACGCGCGTAACAATTTTTGTGGCTACCGATCCGCTTACGATATCTTCGCCTACACCGGTACATGAGATACCTGCAAAAGCGTTGGCATAATTGCCTGCCGTAGTTGCCGAATCACTTACCCGGCCGGGCATCTCAAAGCCCTTGCCCCCGGTTGAAGTGGCGGCAGCTATATCGCCGTAAATATCAAGTGCTACGCAGCCTACCGTACCCAGGCGGATAGAGTCGCTCAATTTTTTTTCATATTCCCTGCGGCGCTGCGGGGTTTCCGGATTATAATATGCTACGCCGTTATTTGCTGCAAAAGCGTTTGCGCCCTGTCCGCTCAATACACGGTCGTCGTAATCCATTAATTTTTCGGCAATGCATATAGGGTTCTTCACATCCTCTATATTAATAACACCGCTAAATTTGTGTGTTTTGCCATCCATCAGCGATGCGCTGAGCCGTATCTTGCCGTCGCTTTGTATCTGGGAACCGGTACCGGCGTTAAACAGGTCGCAGTCTTCCAGCAGGCAAACGGTATACACCACGGTTTGGGCAGCGGTATGGCTTTCCAGGTATTTGTGGCCAAGCGTAACAATTTCGCGCAGGGCATCCTGCTTGGCTTTTTTTACCTCCTGGTTTGTAAGCGATTCGCTAAAAAACCCGCCGTGTATGATCAATTTCATTGTAAATCGTTATTATCGCTATCCTGGGCCGTTACAAAAACACCCTCCTCTACCTTAACCACTTTTTTAATGATCATGCGGTGCTGTTGCAGGTCGTACTTATCATAGATCGACATTACGTGCACCTTTAAATTTTCAATCGAAACAGGGTCGCCTATCTCTACATCATAAACGTTGGTTTCCACAATATTCTTGCCATCAACCAGCATAATTAAACCCGAGCCGATCGCTTCCATCATATTGCCTTCGGTGATCAGCAATCCTGCATCTTCACCAAGGCCTATGCCGAGTATGCCGGGATTGGTAGCTACGGCGTACAGTAATCGGCCAATACGGCCCCGCTGTACAAAGTGGGTGTCGACAATAACCGAGTCGATAAAGCCTAACCCTGCGGTTATTTGTACTTCGCCCTTTATCAGCGCCTCGTTGCTTTGCCCGCGGTATATCATGTGGGTCGACGCTGCGGCCGCCCCGGCAGAAGTACCTGCTATTACAAAGTTTTCGTGCCGGTACCGCTCTTTTAATATTTGCAGAAACTGCGTACCGCCAAAAATAGCGGTAAGGCGCAGCTGGTCGCCGCCGCTGAACATTACCACATCAGCTTTGCGTATGCGTTCCAGGTATTCTTCATTCGATGCATCCTCGCGGCTTTTAATGTGCAATACATTAACACGGGTAACGTGCAGCTGGTTAAACGCCTTTATATATTCGTTACCAACAAGTTCGGGAATTTGCGATGCCGTAGTAATTACTTCTACAACTGAAGCTTCCTGTTTGTCCGATTCATTAATGATGCGCCTGAGTATGCCCTTTTCAAAAAATTTGATATAGTCTGGCTGCATAATATGCTCCAACACACTTACATTACTGCCCATATCCACAGCGCCTCCAATTATTACCAGTTTTCCTTTCGGGACATCCATAATCTTATATCAGTTTATACAAATTAAAATAAAAATTGATTAAAAACTAATGTATTAATGAATAATAATGCATTTTTTGGTCAAAACATTTCATAGATTTCGTAAGTTTTTTAGCTTTAGAATAATTATTGTACACAACCAGCAAGCATTTATGAAAATTGAAAATATACAAGTACTGCGCGGCCCAAACATATGGAGCATCAGTCGCAAGAAACTGATACAAATGCGGCTGGACCTGCAGGAAATGGAAGAGCGCCCATCAAATACTATCGATGGTTTTTACGAAAGGATGAAAGCCCTAATGCCCAGCCTGCATTCGCACCGCTGCTCGCCCGGCGTGCCGGGGGGCTTCTTCGAGCGGGTAATTGCCGGTACCTGGATGGGGCATGTAATAGAACATGTTGCCTTAGAGATACAAACCCTTGCAGGCATGGATACCGGCTTTGGCCGCACCCGCGAAACCAAAACGCCGGGCGTGTACAACGTTGTATTTGCCTACCTGGAAGAAAAAGTTGGCGTATTTGCCGCGGAGGCCGCTGTGCGCATTGTGCAGGCGCTTATTGACGGCACTGAATACGACCTGGAAAAGGACATACAAACCATGCGCGAGATCCGCGAGAATACGCGCCTGGGGCCAAGTACCGGCGCTATTGTAGAAGAAGCCATATCGCGCAGGATACCCTGGATTAGGTTGAACAATCAATCGTTGGTGCAGTTGGGCTACGGCAAAAACCAGGTGCGCTTTCGCGCTACCATGACCGAAAGGACAAGCAGCATTGCTGTTGATATTGCCAGTAACAAAGACGAAACCAAGCGTTTGTTGCAGGAACAGGCCATCCCGGTGGCTAAGGGCATGACCATCGGCCGGGTTGAACAGGTGGTTGAGGCTATCAATAAAATTGGCTTCCCCCTGGTTTTTAAACCGCTTGATGGCAACCATGGCCGCGGCATCAGCATCAATATCACCAATACCGAGGATGCTATTGCCGCTTACGAACACGCCGCCCGCATATCGCGCCGCGTAATTGTTGAACGGTATATAACCGGGTATGATTTTAGGGTATTGGTGATAGATAACAAAATGGTTGCCGCTGCCCTGCGCGACCCGGCACATGTTAAAGGAGATGGCAAACTAACCATACAGGAACTGATTGATAAAGAAAACACCGACCCCCGGCGCGGATACGGCCACGAAAATGTGCTTACCCTGATAGATGTTGACCGCGATACGCTCGACCTGCTGGAAAAGAAGGGGTATACTTTAGATACCGTGCCCGCCAAAGATGAAAAGGTGTTTGTAAAATCTACCGCAAACCTCAGTACCGGCGGTACATCTGTTGATGTTACCGACCATGTACACCCGCAGAATATATTCATTTGCGAGCGTATATCGAAGATCATCGGCCTCGACATCTGCGGTATAGATATTATGGCCGAAAACCTTACCGAGCCTCTAACCGAAAATGGCGGTGTAGTGTTAGAGGTAAACGCAGCCCCCGGTTTCAGGATGCATATTGCCCCCAGCGAAGGGCTGGCGCGCAATGTGGCAGGGCATGTTATTGATATGCTTTACCCGCCCGGTAAATCGGCGCGCATACCTATTATAGCCGTTACCGGTACTAATGGTAAAACTACCACCACCCGTTTAATTGCCCATATTGTTAAGAATAACGGCTACCGTGTTGGCTTTACCACCAGCGATGGTATATATATTCAAAACAATATGATGCTGAAAGGCGATACAACCGGCCCGGTAAGCAGCGAGTTTATTTTAAAAGACCCCACGGTTGATTTTGCCGTGCTGGAAACCGCCCGCGGCGGCATATTAAGGGCTGGCCTTGGCTTTGGCAGCTGCGATATTGGTGTAATAACCAATATTCAGGAAGACCACCTGGGCCTTTCGGATATCCACACCCTTGACGACCTTACCCGCGTAAAAAGCGTGGTGGTTAATTCTGTTAAAAAAAGCGGCTGGGCCGTTTTAAATGCCGATAACAAATACTGCGTGCAGGTAGGCAAAAAAGCCGATTGCAACGTGGCATACTTTAGCCGTGACGAGAACAACCCTGTTATTGTAGCCCATTGTAAAAAGGGGGGCATTGCCTGCGTAAACGAAAATGGCTTTATCACCATTATGAAGGGCGACTGGAAAATACGCGTGCAGCGCACCATCCTTATCCCGCTTACTTTTGGCGGTACAGTGCCGTTTATGATAGATAATGTAATGGCCGCGACGCTGGCTGCATTTTTACATGGGTTTAAAACCGAGGATATCAAAATGTCGCTGGAAACTTTTATCCCATCGGCTGCGCAAACGCCGGGAAGGATGAACATATTTGAGTTTAAGGATTTCCGCTTTATGATTGACTTTGCGCACAACCCGGACGGCTTTAACGGTATAAAGGAATTCCTGAGCCATATCGATTCGCCTTTAAAAATAGGCATCATAGCGGGTACCGGCGACAGGCGCGACGACGATATACGCGAAAATGGAAAAATAGCGGCCGAAATGTTTGATTACATCATCCTTCGCCAGGAAAAACACCTGCGCGGCCGAACCGAAGAAAACATACTCGATCTGTTGCAGGAAGGTATCCGGTCGGTTGATCCTAACAAACCGTTCGAGATCATCCCTAAAGAAGTTGATGCTATAAAACATGCCATGAGCCTGGCACAACCCGGCGCTTTCATTACCGCCTTAAGCGATGTAATAAGCAACGCTATTGAAACGGTACAAAACTACCAGGAGCAGGAAAGGAATGGTTTGTTTAACGTATAGCCCCCCAACCCCATGAAGGGGGAGCTTTTTAAAAGCTTAAAACCCCGTCTGTTTTCAGGCGGGGTTTTTTATTCCCACTATGTCGTTTGGAACGAGGAACGTGGAGAAATCTTATACGAGCAGTAGTCGCCAATATATAGGGCGAATAAGATTTCTCTCTGCACTTTCCTCGAAACGACATACTTTTTTGAAGCCTCGGCATAGTGAGCCTGTCGAACCATTAGCAAACCTCACAATTGTTTGATTGACAATCGTGCTCCCCCTTCAGGGGGTCGGGGGGCCTGAGGGCTTCCTGTCGCTCAAATAATAATGCCATAACAGCATACTTGCAACGGTGCGGTAAGGCTGCCATTGTTGAGCCAACAGCACCAAGTCGTCTTTTGGGGTTTCTTTTGGCAAACCTTTCAATCGTTTGATGGCGTTAACAATAGCCAGGTCGCCGATGGGCAGAACGTCGGTGTGCTGCAATACAAACATTAAGTAAACATCCACCGTCCAGTTACCGATACCTTTAAGGGCGGTAAGTTTCGCGCGGATATCGGCATCCTCCATCTGTTCAAAGGCCTCTAAATTTATTTCCCCGCTAATGATGGCCTCGGCCAGGTATTTTATATAGGCCGTTTTTTGGCGGCTACAGTAACATTCGCGCATTTCGGCATCGGTGAGCAATAATACCCGTGCAGGGGTAATTTCCTGTACACGTTCGCGCAGTTTATTTAATGCCGATAATGCTGAGGCCAGCGATACCTGCTGTTCCAGGATGATATGCACCAGGGTTTCAAAGGTATTGGGCCTTGTCCACATGGGCGGGTAGCTATGCTGTTTAATAACGTTAGCAAAATCGGCATCCATTTGGGCGAGCTGATCGCAAATAGAATGATAGGTAGCCTGGGTAAACTGTTGTGGCATTAAGTTGTTGATATTCGTATTCACTTGTCATCCTGAGGAACGAGGGATCCGATCACCCATGGATTCTTCGGAATGCTCAGAATGACAAAAGTGAAAATTACTAATTTTTTTAGGATTTAGCGTTTCTATTTCAGATTTTTACAATATGAATAACCTGCCGCCATTAGCCGAGCGTATGCGCCCAAAATCATTGGATGATTATGTGGGCCAGAAACACCTTGTTGGTAAAGGCGCGGTTCTGCGCAAGGCTATCGAAAGCGGCTCGTTGCCTTCCATGCTGTTTTGGGGGCCGCCGGGCGTTGGTAAAACCACGCTGGCTTATATCATATCGCAATCGCTTTATCGGCCTTTCTTTTCGCTAAGCGCCATTAATTCGGGGGTAAAGGATGTGCGCGAGGTGATTGAAAAGGCGTCGTTACTAAAAGAACAGGGCGAAATTTTACCGATATTATTTATCGATGAGATACACCGTTTTTCTAAATCGCAACAGGACTCGTTGCTTGGCGCGGTGGAGCGGGGCATTGTTACGTTGATAGGCGCTACTACCGAAAACCCTTCGTTCGAGGTGATCTCGGCGTTACTATCACGCTGCCAGGTGTATATCTTGCAGCATTTATCAGAGCAGGACCTTTTAGACTTATTGGAAAAAGCAAAAAAGGAAGATGTTGTACTCAAAGAAAAGAACATCGATATAAAAGAGCATGAGGCTTTATTGCGACTTAGCGGCGGCGATGCCCGCAAGCTGCTGAATATTTTTGAACTGCTGGTAAACGCCTTCGACAGTAAGAAAATAACGCTTACCAACGAGGTGGTGCTGGAGCATGTGCAGCAAAATATGGCCCTGTACGACAAAACAGGCGAGCAGCATTATGATATTATTTCGGCCTTTATCAAAAGTATGCGCGGCAGCGACCCTAACGGCGCAGTTTACTGGCTTGCGCGCATGATAGTAGGCGGCGAAGACCCGCTATTTATTGCGCGCCGCATGCTGATATTGGCATCCGAAGACATTGGTAACGCCAACCCCAACGCGTTGCTGCTGGCCCAGGCTTGTTTTGAATCTGTTAATAAAATTGGCATGCCTGAATCGCAACTGATATTGAGTCAAACGGTAATTTACCTGGCAACTTCACCAAAAAGTAATTCGGCCACTACGGCTATCGGTGCCGCTATAGCGCTTGTAAAAGAAACCGGCGACCTGCCCGTGCCCCTGCACCTGCGCAACGCCCCCACCAAACTGATGAAAAATATAGGCTATGGCAAAAATTATAAATACGCGCATAGCTACGAAGGCAACTTTGCCGACCTTGACTTTTTGCCCGAGCAAATAAGGGGAACAAAAATTTATAACCCGGGTAACAATGCGCGCGAGAATGAATCAAAAGAAAAGCTAAAGAAACTTTGGGGCGACAGGTATAAATATTAGTATCTTAACAGCATTAAACTATTTGTCTGACCGGCATAGTGAAGGCTCTGTGGGGGTGGGCAACTCTTTATAACTTCTATGATATCAACTTTTTTCGATCACGAACTGAAGGCCTTCTGGCGTTCAAAAAACACCGGGAAAAACATCACCGTAAAGGTGGTAATGGGCATACTCATCTTTATACTGTTTTTGTATGTGCTTGCGCTTGGGGTGTTTATGGATAAGTTGCTGGGCGCAATGTTCCCGCAAGAAGATCTTACCGTTGCCTTTTGCGGAGTTGTTTTAGTGTATTTTTTATATGATTTGCTGATGCGCCTGCAACTGCAGGAACTGCCCACCTTAAAGGTGCAGCCTTATTTACACCTGCCTGTTAAGCGCAACAGCGTTGTTGGCTATTTGGCGTTAACCGCGTTACTGTCGTTTTTTAATTTGTGGCCAATCATCATATTCGGGCCGTTTATACTAAAGGTGATATTGCCTGCATCGGGTGCGTTAACCACATTAGTTTTTATCGTTTCCATTATAGGCTTTTCGATATTTAACAATTACCTGGCCCTGTACATTAAGCGCAAAGCAAACTTAAACGGGTGGATATTTTTAATTGCCGGCGCTGTATTATCACTGGCAATATGCGGCGACTATGTTTGGCACCTGTACTCGTTAAAGGCCGGCTCATACCTTTTTTTTGGTAATTTAATTGCTATGCCTTACCTGGTGTTGCTGCCGTTGACATTGGCTGCCGCTATGTATTACGTTAACTTTTACTATTTAAAAGACAACCTTTACCTGGAAGAATTAACTACCAAAAAGGATGCCGCACCAAAAAGCAGTACCGAAATACCGTTGCTTAACCGCTTTGGCCATGTAGGCGACCTGGTGGCTAACGAAGTAAAGCTGATATTGCGTAACAAGCGCCCGCGCTCGGCGCTTGTTATGGGGCTTTTTTTTATGTTCTACGGGTTAATATTTTATACCAATCCCAAACTGGGCGAAAGCTTCAAAATTTTTGTGGGAATGTTTATGACGGGTATTTTCATCATCAACTACGGGCAGTTTATGTTTAGCTGGCAGGCCGCGCATTTTGACGGGCTGCTGGTAAGTAAAATTAAATTCGCCGATTTTTTAAAGGCCAAATACCTGCTGTTTACCATCGTGTCAACAGTGGCTTTTATACTCACCACGCCATACGTTTACTTTGGCTGGCGCACGGTGCTTATCCACTTTATCATGTACCTATGGAATTTGGGCGTTAATACCACCATTGTATTATATTTTGCCAACCGTAACTATAAACGCATAGACCTTAGTAAGGGCGCATCCTTTAACTGGGAGGGCGTGGGCGCAAGTCAGCTGCTGTTGTCGTTCCCGCTTATTTTGTTCCCTTACGTAATATTCCTGCCGTTTAAGTATATGGGATACCCCAATGTTGGGTTAGCTACGCTCGCCATAATAGGGATAGCTTTTATTATTACGCGCAACTTTTGGCTGCAAAAGCTGGAAGCCGATTTTTACACCAAACGATTTAAAATAGCCGAAGGCTTCAGAAATAAATGATCATGATAGAGATAAAGAACCTTAAAAAAGTTTACAACGGCGTAACGGTAGTGAATATACCGCATCTGCAAATAAACAAGGGCGAAAGCATTGGCCTTGTTGGTAACAATGGTGCCGGTAAAACTACCTTGTTCCGGATGATTTTAGACCTGATACGCCCCGAGAGCGGCGAGGTGCTGTCAAACGGCGAAAAAGTGATGGGTGCCGAAAACTGGAAAAGCTACACCGCATCGTACCTTGACGAAGGCTTTCTGATAGATTACCTTACACCCGAAGAATATCTTTATTTTATTGGCGGCCTGCACCAGCAGAACAAAGCCCAGGTTGATGAACGGCTGTTAAGCCTATCGGAGTTTTTTAATGGCGAGATCATCAATAAAGGCAAGTACATCCGCGACCTGTCAAAAGGTAACCAGTGTAAGGTTGGCGTTGGTGCATGCCTGTTGCAGCAGCCGGAATTACTGATGCTGGATGAGCCCTTTGCCAATATTGACCCAAGCACACAGTTCAGGCTAAAAAACATCCTGAAAGATCAGAACAAAAACCACGGGGTAACCACCATCGTATCCAGCCACGATTTGAACCACGTAACCGATGTGTGCGAGCGTATTTTGCTGATGGAAAAAGGCGTGGTGATAAAGGATATCGCCACAAGCTCATCAACTTTATCTGAACTGGAAGAGTATTTTGGTGTTGGCCAAAGCAGCAGCACTTTTATGGTAGATAGGGAGGAAAACCACTAAACGGCCCTATGTACCAGATAAGAGAAGCCACAACGGCCGATGTTGAAGCCATTTTACAAATAGCTGAGCAAACTTGGTGGCCAACCTATTCACCTATCCTGTCTAAAGAGCAGATAGGGTTTATGCTGAATGAATTGTACTCGGCTGATAAGATAGCCAAACAGGTAAAAGAAAAGGAGCAAGAGTTTTTGCTGCTGATAGAGGACGGGCAGCCCGTAGCCTTTGCAGCTTACTCGCCCCGCGCGGAGGATGAAAATATTTATAAACTTCACAAACTATACTGCCTGCCGGCAACCCAAGGAAAAGGTTATGGTAAAATATTGATCAATGCCGTTGCAGAGAGAGTTACCCAGGCCGGTAAAAGCATTTTAGACCTTAATGTAAACCGCTATAACAATGCCAAGAACTTTTACGAGAAAATGGGCTTTGAGGTGGTGTACGAAGAGGATATCCCCATTGGCCCGTATTGGATGAATGATTATGTGATGCGGAAGCTGTTGTAAATTGCCCGGTATTTTTTGTTTCGATTCGGCTTACAGTCGCCGGGACAGTCGCCAGGTGTTCACGTTCGCGGCACGTGAACAGTCATGAACACTTAATAATCAGTAATTTACATAATTGCGTACTGGCAAAATAGCGCCACCAAAAAGCTGAGTAAAATTTATATGAGCATCTTTCTCTGTTAGAATTACCCGCCACGTCATTGCGAGGTACGAAGCAATCTCTTTAGGACAGATCGCCGATCAGCACTTCGTTAGGTGCGGCAGTGCGTAATAACTAAGCTTGCGGATGTTCGTTTTATTTGTCTCAGCCGCAAAGAAAAGGCTAGTCAGGGTGAATGCTTCGCCGCCGTACCCGCCCACCCGCTTTAGCTGCGCCGGGCGAAAGTTCCCAATGCCCTGCCTCGCTTAGGCCATCATCGTTCTTCCCGCTTTCGGACGAAGCTGTTTTGCTGACGGGGACGAGGAGGAAGCCCAACGTGACTTGGCACAAAATGAGGTGGCTTTAAACTTGCGTGGGCAGTGGGGCTTGATTAATAAGGCTTGTTATTGACAAAAATTAGTTATAATTTTGAAATACAAGAACCCGCCACATCCCGTGACGGGTTCAAGTCGGCATACTAAAGTTTCACGAGGAAACGGAAAACTTTAGATTTCGTAGGATAAACTCGCTTACCGTTTATGGTTTTGTAGCGAGCGTAAACTACTTTGTAGCCTGGGGGTACATTTGAATTTCCCATGGTTACTAATAGCCCAGTTAGACTGCAATCTAATTGGGTTTTCTTTTATGCTCCTTCAGTAAAATTAAATTTCTTCTTAATCTTACGTATCACAGCATTTAATATGTCAAAATCCTCTTCCTCTACTATCGTTATTTTGGTGTTTATTCCTGGTCCAACGATATGAAATGAGAATTCGTTGCTATCTTGTATTTCAATAATTTTTGAATTTGAAATTTTATTCTGACTATATTCTTCAGCGGAATTATTGACTGCCATTACCTCTATGTTAGATTGCTCTTCCTCTTCCGCGGGCTTAATTTCAATAACATTATTGTCACTATCTAATAACTTGATTTGCTTTAGCCCTTCTATAAAAATATTTTTAACTCGTGTCGCTATATTTTCTTCCACATTCAATTCTCTCACTAGAAACTTTGAGAGCATTGTTACAGGCAAGGGTTTACCTTTAAACGTTTCATATAATTTGTTAAAAAGCACCATTGAAAAGAATGCCTGTCGTTCAAATTCTATCTTTTCATTGTCGTCATAAGCAAGCTTAATATTTCTATAAAGAGGAGTAGTAGATAATTGACCCGATTTAATATCTATTAATCCATATTTCGACGTCGCCGATACAAGGGCGTTAAAACTTCCACTAACTTTAAGCTTCATTCCATCAGCAGCTGATTGAACAGAACATCTTCCGCCTAATAAATCAATTGAACTCGCTAATTCGTAAGCATTTTTTAAAGTAACTCTTGGGTAATCAACTACTCTTGGCATGGTTTTTTTATTCAAATATAAAACTTTAAGTCCAAAAGTCAAGTCTATGAAGTAAATAATTTAAGTCTATAAAGTTTTACGCGCTAATTTTAGCGAAAAAGTCCATTTAAATGGTTTTTAAGGACATTTTATTTAGTCATAAACTTTTCCACATTTTGCTTTTAAACAGAAGATCAGCACAAATAGCCGATGGCAGCTTAAAACTGAAGTCAAAGTTCACTTTTTCCTGAACTTATATTAAGTTGATTCCTGACCGATGCTGGCATAAAGCATTGCTTCTCGCTGGCTCACGCTTGCGTGTTTGCCATACAGTCTATCGATTCAAATAACTATGGATTTACTTTTCTGATTCCTCGACTATCTATTTAAACGACGATAATCTTATACGAGCGACAAGCGAACCGTGCTTAAACGATGCATTACGCAGAAGATTTCTCCTCACCCCAACTCACAGCCCACCGCGTTCGTTCGAAATGACATCAGGCTAAAAGCTATAGCGAGCTACTCTCCATCCTCCCCCTCGCCAACATCCAACAGCCCTTCCGGCTGTTTAAAATTGCTTTTTACAAAGTGGCACCAGTCGCATTCCTTTTTGCCGCAGCCGGTGTTAAAATCGTGGGCTAATATCTTTTGATAAACAGTGGTTATCTGGTTGGTAACCTCCTCAATATCCTGCGGACTGATCACAACTTTCGCCTTGTAGTATTCGCCTTCGCGTTCTGGCTCCACAAAATCAAAAATGGTGTTTACCACTTCCCAGTCGTTGGTGCGGTCGTTATCCACCAGTATCTTGTAAAATACTGCCTGTCGCCAGTAGTCGCCGCCATTGGGCTGCTCGTTGGTGGGGCCCTCCAGCTTTGGTTTGGCATTACGCACCCGGCCGGTCTTGTAATCAACAACGGTAACCTGCTTGCCGTCAAACTCTATTTTATCCAGGTTGCCCTTAATGGGTACGCCCTGCACCTCAATATTCTTAATGCTCCGCTCGGTTTGCGCTACCTTATTCCAGGTGGGCACGTTTTGTTCGTAGTAGGGCGGCAGTATTTTATCGCCGTAATCTACACGTAGTTTAAAATCTTCCTTGGTGAACGAATCGCGGTTGCGGTACATATACCAGCGGAACTCCTTTAAAAATTCCTCGGTTGATATAAACTCGTCATCGTTCTCTTTTAACCGGCGGTATGCCCTGTTCAAAGCCCAGTGCACCGCCTGCCCGAATGTGGCCGACGGACTTTTGCCCGACGGCACCCGTATGAGGCACTGAAAGTAAAACCGCAGCGGGCAATCCAGGTAATTATTCAGGTGGGTTACCGATAGCGTATAGTTTTGCAGCAACTGGTTAATGTAATTATGGTCAAGCAGTTGTACCACCGGCTTATCGGCCTCGTTAAACTGCGTGGCAAAAAAGGCCAGCATATCGTCGCTGTTAACATGCGGGTAGGTTACCTGCAAATGCGTATCGGCCAGTATTTCGCCAATAAACTGCGATGGCTCCTGGTCTTTACCGTTTTTATCCCTGGCTGCATACGACACGTTAAGGCATTGTTTTGAACGGGTAAGCGCTACATAAAATAGCCTGCGGGCCTCTTCCCTTTGCGCTATATCATCAGAGGCAGCCTTTGTAAGGGTATCGGGATAAACAAAGCCGGTATTGCGACCTTTGCTATCCCAGGTTTTTTTATCGCAGCCAATGAAAAATACATGCTCAAACTCCAGCCCTTTTGAACCGTGGGCGGTTAAAAAGTTGATGCCGTTATCCGAAAAGATAACCTTGTTCAGTTCCATCCTGATGTTGTTTTTACGCATCAGGTCGATGGTGGCTATCAGGTCGGGCAGCTTTATTTCGGGGTTTCTGCGGCTTTCATCCTTTAAAAAATCAAAGAAGCTGGTCAGTATCTGCATATGCACCCCCTTATCAGGCTGCTGCATAATGTATTTAAGGATACCCATTTTTGCGATAACGTTCTGGAAGAACTGCTGCAACGTAACGCTTACAGCGTCTTTTAAAAGATCATCGATATAGGTTGCAATAAACTTCATTTCGGCGCCGTGCTGCTTGCTGAACAGATCAGTTTGCGCCGCCACTTTTATCTCGCTGATATACCGGCGCAGCGAAGTTTTGGGCTGGTTGTTACTTGCCGTGCTAAAGTTCTCTTTTGATACCGCGATGCTTGCCTTGGCAATTTCTATAGGCGGTATGGTAAAAAAATCATAGTGCAAAATCTCGAACAGCAGCTCATCGCCGCTGTACGGCGAGTCGAGCTCCATGGCCAGGTAGCGCAGTATATTCACTATTTTTTCGCCAAAGGGGATGCTCAGCACATCTATCTTGCGTTTGGTGTTCACCGCTATCTGCTGTGTTTCCAGGTAATGCAGCAGGTCTTCTACCTGGCTATGGTTGCGGTATATCACCGCTATATCGCCGGGCGGCGTGCCTTTATCTACCAGCCGTTTTATTTGCAGGGCTACATCAACCAGCTCCTGGCTGGGGTTTTCGTATTCTTTAATTACGGGCTCAACAACATCCGTATTAAACCGCGGGTGCGAGGACTGCAGGTTTTTATCAAGCTTTAACTGTGCGGTTAAACGCTCGCGGTTATTGTTAATAAGCGCCTTCGAAATGTCAAGGATATGCTGGTTCGACCGGTAATTGTGCTTCAATACAACAGTGCGCAGGGTATTAACGTAATCGCCGGCAAAATCAAGAATGTTCCGCATGTTTGCCCCCTGAAACTTAAATATCGACTGGTCATCATCGCCTACTACAAACACATTCGGCGTTTCCCAGTAATTCAGTAAAAACCTGAGCAGCTGGTTTTGCGATCCGCTGGTATCCTGAAACTCATCTACCAGGATGTACTGGTAACGTTCCTGGTAGCGACGCAGTATCTCCTCATCTTCGCGGAAAGCTTTCAGCACCCAAAGGATCATATCGTCGTAATCGTACCAGTTATTGGCGCGCATTTTGGCTACATAATTTTTATACTCGCCCACGGCGGCCAGCAGTTTGCTCATGGCCTCCTGCACCTTATCAATATCCTTTTGCTTAGGGTCGCCTATGTTGATACCTGCCTTAAGGTTCGCCCTTTTATAGATAAACTCATCGCGGTTTGGCAGGTCGTCAAGATATTCCTGTACCGCTTGTTTGATCAGGTCTTCGGTCCAGTTCTCGGTCTTCATTGTCGAGAACAGCTTTTTTAACCTGGGTGCATCATAGTATTTATCGCCGGTAAAGCGCTTTAATAAATGATCGTTGCTTAAATCATCTATCAGTTCCTGAAAAAGCATGGCCGAATCAAGGTCAGATAATGCCTCCAGGTTCAGCTTGCCAAAATATTCCAGGTTCTCCTGGATGATCTCGTTACAAAACGCGTGGAAGGTGTATATGTTGATGCCGTAAGCATCCGGGCCAATAAATTCGAACAAGCGCTTACGCATGGCTACGGCGCCGGCATCGGTGTAGGTGAGGCAAAGTATCTCGCTTGGCAACGCGTCGGTATCGGTCAATATCTTACCGATGCGGGCGGCCAGTATCTGCGTTTTGCCTGTACCCGGGCCGGCCACTACCAGCACAGGGCCATCCATTTGGTTAACGGCATCTAATTGCTCGGGGTTTAAGCCGGCCAGCGCTTCCTGAAATTTGGTGTTATATTTATTGAGTGGAGATTGCATAATTTGTAAAGTAAAATTACTAAAAATTGTAGTGTTATCTGCTCAAAAAATGTGATGTGAACATTTGCTTTTACAACGGCTAATCTTACTTTTATGTGAATTAACCTTATTATTTAACAATGGAAATTCCATACAGCGGTCGCGCGATCATTACAGAACACTTTGATAAAGTTGAGATTATCATCCCGTCGAAAAAAAGAATGTTTCTGGTATTGTTTTTTTGCGTGTGGCTTTGCGGTTGGGTATTTGGCGAAGCTACTGCCATTGCAGAAGTTTCTAAAAGCGGCACAGATAACTTATTTATGATGGTATGGCTTGCGGGGTGGACTGTTGGTGGCTTTTTTGCCATGTACTCGTTATGGGTTATGGTTGCCGGGAAGGAATTTATTGAAGTGGGCCAGGGTGTAATAGCCGTTAAAAACCAGGCTTTATTTTTTATGCCCGAGAAAGTTTACGACTTGAAAGAAGTTAAAAACATACGTATAGAAGAACCACAGGAGGAAAAGAATTATGGCTTTGGGCACAAAAACGTGTTTAATCCCAATCTTACAAATATGGGTACCATCCGGTTTGATTATGGAATGAAAACCATCAAATTTGGCAACGGCATTGATGAAGCTGAAGCCAAATATATTGTAGACAAGTTAAAAAGCAAGCGCATTTTAACCGACCAAAATTTTTAAAATAAACATCCCTGCACATACCGGGTTATATTACCACCTATATTTGAATATGAAGATTGCCACTTACAATGTTAACGGCGTAAACGGACGGTTACCTGTGCTGCTGCGCTGGCTGGAAGAAACAGCGCCTGATGTAGCGTGCCTGCAGGAATTAAAAGCGCCCGACGAAAAATTCCCGCTGGAAGCGATAAAGGATGCCGGGTATAATGCGATATGGCACGGCCAGAAAAGCTGGAACGGGGTAGCCATACTGGCGCGCAACTTAGAAATAAAAGAAACGCGCCGCGGCCTGCCCGGTGACCCCGACGATAGCCACAGCCGCTATATTGAAGCTGAAGTGAATGGCATAACCATTGGCTGCCTTTACTTGCCAAACGGCAACCCTGCGCCGGGGCCAAAGTTTGAGTATAAGCTGCGCTGGTTTGAAAGGTTTACCGCGCATGCGGCCGAACTTTATGCATCAGGCAACCCCGTGGTATTAACCGGCGATTATAATGTTATGCCTACCGAACTTGACGTTTATAAGCCCGAGCGCTGGGTTGAAGACGCTTTGTTCAGGCCCGAAACCAGGGCGGCCTTTAAAAACCTGGTAGAACAGGGCTGGACAGATGCGCTGCGAAAGCTTAACCCCGATAAGGTCATTTATACGTTTTGGGATTATTTTCGCAATGCCTATGGCCGCGATGCGGGTTTGCGTATAGATCATTTTTTGCTTAGTCCGCATTTGGATAAACGGCTGCTTGCGGCAGGGGTTGACCGCCATGTGCGCGGGTGGGAAAAAACAAGCGACCATGGCCCGGTTTGGATAGAGCTTGCCGACGCGTAGCAGATCGATCGTCGCGGGGTAAAATGAATTTTTTTGCGCCTTTGTGTAAGCATTTTAAAATAAATGGGCGTACTTCGCATTTATTACAGGATGATCACTTAAAGGTCAAAAAATACCGGTTCGCGTAACATTTATGCCATTCTGTAGTTTAGAGTTATTTTACAGAGCTATATCGCTGATGCAAAACATATCAAAGCCATCCGTTTTTAAATTATTACTGAAGATATTGATACTGCCGTTATTTACGGGCATTACCACCATTGCATACGGCCAGGATACACCGCGGCCTGCCGACACTGTAAAAAGGGATACCATAAAGGTGCAGAAACGCGCAGACAACCTGTCGTCGCAATATGATGTGGGCGATCTGTTCAAGGCCGTTTTCCATCCGGGTAAAAAAACCGACTCCCTAAAAAAACGATCGGGCATAACTATTATACCAAATGTTGCTTCAAACCCAACCATTGGCTCGCAAATAGGTATAAAAGCCGTTGCCGGCCGCGTATTGGGTAACGAGCCGGGTACTTACATGTCAGCAGCTGCAACATCGGCATCTATCACCACCAAAGGCATTTTATATTTTTATATCAACCATAATGTATACACGCCCGGCAATAAGTGGAACTTTCAGGGCAGCCTGGTAGCGGCTAAAAGCGTTACGCCCGATTTTGGTTTAGGGATAGGCCAGGGATCGGATGCCAGCCCTGCCGACCACGCTTTAACCGACCCCGAGCGTAAAGGGTATGTTTTTAATTCGCTGTATTATAATTTCAGGGAAAAGGTTTATAAAGAGGTAAAGAAGAACCTGTTTTTAGGCGCAGGTGTATCGTTTGATATCAGGAGGAAAATTGAGAACCGACGCACAAATGCCGAGCTAACGCCCTACAATATTTACAGCGACCGGTATGGGTTTGACAGGAATAAATACATGTCGAACGGCTTGCTGTTCAATGTTCAATATACCACGCGCGATAACCAGAACCGCGCGTACAAAGGCATTTACGTTGATGCCGGCATAAGGGCCAATCAAACCTGGATGGGGAGCGATAAAAACGCTTTGTTGTTTACTACCGATTTCCGGAAGTACTGGAGCCTTTCTTCCAGCCACCCCGAACACGTAATAGCCTTCTGGAACTGGGGCGCTTACGTGCTTAATGGCGCATTGCCCTACCTGGAACTGCCCGGTACCGGTAAAGATGGCTCCTTCCGCAGCGGACGGGGATATGTTGGCGGTTACTTTAAATCGCCTCAGTACGATTACTCGGAAATTGAATACCGTTTCCCGATAACCGCAAATAAGTTTTTAAGCGGTGTTGCATTCTTCAACATACAAACCGCCAGCGACAATGGCCTTGGCACCAAGCTATTTGAGCAATGGCAGCCCGGGGGCGGAGCGGGTTTACGTGTATTGTTTAACAAGCATACCCGCACCAATTTATGCCTTGATTATGCCTGGGGTAATTACGGGGCCCGCGGGTTCTTCCTTGGGCTTAACGAAGCGTTTTAGTCGGGGTTAATTGGCTATCTGCAGCAAGTAAGCCATTACTTTAGGATTGCTGAAATCAGCTGTGCCTTCGTGGCGGAATACCATTTTTCCGCTCTTATCAAAAATAACGGTGGTGGGCAGGGTATTGCCAAACATGCCGGGCGGTACATCTGTGCCGGCTTTATAAAGCGGCAGGCTGTAATGGTGCTTGTTCATGAACATTGCAGACCTGTCGAGATTGCCGTCCGCATCTACTGTCATAAAAACGATGTTCGGGTTATTTTTCAATTTTTCATGCAACGCGTTAATAGTGGGCATTTCGGCAATACACGGCGGGCACCAGGTGGCCCAAAAGTTGATGAAGATGACCTTGCCCTTATGATCGGCAAGACTAACGGTCTTGCCATCAGTACCCTCAAAAACAACTGCGGGTAAAGCGGTAGCGCCGGCGGGCGTTACACTTTCTGCAATATCAGGCTGAAATAACCCGATCTTCATCAGGCCTTGTATCATTACAGCTTTCGCCTTTGGGTTAAAAATAAGCAGGGCGATCACCACAATAAATAACGCGTTTATTAAACGGGACAAGGTTAACTTATTAAGGAATTGAAACTTCATAAGATGATATTCCCGGTTGCGCTTTATGGATGTATCCGGATAGATGCAAATATAAAGTAAATGCGCTCCCTGCCGATAGCTTACTGCGAATGATTATATTTGAGTAAACCAATTACCTATGAGCCAGATAAAGAAGGAAGACATCAAACAGGAAGTGTTTGACCTGTATGATGATTATGCACACAACCGGCTTGACCGCCGAGGGTTTTTAGAAAAACTATCGCTTTATGCTGTTGGCGGCTTAACCGTGCCCGCGCTGATGAGTTTTTTAATGCCCGATTACCAGGGGAATATCCAGGTTAAGGCGGATGATCCGCGCTTAAAATCGGAATATATCAACTACCCATCGCCAAAAGGCGGCGGAACCATTAAAGGGTTACTTTCACAACCTGCAGATGCTAAAAACAAACTCGGCGGCATCATCGTGGTTCACGAAAACCGGGGGCTGAACCCTTATATAGAAGATGTGGCGCGAAGAGCCGCCCTGGCAGGCTTTATTTCGCTTGCACCCGATGCTTTGACACCCCTGGGCGGCTACCCGGGCAATGATGATAAAGGCCGCGAAATGCAGGCTCAGCGCAATAAGGCAGAAATGGAAGAAGATTTTATAGCCGCATATGAATATCTTAAAAAACATAAGGATTGTAACGGCAAGGTAGGCGTTGTAGGCTTTTGTTTTGGAGGCGGCATAGCTAATATGATGGCTGTACGCATTCCCGACCTGGCGGCCGCTGTGCCATTTTACGGTAGCCAGCCCAATGCCGAAGATGTACCCAAAATTAAAGCCCCGCTGATGCTGCATTATGCATCGCTGGATACGCGCATTACCGCCGGCTGGGCGGCTTACGAAGCTGCCTTAAAGGCTAATGGCAAAAAATACCAGGCGTTTATTTACGAGGGGGTTAATCACGGTTTCCATAATGATACCACACCGCGTTATGATAAAGCCGCAGCCGAGCTTGCCTGGAAACGCACGATAGAATTTTTTAAGGAACAGTTGGGATAGTGCCCGCTGTTATATAAAAAGTAAACGCCCCCTAATTTCTTAAAGGGCGTTTGCTTGATGATGTTGTTAACCTGTTAAAGCGCTTTTACTTCGCCGGTTATCAGGTCCATTTCAAAAACTTTATAGCTCCCGTTTTTAAGATCAAAGTATGATCTCATGGTGTTATTTGGATAAAACTCCATATAACCGTTGTATGCATTGGTGTTAACTTTGGCATTCGGGCCTGCATCCTTATCAGCAGTTTTGGTGTTAAAATACACCCTGCCGCTTTTGTACAGGGGGTTTGCCGAATTGTTGAACGCGGAAATTTTTAGCAAGCTATAAACCGTTTCCATTTGATGATATTCTGTTGTAACGCCTCCGCTAACTTTTGATTTGAACGACGATGTTGTAGTAACTCCGTTAATGCTGATCTCGCTGTAATTCGTATTCAGCGCCCTTACATCGTAGTTAAGGGTTACGTCATAGATGTTATTAAACCCGGTGCCTTTTTCGGTGGTTTTTAATGTGTCGGCTAAAAGATAGGCATCTACGTTCCAGTTATTGCTGAAAGCCCCGTTACACATATTTGTAAATATCCTTTTGCCAACATACTTGCGGGTGGTGTCGCCCTTAACGCCGGTTGAATCTGTAAAAGTGGTAAAAACCATTCCGCATTCTTGCGTGGTGGTTATTGTTTTAGTGCCGCTTTGTTCGGCATCTGCTTTTAAGGTTTTGCCGTTATTTACGCTACCCCTAAGCGAACGATAAAGTTCAATTGCAATTTGTTTGCTGTTATCAGTAGTGCCGTTTTTAATTGGCGCAACGGCAGTATCCGTTTTTTTACAAGATACGTTCAAAGCAATCACCGCACATAACGCAAACATTATAATTTTAAAAGAAAATTTCATGAAGTATAAATAAATTTTTGTTAGTTAATTCACGTCCCCAATATCAAATACAATACCATGTGCCCGGTTAAGGTAAAAGGTGCGCGCCGGTAAAATTTGTGTAGAATTTGATACCCAATTTATGGCTGCATTTACTATTCCCTTATTAGTCTGGCCGCTTTGTTTGTGTTAATAGGGAAAATATTTATCGGGATAATAAAAAGCATGATGGGTTTGCTTATATTTAAAGTTGTAAACCAATCCTTTACATCATCAATCATGCGTATAGTAAAAATCCTGTTAGCTGTATTTGTTATACAATTTATGGCATCGTGCGGTTCAAAAACACAGCCCGAGCCATCGTTAGCCGGCAAATGGAATATTACCAGCGCTGTTGGTAACGATGACCGCCACTGGACAGGCTCGTTTACCCTCAAACTGGAAGGCAACGGATATACCGGGCTTTTTTTATGGGATGCTACCGACGGGCAATCAACCGGTACTGATGATGTAACAGGCAGTTACAATACCGAAACAAAAGTGCTTACCATGCATTCGAAAGTGATAACCGGCAATATTGAGCCCGTTGTGTACACCATGAACGTAACCGACAACGGCACAAAAATGCATGGCACCTGGACCGGATCAAGCGACGGCTCGGTTGAAGACCCGGGAATCTGGTCGGCAGAGAAAGAATGACCCGGCGGAGAAACTACAAATAACTTAGCCACCATTGCCGGTGCGTTTGTTTGTACTTGCTAAACCAGCGGCAAGGCAAATACAGCGTCAGGATAACCAACAGCCATACCACATAAACACCAAACAGGTTCACGCCGTAGTTGACCGGGCGAAAAAGCATCAGGGAGTTGGGGGTAAAAATATCTTTTGTAGTATAGCCCTGCGCAAAAAACAAAATGATATTAAAAACCCTGAGCAGGTAAAAGTGCAGCACATAGTAAAAGAAAGGTACCTGGCCGTAAACATTTAAAAAGCGTGTAAAGGCATTGTTCGTTCGTTCTATCATGCCAAGCATGATCAACCCCGGCCCTATGGTCATGCACAGGTACATTAACGATGGCGGGTACTTGCTTACGTTAAAGTACGAGATAACAGATAACGCAAATGTTTTTTGAACCGCCCAGGGCACCGGCTCGCCATAAATGTTGAACGTTCTTAAAACCACAAACAAAGCCAAAAGCCCTATGCCGCAGGTTAACAATGTCTTCCGCCGTTTTAGCGCATCAAAACCGGGTTTGTAAACCTGCCCCAGTACATAGCCCATAAACATTACCCCCATCCAGGGCATTATGGTGTAAAGCACCAGCAGCGAGTGGGTTTTATCTACGGGTTGAAACAGCGCCGCAGCGGTAAACAAAAATTTCCACAAAAAGCCGCTTGTGCCTTCGGCAGGTAAGGCTATATAATTAAGCATATCGTGCCCGAAAAACAGCAGCGCGCCTATAGTGCCTATAACGGTTAAAGGCAGCCATATCAGCAGGCCCAAAACGATCATGCTTACTGCCATAACCCAAATAACCTGGAAGATAAGGATGTGATAAAAAGGGTCAAGTGTAATAGCGAAAGTGAGCAACACAAATTCTACCCCAATTAACCACAGCCCCCTTTTTATCAGGAACATACTTAGTTGTTTCTTCGTTCGGCGGGTGCCGGCAAGATTAACGGAAACACCGCTTAAAAAAACAAACAGGGCCGCGCAAAAATGGGTTATCCACCTGGTAAAAAACAACATAGGCGTTGTTGTAGCCAAATTGGTGGGGCTTGGGCTGCCCGCATGAAAAAAATCGCGGGTATGATCAATAGCCATGATCAGCATGATCAGTCCGCGTACAATATCTATTGATTGAATGCGGTACCGGGTTCCGGGAAGGGTTATTGTTGTCAAGGTGTTAGTGTCGTAATAGTACTAACATACAAAAATTTACAAATAAAAACACCTCAAGTTATTTGTTGCATAACCACTACCGGGCGTTTACGGGCGGGCGCCTTCTAATGCTTGCATGAGATCTTCGGATCGCCACCCCTTTTCCAAAAAAGCCTTCCTGATCTTGCTGTACAGCGCTTTATTATTCTGCATGCGGTGGCCATCCTTAAAAAACAATAGCCTTGCATTAGGATATGATCGCTGCAGCCGTTTACTGATATCATCAGAAAAAACAACATCTTCAGTACCCTTTAATATCAGCACTTCACCCTTAAAATCGCTTCTATTTATATTAAAATCCTTGGCGGGAAGGCGTTTGCTTTTATAATAATCCAGAAAATCACTAACGGCTTCTGACGATAGCTCATAAAGCAAATTTGTCTCTGTGCTGCTATTGTATTTAAGCAGGTCGTAGCCTGCCAGCTCAAACCATCTTTGCCTTGCAGCAACCTCTTCGGGAGATTTAATGATATAGTTTAAGATACTCAGGTTCATGCTCGGCACAATTTTATATTTCCATAAACCGCCGCCGTTGTTTAGCTTGTTTAACACGGTTACCTGTGCGGCCCTGGGCGAATGTTCGCTGCGGCCTTTTTGATATAGCACGTTGCAAATAAATTTTTTATCTGCTTCGCGGGTCAGCAGTACCGAGTCGAGGATAGCTGCCGCTGCGGGATTAAAGTCTTTAAAATCCGGAGAATAATTAAGGCCTGAATTTCGCGATATATCGGGCGCACCGGTGGATTCCAGGATAACACGGTTTACGTGGATGCCATATTTTGATATATATTGTTGTGCCAAAACCCCCGCCCCCGAGGCGCCAAAAACGTTGATCCTGGCGCTATCGGGCAATAAACCTTTTTTAACCATGTCCAACCTAACCCTTTCGATATCTTCAATTTGCTGGTCGGAGTTGTAAAGATTTATAGCCGCAGGATAATCGACTTTGCCGTTTTTATACGCTTGAGGAAACAACAATGGAGATTGCCCCCTTACACCAATTAGTACGTAAGCACAGTCTTTTAATACACCCTCAAAAAAATCAAAATCGCAGTTGGGGCTTACCAGTTCCATCTGGCCGTCTGTAAGCAAAAAAGTAACGTTCCTGCTTTTGTAAAATCCCGGGCTTAACAAGTAGTAGCCGTTAAATTGTCCGGTTTCAGGATGTTTATAGTCGATATCCATGGACACATACTTGTGAAAACTGTCCTGTTTCATGTCAGGATATGCTTCGCCGGCAATAGGATAACGAGAGGGTATTGCGTAAATACTGCGATGGGTAAAATATACTCCGCCAAACAAAACCACCAAAACAATAAGGATGACTATAAGCCTTCGTTTTTTCTTTCTTTTCTGCTTTCCATTCATATTGAAAAAGTTACCGGTCAAAAAATTGATCCCAAAGCCTATCGGTTAGATGCGGTATTCGGGTGAGTGTTACTGTGTCAGCAGGAATTAGTAAGGCGATAGAACCAACATAAAAAAGTTTGAAATCAAAAAAGCCTCAAATCTTCCGACTTGAGGCTTTCGCTTTTGAGGTAGCGGGAGCAGGACTCGAACCTACGACCTTCGGGTTATGAGCCCGACGAGCTACCAACTGCTCCATCCCGCACTATCTATTTGGTATGTTACATAACGGGCATAACTCCGAAATGTTTGTTTCAATTGTCAAAAAAGCAATTTGCGCTTTCTTTTAATTGGACTGCAAAGATATAATTCGTTTCTTTGCAGTCCAAATAATATTTTAATTATTTTTTTATGGCGCATAAGGCAGGTTTTGTAAGTATAATTGGTAAGCCCAACGCGGGTAAGTCAACCCTTATGAACGCATTGGTGGGCGAAAAAATGTCTATCATTACCCCCAAGGCGCAAACTACCCGCCACCGCATACTGGGGATTGTTAATACCGACGATTACCAGATCGTGTTTTCGGACACCCCGGGCATTATCAAACCGCACTATGCGCTGCACGAAAGCATGATGCACCAGGTGGATGGCTCTATTGTTGACGCCGACCTGATACTGTTGGTTACCGATATACATGAAGAGTTTAACGAGCAGGATGTTATTAAAAAGCTGGAAGGCTCAACAGCTCCGCTGGTTGTGCTTATCAACAAGATAGACCTTTCGAGCGAGGAGGAAGTAAAGGAAAAGGTAGAATACTGGCAGGATAAGCTTGCGCCAAAGGGTATTTACGCCATATCGGCCCTGCATGATCATAACATTAAAGCCGTAATGGATTTTGTGTTGGATAGCCTGCCCGAACATCCTGCTTATTATGAGAAGGACGCGCTGACCGACAGGAATGATCGCTTCTTTGCGTCTGAAATGATACGCGCACAGATTTTTAAGCAATATAAAAAAGAGATACCCTACAGTACCGAGGTAATAGTAACCGCCTTTGTTGAGGGCGATAAGTTATACCGCATCAGTGCGGAAATTATTGTTGAGCGAGATTCGCAAAAAAATATCATTATAGGCAGCAAAGGGGAAATGCTGAAAATTGTGGGCACGTATGCCCGCAGGGATATGGAGGATTTTTTTCAGCGGAAGATATTTCTGGAAATGTTTGTAAAGGTTATCCCCGACTGGCGCAGCAAGAAAAACTACCTGAAAAAATTTGGGTACGAATAAAAGTAGATTTGAGATATTAGACGTGAGATTTGAGATAATTGAACGTTCAATATTCAAAATGAATTAATTTAGGTGTAAGTTTAGATAAAGCAGGGATCACGCTGTCTCATATCTCATATCTCACATCTCATATCTAAAAACATGAGTAACATAGTAGCTATAGTAGGCAGGCCAAACGTTGGCAAAAGTACCTTATACAACCGTTTAACCGAAAGCCGTAAAGCTATTGTTGACGATTTTAGCGGCGTAACCCGCGATAGGCATTACGGCACATCCGAGTGGATAGATAAAAAGTTTACGGTTATTGATACGGGCGGTTATGTAGCCAATTCCGAAGAGCTTTTTGAGGTTGCCATTCGCGAACAGGTGCTAATTGCCATTGAAGAGGCCACCGTAATTTTATTTATGGTGGATGTAACCACCGGCATAACCGACCTTGACGACGAAATTGCCAACCTGCTGCGTAAAAGCAAAAAACCGGTATTTGTGGTTGTTAACAAACTGGATAACAACGCCAACCTGGCCGACGCTACCGAGTTTTACAGCCTGGGCTTAGGCGAGATCTACACCATATCGTCAATGACCGGTTCTGGTACGGGCGAATTGCTCGACGAGGTTGTTACCCATTTTGAGGATGTGCCGTTTGAGGAGAACGAGCGTCCTAAATATGCCATTATCGGTCGCCCAAACGTAGGTAAATCATCCATCATCAATGCGCTGATTGGCCAGGAGCGCAATATTGTAACCCCAATTGCGGGCACCACGCGCGATTCCATCCACATCCATTATAACCAGTACGGTCATGATTTTATGCTGATTGATACTGCCGGGATGCGAAAAAAAACCAAGGTAAAAGAGAATATTGAATTTTACTCGGTGATGCGCACCATTAAGGCTTTGGAAGAAGCAGATGTGGTGATCATCATGATCGATGCAGTAGAAGGCCTTGAAGCGCAGGACGTGAACCTCTTTCACCTGGCCGAAAAGAATAAAAAAGGCATTGTGATCGTAGTGAACAAATGGGACCTGATAGAGAAAAATAACAAAACCATAAGGGTGTTTGAAGACCAGATACGCCAAAAAATAGCGCCTTTTACCGACGTGCCTATTGTGTTCACCTCCGTTTTGGAAAAGCAGCGTGTACTAAAGGTAATAGATGTGGCTAACCAGGTTTATGCTAACCGCGCCCGTAAAATACCAACAAGCAAACTTAACGAGGTAATGCTGCCCGTGATAGAAAAATACCCTCCGCCATCAATTAAAGGCAAGTATGTAAAGATCAAATATGTTACGCAGATTACGGGCTCGTCGCCCATGTTCGCTTTCTTTTGCAACCTGCCGCAGTATGTAAAAGAGCCATACTACCGCTTTATAGAGAACCAGTTGCGCGAGCATTTCGAGTTTTCGGGTGCGCCTATACAGGTATGGTTCAGGCAGAAGTAAGTAAAATTAAGGATCACATATCGTAGCGATGGCCGAAACCATCGCTATTTTTGTTTAAGCGCTTTGGCGATAGCCTCGTCGGTAACTTTGGCCATTATCCTATATCCCGCGGCGTTGGGGTGTACGCCATCAAGGGTAAGATCGGGCCGGGTGCCTTTTTTATCATCCACCAGCGGGGTGTAGTAGTCAAGCAGTATCAGCTTATTTTGCGCGGCATAGGCGGTTATCGCCTTATTCAGGCTGATGATCTTTTCGGCCGGCTCTAAGCCTTTACGCCAGGGATACTCGTTAATAGGTACATAAGCGCATAATATCGGCGTAATTTTATGAACCTGGCATAACTCAACCATTGATTTGATATCATTCAGGATACGCTCGTTGGTTACATGCCCGGTAGTTCCTGCAATATCATTGCTCCCTGCCAATATAATTACAGCTTTCGGCTTAAGGGCAATAACATCCTGCTGAAAACGCAATAATAGCTGCGGCGCTATCTGCCCGCTAATGCCCCTGTCTATATAGTTTTTGTGCGCGGCAAAATATTCCGGCAATCGTGTTTTCCAGAATTCGAAAACCGAACTACCCAAAAAAACAACGCGCTTTTCGCCCGGCGCGGGCTTGCCCAGGGTTTTATTTTCCATTTCGTAATGGCGCAGGTTGGCCCAGTCGTCTCTGAAATCTTCTTTTACAGATGTCTGAGAAGTATCGGCTTTTTGCTGGGCAAATACGGGTGCTGATAATAATAACAGGATGGGAAACAGGCGGGCAATTCTCATAGGGTTAATGGTAGATGAGTCCCAAATGTACAATCTATATCTAAAACATAAAAAGACTTACCCGAAATTTGAGCTTATCGATGTAAACACCATGGGTCATTTAATTCACCATCAGCGTGGTAAAACAGCGGGCATCCAGTTTAAAGCTGACTTCGTGGCGGGCAACCTTAATTTGCTTACTTTTCTTCATCCCGTGGTTTTTATCGGTTAAATAAACCGTAAGCTGCTTAACGGCATTTGGCAAGCCTTTTATTGTTATCCCCCGGGCAGCACCATTATTTACAATGTGCAGGGTGTATCGATCATTGGCGGCATTAGCCAGCGCCGCACAAGAAATATCCTGTCTATCGGCTGTAAATGGCCGGTATATCATCCCTTCGGGTGTTGATGCAAGTTGCTTCAGTTGCCAGAACCGCCGCGTAGGCTTCAATTCGCCTTCATTGCCAAAAATGCCCCCGCCGGTTAAAGGTGAGTAATCGGCAGTGAGCTGCCATTGCAATATGGATAAAGGCCGGCAAATGGCCAATAAGCGCGTGTACAGGTTTATTTCTTCCAGCGCGTAAGACTCTTCTTCAAAATAGGCCGGATATGCCCAGGCAGCGGCGTCAATGCTACCCTCGCCTACCAGGAGCGGCACATTAAGCGTTTTTGCAGCCTCGGCCCATCTTTGCAAGGTTGGCGTGTCCCATCCACGCCACGAGTGGAATGATATCGCGCCGATATACTTCCGCGCTTCTGCATCATTCATGGCCGGGTAAATAAATTTGTAGGTGGTGGCGTCAGAATTATCGCCCAGCAACAATTTTGTACCCAGGCCTTTTGATGCCAGGTAAGCGCCTAATCCTTTTATAAGATCGGCATGTTCTTCTCCGGTTTGCCGTACGTTTATTCCAAGGTCCGATTCGTTGAACGAAAAGTATTTTACCTCTACACCGTAATGTGTTTTTAAATATAAGATGTAATCGGTAATTGATTTATAGATCTGCGGCATATTCGCCTTATTAAGCGGGTTGCCCCAAACGCCTGCAGCGTTGGGCCGGTATTGTAACGGCCCAACTACGGCCCATTGTGGCGGCGCCCACGCCGACAGGATAACCGGAATATTCATCTTCCCCAGCCTTTGCGCCATCTCCATTGACTTTTTAACATGTTCATTCAGTTTACCACTATCGGCACTGGCTGTAGGGTCTGTATCCCTATCGGGTTGCCAATTTCTCCAGGGCAATTCAACCCGGCCCCAGGCAACGCGCAGGTTGGCCAGGCAATAATCAATTACCTGCGGATCGGTTTGCATGTTTTGCAGCCGGAAGTTGCCACCCAGGCCCGCGAAGGTACTGCCGGTCGCAGCGCTGTCTAATTGCAGTACAGCGGGCAAGTCGTCAATTTTACCATCGGCTCTTATAGTATAGGTTTTTTCAAACACTTCTCCCTTATGTAGTATCCCGGAGCATATGGGTATATAAAGCTGTATGTATTTTTTATTCTCGCTGCTATCCTGTCTCAAAATAACCGAAGCTTCTTTCAGTTTAATATTAAATTTTTGAGCGGGGGCTGTAAAAGTTATCTCATTGCTATAATCAACATTGTACCCGGGCTCGGTTTTTAATATTACCGGGCCGCTGGTTACTGTTTTTAATTTAACTGTGCTGTTATCATAAATATCTTTGGGCAGCCTTATTCCGAGATAAACCCCTTTTATAACAGTATCTTTCTTTACATCACATTTAATGTTTAAGCGAATTTCCCCACGGCCGATATCCTCAACGGTTTCCGTAAAATACAGGCTATCTATATTGGTGTTTACAATCCCGGTATTACCGTCCCTTTTAAATTTCGGCTGCTGCACTTCTTTCGCGGTAAACTTTATTTTGGCCCAGCTTTCGCCCACCACCGTTAGGTTGGTATTAAACGGCATTAACTGCCCCTTAACGCGGATGCCGTTTAAATTACCGTAAGGCATCAGCTCGGCCTGTGCAAATAGTTTTACCGGGATAAGCAAAAGAAAGGCGAGGGTAATGAAGGCTGCCTGCTTACAGATAGTAGATGCTCTCATAATTGAATAGGGTATTGTACTAATATACACCTAAACAATAACGGCGGCAATAAATGTAATTTATGTATCAATATTAGATAAAAAACCATTGGCGTTTAACACTCTCGATCCGCACGTTGCTTATTTTTCAAAAAGCCAATTTTCCTGGCAAAAGCGTCTCTCCAGAATAAATGGCGAACCGGGCCAACATAGTGCCGTGCAATAACATCTGGCAAAAAGGTTGGAATAATCTCGAACTGGTCGGTGTAAGTTAACAGATATTTATGAGGCATTAAACCGGAAGTACCGGTTACCTTTTGAAGATATGCAAATATGGTTTGCTCGCTGAAATGGGTGCTATTGGCTATAACGGATGGTAGCAAACGGTTAATCATCTCCTTATGTTGAGCGGTTATTTGTTTTATAAACATGATGCCCGCGCAATAGTATGGTTCTTCCGTCAAGACAGCTAAGTTTTGGTTTTTGATCAACAGCCTGTCATACGCCGGGCTTTTATCATAAGACATATGCAGGTCAATATCCCCATCTGTTAAATATCGAATGTCCGCTAAAGGGTCGTTATGCCATAGTACATCGGTATCAGTATATAACACCGGTCTGCCTAAATCAACTATTTGCATAATACCGGCAAGCTTTAGCCCCATAGGGCTTTTTGTAGCATAAGCAGCAAGTAATTTGTTTCCCTGCTTTAAATGATATTGCACACATTGCTCAGCTGTAATAACAGTTAATCTATCGCCGGGGTAAGTCTTTCTGATATTTTTTATGGTTTGATTAGTTGTACCAAAATCAGTTATTAAATAAATAGATGGAAGTTCAGAAAAAACCTTTTGAATGGAAGACAGCACTTGTTTCAAAAAAGGATAACTATCGCGGCCGCACAATATTACGTAGTTAAAGTTTGCCGCAGGTTTCGATGTGGTTTTTACTGTTGTAAAAACGCTGAGCAAGGGCTTTAAGATCCACACCGGGAACCTGAACGCGATGCTATTTTTTATCCTGTGAAACATTGCTAAAGTTACGTGAACTTACAATTATTCTGATGGTCAGCGTTAAGTTATCTTAAATGATGGTTATGATGGCAATTTAGCTGGCTAATAAATATTTTTTCCTTTAATTTATACGCGATATGAGCCGGCAATTATCCTCAAAAAAATTCCTTAACCTTACAGGTTATCAGTGGACCTGCATATTATACATTGCCGTGGCCGTTTTCTGCTGGCAGCTGAAGTATTTCAGGCACATCGATAATAATTACATTATCTTCCGTACAGCGTTCTATCATTTTAAAGATCATGTAAACCTGTACCTGTATTACCCCAAAGAGTATTATGATGTGTACATATACGGCCCAGCGTTTACTGTGTTTATAGCCCCGCTGGCCCTTATGCCCGAAGGGTGGGGTTTCTTTTTTTGGGAAGTTGGTAATGCCGCAATGTTTTTATGGGCCGTTAACACACTTCCTTTCAGTAACCGTATTAAAATCCTTATCCTGCTTTTTTGCGCTATAGAGTTTGCAAACTCCAGCCACTACATGCAATTTAACCCCTGTATAGCCGCTATTATTATTTTAAGCTTTACTATGGTGAGGCGCGGAAAGGAACAATATGCTACCCTGTTCACCGTATTTGGCACACTGATGAAAATATACCCGATTGTGGGGCTCGCTTTCTTTATGTTTTCAAAAAACAAGGTAAAATACATTGTATGGTCAGTTATATGGCTGGTTATATTGCTTTGTTTGCCGGCTATAATATCCGGCCCGGGATTTTTAGTGCAAACGTACCGGGACTGGTTCACAGCGTTATCATCAAAAAACCTAACCAATCAAAGCCTCACCACCGGGTTCGACTGGTGCCTGATGGGCGCCGTGCGGCGGCTGTTCCAGGATAGCAGCATTCCCAACTGGCCGTTTTTGCTGGGCGGGGCCGCGGTTTTTGGCACGGCATTATTGAGGTTGAAACAATACGCGTCCCTAAAGTTTCAACTGCAAATTATGTGTTCGTTGCTGTTAATGGTAGTCATATTCAGCACGGCATCAGAGCACCCTACATTTATTATCGCAACTGCCGGGGCTGTTATATACATCATGATGCAGCAAAAACCGTTTACGCCTTTCAATATCGTAATGCTGGTATTGCTGTTAGTGGTAACGGGGCTTGGCCCGTCGGACGCTTTCCCTAAACCCGCCCGTATCTGGATGCAGAATTATGCCACAAAGGCTTATCCATGTATCATCATCTGGTTTAAAATAGCGTGGGAACTGCTGTTTAAGGATTTTACCGGCGATAAATTGCCTGACAGAATACTGCAAGAACGGTAACAGCAGCAGGTGTGCCGGGCTTTATAGCCGCCGAATCCTTTTGTAGCTTCCCTGCCACATTTTACATCAACTTTTTGGCTTACGGTTAATAGGGTTATCTTTGCTGCGCGATGTCAGATAAAAAAGTAAGAGTCCGTTTTGCGCCAAGCCCTACAGGTGGCCTGCACCTGGGAGGTGTGCGTACCGTTTTGTTTAATTACCTGTTTGCCAAAAAGCATAAAGGTGATTTTGTTTTACGAATAGAAGATACCGACCAAACCCGCTATGTAGAGGGCGCAGAGCAATACATTTTAGATTGCCTTGAATGGTGTGGTATTACACCAGACGAAAGCCCTGTGGTTGGTGGCCCTTACGCCCCGTACCGCCAAAGCGAACGCAAGCCTATTTACCGCGAATATGCCGAAAGGCTTGTGGCCCAGGGCCATGCTTACTATGCTTTTGACACGCCTGAGGAGTTGAACGAAAAGCGGAGGGAAATACCCAACTTTCAATACGGCCACGCACACCGCTATGAATTGCGCAACTCACTGAATTTACCCCTGCAGGAAACCGAGAAGCTATTGCATGAGGGTACGCCCCATGTTATCCGCATAAAAATGCCGGAGAACGAGACCGTTAGCTTTAATGATATGATACGTGGCCATGTTAGTTTCGATACCAACCAGGTTGACGATAAGGTTTTGCTAAAGGCCGACGGGATGCCAACTTATCACCTGGCTGTAGTGGTTGATGATTACCTGATGAAAATATCGCATGCTTTTAGGGGCGAGGAGTGGTTGCCATCCGCGCCGGTGCACCTGCTGCTTTGGGAATACCTTGGCTGGCGAGCCGATATGCCGCAATGGGCGCATTTGCCGCTGATATTAAAACCCGACGGGCATGGCAAACTAAGTAAACGCGATGGCGCACGCCTGGGTTTCCCGGTTTATGCCATGAACTGGCTGGATACCAAAACGGGCGAGTTAACCCCCGGATTCAGGGAGTTAGGATTTTTACCAGGGGCGTTCCTGAACCTGCTTGCTATGCTGGGCTGGAACGATGGCACCGACCAGGAAATATTTACGCTTGATGAACTGATAGAAAAATTCTCCATCGGTCGCGTTAGCAAAGCAGGCGCAAAGTTTGATTTTGAAAAAGCTAAGTGGTATAATGCAGAGTGGATAAAGAGGGCGGATGCCGAAAGCCTGAAGCTGAAAGTGTGGGAGGTGTTACAAGCGAATGGTGTTGTTGTAAAGGATGAGGCCTACCTGCTAAAGGTAATTGATACCGTAAAAGACCGCTGCGTTTTACTCCCTGATTTTTATCAGCAGGCAGCTTACTTTTTTCAGCAGCCTGCCGGGTACGATCTTAATGCTGTAAAACCAAAATGGACAGACGCTAAAACCAGTTTCTTTAATGCTTTTGTTGCTATATTGAGCAGCGCCGAAACGTTTGATGCCGTTGAACTGGAAACCCGGTTTAAAGCCCTTGCCGAAGCAAATGGCCTAAAGCCAGGTGATGTGATGCTGCCTTTACGTGTGATGCTGGTTGGCGGCAAGTTTGGCCCGCATGTGTTTGATATAGCCAAGCTACTTGGCGAAAGCGAAACCATCATCAGGATAGAAAAGGCGTTGGAGGCTTTTAACGGGTGATAAGGTGTGTAACCTCACACTAACACGGCCTGTTTGCCTTTAATGCGCAAGGTGCATAACTGTTTCAAAGCGTATAGCCCCTCGGCGTTTTTCTATTTATTTCTTTTCAAGCTTAGCGGCTGCAGGCTGGTCTAAAAACCATTGCAGGTCTTTGCCCTTAATAAGCTGTGCGGGGTATTCCTGTATATCTTTCGGGTCTTCTAAAATATGTTTTACAGCTGCTGCCTTGCCCGCACCATAAACCAAAAATGCGATATGGTGCGCATTGTTGATGAGCGGGGCGGTAAATGTAATGCGGTTCATTTTTACTTCGTCGATATAAAGCGCTTGCACCGATGCGCTATCGTCTGTTAAAACGGGCGTATGGGGGAAAAGTGAGGCCGTATGAGAGTTATCCCCCAGGCCAAGTATCACCAGGTCGAAACAGGCATTATGCCCATCGAAAAAATGGATAAGGTTACGGGTATAATCGATAGCGGCCTCTTCCGCACCCAAATGGGTTTGCACGGCAAAAACGTGCGAAGGGTCGATCTCGAGCGGGTCGAACAAGGTTTGTTTGGCCATCAGGTAATTACTCTGCGGGTCGGTTAACGGCACATCGCGCTCGTCGCCAAAAAAGAAGTAAACCTTATCCCAGTCAATGGTGTCGCGATACTCGCTTGCCAGCAATTGATGTAGTTTTTTGGGCGAACTGCCGCCGCTCAGTGCTACAGTAAAGCGATCGCGGGCCTCAATGGCCTCTTTTGCGCAATCAGCAAAGTACTGCGCTAATGAGGCCAATACTTCAGTATCCGTTTTAAATATATTCAGCTTCATTTATTTTAATTTGATGATTTGAAGATTTGAATATATGTGCGGTTCCATAATCAAATCTTCAAATTCGCACAATTTTCAAATCATTTTTTGCCGTTAACCGGCAGCGTGAACCAGTTAAACCCGTCGCGGGCTATCAATGCCTCAGCGGATTCCGGTCCCCATGAGTCGGCAGAATAATTAGGGAAGTTAAGGCTCTTTTTATTTTGCCACGTGCTTAGTATCGGCATTACCAGCTCCCATGCCGCCTCTACCTGGTCGCCGCGCATAAACAGGGTTTGGTCGCCCAACATGGTATCCAGTATCAGCGTTTCATAAGCTTCGGGGGCCTGGTTGGTATAGGTGCCTTTATAATCGAACACCATATCAACGGCATTTAACACCATATCAATGCCCGGGCGCTTTGCCTGTACCTGCAGCCTTATGCTCATTTCGGGCTGTATGCTAATGATTAACCTGTTTTGCTGCCAGCTCTCGGCCGCTTCGGTAGGGAATATCAAATGCGGCACATCCTTAAACTGTATGGTAATTACCGACGACGATTGGTGCATGCGTTTCCCTGTACGCAGGTAAAACGGCACACCCTGCCAGCGCCAGTTGTCAATAAAAAATTTAATGGCCGCAAAGGTTTCCGTGTTTGATTCCGGTTTAACCTTTTGTTCTTCGCGGTAGCCGGGCACTTCTTCTCCCTTCATCCAGCCACTGCCATATTGGCCCCTAACCGCCGAATTACGCACATCTTCGGGACTAAACCTGCGCATGGCCCTTAACACATCAACCTTACGGTCGCGAACTTCATCGGCATTAAAGCTAACCGGCGGCTCCATGGCTACGTGGCAAAGCAGCTGCAGTAAATGGTTTTGGATCATATCGCGCATAGCGCCCGATCCATCGTAGTAATCGCCGCGGTCTTCAACACCCAACTGCTCGGTAACTGATATCTGCACGTGCTCGATATAATTACGGTTCCACAGCGGCTCCATAATGGAGTTTGCAAAGCGGAAGGCCATAATATTCTGTACGGTTTCTTTCCCCAGATAGTGATCTATACGATAGATCTGGCACTCGTCGAAAATACCTTTCAGCAATTCGTTCAGCTCTTTTGCTGTTTCCAGATCGTGGCCGAAAGGTTTTTCAATAATTATCCGTACGCGCTGCTTATCCTCGGCCAGCTTAGCCTTAGATATGTTTGCGGCTATTATCGGGAAGAAATTGGGCGCTACCGCCAGGTAAAATATTACGTTAGCCGTGGTTTTCCACTCGGCGTTATGTGCATCTATGCGCTTACCAAACTCTTTATACGTTTCAAAGTCGTTAGCATCTGATACCTGGTAATGAATGTTTTTTGAAAATTCTTCCCATTTTTTCGCCTCAACCTTGCCGCTGCGCGAAAACTGGTTGATATCGTTATGCAGGTTTTCCCTGAACTGTTCATCGTCGAGCTTGGTGCGGCCGGTGCCAATGATAGAGAACTGGTTAGGCATCCAACCATCTAAAAAAAGATTGTAAAGTGCCGGTGCAATTTTACGGGAGTTTAGATCGCCCGTACCACCGAATATGATGAATATGGTTGGTTCTGATTTTGTGCTATTACTACTCATGATAATAATTTTAATTCTCTTCGGCCATTTTGTTAATTACCCACTGCGTATGGAACACGCCCTCTTTACCAATTAATTCATAGGTATGCGCGCCAAAAAAGTCGCGCTGGGCCTGGGTAAGGTTTGATGGCATGCGTTTGCTTCTGAAAGCATCAAAGTAGCTTAATGCCGCGGCATAGGCCGGGGCTGCTATACCCGCGGCAGTTACTGCCGATACAATTTTGCGGGCGCCCGGTAAGGCTTCGGTTACTAATTTTTGCACGCTGCTGTCAAGCAGGAGGTGGGCAAGCCCCTTATCGTTCTGATAAGCATTATAAATATCATTTAAAAACAACGACCTGATGATACAGCCACCCCGCCATATCTTGGCTATCTCGTCTAATTTCAGATCATATTTGTATTCGATCGAAGCATTGGTAAGCAGGAACATACCCTGCGCGTAGGTTACTATCATGTTAAAATAAAACGCCTGCTCTAACGCTTTAAGCAATTCGGCCTGGTCGCCTTCAAGCGCGGGGGCATCTTTGCTGTATAGTTCAGATGCTTTTACGCGCATCTCTTTATATTTTGAAAGGTCGCGCATGGCAACAGCCGTATCGATAACCGGCGATGGCGCCTGTAGGTCCATAGCCACCTGTGATGTCCATTTACCGGTGCCTTTTGCGCGGGCCTCGTCCTTAATATCATCCAACAGCAAGTGGTCGCTGCCTTTTTCTTTAAAGGTGAATATCTCGGCGGTTATCTCCATCAGGAAGGACTGTAAACGACCCGCGTTCCAATCGGCAAATACCTTTTGTATGGCCTGGTTATCCATTTTCAACCCGTTCTTCATGATCTCGTAGGTTTCGGCAAGTAGTTGCATAATACCATACTCTATACCGTTGTGCACCATTTTTACAAAATGGCCGGATGCGCCAGGGCCAATATAGGTTACGCAAGGTACGCCGTCTACTTTTGCCGCGATGGCTTCAAATATCGGTTTCATTACGTTATAGGCATCCTTATCGCCGCCCGGCATCATGCTTGGGCCGCGGCGTGCGCCTTCTTCGCCACCCGATACGCCCATCCCAAAAAAGTGCAGGCCTTTGGCCTCCAGTTCTTCAACACGGCGGTTGGTATCGGTAAAGTGCGAATTGCCACCGTCAATTAAAATATCGCCCTTATCTAAAAGCGGGGAAAGCTCTACAATTACACTATCTACAGGTTTGCCGGCAGGTACCAGCATCATAATGGCGCGCGGTGTGGTAAGGCTTTGTATAAATTCCTTTACGTCTAAAAAGCCTTTAACTTCAAGGTCGCCACCTTCGGTGTTCAGCGAATCTACCTTGCCTGCGTCTTTATCATGGCCCGCTACGGCAAAGCCATGGTCGGCCATGTTTAGCAAAAGGCTGCGGCCCATTACGCCTAAACCTATCATGCCAAAAGCATATTTATTTGTTGTATTGCTCATGTTAATTGAGTTTTTCTTTCTTAAGGTCGTTTAATATTTTTTTGGTGGTTTCAAAGTCGGTATGCTGGAACGAGCGAATGCCCAGCTTTTCGGCTGTGCGCACAAACATTATGCGGTCGTCGAAATAAACACATTGCTTTGGCGATGCCTGGGCAATACCCATGGCCAGCTGCCAAATGCCCGGATCGGGTTTGCGCATTTTTACTTCGCACGATGATATAAAGGCATCAAAGCATTCGTGCAGCTTAAACTTCTGCACCCGGTAATCATTCAGCTCCTTGCCTTCGTTATTAATGGATATGATACGAAAGCCGCAATTTTTTTTCCATTCCTTTAGCCATTTAAGCATATCAGGCAGCTCAACCGATTGCGCGTAAATAAACTCCTTGAAGTCTTCCCGTACAAAATCTCGCGGGTGGTTAAAAATTACGGTATCAAGATATTCATCCAGCGTGATACTGCCGATCTCATATACATTAAATATGAAATTGTGCAGCGCGTTCACCTCGTCGTAATCCAGCCCAAATCTTTTGGCTGCCTCCCGGCGCGACTCGTGCCCCCATCCGTTGGAAAGCAAAATACCGCCAACGTCAAAAAAAAGGATCTTCAGATCTGAGTTTTTCATCAGCGCAGCTTATGACTTATTTTTCTGTTCCTCGATAGCTTTCAGCAGTTTTTCAAACGGCTTATTAAATTTTTCGATGCCTTCGTCTTCCAGGTCCTGGGTAATTTTATCTAAATCGATGCCCAGGGCTTTTAACCTGCCCAAAGTTTCGGTAGCCTGGTCTAAACCTAACATCAACGTATCTGCTGCAATGCCGTGATCGCGGAAAGCGTCGATGGTTTCCAGCGGAACGGTATCAACAGTTTCGGGCCCAATAAGCGCCTCAACGTATTTGGTATCTTTAAACGCAGGGTTTTTGCTGCCGGTACTTGCCCAAAGCAAACGCTGTGGTTTACCACCTTTAGCTTCCAGCGCTTTCCAACGCTCGCTGCTGAATACGCGTTTGTAAATTTCGTACGCTTTTTTCGCAGACGCGATAGCCACTTCGCCAACCAGGCCGTTCTCGCCCTTTTCCTGTAATAACGGGTCAACAACAACATCAATACGGCTCAAGAAGAAGCTTGCTACTGATGAGATGTGTTCTATATTGTGGCCGGCAGCTAAATGGTCTTCTAAACCCGCTATGTAAGCTTCGGTAACTTCTTCGTAACGTTCTAAACCAAAAAGTAAAGTAACGTTGATGTTGATGCCTTTGGCGATAGACTCGCGGATGGCTTTTAACCCCGGTTTTGTTCCCGGAATTTTGATCATTACGTTCTTTCTGTCAACCTTTTTCCAAAGCTCTTCGGCTTGCTTTGCTGTGCCTTCGGCGTCTAACGCTAAAAACGGAGAAACCTCCAAACTAACATATCCATCGGCTCCAACAACTCCTTCGTTATATAAGGGGTTAAAAAGATCGGCCGCCGCCTGGATGTCTTTTATTGCTAAACCAAAGAAAAGCTCCTCGGTGGTTTTGGCGGTTGCACCCAGTGTTTTTATATCTTCGTCATAGTCGGAACTGCCGCTTATGGCTTTTTCAAATATCGCGGGGTTTGACGTTACACCTCTTATCCCGTCCTCGTCGATCAGTTTTTGTAGTTTACCCGATTTGATGATATCGCGGTCAATAAAATCAAGCCAGATGCTTTGGCCGAAATCATGTATTTGTTTTACGTTGTTTGCCATGATAATGTATGTTGTTTGTAATCCTTATTTATTTAATATTTTTTGATGCACAAATGTCAGCTTTTGAGCTGCTGATAGTATAATCCAAATCTCCTTATTATGTTAGGTTTAAGTCACAATAATCAGTTGTTTTCGGCCGTCAGGATGTGCAGGTCGTAACCAATAAAAAGGCCGCTTTCTATTACACCGGTTATGGCTTTTATCCCCCGTTCCAAGGTGTCCGTGATTTCATCAAATCGGCAGTCGAAGATCAGGTTGTTATTTTCTGTAACTATTGGGCCGTCCTTACCTTTTGCAGGCCTTAGTACAACGCTGTTGGCTCCAAGTTTCTTAAGCTCACTTTCTACATGCAGCAATGCCTGCGGAAACACCTCAACGGGCACCGGGAAATTAGTCCCCAACTTTGGTACCAGTTTGCTATCGTCAACAATAATATAATTAAGCGGACTGCTCCTTATCAATAGTTTCTCTTTGAACATCGCCCCGCCCCGGCCTTTTATCAGCCAACGATTGGGATCAACCTCATCGGCACCGTCAAAAAGCCAATCGGGGGTGTGCTCAAACAAAGTGGTTAAGGGTACGCCCAGCTGGCTGCAAAACATCGATATTTCTAAAGATGTTGGGATAGCCAATATATTTAACCCTTCGGCCTTTATCCTTTCGGCAATGGCCAGTAAAGCCATATAAACCGTAGAGCCCGACCCTACGCCAAGCACATCGCCGTCCTTCACCATCGCGGCAATTTGCTGCGCCACCTTTTGCTTACCGCCCGGGTTAATGATCTCTGACGACCATTTAAGGGTACTGATTAAACTCATTCCTTTAGATTTGAGATATGAGATGTGAGATATTAGACTCAAACCGGCTTTTTATCTCAAATCTCATATCTGATATCTCATATCTATAAAATCGCTTTCGCCCTTTTAACTACATTATCTACAGTGAAGCCGAAGTGTTTGTACAGATCGTCTGCTGGGGCGCTTTCGCCAAAGGTGGTCATGCCCAGCATATCGCCTTCGTCGGTAGTGTATTTATGCCAGCCCATTGGCGATGCCATTTCAACAGCCAAACGCTTGCGGCTTGCCTTGGGCAGTACGCTTTCTTTGTAATCAGCGCTTTGAGCTTCGAACAGCTCCCACGACGGCATACTTACCACACGGGTTGAAATACCCTCAGCCTCCAGTTTTTCCTGTGCCTGTAACACCAGTGCTACTTCAGATCCGGTTGCCATTAATATCAGGTCGGGGTTTTTGCTCTCTTTAGATACAACGTAAGCGCCTTTTTCCAGGTCGGCAGCTTTGCCGTATTTGTCCTGATCGAGTATAGGTAACCCCTGGCGAGTAAATACCAATACAGTTGGGCCGCCTTTTTTCTCGATAGCTACCTTCCATGCAAAAGCGCTTTCGTTTGCATCAGCCGGGCGTATAACGGTAACATTAGGAATAGCACGTAACGACGATAAATGCTCTACCGGCTGGTGGGTTGTTCCGTCTTCGCCTAAGCCGATACTATCGTGCGTATAAACAAATATCGGGCTTATCTTCATAATGGCCGCCAAGCGGATAGGCGGGCGCATATAATCGGCAAATTGCAGGAAGGTTGCGCCAAACGGCAGCAGGCCTTTTGTTAAAGCCATACCATTTAAAATTGCGCCCATGGCATGCTCGCGAATGCCAAAGTGGAAATTGCGGCCGCCCCTGTTTTCGGAAGTGAAAGAGTCAAACTCTTTCAGGTTAGTTTCGGTCGATGGGGCTAAGTCGGCGGCGCCGCCTAATAAGTTTGGAAGGCTTGCGGCAATCGCATTCAATACCTTGCCCGATGCCTGGCGGGTTGCCATTTTAGGGTCGGATCCTTTAAACACCGGCAGTTTATCGGCCCAGCCTTTTGGCAGGTCGCCTGCAAATGCGGTTTCGTATTCGGCAGCCAGCTCAGGGAATTTCTCCTTGTATTTTGCAAAAAGCTCGTTCCATTTTGCTTCGGTTTTTTCGCCACGTGCGCCCTTTTCGTTGTAATATTTTAATACTTCGGCAGGGACATCGAATGATTTCTCAGGATCGAAGCCAAAGAATTCTTTCACCAGTTTTATCTCATCGGCACCAAGCGGCGAGCCATGCGAACCGGCAGTGCCCGATTTGTTAGGGCTACCATAAGCTATCAGCGAACGAACGCGGATCAATGATGGTTTTTGCGATTCAGATTTCGCGTTGATCAGCGCCAGCTCTAATGCGTGGGTATCGTTAACATCGGGCAGGTCCTGCACATGCCATCCGTATGCACGGAAACGCGCGCTTACATCTTCGTTAAAGGCTATATCGGTACTGCCTTCGATAGAAATGTGGTTATCATCATACAGATAGATCAGGTTACCTAATTCCAGGTGGCCTGCAAGCGAAGCCGCTTCAGAGGTTATACCTTCCATCATATCACCATCACTCACTATCGAGTAAATATTGTAGTTGAACAGATCGAATCCCGGCTTGTTATAACGCGCGGCTAAATGCTTTTGAGCTATAGCAAAACCAACACCGTTGGCAAAGCCCTGGCCAAGCGGGCCGGTAGTTACATCAACACCCGGCGCCAAACCATACTCTGGATGGCCTGCTGTTTTGCTGTTTAACTGGCGAAAATTTTTAATATCATCCAAAGAAAGATCGTATCCCGTTAGATACAAAAAATTATATTGTAAGATACATGCGTGCCCTGCCGAAAGGATGAACCTGTCGCGGTTAGCAAAATCAGGGTTTTTTGGGTTATAATTTAAAAACTTGGTCCAAAGTACATGGCCCATTGGCGCCAAAGCCATTGCCGTGCCGGGATGGCCCGAATTTGCCTTTTGTACTGCATCTGCCGAAAGTATCCTTACGGTATCTATTGCTAATTGTTCCAGTTCTTTGTTTTGTTTTTCCATTGTTGTGCGTAAAAAAAGAAAGATGATTATTTTGTTGGGGTTGCCATAGCTGTATGTGTAACCGGGTGTTTATCCTCCTGCCACAATTTCGCCCCGCCTTTAATGCCATCGGCATTGGTTACTATTTTCATGTTTTTATCCAGCTTAAAATCAAGCAGGTCAGAGTTACCGCCTCCTATATATAAATAGTCGTAATTAAATACAGTTTTTAATATTTTAAAAACCTTCTTCATGCGGCGGTTCCATTTTTTTTCGCCGATCTCATCAAGCGCTTTATCGCCAATGTACTGGTCGTAATCGCGGCCCTTCGATACCGGGTGGTGCGATACTTCTAAATGAGGCAGCAAATGCCCATCCATTAACAGGGCGGTGCCAAAGCCTGTGCCAAGGGTAATTACCATCTCCAGCCCTTTGCCGCTCACTACGCCAAGGCCCTGCATGTCGGCATCGTTAACCACCTGCGTGTCTTTGCCCAGATCATCCTGCAGCAGCTTTCTAAGATCAACGCCTTTCCAAAAATCGTTGCCCAGGTTTGGCGCGGTTTTTACAACGCTGTTGCGTACGTAGCCAGGGAAACCCACGGATATTTTATCGTAAGCCGGGAAATCTTTCACCAAAGTATTGATAGCCTTAACAACGTTAGCGGGATTGGCAGGATTGGGGGTGGCTATCTTTTTATAATCCATAGTAAGGTCGCCCTTACTGTTCAATATTGTAGCCTTAATACTTGAGCCACCGATATCAATGGAAAGAATTTTTAGATTGGATGGTGTAGTTTTCATGTAACCGGTGATAATGTGTTGAAACGAGTATACAGGTATTGCGCCTGTAAATATCACATTTTAAATAATAAATAGGTATTATTTAGCTATAATATTAACGCCAAATAAACGGTAAACGAATTACATAAATGTAATTCAGGCGTTATTTTATCTGCGAATACGTTATAGTACTAACCCGGTTAGGTCAGCAGGGTTTTATTAATTCGGTTTTGTGACATTGAAGCGATGGAATAGGTGCGTCATTGCGAGGTACGAAGCAATCTCCCGATAGGCAATAGCGAATGCCGGGCGTTTATGCATATTTTTGAGATTGCTTCGTACCTCGCAATGACGGGTTGGGAATTAAATCGCAAATTTATTTACCCCGCCTTTTAACGGATAACTTTTCCCCTTCCAAACCAACACACCATCCGTTTTTATGGGCAGATTGATGCTGATATTCCATTTAGCGCCGGTTTTAACATAGCTTAACGCGACCTTGCCGTTGGGGTGCGGGATCTCGCCTGATGCGTTTTCCATTTTACCTAAATGTGGTTCTACTCGTATTTTACTAAAGCCCGGCGCATAGCTATCGATCCCCAACACCGTGCGGAAAAACTCGATGTTAGGACTGGCGCCCCAGGCATGGCAATCCGATCGGTTGTGTTCCAGGTCGGATATTTCGGCCCAGGTAGTTAGGCCCATTTTAATATTATTGCGCCAAACATCCAGCCAATTGATATAATCGTTACCCAAACCGCCTTTAACCATGGCCTGGTGCACATAGTACTTAAAATAAATGGTTGATTGCACCAGGCTGGTATCGCGCTCTAATTTTTTTGCCAGCGCCGTTGTGGCCGGGCCGCTTACTGCCCCGCTTAAAATGGCCAGCGCATTGGCGTGCTGCGAAAAGGTGCTTTTATCCTTGGTATCGGCATACAGGCCTTTAGCGGCATCCCAGTATTTTTTGTTGATGGATAGCTTTAATTGTGCTGCTTTTGCGCTGTATTGCTGCGCGTAAACCGGCATGCCCAGTTTGGCTTCCATTTCGGCGGCCTGCCGGTAGGTAAGCAATAGCTGCATATCCAGTATGGCCGAGTTGCCGTCCTTATCCTTCGGCGGCTGGCCGAAATCCCAGCCTTTGGTATCTATCCAGTCGACGAAAGTCCAGTAAGGCGGGTTTTTTAACAAGCCGTCGGCCTGCTGGTATTTGCCGAAAAAGGCGAGTACCTGGCGCGCGCCTTCCAGTTTTTCTTTTACAAATGCGGCATCGTTACGGTACATCCAGTAATCGTGCAGCATGCTGATGTACCAGAGCGAGAATGTAGAAATTATCTGCGGACTATAAGATGGATGCCTGCTCAGCGTAATACCCTCGGCAATGCGCGAGTGATCTATCAGGTTCAGCGCATTACGTGCAAGGCGGTCGTCGCCTGCGTTGTAGTACGATATCATGGCCTGGATGCGGCCATCGCCAATGTATTGCAACTGCTCGTAGTACGGGCAATCAAAGTAAGTTTCCACGGCGCACAAGCGGGCAGTACGCCAGCCAATATCCAGTATCTGCTGGTTTTCGGCATTGCCTGTTTGCAGTTTGGCATTCATTTTAAACGGATACCCGGTAAATGTTCCGTAAATATCGTTGATAATTAGTGGTTCATCTTTAGTGGTGATATTCACCAGGATATACCTGAACGTTCGGAAAGCCAGTGTAGTGAAGTTTTGATCTGCCGAACCATCGGCAGTAATACTATCCTTGCGGCCAACAAATTTGTAGCCATCAATTTCGTTTCGGTTTGGTTTTACCATTTGATAAGTATTACCCACATTCACCATCGGCGATTCGCAATAGGTGAAAGATATGCCCGCTTTATCACCGCCGCTCATGTTCAGGGTTAAGTAAGCATTGGTCAGGAAAGATTGATCAAGCAGCATGGCGGCTTTGGTATTTGCAGGGATAGTTACCGTGGTTTTTACCTGCGGAAAGCCTGCCGGGGCGGTAAAGCCTGTAGCCCTGCGCAAAGATGCCAGCCGCTGCGTTTTCAGTTCCATTTGCGGTATAGCCGATGGTACCAGCATCCAGCCGAAACCGTTGGTAGTGCCTTTGGGGTTACCGTTATCTATGCGTTGCGCTTGCAGCCATTGGTTATCGTTAAAGTTTTGGGCCGTCCAGTTTTTTAGGGTTTGATGCATATCCACCATTTCGCCGGGGCCGGCAACGTAGTACGTTGAATACCCCACACCTGTTAAAGGCTTGTAAGCATTATTGCGGATACATTTCCAGGTGTTGTTGGTGTTTAGCACTTCCTCAATATGGGTATCACCCTGTAAAATAAACGCGGTACGCTCACTGATCTGCGCTTCGGCACGTTCATCGCCTTCGTTCCAAATCAATGCAGCAACTGTGTTTTTGCCGGCGTCTAAATAAGGCGCTATATCAATGGTTTCGTAGTTCCAGTAATAGGTATCGCCGCGGGCGGGCCCCATAGATACCAGCTTTTGGTTCACATACAGTTTGTAGCGGTTATCTGCCGATACATGTATCACAAATTTTGCGGGCCGGGTAGGCAGGCCGATATTTTTGCGGAAGTGATAAACGCCGTATTCCTTATTGGGCTCATTAGGTACCGAGATCCACTGCGCCGCCCATTTCTTATTTAGGATATCAGGATTTATACTTTGTGATACAGCCGTTTTACATAAAAAGCATACCAATAAAGCCGGAGCGGTGAATAGTGATCTCATGGGGAATGTTACAGGTTTATCTTTAAAGATACGATTTGTAATGATACGACATCAATCTCCAAACCGTCATTGCGAGCGATAGCGTGGCAATCTTCGATAGAAAAGTTGAATCATCTTTTCATCGCATCCCTTACCATAAATTCCAATGCAGCTTTATCAGGTAAGGTGGTAGCTGCCGGCTTTTCGCCTAATATCATTACCTGGTTTGTGGTGGGGTTGAACGCCGGCCACGCTGGAAGTCCGCTGCCATTTGGGTTACCGGTTTTAACAAAGTTTACCCAGTACGACGATATCACATCAGCCAGTTGATGATCCACCGGCTCGAACGGGCGGTTCAAAAATTTTAAGTTATTAAATACATAAGCTACCTCACCGGTGTGGAACGCGCCGTACTTTTTAAAGTCTGTGGTTGCGGGCAGGCGGCGGGTAAAGCGGTACAGGTAAACTTTTGCCTTGCCTTTGGCGCTTTGAACTTTTGCCCAGGTGTAGTTTTGTATTCCGAAGGTTTGATCGCGGGAGATGGCGATCTGTGATGCTTCTGCTTCGGCATCAGTCGCCGCCGGGAAAAGCTTAAAGAACTCTTCGGCTTTTGCGCCATATCGTTTTCTAGCTTCCACCTTATAATCCGTGGCGTTTTGCAGCCTGCCGATAAAGGCATCGTCAGCGTTCCAACCGGTTAATACCGGCACCTGGTTCTCTTTATTCGCCGCGAAAATAGCGCCGATACTTTGCGGCAGTACGTACCCGTCAATAATAGGGCCACCGCCGAACTGCTTTAATAGAGCTTCGGCCGGCAGTTTCCTTAACTCCGCCAATGAGGATGCACCAACTCTTTTGGCTGTTTCTACACCGCTACGTTCTGCCCTGGGTAAATCAGCGCCGCCAAATGGCCCGGCCAGGAAGTTGGCACCACTTTCGGCAACGGCCTTTTGAAACAGCCCTTTGCCTAACGGCGATGCCACCAAACTATTTACCGCCATTGATCCTGCCGACTGCCCCGCGATAGTTACATTGTTTGGGTCGCCGCCAAACGCTGCTATATTTGTTTTTATCCATTTTAAAGCCGCCAGCAAGTCCCTCAATCCATAATTGCCCGAGGTATGGTTGGGCGATTCTTTGGTCAGTTCAGGATGTGCAAAAAAACCCAATATCCCCACGCGGTATGGGATGCTCACCAGTATAATGCCTTTTTTGGCCAGCGCTTCGCCATCGTAAATAGGTACGTTAGTGCCCCCGCTTACAAAACCACCGCCGTAGATCCACACCATTACAGGACGCCTTTCTGCAGCTGTTTTTGCGCCGGTCCACACGTTCAGATACAGGCAGTCTTCGCTAAGCGGTTCGTCTTTTATCAAAAACTCGCGGGTGTAAACGCCAAACTCGTTGGGCTTGCCCTGCATGGGGCTTTTGGCAAATTGGGTGCAATCTTTTACTCCCGCCCAGGGTGTTACCGGCTGTGGCGCCTTCCAGCGCAGCTCGCCAACAGGCGGGGCGGCAAACGGAATGCCCTTAAATATATGAACGCTTTTATCCCCGCTAAGGGTGCCTGATATTTTACCTGCATCGGTTTGCACTACGTTAAAAGCAGTTTGCGCGTTGGCAAAGCAGGCGCTTAACAATAAGGCTGATAAAGTAAGGAAGCGTTTCATATAATTGTGTAATTAAGATTTGATAACTTTAAAAGTCCTTAAACTATGTAATTATCGAATTTACGGTTTTGCAGCGGGTTTGCTATACTTTGACGTGCGGCTGTCTTTAATGATCCCTTTCCAATTTAAGCCGTAGCCAAAATCGTACGTATGGCCCTCCGAATCAGTATAACATTTCATATCGTGCGGTACATCCTCGTATTGTGCTTCTACTACCTTCATATCCAATGGCATTTGCAGCGGCAGTAACGCAGATGGTTCTGCCTTGCCGGTAATAATATCCAGACTGGCTTGGCCCTGCACATCAAAATCGGCAATTATCGCGTTAGCTTGTTTTTCGATCTCGGCAAATACCATTGGGTTTTTCAGGTTCACTGAAACTATAACCGGCTTGCCCTTCATTTTGGCGTAGGTATCATTAACCATAGCCATATCGGTTACGTTGGTTGACGTTTCGGATTTGCCTTTATAACTGCGGTTGGTGAATTTTTCGAGCGGATCTCCACCCGCAATACTGGTGTCGCGCGCGGTTTCGGCAGTGTACTTTTCATATTGTAAAGAAATCGGCAAATAACCATTGCCCCCGCTTTTTGCGTCATCTTCGCTGTAGCCACCGTGGCCGATAGGGCTGCTTATAAATACCAGCGCGTAATCTGCCTCGTCCGGGTTATCGGTTACTTTAAAGTATTTTTTAACCGTTTCTATATTCACCGGGTATTCCAGCTTTTCAGGTGTCGGCATCCCCAAAAAGTTTTTTCCTGCAGGGGTGAATTTTTTAGGCACATAAACGGTTTTGCCGGTTGGCAACGGCAATACATTGCCCTTGTTTTTGAGCATCACAATCGACTTTAGCTGCGCCTCGTAACCCGCCCTCATAAATTCCGGATTACCTACCGTTTTCTTTGTTGTTTCCACGTCGAGGTATGGGTTCTCAAATAATCCTGTACGGAAACTTCCACGTAATAAACGCACAGCCGATTGCTCGAAACGGGCGCGCATAAATGCCTCGCCGTGTTCTTTTACGCCCATTTTGTACGCATCTAATACAGGTACCATATCGTTGTTGCCACCAAACTGGTCAACCCCGGCCATCAGTATCTTGTAGTGACGCCCGGCAACGGTAGCCTTTTCCATCCCCCATGATTTACCCGACAAAAAGCTATTGATAACCGTTTCGTCGCCGGTTACCAGCCAGTCGGTACAAACCACGCCGTCGTAATGATATTTATTGCGCAGCAGGTCGGTAATTATGTATTTGTTGTAATTGTTGGCCACGTTTTCGTGGTTTTTGGTATCCTGGTTAAAGCTGATGGTATAATAAGGCATCACCGCCGCTGCCATCCCGGTTTTGCCCGAAAGCTTAAAGGCGCCTTGTGTAAAGGGTATCATCGCTTCATTGAAATTGTTACCTGGGTAAACGGCATATTTGCCAAACCCGTAATGGGCGTCGCGGCCGCCTTCGCCTGCGCCGCCGCCAGGCCAGTGTTTTACCATAGCATTAACGCTGTTATATCCCCATCCGTTGGCAATTTCTTTAGCACCTGTTGAGGTTTGGAAGCCATCTATATATGCGCGTGCCATATCCGCGGCCAACTGCGGGTCTTCGCCAAAGGTTCCGCTTACGCGGTTCCAGCGCGGGTCGGTAGCTATATCAACCTGCGGCGATAACGCGGTTGCAATGCCCAGCGCCCTGTACTCCTGCGCGGCAATGTGCCCAAAGTTTTGCGTCACTGATGGGTCAAAGGTAGCGGCCATGCCCAGCGAACCGGGCCACATAGAGATATTGCCCCCTGCCCCTGCATTAAATTCGGCATTGGCTACGGTGCCGTGCCTCGGGTCCGAGCTGTTATTAGCCGGGATACCCATACCAATACCCTCTACAAAGGCCTGCACGTTGTTGCTCCACCTTGCGGCAACTTCAGGGCTTTGCACCGAGGTAACAAGCACGTGGCGTACGTTGTCATTCGCTAAAAACTGTTTCTGCTGATCAGAGAGGTCATATGGGTTTGCGCCGCTTTCCTCCAGCTTTTTTCCGTTATAAGTACCCGCAAACGGCCCAACAGGGATGCTGGGGATCATTTGATGGCGGCTGTAAAGCATCAGCCCCGCAATTTGTTCAACGCTCATTTTCGAAGCAAGGTCTTTGGCACGCACATCAACCGGCAAGCGCCAGTCTTCATACTTATCCAGTTTGCCGTTTTTGTTCAGGTCTTTAAATGCCAACCCATCAACGGTAAGTATTTTAACACCCGACACGGTAGAGTAACCCAGGCTTTGGCCGCCTTTGTTGGTTACCAGGGCAATGGTGCCTGTTTTTGTTTCAGTCCATCTTTTTGTTTGTGCCGATGCACAGTATGGCAATAATGCCAAAAGCAACAGGTAATTTCTTCTCATAAAAACACTTTTCAGGGTTAAAGCGGTTCCAGCAAGGCGTATGCGCCTATATGGCTTAATTGGTTTACTATAACACAGTTACATCTTATTGTGTCAATAATACACAATAATATATATTATAAATGTATTTATCAAGTATTTAAACATTTTGAGCAGCGGTACAGTTAACCATATTATAAAAACAAAATATGCTATTATTAATGTTTATACCTACTTAAGGCTGCCTAGGTTAAAGCCTCACAAAATAATTATACCTTTAATGGAGTCGCCAACACCACCAAAGGTTCGGAAGAAGGGTCATAGCTCAGCAATTTGCCAGGTTAAATGCGTGAGCGTTAAATTAACAAAAGCCTATGCTGTCAGATAAATTGAAAGAAGAAACAAAACACAATCACCAGGCATTGGAAAAAGCGCTTATTGGGCAGTTAAGAGCTATTCGGTCGGTTTCGGAGTACATTACGCTTTTGCAGCTTTTCTACGGTTATTTTGGCGGTTTGGAAATGTTGATGGATAATGCTATTGATGACAAGAGCTTAGCCGATGGTACAGAACGGCGCAAAACACAGGCTATTGCCAATGATATTTTGATATTAGGAGGCACAGTGCCTGCAATAGCAACGGGGTATAATTTGCCGGCCATACATAGCCAGTTACAAGCGCTTGGCGCTTTATATGTTATTGAAGGCTCATCCCTTGGCGGAAAGATAATTAGTAAAATGATACAACAGCAGTTAGGGACGGATATGGGGCTGTCGTTTTTCTCCGGCTATGGTGATAAAACGGATGAGATGTGGGCCTCCTTTAAGAAAGTGCTTGACACCCAGTGCCACACCCCCGAGCAGGAAGCTGTGGTAACAGCCGCCGCTAACGAAACTTTTTCAAAATTTTATTATTGGTTTAATAAAGCACCTGTTTTTTAAACGCGATGGTAAAGGTAGAGCCCTTACCCGGCTCGCTGTCAACCCATATTTTACCGCGGTGCTTCTCTACAATACGTTTTACAATAGCAAGCCCAACGCCAGTGCCTTCTATATCGCCCACATTATCTGTACGGTGAAACAGCTCAAATATGCGGGGCAGCTGCTTTATATCTATACCCAGCCCATTATCGCTTATGGTGTAGATCACTTCTTCGTCGTTTTCTATACCCGCGATACTTACCCGCTGGGGCCGGGCCATTGTTGAGTATTTTACCGCGTTGCTGATGATATTAGAAAAAACTTGCGAAAGCATCACCGGGTCGCCCTGTATTTTAGGGGTATTGCCAATATTTATACTGCCTTCGTCAAGATTGTATATCAAAAGCAGATCTCGCACCGTATCGTTTATCATTTGCGCAGGGTCTACCTCTGACAGAACTAACTCCGACCGGCCGATGCGCGAATAATCAAGCACCTCGTTGATCATATTGTTCATTTTATCTGTGCCCTTATTTATGCGTTCCAATATTTTTACAGTCTGCGGCTTCATATCAGCATCCCTAAGCAAAATTTGTGTAAAGCTTTTAATGATCGATATTGGGTTTTTAAGATCGTGCGATATGGTGAAACTGAAGGTATCCAGTTCTTCGTATGCTTGCTTTAACTTCTCATTTAGCAGGCGGATAGCACCGGCTTTTTGATTGATAGCATAAGTGATCTCGCTTCGTAAGCGAACCGCGGACTTAATCTCTTCATTAGTCCATTTTTTTGAGGTGCCTGATACCGTTTGCGACCAGGCTTCGAAAGAATGGCGCGGCGATATATGCGATATGCCATCAGCATTTACTTCCACAGGTTTTTCGGGGTTTCCGGCCCAGGTGATGGTTTGCCGAAGCTCGGGTTTGAACCAAATTACATATTCGCCCAACTCGCGCGACAGCATACTAACCATAATGCCCGATGCCACATCGCGGTAAAGGGCGGCTTCGGCAAACTCCGAAGGAAGCTTGCTGGTGTAATAAAAAGTTTCAGCAACGTTGTTTTTTAGCCAGTGTACAAGCCCGCTTATTTGAGTATCCGTTGGGGTTATGCCCAGCTTCGTAACACTATTCTCAAAGATCAGCACGGCGCCTGTTGCATCTACAGTGTTTAAAAGGGTAACATTGTGCCCGGTTAAGGCATACTCAATATTATTATCCTTCAGCATTAGCCGGCTTAGTTGGTCAACCGCGCTCTTATAGCGTTCCTGCAGCTGCTGGTTTTCTTCGTCCTGCCTGAATTCCAGCGCGGATGATAGTATCTGACCAATGAGCTTTGCCGATTCGCGGGAGCGGTAATCAATAAAGCGCGGCGAATAATTATGACATGCTATTAATCCCCACAGCTCTTTTTTATAGAGCAGCGAGATGCTAAAACTCGAATCGACCCCCATGTTTTTAAGGTACTGGATATGGATGGGCGATACCGCGCGCAATTGCGCGTTTGTCATATCCAGCGGCACATCATTATCTGCCGATGTTAAAATACCGGTTGCCTCTGTGTTTACATTCGCAATTAAGCGGGTTAAGTTATGCTTGTAAAGTTCGCGTGCCTGCTTAGGGATATCAGATGCGGGATAGTGCAGGCCCAGCCACGATTGCAGGTCCGGGTTCCTGGCCTCTGCAATTACTTCGCCATGCCCATCTTCGGCAAAGCGATATATCATCACCCTATCGTAACCAATAATGCTTTTAACCTGTGCCGCGCTGTTATTTAAAAGGTTTTGCAGACTTTTATCGGCAAGCATTTCTGATATGGAACGCCCTATCATTTTATGCACATCAGTCCTGCTGTCAGAACGTGCAGGCTCAAACTCCAGCAGGTATTTATCGGCCGAAACTGAGATGATAAGGTGAAATAATTTGCCTTGAATATCGGTATTGAAAGGATTTGTTTGTTCAAAGCCATTTGTGCGGCCAAACACTATCAGTTGATTGATGAAATCGGGCGGTTCGTTTTTGCCTATCAGGGGCTCAATGCTGTTAACGTGTCGGCCTAACAATTCGGCAGGCATATCATCAAGGTAATCTGATATGTTCTCGCTGTGATACTGAATAATGCACCCCCCGTCAATCACGATCAAAAAACCATGCGATTGTATTTTGCCGGGTATGTGTATTGGTTCCCTATCACAATTTGTAAGATCGATATTCACAGGCAGCGATGTTAAAGGTAATGTTTTGCCAAATATGAAAAAATATTTGATACGGCTCATCATTGTCCATGTAATAACATCAATATACAGGCACATTAATATACCTTTAACTGGTAAGCGGTTTGTCCGCATTTACCCTTTAACTGGTCGCAATTACACCCCATGGGGATATGAAAACACCCCTATATTTGAATATATTAACCATTTAAACGAAACACCATGACAAAAGACCTATGGATGAACCTGCCGGTAAAAGATATTAACCGCTCGAGAGAATTTTTTAATGCTATTGGTTTTGGCTTTAAAGACGGCCCCGGTAACAGCGATACCATGGCGCCGCTTGTAGTTGGAACAAAAGAAACTATTGTGATGCTTATTGTGGAAAATGTATTTAAGGGAGCAACTCAAAACCCTATATCAGATACCGCCAAGGGCACCGAAGTGATCTTTTCTTTCAGCGCCGAAAGCCGCGAAGAAGTAGAAGAGGTTGCCCGTAAAGTAACAGCCGCCGGCGGCAATGTTTTTGCCCCGCCTGCCGAAATTCAGGGCTGGATGTATGGCTGTGCGTTTACAGACCCTGACGGCCACCGTTGGAACGCGCTGTTTATGGATATGAGCAAAAGATAATTGTTATTATTCAATCACAATGAAAAAACCAGAAGATGTTGACGAGTACATCGGCAGCTTTCCTGCCGGTGTACAAAAAAGGCTGCGCCAAATGCGGGAGATCATCACAAAAGCTGCCCCGCAGGCCAAAGAAATTATCAGCTATAGTATGCCTGCTTACAAACAGTATGGCAACCTGGTATATTTTGGGGGATGGGAAAGCCATGTTGGTTTTTACCCGGGAGCCAGCGGCATAGCAAAGTTTAAGCACGAGCTGGCAGCATACAAGGGGGCAAAAGGGTCGGTGCAGTTTCCGCACAGCGAGCCACTGCCAACTGAGCTGATCGCAAAGATCGTGGCCTTCAGAATACAGGAAGATGCTGAACATGCAGCGGCAAAAAAATTCAAAAGATCAAAGGCATTACCGGGGTAGGCTTTTAAAATCGATGATCGGTTGAGGTGTGGTAGTGGCCGGCATAAAATGTTGATTCAGCGGAACCAGGTCATCGAAAAAACCACCGTTCCTGAGGTAAAGCTTGCCATCTTTTAAGCCGCCCGCATAGTCCTTCCGATAGTTTTTTCGGGCAGTTTCGTCGCCGGTATAGGTAGCCCCGGGCGATTGGTGCCATTTGCCGTTGCTATCGGCCAGCCAGTGGCCGGTAAAAAGGGCCATACGCACTTTGTCGCCGTTATCAGGTTCGAAATTTTCTACAAACGAGTAGAGTCCGCTTAAATAACTGTTGGTTTTTGGCCTGGCAAAACTGGCAATCAATTGCCAGTTGCCCGTGCTAACTTCTTTAAACCAGGCCGTATAAGTAGTGGTGTTGTGCAAACTGTCAGGCTCGGCGCCCAGTAAAAAACCGTAGGTTTGGCCTGCTACCCATGGGTAGTTCATGTAACTTTGGCCGCCAGAACCTTCATCGCCAAACTCGCCACCGTGTACGGCCTTTCCTTTTTTTAACAGCTTTATCTTCAAGCTATCGGGGATGCTTTTGGGGTCGTCGGTATTGAAGGGGCTCCATACTGAAAACAATATCCTTCGCTCGGTAGCCGAGTTAACCTGCATCCCAAAATATCCCCCGTTGAAACCATCCGCCATAAAATAAGAGCCTATCACATCCATTTTTCGCGGAACGGTTATTTCGTTGTAAAACCACTTAACATCTTTTTTTAATTCAGGCGGGATATTGTAACGCAAATGCACAGAAGGCCCCCTGCGCCCAAAATGAAACGATGTCCCTGTTTTTACGTAAGTAAGCTCATTCTCCGGGTTTATATTGTTAACCAAAAGGTCTGCCACATCGGCATAAACATCACCTGTTTTGCTAACCCCTTTCAGGTCTATCTTTAGATAACCCGGCTTTACCATTACGTCGCCAATGTTTAATGTATCGAAGACAGTATTGTTTATTTGCTTTATAACCGTGTTTTTACCAATACTTATACTGATCTTGCTTTTACCCGCGGGTACACGCAGCATTAATGCCAGCGACAGCTTTTGCGCGGCACTAACCCTAAGGTATATGCTTGTTACATCGTGAGGGCTTTTCCAGTTTGTTAAACCGGCATCCGTTATCACCGCGCTCCCGGTGGCCCATGCATTACCGCCCAACGGGATTATAGCTTTGGTTGATTGAGCATTTGCGCTTATTGCAACAGCAACAGCAATATACAAGAACAGGGAAATCTTTTTCATGTTAAGGGGAGCAGATAGCGGGCTAAATTAAAAAAATAACCCGTTACACCCATTTTATTACCAGCGTTTCTTCGGCCTGTATGCTAATGTGGTGCCCGCCCGCTTTACCACCATTATTTGCGAAGATCACAATAGGCTGTAAAGAGGCATCTTTTACCAACAGCTTAAACTCGCGCCTTACAGTTGCCTTATTGATGATGATGGTTACCACCTCTTTACCTGCGCTGAGCACTTTCATTAATACGCCCTGTTGCGGCTCTTCAAAAACAAAAGGCAGGGTTAACATCTCATTATCGAGCGCTTTGGCTATAAAACGGTTCAGGTGATCATATTCGCCGAGTATCCTGCTGCCAAGACCAATAAGGGTAGGCAGCCAGTAAACGGCGCCATCTCCAAAATTATTCCGGGTGGCAGTTACCTCTCCGTTCTTATTTGCGATGGGTGTGGCGGTAGTAGTTTTTAACGACGCTTTCCATTGATACGCCGGCAGAGCGATGCCATCTGTCACCATTTCTTCCATATTGTCAATGGCTTTATATTCCATAACATCCGCACCCAGCAGATCCCTCAAAGGGAAACCTAAGCGCATTGTTGCAACCGCGTTCTCGTCATAATATCCTGTCAGGCCATCGGCAATTAGCCTTCCGCCCTTCTGTACAAATGATGTTAGTAAAGGCCAGTACTTTGAGGGGATAGAAACCTGGTGGGCTAAGATGATAGCCATGCCACGGTAGTCATCTTTAGAAAAATCAAACTCGCTGATCTCTTTAAAGTTTGCCTGCACACCAGCCTCGCTCAAGGCTTCAAAATAAGCCAGGGCCGATTTCATTACCCCGCCTTCATCCCGGCCCTCGTAGCTTTTGCCACCCATCTGCAGGGTTTTTTCTATCCACAACGATTCGCGGGTGTAAAGTACATTAACGCCGGATTCAACCTCTGTGGCCTTTTCGAAAAAGGCAATATGCTCATCTACGGTGTTTATAACCTCGGCCGCGGCCAATAATCTGTCCGACGGTTCATTATGGTAATTAAGCATGGCCCATTCCCCGGCTTCTATGCCAGACGAACGTGGGTTAAGGCACCAGAAAATGGCGCCCCGGCTTTCGCTGCCGATGGCTATCCATAACCACTGGCATATCTCTTCTTTGGTGGGGCAAAGCGATAAAAAGCCGCTATAGGTATTGTTGCCGCCCTGCAGTTCGGTCATGAACCAGGGGATATTGCCCGCGCCCGAGCGGATGATCTGGCAGTTTGCCGAAATGGCTAAGGCATACTGCCCGCGGTTGAAATAGCTGAAATGCCAGCTGGCATGCGCCGAGCCGCCAAGGCTGGTCAAAAAATCGCGCCAGCTTGTAAAATCGTACTCGGCGGCATTCTTAAAAATAGCATGGTTGTTTACATGAATAATGCTGCCCGGGTGGTGTTTGTGTATCTCGTGGGTTATCCATTGCAGGAACCAGGTGTTGTAATACAGGTGAAAACGCTCGTCGGCGAAATCAAAATGATCGTAGCCCCCGCTGTTATATTCAACCGCAGCCTGCCCGGCTTTCCACTCGCGGTATTTATCGGTAGCAAATTGTTCTTGCGGAAAATGACCAACGCCGGGTTCGTTTACCGGCACCCAGCCATAACAGGCTTTAAATTGTTTAAAATGGTTAACCACGTTCTCTATATACCGCTCAATGGCGCCCAGGTGGTCCTCATCCTTAGGGAACTTTAGTCCCCCCAGGTCGTTGAAGGCCGTAGCTGGGAAAAGGTTGCCATAAACCCTGATGCCATATTTTTCGGCGGCTTTGTAAGCTTCATCAAATAAAGCAAAATCCCATTTACCGTCGGGCCGGCGCATATAGGTTTCAAATAAACGGATACGGGTAACCGTCATGCCGGCCTCTTTCAGGCGGCTAAACCAAAGGTGTATTTCTTCGGCGGTCTGCCCGGGTTCAATAAAAACCTCGGCCCCGATCATTATGGGTGTAGCTTGTTGTTTGAGCTGATCTTGCATTTTACTGTCTGCAGAAATTCATCCTGTAAATAAGTAACTTTTTAAAAAACGAATGGTTTTAAAAAGGGAGGCCCGCAATCATTTCGTACCAAACCCGGCAAACGCGCCGGGCGATTTGATAACACTGATAAGCGGTATAAATAATTCGGATTTACCCGGAAAAAAGTAAGGAATTTTCAGGTTTTTTCAAGAAATTCCGGTCATTAGCCGGTTGATGAAGAATAATCAATATTTCAATTAGGGCCTCAAATAAATTCTATATCTTTCGGTTTATAAAAATCCTATCACGTGTTAGTTAAGACCTTTGGAAGTGCGGTTTATGGTATACAGGCTATTACCATTACAGTTGAAGTGAATATTGCGGCAGGAACCAAGTATTTTATAGTGGGCTTGCCTGATATAGCTGTAAAAGAAAGTTACTTCCGTATCGAGTCGGCGCTAAAAAACTGCGGCTACCGAATGCCGCGCCAACAGGTGGTGGTTAACATGGCGCCTGCTGACATTAAAAAAGAGGGTTCGGCTTATGATCTCACTATTGCTACAGGTGTTTTAGCCGCATCAGGCCAGATTGAGGCTGAAGAATTGGACAAGTACCTTATCATGGGCGAGCTATCGCTTGATGGTGGTTTACAACCCATTAAAGGTGCTTTACCCATTGCGATACAGGCACGTAAAGAAGGATTTAAGGGTTTTATCCTGCCAAAACAAAACGCGCGCGAGGCTGCTATTGTTAACGACCTGGAAGTTTACGGCGTAGAAAACATTAAACAGGTAGCCGATTTTTTTAATGGTGATACCACCCTGCAGCCCGAAGTGGTAAATACCCGCGACGAGTTTTTTAACAGCCTTACCGCCTACGACAGCGACTTTAGTGAAGTACGCGGACAGGAAAATATAAAACGCGCTTTAGAAATTGCCGCCGCAGGCGGCCATAACGTAATACTAATAGGCCCCCCGGGCGCCGGTAAAACCATGCTTGCGCGCAGGCTGCCATCTATATTGCCGCCACTGAGCCTGCACGAGTCGTTAGAGACCACCAAGATCCACTCGGTTGCAGGCAAGCTTTCAGCCGCCGATGCGCTGGTTACCACCAGGCCGTTCCGTTCGCCGCACCATACTATAAGCGATGTGGCATTGGTTGGCGGCGGAAGCAACCCTCAGCCCGGCGAAATATCGCTGGCGCACAACGGTGTTTTATTTTTAGACGAATTGCCCGAGTTTAAGCGTACCGCCCTTGAGGTAATGCGCCAGCCGCTGGAAGAGCGCCGGGTTACCATATCGCGTGCTAAATTCACCGTGGATTACCCAAGCAGCTTTATGTTAGTGGCAAGTATGAACCCGTGCCCATGCGGTTATTACAACCATCCCGAGAAGGAATGCATCTGCCCGCCGGGCACTGTTCAAAAGTATCTGAGCAAGATATCCGGCCCGCTTCTGGACCGTATTGACCTGCATGTAGAGGTTACGCCGGTAAACTTTAATGAGCTATCATCCGATAGGCTGGCCGAGAAAAGCGAACTGATACGCGACAGGGTGATGAAAGCCCGCGAGGTGCAACTACAGCGGTTCGGTAACCGGCCAGATCTGCATGCCAACGCGCAGATGAGCCCACAAATGGTGAGGGATATTTGTAAAATAACAACCGCCGGCCAAACCCTGCTGAAAAAGGCGATGGAAAAGCTGGGCCTGTCTGCCAGGGCTTATGACCGCATCCTGAAAGTTGCACGCACCATCGCCGACCTGGCCGGCAGCGAAGAAATATTGTTAGAGCACCTTGCCGAAGCCATACATTTCAGAAGTTTGGATAGAGAAGGCTGGGCGGGGTAGCGATGAGGCCATTAAACAATGAAAAGAAAAATAATTCAGCTACCAGTACTTTTATGCGTCATGCTTTGTCAAAGTGCGTGCACGGATAAGCAGCCGGATGTCGATGAATTTTATACGCAGAAAGGAGGATTTGATTTTGCGAGAATACCACTGATTAAGCCTTATGAGGCAGTAGTTCCCGCCACTGGGAATGAATATTGGTTAATACATTCTGTCACAGACACTCTACTGTTTTCGATACCGGGCGTTAAACAATTAAGCGTTTCTGATAATAAAATGATATTCGTTCATGGTGTTAACACCGCTATAAATTATCAAAATGTCAAGGAAGGTTGGTTTGTATTGATGCCTGCTAAAAACCTTGTAAAGGCTTTTTTAAAACATGAGAATTATTTAAATTGGTTGCACGATCATGGGATAGAAAAAGAGCCCCATTTGATCGATCCAGATAATATATATCGATACTTTAAAAATCATGACACTATAGACTGGCAAGAAATCAATAAACGCAGATAAAATCAATTTCTACTATAACATAATCCACGGTTTGTTATAGAATTTTAAACGCACGGTCAAAAGTGTTATTAGATTACAGAATTTTGGTAAGGGGTGTTAAATCCCGATTGTGGAGGGTAACAACTCACACTGATCAAGCAACTTTATACTACTAATTAAATATTTGCTTTTTTTAAAACTTATTGATAGCTTCACCCATCTATTTACCCATGAGCGATAAAACCAAAAAGATCGTCATTTTTGACGATGATGAAGACATTCTATCAATTTGTAGTTACATTTTAGAAGAGCAAGGCTGGGAAGTTCACACCTTTACCGACTGTAATGATATTGCTGAAAAGGTTGCAGGCGTTTCGCCGGATGTGATACTGATGGATAACTGGATACCTGATGCGGGTGGTATTATTGCTACACAAACCCTTAAAAAAGAAGACGCGTTAAAAAATATTCCTGTGGTATATTTCTCGGCCAATAGCGATATACAGTTACTTGCAGACCACGCCGGCGCTGAAACTTACCTGGCCAAGCCGTTTGATCTGGAAGAACTTGAACGGGTGATCAATTCTGTATTAATACAAAGCTAATTAGCTTTATAAACTAAAAAGAGCCATCCCGATTCCCGGAATGGCTCTTTCGTTTATAAAGCATTGTCTAAAAGGCTTCGTCGCGGGGCCTGCCGCCGCCATCGCCGCCCCTCATACCGCGGCCCTGATCGGCGGAAGGTGCCTTGCCCGAGAATTTCTGCAGGCGGAAGGTAAACGACAATAAAAAATAACGACCAAGCTTATTTACATTCGATTCGGTTTTTATGCTTCCGTTTTGTACCACAGAAAAACCGGTGTTCTCGTTAAATAAGTCGTATGCCGCCAAACGTAGCGTGCCGCGGTGATCTTTTAAGAACCTGCGTTCAACGTAAGCATTAAAAATATTAGGGTTTTTAACTTTCAAATCGCTTGAGTAGCCGTAATTTAATGTTTTGGTATAATCATAGCTTAGCGTCCAATCTTTCCACACATAGTTTTTGCCATTAACACCCAAATCAAAGGTGCGGATGTTGGTGTTTTCGTTAAAGCCGTTAGTTGTTAATGAATTATTCACTTTATTTATCGACATCCTTGAAAAAAGTTCAGCGTCGATAATATCGTTAACATTTACCCTAAAACGCACTTGAGGCGAAATGGTAAGTGTTTTGGCAATATTCTTCTCTATCGGGGTCATTACATTCAATGCCGTTACACTTTGCGCAAACCCAATGTTATTGGTATAGCTAACCTGGCCGCCCAATATTAAAGTGTATTTGCGCTCGCTCCACGGTTTAGAATACAAAACGTTGGCGCGGGCCTGGTAATAGCCGTCGGTATTTAAGTATTGTATAAGATTCGTATTCTGTAAGTTTATAAGCGATGGATTTGCAGCTAAAACTGCAGGGTCGAACCGCGACGGGTAAGTAATTACATTTTGCGCGATATGATGATCGGTTTGCGTGTAGTTTGCGCCGATCAGGAATATGTTGCCGGTTTGAAAGCTAAACATATTATATCGCAAAGATACGTTATTAGAAAACTCAGGCCTCAAGTTAGGGTTCCCTTGCACAGGGTACAGCGCGTTCGAGAAATCTATAACCGGCTGCAGCTGGTTAAATGAGGGCTGGCTGCTGCTGCCATTATAATTAAAGCGCAACGATTGGCTGCGGCTAAAGTTATAATTGAAACTTGCCGCAGGGATAATGTTGAACGTTGATACGCTTGTAGAAACGTTGTTGAGTAAGTTTACACCATCTAGCTTTGCCGGCTGCCCGCCGATACCTAAGGTTAAATTATACTTTTTTTCGACGATGCGATAATTCAGGCCGAAGCGGTTGGTAGTAAAAGTATAGTTGTAATTGTTGCTCAGCAAATCGTACTTATGGTACATATCAGGTGCTGTGTTGTAGAGCGTATCGGTTTCTTTATCGCTGCTTGTATAAGAGTGATTGAATGCATAGTTAAGTTCAAGGAACGAAACTTTGCCCAGGGGCTCCTGGTACGAAAAATTGACCCCATAGGTATTTGTACGGCTATTGGTATAAATTACCTGGTTTATCGGCGCGGTCGGCTCGCCCGATGTATAATCATATATAGGGTTATCAAATGCCGAAGTTTTGCTGGTGTTAGCGTTAAAACCTATGTTAAGGTTACGCCTGCTGCCTTTAAATCGGTGATTATAAAAGCCGTTTAAGCCAAAATTTGGTGAGGTTGAATTACTTATGGAGTTTGAAGTATAAGCAAGATTTGTAGTATCGTTTCTGGTTGATACCACATTGTCAAAACTGGTAACATCCGATCCGCTATAACTAAAACTTGGGGTAACCTTTAAATAATTTAAGGTATCGGGTTTATACTCAAAATTAAAGTTGAACCTGTGGTTTGTCGGCGTACTTGTTTCCTGGCTGGTTTGGTTACTTACGCTTGGGTTGCTGGAGCTATTGGTTTGCTTATTTGTTGAATTAGTATAGGTAGAGTTGTTGCTGAAGCTGTAACTGCCATAAACGGATAAAGCCTTGCCCCATTGGTCCCTGAAATTAACACCGATTGAGCGGGCATTAGTAATACCGCTTGCATTTGTAGTGGAGCTGCCGGATCCGCGCAAGGCATTTCCACGGCCGCCGCGGCCACCGCCAAATCCGCTTCCGCCGCCGCTTGTGGGCGTGCCGTAACTAAAAGTGTTAACGTTGGTATTGTTAAGGTTGCCCAAAACGGATATCTGTTGGTCGCCTTTAAACTTGAAAAAGTTTACCAATCCTATATAACGGTTCTCGTTTTTTACCCCCGGGTTCTTTGGTAACAGGTCAGAGCCGTCACCGGCTGTTGCCTGCCCAAAATACCCGTAGTTTTTATCCTTGCGGATAGTAAAGTTCAATATCTTATCCGGTTCGCCGGTTTTAACGCCGGTAAGATTTGCCTGGTCGCCGTAATCGTCAATAATTTGTACGCTTTCAATAACATCGGCGGGCAGGTTCTTGGTAGCGCTTTGTACGTCGCCGCCAAAAAAGTCTTTACCGTTAACCCTTACTTTGGTGATTTGCTTGCCTTGCGATGATACTGTCCCGTCGGTGGCTACATCAACACCGGGTATTTTTTTTAATACATCTTCTATAGGGGCATTTTCGCGCACTTTGTAGGCCGATACGCTGTATTGCACGGTATCTTCTTTAAATACTACGGGGTTAACCCCAACAATAGTAACCGCGCCCAACTGCCTGGTTGCCGACTTTAATATAATAGGATTGAACACCACGGGCTTGTTATCGGCAGGCAGGTTATAGTGCCTTATAAGCCCCTCGTAACCAATAGAGCTGATGGTAAGGGTAATTTTAGACCCTTTTACCGATGGAAAGGTAAACTTGCCATTTACATCTGCAATGGTAACAGAGCTGTCGCCAAGTTCATTACGTAACTTAATGTTGCTGCCCGGAAGCGATAGCTTGGTAGAATCAATTATAGTTCCGCTAACCGACCTTTCCTGGGCTGCAGCTTTAAAAGCGTTCAGGCAAACTAACGCTAATATTAAATATAAGTATTTCATAATTTTTAATAACATAAAGGGCTGTTACAGTTCCCTATAGACACATTTATTGTGCAAATGTTCACTTAATTAATTTCATATATTTAATAATCATAGCATTGTTACATATTTTAATATCTAAACCATAGGATTGTTACACTATAACAAAAAAAGCCCCGCAATTGCAGGGCTTTATACAAATTTTTACGTGTACACTGTACGTATTAATGTACAATAGCCTTAGTTTAACCTTAAAGCGGACGCCACCTGATTAAAGTTGCGGACGTTTAAGCCCGGATGGGTGACTGATAATGTGCTAAGCGAGGTGCCTGGAATTACAACCACCCTGAAATCTAAACCGGTAGCTGTAAAGTTTGCTTTAATATCCACGTAGCCCACGCCATAATTTGATACGCTGATGGTGCGATCGGCTTCGCTGTACGGCAATGCATAATATCCGGTGGTAGCGCCGGTTACCCTAAAGTAAACCAATACCAGGCCCTGGTCAACAACTTCCTGGGTTATCGCCGGTATGTTAAGCCGTGTTAAGCCGGTTAACGTAACGCCCTTATTTACCAGTAAAAAGCTTTGCACATTGGCGTTTCCATCCGCACCGTCCTGGCCGGGCGCACCATTTGCACCTGCCGGGCCAGCCGGCCCCTGCGGACCGCGCGGCCCAGCCGGCCCTGTTGCACCGGTAGCTCCGGCAGGCCCTGTTGCTCCGGTAGCGCCTGCCGGGCCCTGAGGCCCTTGTGGCCCGGCAGGTCCGGTAGCCCCTGTTGCGCCAGTTGCACCGGTAGCGCCAGTAGCGCCGGTTGCACCAGTTGGGCCCTGCGGGCCTTGCGCGCCTTTAGGCCCTGTAGCACCCTTTGCCCCGGTTTCGCCTTTGGGGCCTTGCGGCCCGGGTGTGGTGGATTTTTTACATGCGCCTAATGTTAAAAAGCAAAGCGCTATTGTGGCTAATAAAAGTCTGTTTTTTTCCATATCTATTTGTGAGTGTTAGGCTCTTGTACGGGGTTATTAACATTTGGTTTCATATTTTAATTTCTGTGGAAAAAAATTTCTATGGGGAATAAAATAATCTGTTACAGATATTAACAAAAGCTATCCACCATTGTTAAAAATTATTTATCCAAGGGTATAACTTGCGGCACGATTTTTTCGTTAAACGTTAAAAACATTTAACCTATGGATAACTTAAGAGGGTCTCTGCATGCCAAGGTGCATAAATGGGCGGATGCTATTGGCTTTAGGCTTAATGCATCGCAAACGAGTGGTAAGAGCAAAGTAACCACCAACCATTATTTTTTTGAAACTTTTAATTTTTTTGAGAAATGGAAGGACAACGATACCGCCAGAGCGAAGTTCCTTTGTTTTGATACCTATGGTGAAAAGGTAAGTGTTAAAACATTGCTTGACCTGCAAACAGCTTTTTTTGATAATATCAGCCAGCTAAAATAGAACCGCGACCACTGCAAGATTTATAAATAAAAATGCCCCTGCAAATTACAGGGGCATTTTTTATGGTATCTATACCTGATTATTTTGTTTGCGGGAAGCAGTCGTTATCTGCTTGCTGGGCATCGTCAGTTAAACGGCCCGGTGCTCCTGCTCCTGCAATATTCACCACGGGGCGGGTTGGGTATAGCGCTTCTTTAATGCGCAGGCGCAGATCGGTAAAGTGGGCTGCCGTTAAAGCGTCGCCGCCTTTTGGCAGGCTTGTGCTTATTTTGGCTAACTCGGCACGCACCATAGGCCTTATATCAGATAAGGCAATGTTGATAGGTGTTAAGCCCATACCAGCCAGTTGTGCTGCGGTAGCGCCCGGGAAACTCCTGCTGGCATCTTCATTCAATAAATTTTTCAGGTTATCTATGTACCCTCTTTGCAAATTGCGTTTAAACTCGTCGGGGTTTCCTTTTGTAAATATGCCTGAGCGCAGGTCATTTAACATATCGGCAACCGTATAAGCAGCAGCGCCATTTTTTGATTGGTTATCGAACATGCGGGCCAGGCGCGATGCGTTCAATACATTGGCAACTGCGTTTACCTGCAGGGTTTTAATGCGGCTAATCACAACACCGTTATCAAACTTGCTTAACTCGGCGTTATTGATCAACCAGCGTGGTGTGGTAAATACCTGCTGATTTAAAAACGCTATGGCATCACGCTGAAGGGTCTTGTTTACAAAACCATAAACAGGGCCCTTTTCATCATATGTTTTGAAATTTTCGTTCATGCCGCCAATGTTCATGGTAACATGGCCTATGTAACGGTTAAACTGACCGATAACTTCGTTATATAATGTTTGCACATCATCGTAGTCCTCGCCTTTCTGATAGGTCCATTTTTCGATATTAGGCAGTATACGTTTAAGGTTAGCAATACCATAAGTGCTGGCCTTCATGGCGTTGTCGCCCAAATCCTCGTTCTGTAATCGTGGATCAATAGAAGTACCTTGCCTTCCGTAGTAGTAAAGGGGGTTGCCGGCCTTTTCTTTTGTCCAAATATCCAAAGTCTCTTTTTCCTGTTTTGATGTTTTGTTGCCCGGGAAATAAGTATATCCCCATTTAACCGCCCACAGATCGTATTCGCCAATTTGAGGATAAAGGTGTGTTACACCATCGCCCGGCTGTGCAATGTAATTAAAGCGGGCGTAGTCCATTATCGAAGGGGCGGTGCCATGTTTATCGGTAAAGGATTTTGATCGCAACGAATCAACCGGGTAAGCATAGCTTGAGCCAAAGTTGTGCGGCAGCCCCAGTGTGTGGCCAATTTCGTGCGATGATACAAAACGGATAAGCTCGCCCATTTGCGCATCGGTAAATTTAGCCATACGTACGTTGGGGTTAACCGCTGCTGTTTGAATAAAAAACCAATTACGCAGCAAGCTCATTACATTATGGTACCAGCCAACATGGCTTTCCAGTATCTCGCCGCTGCGCGGATCAGATATATGGGGGCCGTAGGCGTTCTGTACATCCGATGCAAAGTATCTTAACACGCTATAGCGGGCATCTTCAGTGCTAAACTCCGGATCTTGCTTCGCGGTTGGGGCCTCTTTGCCCGCAATTGCGTTCTTAAAGCCGGCAGCTTCAAAAGCTTTGTTCCAGTCGTTAATGCCGGCAATAAGATAAGGAACCCATTTTTTGGGTGTAGCAGGGTCTATATAATAAACAATTTGTTTTTTGGGTTCAACCAGCTCTCCACGGGCATAAGCAGCTTCATCTTTAGGCTCCAATTTCCACCGGTGGATATACGCGGTAGCCTCGGCTTTTTGTGCATCTGTGCCATAATCTGTTTGGCGCTGGCCAAAAAATCCTACGCGGTCGTCGTTCAAACGTGCTTTCATTGGCGTTTTTGGCAATAGCAGCATAGATGTATTTAGCTCAAAAGTTACCGCACCATTACTGTTATCAGTTGGCGACTCAGCCGCACGATAAGTTTTTAGTGTGCGTGCCTCGATGTTTATCGGGAAACTTTTAACCGTATCTATATAAGAACGGCTATTGTCGAGCGCGCTTATCTTATACATCTTCTTGATATTGTCGGGCAAGCCAATAGCTGCAACATCGCCGTTGTACAAGTCGGTAACGTCAATCAAAACGCCGGTGGTATCCTTATTAAAAGCTTTAATATCGAAAGAAGCCAATACCGCATCAAGGTTTGAGTTCCTGACTGACTGGTACATGTCGCTTGTGCTATCGGCCCTCACCGAGTAGCTTGGCACCCTAATAAATACCTGCTTATCATGGCGGTCCCATTTCCATACCTGGTTGTTAATTTCTTCGCCGCCATACTGCTGCCCAAATGATTTCAGGCCTGCCGGTGTTTTTACAAAACGGGTAACCACCAGCATTTCGCGGTTTATCAGGCTATCGGGTATTTCAAAGTAGTACTTGCCATCAACCTTATAGGTATTAAAAAGGCCGGTATCAGCTTTGGTTTTCCCAACCAGGTCGCTAAATTTTTTTATGCCTTCTTTTTTACCGGCGCCAATTGTGGCTGTAGCGGTTGACCCACCGGGCGTAGTACTTGTTTTTAAAGTAACGGTGCGGTCTGCTTGTTTTTTAGTGGCGCACGAGCTTGCAAAGGCTGCAATAGTTAATGCGGCCACGCTTAGGTAAGTATTTACCCGTAAATTTCTATTCATTTGCTGTTTAAAATAATTAGTCGGCTAAAAATATGGAATATATATCTGAGAATACAAACGCAACAAGTTAGTTACGAAAAAGAGTTAAATGCGGTGTTTTAAGGTAATAATTACTTTATCATACTTTTTGTCATGATATACTTCGAGCAGCAGGCTGCGCTCGGTTTTTTTAAAAAAGGCATCGATCTCTTCAGAAGTCATTTTTGAAATGGGCTTGAAATTGATCGAGGTTATTTCATCGTCTTTTATTAAACCTATCTCGTCGGCGGGTGAGCCGGGCGCTACCCTGCTGATGATCAGATGCGAAAAGTTATCGCCGGCCATATAATATTCAATTCCGCTCATATCGTGCTCAAAAGGATCGTTATACTTCTCATTTTTCTTAACATACAGCAGGTTGTTAGTATAATCGAACGTGAGGTTGAATTTTTTGAGTATACCGATACCTATATTGCCATCGCGCGGAACACTGAATTTTCTTTGTATATAGTCTTTATCAGGGAAAGAGGTAATAACGTCTTTGATCTTATAGTTAGCGATCATCACTTCCTTTACCCGGCTTAAATACCCTGTTATAGGACCGTTTAGTGCAACACCCAAATTGGCCGGGATAGATTTTTTAGGCAGCCCGTGTTTTTGCAGCATATTTTCGAGCGATAAGGGATGGCCGGCCCCCAGGTCGATGATAAATTTATTCGTCGCTTTACTGCCGTCCGGAAAAGTTAACATAGTTTCCATGTACGGCTTTTTATCCTCAACCGTTATTGGTATCTTCTGGCTTTTTTTAAATGGTTTAAGGTCTTTAGGCCGGCAAACGGTCATTGTGCTGTCGGTGAAATTTATCTTAACCCCCAGCGAGTTAAAAAACTCGTAACCCAATAAGCCGTGTACCGGCAGCCCGATATAGCTCGACAAATTAAAATAGTCGGTTTTTAGGATAGCCGCCGAAACGTTGTTACTGGTTAGCCCCGGTATCACTACGTTCAGGGGCGCTGTAACATAGGCTTCAAAGGCATCACCCTCGCCCAGCCCCGAAAGCTTGATGGTGCGTTTAGAGGTTATGTTTATCGAATCAACCAGCTTAGGCTCGGTAATTACCATCAACCCCACGCCGGTATCTAATATGAAGTTGAAGGGCCCCTTATTATTTATGCTAAGCTTTATCACCATCATATTGCGGATAAGCTTAAAGGGAATATTTACGTTTTTACGGTTACTATCAACGGTAAAAGATTGCGCATTTGCCGAAACGAACAGGCAACTTAATATGACAGTAAGCCATACATGTTTAAACTTGGGATATTTATATAGACCGGCTAACACCTGGTTTGAATTGGAAGCTAAATCTACATTATTTTTTGGTAAATACAGAAAGCTTCAACCAAGGTACCATTAGTGCATCAATAACTTAGAACGGGGTTAACAACCGTCGGGTTTTTTGCCATCATCGTCATCATCACATTTAAGGGTATCCTTTAAATGCGGGTTTTGCAGCGGCATTTTTTTAGTCGTTCTTTCTACCTCGGTTTGTTGTATCACTACCGCATATTCGGCAGGCTCAATATGGCTGCCCCTCGCTTCGGCATAAACCTGCGTAAATTCGGCGCCTATGTATAAAATTGCTGCCGTATAATATATCCACACCAAAATTACGATAATAGAACCCGCTGTGCCATACACCGAGCCTTGCGCGGTAAACTGAATATAAAGGCTTATAATATACTGGCCGATTATAAATAATATAGCGGTAAAAATAGCGCCCGAGCGTACGTCCTTCCACTTTATTTTAACATCGGGCAGCACTTTAAATATAATGCCGAATAATACCGAAATAACTATAAGGGTTATGCCAAAATTAACCGCAAATAAGAATGTTTCGCCAACTATACCGGCAAGGCTTTTCCCCAATAAATGAGGCAATAATGCTACTATTTTATCGCTTATAGCACTTATTATAATATTTACCAGCAAAGAGGCGAGCAATAAAAAACCAAGGCTTACTATTAAGGAAAAAGAAAGGAACCTGTTTTTAAGCATTTTTACCCAGCCACGTTTAGGCTTAGCTTTAACGCGCCAGATAATGTTAAGCGAATCTTGTATTTCTATGAAAATACTGCTGGCACCAAGCAGCAAAGTAGCAATGCTTATTCCCAAACCTATCCCGCTTTTACCCGTGATATCCTGCGAGTTCATGGTGCTTTGTAATTGCAGGGTTCCCTGCTTGCCTATGTAATGCTGTATCTGATCGTAAAAATCTTTTCTGTAGCTATCGTCCTTTAAAAAAATACCGGCGAGCGATAGTATCAACAAAAGTAAAGGTGCCAAAGAAAATACGGTATAGTATGCCAGCGATGCACTGAACTTTAAACCATTATCGGCCGAAAAACCGCTAAAGGTAGCCAGCAATACTTTCCATAACTGTTTAAAATATTCTTTGCTAAAAAATTTCATATCAAAATCGGGTATATTTGTTTACAGGGATACTCGTTAAAAACAAATAACAACATATTATGAAAATTGTAGTAAGGCAGGCTAACTTTTTTAAGTTATTGTTTATTTGTTTACTGCTGACGAGCTTTAACGCTGCAGCCCAAAAAACCAATATATGGGTAGTTCGCCATGCCGAAAAAGCTGCCAATACGGTTAACGACCCCGACCCAGGTTTGAGCCCCGCGGGGCAAAAGCGGGCCGTTGCGCTTGCCAAAGAATTAAAGCGGGAAAACATTAAAGCGATATATGTTACCAGGTATAAACGTACAGCCCTTACTGCAAAACCGCTGGCTTACAAGGCCAAAATTTTACCGAGAGTATACAACACAGATACGGCCGGTATTAAACAATTTGCCAAAACAATTTTAAAGAACTTTAAAGGAAATAATGTTTTGGTAGTGGGCCATTCTAATACAGTAATGCAGTTACTAAGCGCGTTTGGGGCCGAAATGCCCTTCGCCGGGCTTGACGAAGAGGATTACGATATGTTATTTAAGGTAACAGTGAAAGATAACGGTAAGGTTGAGCTGGCTATTGATTATTACGGAGATAAGCACCACACCAATGAGATACCTGAAAAGTATCAGCCAGAAATAAACCACCCGGAAACGATAAGGCCTTTTACTAATTATTAATGGTTTGATACCACCAGCAACTCCAGGTCTTTACTTGGGATAGCGAAGCGTTCGCCCATATGCTTGTTTGTGAGGTGACCCTGGTATATGTATACCGCGTTACGGATACCCGTTTTTTGCCATATTACGTTTTTAAGGCTACCCTGTTCGCCAATATCCAGTAAAATGGGGGCGAAAATGTTGGTGAGCGCATAGGTTGCGGTGCGGGCTACACGCGATGCTATATTTGGTACGCAGTAATGGATCACATCGTATTTGCGAAAAACCGGGTGGGTATGGTTAGTTATTTCGGATGTCTCAAAACACCCGCCCTGGTCAATACTAACGTCAATAATAACCGAGTTTGGTTTCATGCGGCTAACGGTTTCTTCAGATACTATACACGGGCTGCGGCCATCGTCGGCACGAATGGCACCAATGGCAACATCGCAGGTAGTTATGGCTTTTTCGAGTACTATGGGCTGCACAACCGAAGTAAAAATCCTTGTACCGATGTTGTTTTGAAGCCGCCTAAGTTTGTAAATGGACGGATCGAACACTTTAACCTGCGCCCCGAGCGATATAGCGGTACGCGCCGCATACTCGCCAACGGTGCCCGCACCCAATATCACAATTTCGGTTGGCGGTACCCCGGTTATTCCGCCAAGCATTAAGCCTTTGCCTTCAAAAATATTGCTCAGGTACTCGGCAGCGATAAGCACAGATGTTGCACCTACTATTTCGCTCATGGCGCGCACAACTGTTAGCGAGCCGCCTTCGTCTTGGAGATGCTCAAAACAAAGGGCGGTTATCTTTTTTTTCATGAGTGCATGCAGGCACTCGGCTTTTAAGGTTGATAACTGGAGCGCCGAAATCAATAGCTGCCCGGGTTTCATCATTTCAATTTCTTCCTGTGTAGGGGGCGCTATTTTAATGATGATATCGGCTTCGTAGACCTTTTTGGTGTCGTAAACTATCTGGGCGCCTTGCTCGCTGTAGTTATTGTCAGAAAAATTGGCAGCCTGGCCCGCGTTGCTCTCCAGCAGTATATCGTGCCCGTTATTTACAAGCAAGGCTACCGATAAGGGGGTTAGCGCGATACGGTTCTCCTGGAAAGAAACCTCTTTGGGGATGCCAATATAAAGTTTGTTTTTTTTACTTTTAACTTCCAGCATCGACTCCTGGGGTTGCATCATTGCCTGCCTGGCAACATTTGAGAACCCACTGTATTTCCCTGTACTCATGATAGCTATTTTTCCGGCTGATGAAGATACGAAAAAAACAGGTTTGATCAGGAAATGTTTTCAACCGTTAGTTGCCTCGAGCCCGCGTTGATGATATGTATCCGTATGCCGGTATAGCTATCAGGTACCAGGTCGGCAATTTTTTCGGGCCACTCTATAAAACAATAATTGCCCGAGTAGAAATATTCCTCGTATCCCATATCCAGTGCCTCGTTGTGATCTTTTAAGCGATAAAAATCAAAATGATAAACCGGGCCATCACTACCCTCATATTCATTCACTATCGAAAATGTAGGGCTGGTTACCTCATCTTTAACACCCAAAGCCGCGCAAAGGGATTTGATAAGCGTGGTTTTACCCGCGCCCATTTCGCCGTAAAAAAGAAAGATGCGTGTATCGCCGGCGTATTTCAATATCTCTGCCGCTGTGGCAGGCAGGTCTGTTGTGGATGTGGTGTGTAAGTCCATGTCAATTATCATCTCCCTAACGTCATTGCGAGGAACGAAGCAATCTCAAAACTTTGCATAGTCGTTATGATATCAGGAGATTGCTTCGTTCCTCGCAATGACGGGGTGAAATTAATACTTCTAAATTTTATTTAGGCCCGTAGGTAACTATCGGGATGATCATTTCTTCCAACGAGATCCCGCCATGCTGGAAGGTTTCGTTATAAAAATTCACAAAGTGGTTATAGTTATTAGGATAAACAAAATAGTTGTCGCCTTTTGCAAATACAAAGCTGCTACTTACGTGCAGCCTTGGCAGCATGGCATCGTGCGGGTTGCGTATGTGAAATACATCTTTGGCATTATAGTTAAGGTTTTTACCCTGTTTATAACGCAGGTTGGTGTTGGTATTTCGATCGCCTATTATTTTACTTGGATTTTTAACGCGAATGGTGCCATGGTCTGTGGTGATTATCACCCTCACCTGCTTGGAAGCTAAAAACTTAAGCAGGTCTAATAGCGGCGAATGCTCGAACCATGATAACGTTAATGAGCGATAAGCTGCATCGTCGCTGGCCAGTTCGCGTATCATCTGCATATCTGTGCGTGCATGGCTTAGCATATCAACAAAGTTGTAAACCACCACATTAAGCTCGTTGTTCATCAGGTTATTTACCGATTCGTTCAACGCGCGGCCTTCATCAATATTCAGAATTTTATGATAGGAGTGTTTAATGTCCTTGCGTAAAACGCGCTTAAGCTGGTCGGCAACAAAATCGGCTTCGTAAAGGTTTTTACCACCCTCGTCCTCATCGTTCTGCCACATTTGCGGGTAACGGCTTTCCATCTCTAAAGGCATTAAGCCCGAAAAGATAGCGTTACGCGCGTACTGTGTGGCAGTGGGCAATATACTGTAATAAGTGTCCTCTTCTTCCAGCCTGAAATACTCCGAAATAATGGGGTTAATTATTTTAAACTGGTCGTACCTTAAGTTATCAATCAATATAAAAAAAACCGGCCCTTTGCCATCCAGTTTCGGGAATACCTTCTTTTTAAATAATTGCGTCGAAATAGTAGGGCCGTTTTCAGGGTCTTTTATCCAACTTAGGTAATTACGTTCAACAAACTTGCAAAACTGTACGTTTGCCTCGGCTTTTTGCAGGGTTAGTATCTCGTGCATGCCGGCATCTTCAAGTGTTTCCAGTTCCAGTTCCCAATATATCAGTTTTTTGTAAACATCAACCCACTCCTGGTAACTTAAGTTATCGTTAAGGGTCATGCCCAGGTTCCTGAAATCCTGCTGGTATGCCATAGTTGTTTTTTCGGTAACCAGGCGTTTATTTTCAGTAAGTTTTTTTATCGTTAGCAGTATTTGCTTGGGGTGTACCGGCTTTATCAGGTAATCGTCTATCTTCGATCCGATAGCGTCCTCCATTAAATATTCTTCTTCGTTTTTGGTGATAAGCACTATAGGTACATCGCTGCTTATATTTTTTATTTGCTGCAAAGTTTCCAGGCCGGTTAATCCCGGCATGTTCTCGTCCAGGAATACCAGGTCAAAGTACTGCTTCTTAAATTCCTCAATGGCATCATTACCGTTGGTAACGGTGGTAACTTTGTAGCCCTTTTCGTTCAGGAAAAGAACATGTGGTTTCAGCAGATCAATCTCGTCATCGGCCCATAAAATAGTGGTATCCTGCATAATATATTTAATTTTACCTCCCTATAACCCCGGGGTAGTATATTTTGTTGTAAAAATATGCAAAGGATTAACATTAATTAACAAATACACCGTGCTTGTTTTGTCATAATTCAACACTTTTGTATTCTTAACAACTGCTTTGAATAAAAAGAAAATCATAAACGACCCGGTTTACGGCTTTATCAGCATTCCCACCGAACTGGTGTACGACCTGATAGACCACCCGTACTTTCAGCGTTTACGCTATATCAAGCAATTGGGAATGACGCACCTGGTATATCCGGGTGCGCTGCATACCCGCTTCCATCATGCTTTGGGCGCCATGCATCTGATGAGCCTGGCCATAGAAACACTTTGCAATAAAGGGGCTGAAATATCGCCCGACGAAAAGGAAGGCTTAACTATTGCCATTTTACTGCACGATATTGGGCACGGCCCCTTTTCGCATGCTTTAGAACATACTATTGTAGAAGGAATAAGCCACGAAGATATCTCTATACTGCTGATGAATAAGTTGAACGAGGAGTTTGGCGGAAGGCTGTCGTTGGCCATCAGTATATTTAAAGGCGAGTATCATAAGCACTTTTTGCATCAACTGGTATCGAGCCAGCTGGATATGGACAGAATGGATTACCTGAACCGCGACAGTTATTTTACAGGCGTATCTGAAGGGGTGATCAGTTCTGACCGGATCATAAAAATGCTGAATATTAAAGACGACAGTATAACGGTTGAAGAGAAAGGTATTTACTCGATAGAAAAATTTTTAATAGCCCGAAGGTTAATGTACTGGCAGGTTTACCTGCATAAAACCGTTATAGCTGCCGAACAGCTGCTTTGTAAGATTTTTACCCGAAGCCGCGAACTTGCTTTGCAGGGAATTCATTTTCCGTTAACCCCAGCCTTAAGTTATTTTTTAGAGGGCGTTATTACAAGGGATGAATTTATGGCAAGCGATCTGCATTTAAAAACCTTCGCCCTGCTGGATGATACCGATGTAATGGCTGCTGTAAAGATATGGGCGGGCAGTGGTGATTTTGTGTTGGCCACCCTTTGCAATAAGCTGATAAACCGGGGCTTATATCATGTGGATATTACCGCCGAAAAGCCCGACGAGGCCCTTGTTGAACAACTAACGGCTAATGCTGTAGAAAAATATAACATCAGCGCTCACGAGGCGTCGTATTTTGTATTTACCGACACTATACGCAACAATGCTTATAATAAAGGCGATGGTAACATTCATATATTAATGAAGAACGGTAGTATTAAGGATATTACACTGGCCAGCGATAATTCAAACCTGGAGGCTTTATCAAAAACTGTAAAAAAATATATACTTTGTTACACCAAAGACCTGTTATAGGATGGTGAGTTGTGAATGGTTAATTGGTGAGTAGTTAACGTTAAAGTGACCGTAAACAGCCATTTAGTGACTCACTATTAATAATTTGTTGCTATGGTTTTAACATTTAAATTTGTAAAATGCAATTTACCGCAAAGGATATAGCCTTTATGCTAAATGGAACAGTTGAAGGCGATCCGCTTGTGGCGGTTAACCACCTGGCCAAAATAGAAGAAGGCGGCGTAGGTTCCTTATCATTTTTGGCTAATCCTAAATATGAGCAGTACCTGTATACAACGAACGCATCCGTTGTGATTATAAATAATAGCCAGGAACTTACGGCGCCGGTAAATGCCACCCTGATACGGGTAGAGAATGCCTACGGAGCATTCACCTTACTGCTCGAGAAATACAACACCATTAAGCTAAATAAAACCGGGATAGAGCAGCCCTGCTTTATCCACCCGTCCGCAGCTATAGGTACAGAACCTTACATCGGTGCTTTTGCTTATATTAGCCAGGATGTAGCGATGGGTCATAACTGTAAAATATATCCCGGGTGCTATATTGCCGATAACGTAAAGTTGGGGAGTAATGTAACCTTGTTCCCCGGTGTAAAAATTTATTTCGACTGTATAATTGGCAATAATGTTGTTATACACTCCGGGGCGATTATTGGTAGTGATGGTTTCGGATTTTCGCCTAATGCCGATGGTACTTACACCAAAATTGCGCAGATAGGCAACGTTATTATTGAAGATAACGTTGAAATTGGGGCTAACGCTACTATAGACAGGGCCACAATGGGCTCAACCATTATTCGGAGCGGAGTAAAGGTTGATAACCTGGTACAAATAGCCCACAATGTAGAACTGGGGAAAAATACAGTTATAGCGGCGCAATCGGGTGTGGCTGGCAGCAGCAAGCTTGCCGAAAATGTAGTACTTGGCGGGCAGGTGGGCGTTGTAGGGCATATCAGCATAGCAAAGGGCACCCAAGTTCAGGCGCAATCGGGTATTAGCCGCACCATAACCCAGGAGGGGGGCAAATGGGCAGGTTCACCTGCAATTAGCTATGCAAATAATATGCGCTCAAATGTGGTTATAAGCAGGCTGCCCGAATTAGAGAAAAGAGTTGACCAACTGGAAAAGATAATTACAGAACTAAAGAATAAAGATGTTGATTAGTTCAATTGTCGAGCAGTTTGCCGTTCAAATAGGGGAATAACTGTTGCAAGAAACAATTGAATCAAATGAACCAATGAACACCTTCATAAAATGAACGTAAAACAAAGAACTATTAAGGAGCCCGTTTCAGTTTCGGGCACAGGTTTACACACCGGCCAAAAGGTTACTATGACCTTTAACCCGGCTCCCGAAAAACATGGCTATAAATTTCGCAGGGTAGACCTGCCCGGCCAGCCCATCATTGACGCCGATGTTGATAATGTTACCGATACATCAAGGGGTACAACGCTTACTCAAAACGGCGCCAGTGTAAGCACTATCGAGCATGTGCTGGCCGCGTTAGTGGGTTTAGAGATAGACAACGTGTTAATTGATATGGACGGGCCCGAAACCCCGATTATGGATGGCAGTTCTATACAATTTATTAATGCAATTGAAGCAGCTGGTTTTCAGGAGCAAGAGGCCGATAGGGAGTACTACCATATCCCATACAACATTCATTACTCCGAGCCCGACCGTAAGGTTGACATGGTTGCCATGCCGCTTGATGACGATTACCGCTTCACCTGCATGGTTGATTACAACTCGCAGGTATTGGGTAGTCAGCATGCAACTATCTCAACGCTTGCTGAGTTTAAAAAGGAGATTGCTTCAAGTCGTACTTTTTGCTTTTTACATGAGTTGGAAATGCTGGTAAAGCATGACCTGATAAAGGGTGGCGACCTTAACAACGCCATTGTGGTGGTTGATAAAGAAGTGGACGACGAAGAGCTTTCCCACCTGGCAAAATTGTTTAATCGTAAAGATATCAATGTTGCCCCGCAGGGGATTCTGAATAACATTGAGCTTAGGCACCAGAACGAGCCCGCACGCCACAAGCTGCTGGATATGATCGGCGACCTGGCGTTGGTAGGGGTTCCGCTTAAGGGGCACATTATGGCTGCCCGACCAGGGCACGCGGCAAACGTTGCCTTTGCAAAAAAAATAAAAACCCTGATCAAAAAGGAGCGTAGCCGCAAGCACGTAAAAGTGTACGACCCGAATATGACGCCGGTATACGATACCGTTCAGATCATGAACATATTACCGCACCGCCCGCCAATGTTATTAGTGGACAAGATTTTAGAGCTTACCAAAACGCATGTAGTTGGTTTAAAGGCGGTAACCATGAACGAGCCTTTTTTTGTAGGCCATTTCCCGGGCGCGCCTGTAATGCCGGGTGTTTTGCAGATAGAGGCGATGGCGCAAACGGGTGGAATCCTGGTATTGAACACCGTGCCCGATCCCGAAAATTGGTTAACGCTTTTCCTGAAAATAGAAAACGCCCGTTTTAAAGACAAGGTTTTACCTGGCGATACGTTAATATTCCGTTGCGATCTGATTGCGCCTATCCGCCGTGGCATTGCGCAAATGAAAGGGATTGGTATGGTTGGAGAAAAAATTGTTGTTGAAGCCGAGCTAATGGCACAAATAGTTAAATATAAATAAAGCATGATACAGCCCTTAGCATATATACATCCACAGGCAAAAATTGCCGATAACGTGGTAATTGAGCCATTTGTAACGATACATAAAGATGTAGAAATAGGCGAAGGCAGTTGGGTGGGCTCAAACTCGGTTATCATGGATGGGGCGCGAATAGGTAAAAATTGCCGCATATTCCCGGGAGCTGTAGTATCCGCGCCGCCGCAGGATCTTAAATACAAAGGCGAGCCAAGCACGGTTACTGTTGGCGATAACACGGTTATCCGCGAATGCGTAACCCTAAACCGCGGTACAGCGCTTGATAAAAACACAACTACCATTGGCACTAACTGCCTTTTAATGGCCTATACCCACGTAGCGCACGATTGTGTAATTGGCGATAATGTAATTATAGCTAACGGCGTGCAGCTTGCAGGCCATATCAATGTTTACGATTATGCTTTTATAGGGGGGACGTCGGCTGTGCACCAGTTTGTTGAAATAGGCGCCCATAGCATGATATCGGGGGGCTCGCTGGTGCGTAAAGATGTGCCGCCTTTCACCAAGGCAGGGCGCGAGCCCTTATCCTATATCGGTATTAATTCTGTAGGCCTGCGGCGGAGGGGCTTTTCAGCCGAAACAATTAACGAGATACAGGAGATATACCGGATCATCTTTCTGAAAAAATACAACATTACCAAAGCTTTGGATATCATCGAGGCCGAATTTAATCCTACCATCGAACGCGACGAGATCATCAATTTTGTACAAAATTCCCAACGCGGTATCATGAAGGGATTCGGAAGCAGTTAAGTTAGTTGATGCTCAATAGATCGTGGTTGAAAATATACAACAGGGCTATGATCTATGAACCGGGAACTATCAACTATCAACTACATGAACATTATCCTCCAAAATATTGGCCGTCGTTTTAACCGTGAATGGATATTCAAAGGAATAGATTATACTTTTGAAGCTAATGGCAGCTATGCCATTTTAGGACCAAACGGGTCAGGAAAATCCACTTTGCTGCAGGTGCTGAATGGTAGCCTGGTGCCATCTGCCGGAACGATCACATATACAGACGGTAGCGCAACTGTTGATGCCGGGGATATATTCAATCACCTGAGCCTTGCAGCGCCGTATCTTGAAGTTATCGAAGAATTTTCTTTGAACGAGATGATAGATTTTCATTTCAAGTTCAAAAAGTTCAGGCCCGGCATAGACAAAAGTGCCGTAGCCGATATCCTTAATTTAACAGGTAGCCGTAATAAATTGGTAAAATACTTTTCGTCGGGCATGAAACAACGGCTCAAATTGGCCCTTGCCTTTTGTGCCGATTCTCCAATACTGATGCTGGATGAGCCAACGTCTAACCTGGACGCCCAGGGGATAGACTGGTATTTAAACCTGGCGCAAAAATTCAGTGAAGACCGGCTGACGATAGTATGCTCTAACCAGGAGCACGAATATAGCTTTTGCCCAAACAGGCTTAGCATATCTGATTATAAATAGCAGATAAACTATACTTAACCCCCTACTGTGTGAAATCTCAAATCAATTATATAATTTTGCGCCTCAATTATAAAGTTTTATGGCAAAAGCATCTGATGTAAAAAATGGTAATGTTCTTCGTTTTAACGGCGAACTGGTACAGGTAGAGGAGTTTTTACACCGCACCCCTGGTAACCTGCGTGCGTTTTACCAGGCCCGCATGCGTAATGTTAAAACGGGTAAATTGGTTGAATACCGTTTCCGTACGGATGAAGAGGTGGATATAGCACGTGTTGAAACCAACGATTACCAATATCTGTACGAAGATGGCGATTCGTTAGTGATAATGGATAATACAACTTACGATCAGCATAACGTGCCTAAAAGATTATTTGGGCCTGCCGTAAAATTCCTTAAAGAAGGCATGAACGTTATTGTAGCATTTGAGAGTGATGAGCCTATTATGGCAAACATCCCGGGTTCGGCGGAGTTGGAGATAACTTACACCGAGCCGGCTGTAAAAGGAGATACCTCAAGCGGTGCATTGAAAAACGCTACTGTTGAAACCGGTGCCGAAATTAAAGTGCCTTTGTTCATCAACATTGGCGACAGGGTAAAAGTAGATACCGCGACAGGCGCTTATGTTGAGCGTGTAAAAGGATAATTAACCCTCCCTAACGGCGAGAGAGTGTAACCAACAAAGGCCGCGTATTCGTGGCCTTTGTTGGTTACATGTATTGCGAGAAGCGCAGCGATATGGCAATCTTCGACATGCTTGTCGCTGGCCTGTCCATCAATAGATTGCCTGGTGCCTAGTAATGACCTGCGGGAGAATCATATTGTTCCTATTCCCCTTCAAGGGTTAAAACTCGAGTTCCAGCAATACCGGGCAATGGTCAGAGTGTTTCGCTTCGGGCAATATAGCGCAGCGTTTAATGTTACTTTCCAGTTCTTTACTTACCATGGCATAATCAATACGCCAGCCCAGGTTTTTGGCGCGGGCATTGGCTCGAAAGCTCCACCACGTGTAATTATGCGGCTCCTGGTTACAGTGTCTGAAGGTGTCTACAAATCCCGACTCAATAAAGTTCTCCATCCACTCGCGCTCTTCGGGTAAAAAGCCGGACGAGTTGGCGTTTGATTTTGGATTGTGAATATCAATTGGCCGGTGGCAAATATTATAATCGCCGCAGATAACCAAATTTGGATGCGTAACCTTTAGCAGGGTAAGATATTTGCCAAACTCGTCCAGAAAGCGATATTTAAATATCTGCCTATCATCCCCGCTTGAGCCGGAGGGGAAATAAGCGCTCATTACCGACACCTCATCAAAGTCTACACGGATACAACGGCCCTCGCGGTCAAAATCAGGAATGCCGCATCCGTATTCTATATGGTTGGGCAAGTATTTGGTAAAAATGGCAGTGCCGCTATACCCTTTTTTTTCGGCCGGGAACCAAAAGTGCTGATATCCCATATCATCTACCAGACCAAGCTCTTTTATTACATCGGGTGTAGCCTTAATTTCCTGCAGGCAAACTACATCGGCATCTGTTGCCTGCAGCCAGGCCAGCCAGTTTTTGTTTATCGCCGAACGGATGCCATTAACGTTGTAGGTAATTATCTTCATGTTTTTAATATGTCATGGTGAGCTTGTCGAACCATTAGTCGCTTTAATAAGTCTTCGACAGGCTCAGACTGACATTTGGTTTATTTAGCGTCTGGCCATAACAGCTTATCCAACTGCTTACACTCCTTTTTGCTTAGTACCTCAACAGTCATCGGGATATCGGTTATTGGCCTGTCGCGTTCGTCTTTTTTAACAGCTGCAATCAGATCAACCATATCAATACCGCTTACCACTTCGCCATAAACGGTATAGTTTTGGTCAAGGTGTGGCACGCCACCAACGGTGGTGTAAATATCGCGCTGCCATACGGGTATTTTGCGCCCTTTTAGCCGGGTATTTTCAAGTGTATCCAATTTACCGGCTGTCCAGCGCTTTCCTTCTACAATATAAAACTGGCAGGCGCTTGATGCTTTGGCGGGATTATCGTCGCGCGCTGCGGCCAGCACCCCGCGTTTATGGAACAGGCTATCCCTGAACTCGGCTGGCACGGTATATTTAAGGTCGCCGTTGCCTAGCTCTGCGCCGGGTTTGTTTTTAGCGGTATCACGCGAATCGGGGTCGCCGCCCTGTATCATAAAGTTTTGTATCACCCTGTGAAACAACGTGCCGTTATAAAAGCCCTGCTTAGCAAGCTTTATAAAGTTATCCCGGTGTAAAGGCGTTTGATTATATAAGCGAATGATAACATTGCCGTAGCTGGTTTTTATACGTACGTATTGGTTTTTGGGCGGTTTAGCAAACGCAGTAGCTATGGTAAGCAATAATACTAACAGAATAGATATCTTTTTCATTTGTTTAGGTTGTCAAGGTTAAAATTCCCACTCCATCTCGGCTTCAAAGTAATCAATTATTAACGATTTTATCAGCATCTCCTGTTCAAGCAAAGTATAATTTGGAACGGTTTTTACAAGTTTCCAATGCGGCCAACCATCCTGGTCAAGCCCTTCCAATTCGTAGAAGCCCATTTTGCTGAATAGTTTGCAATTGGCAATGTGCATGAGCTCTTCTTTTTGCCGCTTGCTGAATTTTTTTGGCCCCTGCCCCAGTTCCTGCACACCTATCAGGAACAGCACCACTTTAATATCCGGCTTCTCGTTATCAAACTCAGTGGCAATACGGTCTTGCAGGGCGGCCCATTTCAAATTAATTTCGGCAGGTTTCATACCGGCAAATATACAGATGCGATACCGTTAAACCTTTTTTTGATGACATACAATTAACAACATTGTTACGTTTTAAAAACACGTTTAGCATATTATTAATTATTTTTGCAAGCGTACTACCAAAACATGCGTTGGTTTTGAAAAAAAGTAAATATCATATTTTTTGCGCCTGGGCGCTCATGTTCTGTTTTATAGCAGGGCAATATATGGTATTTGCCCATCAGCATCCTATATTAAAAGCAGCGCACGAAGCAAGTTGCCACGACTGTCATAACACGGCTAAACAAAGCATAACAGAAAAGTGCCAGCTATGCGATGCCATGCATCATAACAGCATGGCGCTGACAAGCCATACCTCCCACACTTCTTTTTCAGGCACGGACTACGCTTTTGTAACTTTTGAATACGACTTTAAAAGCATTGCCTTAATACTTTCGCCTGGCCGTGCACCGCCTGTAATTTCATAATAATTATAACCAATCAAACGCTGCTTTTTTCAGCATTTCCTTGTATTTTTTAATTTATTATTATGAAACTTAAGCTTGTTTATTGCTTTATATTATTATTCTTTCAATTTGCTGCATTTGCCGATGTCATAGATTTTAAGGGTAAAGTTGTTGACGCCAAAACCAACGAAGGACTTATTGGCGCTACGGTCAGCATCCCCGACCTTCATATAGCTGTCGCCACTAATGTAAACGGCGAATTTGTTATTAAATCGATACCTACCAAAGGCCGCTTTGTGGTACAGGTACAATATCTTAGTTATAAAACATTAACGCAAACGGTCGATTTTTCGTCGACAGCACCTATGATATTCGCTTTGCAGCCCAGTGTAATCGAATCGCACGAGGTGGTTATAACCGGTACACCTATTACGGCCGGCAGCCGCAGCAACAGCACTTCGGCATCGGTAGTTAGTAAAGAACAGCTGCAGGGTTCGTCAACCAATTTAATTGACGCGCTGGCAAGGCAGGTGCCCGGAGTAGGCCAGATAACCACCAGTCAGGCCATATCCAAGCCCGTGATACGTGGTTTAAGCTATAACCGGGTAGTTACACTTAACGACGGTGTTAAGCAGCAGGGCCAGCAATGGGGCGATGAGCATGGCATAGAGATGGACCAGTTCTCGGCCGGGCGCGTAGAGGTTTTACGCGGCGCGGCATCGTTGCAGTATGGTTCAGACGCGCTGGGAGGCGTTATCAATGTTATCGACCCGCCAACACCGGCAGAAGGAAACATACAGGGCGAATTTTTGACCAATTACTCGAGTAATAATGGGTTAAGTAATACATCGGTAATGTTAAGTGGTAACCAAAATGGTTTTGTTTGGCGCGGCCGGGGCACTTATCAAAACGCTTACTCATTTAACACACCCGCCGGCCGCTATATTAACAGCGGGTTTAATCAAACCAATGTAAGCGGTATGTTCGGCCTCAACAAAGCCTGGGGCTATTCGCACGTAAACTTTTCTTATTTTAAAAATAATATCGGTTTTTATGATGCCGAGCCCGGCGATCCGTTATATAACAACAGCACCAGCCGCACTTTAGAGTACCCCCGCCAGGATATCCGTCATTATAAAATAGCGGTAAATAACAACTTCCTTTTCGGGTCGAGCTCATTAAAGTTAGACCTTGGCTATCAGAAAAATCAGCGCCGCGAGTTAGAAGACAGCCCTACACCTTCGTTGTTTTTTGACATGAACACCTACTCGCTGGACGCCAAATATTACCTGCCCGAGGGCAATGGGTGGCACCCGGTCATCGGCTTAAGCAGTAGCATTGGCCATAGCGTTAACCTGGGCCAGGAACTGCTGATACCAGCTTATGATGAATATAGCAACGGCGCCTTTATATATGCTAAAAAAGCGTGGGGGCGAAATACCTTTAGCGCAGGTGCAAGGTTCGACTATATTAAAAACAAAGGCAAGGCACAAAACGATGAGGACGGCAATACGATTTTTACAGGGTTTGATAATAAATTCTCTAACGTAAGCGGGGCCTTGGGATACACCCATATTTTTAATGAAGTATTAAGCTTTAAGGCCAATGCCGGTTCTGCATTTCGCGCGCCAAACCCTGCCGAGCTCGGCTCAAACGGCGTACATGAAGGGACAAGCCGTTACGAGATAGGCAACGCCAACCTTAGCCCCGAACGCAGCTACCAAACAGATGCGACTTTAGAGTATGGATCTGGTGTTGTAACGGGGAGCTTTGGGCTATACGAAAACTATATACGCAATTATATTTATGCATCAAACACTAATAAAGAGCAGGTAACAGTTATTGATGAACAAACCGGTTTACCAAGAGATTACGATGCCTACCGCTACGGCCAGGTAAATGCTAACCTGTATGGTTTTGAGGGTAATTTAACTTTACACCCGGTATCTTTTATCCACTTTGAAAACACCTTTAGCTATACCCGTGCAAGCAATATCAGTTTTGACAGGCCCTTGCCTTTAATACCGGCCGGCACTTTGCATAATACCCTGCGCTTTGAGCCTAAGATAAAAGGCTTAAAGGATTTTTATCTATATGCAGGCATTGATAACTATTTTAAGCAAAGCCGCATCGATGCCACTTTTGAAACACCTGCCGATGGCTACACTTTGTTAAATGCCGGCGTAGGTGCAACCTTTAATGTAGGCAGGCAACCGCTTAAACTTTATGTATCGGGCACCAACCTTACCAACAAGGCTTATTACGATGCCTTGAGCCGCTTAAGGCCGGGCAGATACAGCCAGGAAGACCCAACTTATGGTGTTTACAATATGGGCCGTAACATCACGTTTGGGGTATATATCCCATTCGGGACCAATAAATAATTATTAGTTAGTTTAGTTAGAAAGATCGCCCCGCCTTGTTAGCGGGGCTTTCGCTTTTTAAGGTGTTAACCCGCAGTGCCGACTACTGATCTTGCGAGCAGGCTTTGCGTTTTAGCATAACTGTCTTCGTTGTGCCCCTGCTTAAATAATCTTTAAATTTTCTAATTCGGTTTTTAGTTGCTGCGGCGAATTAAAATGAATAGATTGAATACCGAGTTTTTGTGCCGCCAATACATTGCGCAGGTTATCATCAATAAACAATGCGTTTTGGGCTTTAACATTGTGCCTTTGTAACAGTAATTGATAAAAGGCAGGATTAGGCTTACGCATCTTTTCGGTGCCCGAAACAACAATATCGTCAAACCAGTTTAAAAAATCGTACCGCTCCAAAGCAACCGGAAACGTTTCTGCCGACCAATTGGTGAGCGCGTATATCTTATACCTGTTGGTGTTTTTTAGCTGCTCAAATATTTCAACGGTACCCTCAATGGCATCGCCCAGCATCTCATCCCAACGGCCGTAAAATGCGCGGATATTGGCCTCGTGCTGTGGATGCTGCTGAACCAATAGCGATGTGCCTTCTTGCAGGGGCCGGCCGGCATCCTGTTCCTCGTTCCAATCAGGCGTGGTAATATTGGCCAGAAAATGTAGCATATCCCGCTCGTCGGCAAATAGCTTCCGGTAAAGATATTGCGGGTTCCAGTCGATAAGTACTGCTCCGAGGTCGAATATGATGGTATCGGTCACTTTTTATTTTCCTTCTCCTCTTTATAATCTCGTTCGGTAACCTTAACGGCGGTGATAACTGAATCTTTGGTCATGGTGAAAACCAGGTTTTTGGTATACAGCGTATCAATTCCGCTCATTTTACGTATTATCTCATAATGAAAGCTAAGGCTGTCGCGACTAAAGCGATCCGGGTAATGAAGCATACCCACAATATTATTGAATTTAAGGCCAACCAATTTATGGGTAGCAAGCAGGTCCTCCACCATCAGGTTGCGCCTCGGGAAGGTAAGTCCATCGCCCTCATTCCATCCTTTCCGTTCAAACTTTTGTTTGTAGGTGCAGCTTGCCAGCATGGCTGCCATCAGCATGAAAATGATATATAGATTGATGTGTCGGGGGCGGATCATATTATTTAGTATTACTTAGCAAATATCCTTTAAATCCTTTTAAACAATGTAATTATTTTACATTGTTACAGTTAAGGCGCACTTGCCCGCCAAATGATATTTACAGCCGATAACACATCCGTCTCTAAACGAAGATCGCTGTTTACAACAAAATCGTTTTTTCGGTAGAAATTTATCGGCGACAAATAAGGCCTGCCGTCAGCTTTAACATCATTATCATGGTCAACAGCCCAGCCAAAAAGGGTGTCTTCCCTGGCCTTTAAGGCATTTAATAATTGTGTACCATACCCTCTGCCATGCCAAGCCCCCTTCAGCATGATAAAAAAGCAGCGAATGCCGCCGACAGAAAACAAGGTGGCCCAGCCAATAACTGCACTATCCTTATCTTTTAATAAAAAATAGTCTGGATTTATCAGTGTACCTAAGTAATCGTTAAATTCTGTTATGCCGGGCATACACAGCCTTGTAGGGTACTCGGCGTTCCAGATGCTCAAGAGGTTGTCCTTTTCCTGCGCTGTTAAATCATTAACGTGTTCAACATTACACATTATGTAACAAATAGGTTTTCAGTTCCTCGAAGCTTGTGCTTAAGCTTGTTGCACGGCGCGGTTTTTTCTCAAGGTCTTTAACCTGCTGTGGTATTGCTATTTTACCGGCTACATCCTGTGTAAACACATCGGGGAATTTGCAGGGATGGGCGGTTGATAAGAAAACACCGGCGGTATCTTTGGCATTCTGCTCATCCTGATAGGCCCTTAGCGCTTTCCAGGCAATAGCAGTATGCGGGCATACTACATAATTATATTTTTTTGAAATATCGCTTATGGCCTGCAATGTTTCTTCGTCGTTATAAGTATAGCCAACAATTAGCTTTTTAAGCGCCTCGGGTTCGTCTTTAAACAGGTCGGCAATACGTACCCAATTGCTTGGGTTACCCACATCCATAGCGTTTGAGAGCGTAGCTATTGACGTTTTTGGCTGATATACACCTGTTTTAAGGAACGACGGGACGGTATCGTTAGCGTTGGTAGCAGCAATAAATTGCCCGACAGGTAAACCCATTTTCCAGGCAAGCAAGCCTGCACCTATATTGCCAAAGTTGCCGCTTGGTACCGCGAACACTACCTTACTGATGCCTTCGCGAAGTAATTGTGCGTAAGCATTAAAGTAATAGAATGTTTGTGGTATAAGCCGTGCGATGTTAATGGAGTTAGCCGATGTTAAACGAAGCTTTTCATTCAGCTCCTGATCGGTAAACGCTTGTTTAACCAGCGCCTGGCAATCGTCAAATGTGCCATCAATTTCCAGTGCACGGATGTTTTGGCCATTTGTGGTGAGCTGCAGTTCTTGTATGTTACTTACCTTGCCTTTCGGGTACAGAATAGTCACCTGGGTATTGGGTACCCCTAAAAACCCCAGAGCAACTGCGCCGCCGGTATCGCCCGATGTTGCCACTAAAACATCGAGTTGTTTTTCGCCTGCTTCTAAAAAGTAACTCATCACCCGGCTCATAAAGCGCGCGCCAAAATCTTTAAACGCCAGCGATGGCCCATGGAAGAGCTCCAGCACGTAAACCTTATCTTCCAGTTTTACAACAGGCGCGTAAAAGTTGATGGCGTCGTGGATAATGGTTTTGAGGTCGTCGGCAGGGATGTCATTGCCCAAAAGATTTTGCGACACATGAAAAGCTATCTCGGGCAGGGTGTATTGATCAAGGTTGTTCAAAAACTTATTATCAAGGCGGGGTATCTCTACCGGCATATATAAGCCTTTATCCTGCGGCATACTATTAAAAACCGCCTCTTTAAAACCAACTCTTAGATCTGTATTGTTAGTGCTGTAGAATTTCATTTTGATTTCGGATTCCGAATGTTCGATTTCGGATTTTTAAAGTTCATATTAATACTGTTCGAAATTCGAAGTTGTAAATCCGAAATTCGAAATTAGGTTTATCCCAAAACCCTCGGCCCGGCATCATTTATGGTTGATACATAACCGTTGGAGCCAATTTTTATATTGGTTAAATGCTGCTGTAATTTAGCAGTGATACGCCTGGCGGTTTCCTCATCGCGGGTGAACGCGAATACGGACGGGCCAGAGCCGGAAATGCCGAAACTTACCGCGCCGAGTTCCATAGCCATTTGGCGCATCAGGTAAAAATCGGGGATGAGCATACTCCGTACCGGCTCAACCAAAACGTCCTTCATACTGCGGCCTATCAGATCGAGATCCTGCAGAAACAAGCCGCTTACCAAACCTGCTATGTTACCCCACTGGGTTACAGCATCCTTCATCTGAATGTTTTTTCGGATGATCTGCCGGGCTTCGCGGGTTGGCACATCCACATCCGGAAATACAATTGCGCACCATAGGCCCGCCGGGTGTGGCAAACGCACTAAATCCAAGGGTTCGTAACTGCGTATCAATACAAAGCCGCCCAGTAAAGCAGGGGCAACGTTATCTGCATGGCCATGCCCGCAAGCCATCTCCTCGCCTTTCATGGCAAAAGGCAACAGGGTAGATGGGTCGGCATCATCGCCCAATAGCGTTTTGATGGCAAACAAACCGGCAACCGTACTGGCCGAACTGGAACCCAGGCCACTGCCTATCGGCATTTTTTTGTGCAATTCTATATCTACCCCAACGTCTAACCTATCGATGCTTTGCAGATAATGTTGTACGCTTACGCTAACGGTGTTTTTAGCCGGGTTAAGCGGCAGGCGGCCATCATCACCGGTAATTTTACTGATTGTGATACCGGGCTTGTTGGTCATGCGCATAATCACCTCGTCTCCGGGTTCGTTCACAGCAAAGCCAAGTACATCAAATCCGCAAACTACGTTAGCCACTGTAGCCGGGGCAAAAACGTGTATACCCTCCCGCCCCCCTGAAGGGAGCGATTTTGAAGGACTTGACTGTAATATTTCTTTTAAATTTTCCATTATTTACTCGTTATGCTCCCCCTTCAGGGGGTTAGGAGGCGAATTTAATTCGCGCCCACATTTATCAGATCGGCAAACACACCGGCGGCGGTCACTTCGGCGCCTGCGCCCGGGCCTTTAACCACCAGTGGCCGATCTTTATACCTGTCGGTAGTGAAAGATATGATGTTGTCGCTGCCGCTCAGCATGTAAAAAGGGTGGTTCTCATCAACACTTTGCAGGGTAATGGAGGCCTTTCCGTTTTCCAGCTTACCTATGTAGCGTAAAACCTTTTTGGCTTTCGCTGCCTGCTCTTTCAAATCGGCGAAGTATGCATCTTCGGCCTTGAGCGCGGCGTAGAAATCTTCAACGGTTTGGGCCTCTAAACATGCTTTTGGCAGTACACTCTCTATTTCTACATCTGCCTCTTCCATTTGGTGGCCTGCATCGCGGGCAAGGATCAACATTTTGCGCATAAAATCCTTTCCGCTCAGGTCGTCGCGCGGATCGGGTTCAGTATAACCTTTCTCCTGCGCCTCTTTTACCACATCATGGAAATTAGCATCGCCGTTAAAGTGATTAAAGATAAAAGAGATTGTGCCCGACAGGATCGCCTCTATCCGTTGTATGCGGTCTCCGCTGCTCATCAGGTCCTTTAACGTACGGATGATTGGCAGACCCGCACCTACGTTGGTCTCATAAAAGAAGTCGACACCGTGCTTGCGTGCGGTATCCCTGAAGGTTTTGTATTGTGCAAATGATGCCGAGTTGCCTATTTTATTGCAGGTAACCACTGATATATTTGATTTGAAGATCTCCTCGTAAAAATCGACTGGCTTTGGGCTGGCGGTGTTATCAAGGAATACGCAGTTGGGCAGGTTCATTTCTTTCATTTTAGCGATGAACGCTTGCAGGTCGGCGGTATCGGCCGATGCCTGGAGGTCGTTTTGCCAGGTATCGAGTGATAGGCCATCGGCATTGAAAACCATTTTACGGGTATTGCTTATTCCGGTGATCTTTACCTGTATGCCGTTGTTTTTTTGCAAAAATTCAGTGTGCGCGTTTAACTGGTTAAATAAGGTTTTACCAATATTACCGGTACCGAGGCAAAAGGCGTGCAGGGTTTTAGTAAGCTCGATAAAAAAGGCATCATGTACCGCGTTCAGCGCTTTGGCAAGATCATGCGCCGAGATGATCACCGAAATGTTATATTCTGACGATCCCTGGGCTATTGCCCTTACGTTAACTCCGTTGCGGCCCAGCGCGTGGAATAATTTACCGCTCATGCCGGGGGTTTGTTTCATATTCTCGCCCACAATAGCCAGTATGGCCTGTCCTTTTTCTACCACCAGTGGCTCAAGTTTATTCGCCGCCAGTTCCAGTTCAAATTCCTGTTCAATCAACTGTTTGGCCTTATCAACGTCATGCGGTTGCACGGCAAAAGTGATGCTATGCTCAGATGATGATTGGGTGATTAGAATGATATTGATCTGTTCTCGCGCAAGTAGCGAGAAGAGCCTGCCGCTAAAGCCCGACTTACCAACCATGCCGCTACCTTCTAAGTTAAGGATGCTGATGTTGTTGATAGACGAGATTCCTTTGATAGGCAGACTTGACGCCTTGCAATTATGACGGATAACAGTACCCGCAAAAGCCGGCTCAAAAGTATTTTTGATAACAATAGGTATCTTCTTTAAAAACGCAGGGATCATAGTTGGCGGATAGATAACTTTGGCTCCGAAGTACGAAAGTTCCATAGCTTCAGTGTAAGTAAGTTCCTGCAGCGGGAACGCCTTTTGCACCATGCGCGGGTCGGCGGTCATCATGCCATTCACGTCTGTCCATATCTGTATCTCTTCTGCATTTAATGCAGCCCCGAAAATGGCGGCGGTGTAATCGCTTCCGCCGCGGCCCAGGGTGGTTATCTGCCCTGCGTCGTTACTGGCAATATAACCGGTGACGATAAGCAGTTTATCGCTGTTTTCGCGATAAAAGCCATTTATCAAAAGTTCAGTTAAGCTGATGTTTACTTTGGCCTGCCCAAATGCGTTATCGGTTTTTATCAGTTCAGAAGCGTCAACAAAAATTACATCGTTGAAGTGCTGGGCTGCAATTTTGCTTACCATCAGCGCCGAGCAACGCTCGCCATAACTTAGTATCTGGTCGCGGGTTTTTGGGGTAAGCTCACGCAAGGTCAATACGCCCTGCAGCAGCTCTTCCAGGTGATTAAAATGAATTTTAAGGCGGGTGTAGGCGGGGTTCTGGTTCTGAACGTTAAGCAAGGCTTTAACCACGTCAAAGTGGCGTTTTTCCAGTTCAGCTAATTGAGCGGTAAATTCCTTGCCGTTGGCGGCATCCTCTGCCATGGTTACTAACAGGTTGGTTACTCCACCCATGGCAGATAATACTACTACCGGGCGGCTACCGGGTTTATCCTCATCCTTTAAAATATCAAGCAGGGTTTGTATGCTGCTTACCGAACCTACTGAAGTGCCACCGAATTTTAAGATCTTCATTTCTATTCTTATAATTACTTTTCTTCGCCCCCTCTCCTTCAGAGAGTGTTGGGTGAGGCCAAAAAAAAGCCTTCCTCTTTGCGGAGGAAGGCTTTCATTTGGTTTTGTTTATGTTTTTACACCATACGATTATCTTCCTCCGTGTTTTATCCCGGTGGTAATAATAGTTGTAATAATGGTGTTGTTAGTTGTCATATATATAATGTCGGTAAAGTAAGTAGATTTTAAATTAATAACCAAATGTAAAGTAGTTTTATTTTTTCAAACCTTTTAAATCTTCCTAAATTGCAGCCTTATGCAGGGACTGATAACAAAATCGACCGGGAGCTGGTACCAGGTGAAGAGTGGTAAAGACACTATCGAGTGCCGTATCAAGGGGAAATTCCGGATAAAAGGGATTACTACCACCAACCCGTTAGCGGTTGGCGATGTAGTTGATTTTGAGATGGAGCCCGAACAGGGAACGGGGGTTATAACCAACCTGCACCAGCGTAAAAACTATATTATCCGTAAAGCCATCAATCTTTCCAAACAAGCGCAGATCATAGCGGCCAACCTGGACAGGGCGCTTTTAGTAGTAACCCTTGCCTCGCCCCGCACATCGCTTGGCTTTATCGACAGGTTTTTAGTTACCGCCGAAGCGTACGATATACCAGCCTGCCTGATATTTAATAAGCTGGATTTGTTTAGCGATGAAGGTTTGAAAATATTGGATGAATATAAGGCTATATACGAAAATATTGGCTACCCATGCTACTCGGTGTCGGCTTTAGAGGGTACCAATATCGATGAGATACAAAGTTTGCTGAAAGAGAAAGTGACGCTATTCTCCGGACACTCAGGCGTAGGTAAATCCAGCCTGATCAACTGCTTATTGCCTAACCTTGACCTGCGCACGCACATGATATCTGAATGGAGCGATAAGGGAATGCACACGACCACCTTTGCGGAAATGTTTGAACTGCCACAAGGCGGATATATTATTGATACGCCCGGTATCCGCGAATTGGGTGTTATCGATATAGAGAAAGAAGTGCTGAGCCATTTTTTCCCCGAAATGCGCGAACGCCTGAACCAATGCCGCTTTAACAACTGCCGCCATATTAATGAGCCCGGCTGCGCAGTATTGGATGCACTGGAAAAAGGCGAGATTGCGCCATCGCGGTATGATAGTTATTTAAGTATTTATCATGGCAACGATACGAGAGCGTAAGGGATTCAAGACTTTTAGAGTCAAGAATCAAGGAAGAAAAATAATATATAGTACTACATGTTGCGAGATCCTGACTCTTATGTCTTGATTTCTTGAATCTATTTAAATATGCGGGCAGTAATACAACGAGTTTCAGAGGCATCATGCCGGGTTGAGGGCAGCATCACCGGGCAAATTGGCGTTGGATTTATGGTGTTATTAGGTGTTGAAGACGCAGATACCGATGATGACTTGCAATGGCTTGCGCAAAAAATTACCGGCCTGCGCGTATTTAGTGACGAGAATGGCCTAATGAATAAAGCGCTCGCTGATGTTGGAGGCGATATATTACTCATATCGCAATTCACCCTGTTTGCCCAAACAAAAAAGGGTAACCGTCCGTCGTTTATTCGTGCGGCCAGGCCGGATAAAGCGATCCCTGTGTACGAGCAGATGATAAAAACGCTGGAAACCATTACCGGTAAAAAAATAGCCACCGGTATTTTTGGCGCCGATATGAAGGTTAATTTGGTAAACGATGGCCCGGTAACCATAACAATAGATACAAAGGTTCGGGAATAGGAATTGCCCGTATGCTGATAAGCGAAAACTGTTAAATAAGACCTATTTACACCTTTTGCGCGATTTTTAGTAATATTACGCTATGCGTAAAACTTTAACTCTCCTGCTTTTTGCTCTTGCTATGTCTGCATTGTCAGCCTTGGGCCAGGCACCCGGCTCAAGCATAGACGTGCAGCATTACCGCTTTGCCATCGACTTAAACGATGCCGATAATGTTATTAAAGGGCAGGCGACCCTTACAGTGAAGTTTTTAAAGCGGGCAGATAAATTTACGCTTGACCTGGCAAAGCAAAATAGCGAAGGCAAAGGCATGTTGGTAACCGCTTTAAAGGAGCATGGCAAGGCTGTTATGTTTTTGCAAGATAGCGATAAGCTGATCATCAACGCCAAGGGTGCGCCGGGATCTGTGCATAGTTACCGGATTAACTACCAGGGCACCCCTACCGACGGACTGATCATATCTACCAACCAATATAAGCACCGCACATTTTTCGGGGATAACTGGGCAACCCGGGCCCGTAACTGGCTGCCTTGTGTAGATCATCCAGCGGATAAGGCGTCGGTAGAGTTTTTGGTGACTACGCCTGCGCATTACAAAGTTGTAGCCAACGGGTTAAAGGTTGCCGAAAAACTGCTACCAGGCAATAAAAGATTTACGCACTGGCGCGAGACCGCCAAACTGCCAACTAAAGTAATGGTAATAGGTGTAGCCGATTTTGCTGTGGCTAACCCAGGTAACCCCGGCGATACCCCCGTTTATACTTATGTGTTTCCGGAAGATAAAGAGGTCGGGTTTAATAGCTATGCAGTGGCCACAAAAATACTGCCCTGGTTTGTCAGTAAAATAGGGCCGTTTCCATATAAAAAACTGGCTAATGTACAATCAAAAACCATCTTTGGAGGCATGGAAAACGCCGGGGCGATATTTTATTATGAAAAATCGGTGAATGATAAGGGTATTGAAGCTTTAATGGCGCATGAGATAGCACACCAATGGTTTGGCGATGCCATTAGCGAAAAGACGTGGCAGCATGTATGGCTTAGCGAAAGCTTTGCTACCTATATGGCCAACTTATACCTTGAAGGAACTTATGGACCCGATAGTTTAAAGTCGCGCCTGGAGGATGACAGGAAGCTGATATTTGCTTTTGAAAAGCAGTACCTTGCCCCGGTGGTCGACTCTGCATTTAAAGGCCCGATGATTAACATGCTGAATACAAATGCTTACCAAAAAGGCGGCTGGGTATTACACATGCTGCGCCGCAAAATAGGCGACGAAGCGTTTTGGAAAGGCGTATGTAACTATTATAAACTATACAATGGCAGTAATGCCAATACCGACGATTTGCGAGCGGTAATGGAAAAAGTTAGTGGAACAAACCTAAAGCCATTTTTTTACCAGTGGCTGCGCACCTCGGGCCACCCACAGCTAAAAATATCCCAGGTTTATAATGACGCGGCCAAAACCGTCGCCATCCATGTAAACCAATTGCAGGCATTACCTTACCAGTTTACGCTGGAACTACTGGTGGATGGAAAGCTTTACCAAATGAATATCAAAGGTGCCGAAACTATCTTAACGTTATCGTCGGCGTCTGCCAAGCCGGATATCAAGGTTGACCCAAACGTTAATTTGCTCGCTTCGTTTGTGCAATAATTAAACCTTTAATAGGCACCTGCGTCAAAGACGCAATGCGTTTAATTTAGTTTGGGTAATTTTAATTTTGCTTATTTTTTATTTTGGCAAATTAAAAAATTCAAAACATTATATCTTTTTAAAATGTTTTTCGTATAATTGAATTATAAAGTAGCCAATACGGCTATGTAAAAATTAACCGATCTGTTCACTTTAATTTTTCATCATGACAAAGGCTTATCAATCCATTTATGTAAAGTTTTGCAGGTGGAGTTTCAAAAATTTCGGTCAGGGGGCGTTGCCTCAATTTAAATCGTTGTTTAACGTAAGCTTTTTGCTGGTTGTGGTGTTAACAAACGCCATGCTGTTTACAAAGCTTTTGGTTAAGGCGCAATGGTTAACATTAAATATGTCCTCGTATGTGGCGATCCTTTTTGGTGCGGTAGCTTTTTTACTATTAAATCATTTTATATTGTTAAATAACCGCATGTTTAAAAAGCTTAATGCCCGCCTGGCAACTATAAGCGCGCACAATAAAAACCTGTTTTCGGTTGTGTTGCTTGTGAATGTATTGTGTGCCTGTGGGTTGTGCTTTATAAGGTAAATACTAAATCAGATATAAAAAAGCAGGGAAACATCACGTTCCCTGCTTTTTTATTTTGTGCATGGTTGTAAATATTTATGCAATTACCACATCGTATTTTTTTGCAACGTTGTGCATCGCCGCGTTGTTTTTTCCAAAGACCTTAACGGATCGTCCCGACGGTTTAAATGCGCTTGGCTGACTATCCGGGGTGAGCGTAACCAGTAATACGCCGGTTTGCGTTCCTATATTTTTAATGCTATGCACAATACCATGCGGAATAAAAATGTTAGCACCCTTTTCCGCTTCGAACGTTTTACCTTCTGCAAAAAGCAAAAAATTGCCGTTGGTAACCAAAATTACTTTGTCTTCGCGGTTACAGACATGGGCCGACGACACTGCGCCGATGCCTATTTCTTGTTCTATAATAGTTAATTTACCGCCGGTACACTCGGCGCTCAGGATGAGGTTCATACGTATTCCCTCTATTTCGGTCCCCGCTTGTTGGGGCCCTATATGATTAGTAGCAGATGTCATTGTGATAACTCTTTATTATTACTATGACGGAGCTTTAACCGCAAGTGTTACAAGTACACTTAGAAAATGTTGTATGTTTAAACGTATATAGGGCTGATTTTAAGTAGACTGTATATAGCTGTGCAGTTGCTCAATGGTCTCTTTCTGCGAGTGGATGGTTTCGTAAACCACATCGTTTATAGATATTATACCGCATAACTCATCCTGCTGGTCAAAAACCGGCAGATATCGTATGTTATTCTCGCTCATCACCAGCATACAAGTATCAACCGATGATTCGGGCGTTATCTTCGGGAAGTTATTGCTCATGATCTCACCAACTGTTGTATCGTCCGAGTGTTTGCCCATCAAGATGATCTTGCGGGCGTAATCCCTTTCTGTTACCAACCCTATGTATTTGTTATTTTCTGTTACTACTACCGAACCGATATTTTTATCAGCCATAAGCTTCAGTACATTTAAAACGGTGGTTTGTGTAGGTACAGCAATAACATTGCTGCCCTTGCGGGCCAGGATGTGTTTCACGCTTTTCATATCAGTTGGGGTTATTTGGTAACTGAATTTACGAATAACTAATAGAAAAACAATAGGTTATGGATAAAAAGAGAAATTATAGCTTAGCCTATAGCAATAACTTTGTCCTTTAATACCCCAAATATTCTGTCAGCTTTGCGACTCAGTATGGCAACCTTACCTGTAAATTTCCCGAACGAAGGCAGTATAGCCTGGTTTTTACCAAAAGCAAAACAGGGCAGCGTAACTTTTTGCCTGCCGCGCCCTATCAGGCTAACGCCGGGATGAATGTGCCCGCATAGCACGTAACCGCCGTCAGCTTTTTTCTCCGGATCGGGCAGCGGATGGTGCAGCATCAGGAAGGGCCCCATAGCTAACTGTTTATGCAGGATGATGCCCAGATCGGTATAATGCTTCTCGCTGATGATATCGTGATTGCCTTTTATGAGAATGATCTCCAGTTTGGGAAACTGGCTGCGCCAAAGCACAAACCAATCCCAGTCGTTATTCATGTCACTGTGGAAAAGATCTCCCAAAAAAATAAGCTTATCAGGTCGGTGCTCATAGATCAGGTCGGAGAGCATGGCCAGGTCATCCTGCTCCATATTACGCGGAATAGCGATGCCGGCTTTACGAAAATGCCCAACTTTACCAAAATGCACATCTGCGGCTATCAGTGCATTTTGCTGGTGCCAATAAATGGCTTTCTGAGGTAATAATAATAGGTCTTGATCTAAAAATTGGAAAGGGGTGCCCGCACTTATCGTCATGGCGCCAAAGATAAGGGTTTTGGTTGTTTGGTGAGTAGTGAGTGGTTGATTGGTGAGTGGTTGGAGCGCGAGCAACCAAATTTATTTATATTGCCTTATGGAAATTAAAGAGGCGCAGCATTTGGTTGATAACTGGATAAAAACAACCGGTGTACGGTATTTTAACGAACTGACCAATACCGCCATGTTGATGGAAGAGGTTGGCGAAGTTGCCCGTATAATGGCAAGGCAATACGGCGAGCAATCGTTTAAACAATCGGACAAGGATGTTAACCTGGCAGATGAAATGGCCGATGTGCTGTTTGTACTGATCTGCCTGGCCAATCAAACTGGTATAGACCTGACTGATGCCCTGGAGAAAAACATGCAAAAGAAAAATATCCGTGATGCCGATAGGCATCAGAATAATGAGAAACTTAAATAGTTATTTGCACTATATAATTCCATCCACACAACTAAAACAAAATATAATTCTGTTTTAGTTGTATAATCAAAATATAATAATGTAGATTTGCTATTAACTTATCAGATCTATGTGTTATGAAAAAGTATTTATTTATACTGCTTGCCATTTGTATAGGCTTTGCCAGTTGCAAGCACCAATCCACTGAAAAAGTTACCGAAGTGACGCTACCGTCTCCGCCGGTTGAGAAAGCAGTTGCTACTCAACAATTTTCCCCTCCCGCGGTAAGTGATAACGAACTTGCAGAAGGTGCACAACAAGACATCAGGATTGATGAACCGGTAGGCAATGCTGATGTAAAGCTTGTGGCGCCGGTTAAACCCGGCATTGATAAAAAGATCATCAAAGAAGGCGATATCCGTTTTGAAACCGGTAACGTAGCCGAAACCCGCAAACAGATCATCAGTTCGTTAAAACACTTAGGTGGTTACGCGGAAGATGATAGCGAAACAACCGATGGCGCGCTTCACAGTAAAGAATATACTCTAAGCATTCGCATCCCAGCAAAAAACTTCGACGTATTTTTGGGGACGGTATCGTCAACAGCGACAAAAATTGATAGCCGCAACATCCGCATTAAAGATGTTACCACGCAGTTTATTGATATCAAAGCCCGCCTGGATAACAAGCTGCAACTGGAAAAACGTTACCTGAACCTTTTAAACCGGGCTGAGAAAATGCGCGACCTGCTGGATATTGAGGAAAAGCTAACCCAGATACGGAGCGAGATAGAATCGACCCAAAGCCAGTTGAATTACATGAGCAAGCAGGTGGCCTACAGTTCATTAACAATTACCTTTTATACTATACAACCCGAGCAGGTAGCTGTTGGCAACGGTTTCGGGTATAAATTTAAGCATGCCTTATCAAACGGATGGAATCATCTACAGGAGTTGTTTTTCAGCCTCATATCTAACTGGCCATGGCTCATCGTTTTTGCTGTAGTGTTGGTATTGGTAAAGAGATGGAGCAGGCGCAGAACCGTTAAAACAGCTTAACCAGCCTGTCGCCCTCTAATACGGGGATAGCGGTTGTCAGGTCTACTTGCAGGCAAAAGGCGATATCCTTTTCGATGCCCAGTTTACGCAGGCGTTCGCCGTGGGATGTTTTGGCCAGGTACAGGTTGATATCATTTTTACCCAGTTGAAATAGGTCGTGGGCGGCAATGGCGGGGTCGTCTAATGTAAAATCCTCGCCTTTTAGCTGCTCAATTACTGCGCCTGCAAAAAGGGTGTCTTCCAGGTTAAAATTGTTTTGCCAACCCGCGCAAACCAGCAGTATATTGTCTTGCGTGGTTTTTAGCCAGTTACACAGCGATGTAAGGTTAAGGAACGAGCCTATCACGATCTTTTTGGCCATACGCGATAAATGCAGGGCGTGCGTACCATTGGTTGTAGTAAGTACAATGGTTTTGCCTGCAACCTTTTTGGCGGTGTATGAGAACGGGGAATTGCCAAAATCAAATCCTGCAACTACTTCGCCGTTACGCTCGGCGGCCAATAAATAGTCGAGGCCCTTTTCGCGGTAAGCCGCACATTCTGCTACTTCTGCTACCGGGATAATAGCCTCGGCACCATTTTCGATGCCATAACAAATTGATGAGGTGGCCCTGAAAATATCAATCACCACTACTATATACTCTTTCACATGGTAAAGCGGGAGAAGCGCCGGAGTAAGGCAAACATTTAACATGGGTCCCCTGCCCCCTGAAGGGGGAATAGAATTCTTAATGTCTGTGGTCATATTCTGTTCCCCCTTCAGGGGTTTAGGGCCTTACTTATAGAACGGCGGTTTTACCACTGTAGCTTTAACTTTATTATCGCGGATACTGATATAGATATCTGTACCTTCTTTGGCAAATTCGCTTTTTACGTAGCCCAGGCCAATTGCTTTTTGCAGCGATGGCGATTGCGTACCCGATGTAACTCTACCGATAAAGTTGCCCCCGGCATCAACAATTTCATAATCGTGGCGGGGGATGCCGCGGTCAATCATTTCAAAACCAATGAGTTTACGGCTTACACCGGCCTGCTTTTGCTGCTGTAAAGCTTCGGAGTTGGTGAATTGTTTGGTGAATTTAGTTACCCAGCCTAATCCGGCCTCTAATGGTGATGTGGTATCATCAATATCGTTGCCGTACAGGCAAAAACCCATCTCTAAGCGCAAGGTATCGCGGGCTGCCAAACCAATTGGTTTTATACCAAACGGCTCTCCGGCTTTAAATACCTCATCCCAAATATATTCGGCATGCTCATTATCGAAATAGATCTCGAAACCACCGGCGCCCGTATAACCCGTTGCAGACACCAGCACGTTGTCGATTCCTGCAAATGTGCCTTTCTTAAAGGTGTAGTACTCCATCGATCCAAGATCGATATCCGTAAGGCTTTGCAGCGCCTCAGCAGCTTTAGGGCCTTGTACGGCAAGTAACGATGTGCGGTCTGATATATCTTTCATGTCTACACCACCGGTGTTAAATTTAGATATCCAGTTCCAGTCTTTTTCAATATTCGAAGCGTTTACCACCAACATGTAGGTTTTTTCATCGATGCGATAAACCAGCAGGTCATCAACAATGCCCCCCTCTTCATTAGGCAGGCAGGAGTACTGCACCTTGCCATCGTAAAGCTTTGAAGCGTCATTGCTGGTAACGCGTTGTATCAGGTCGAGGGCGTTTTCACCCTTTAAAATAAACTCGCCCATGTGGCTTACATCAAATACACCAACGCCCTTGCGTACGGTATCGTGTTCGGCATTGATGCCGACGTATTGTACGGGCATATTATATCCGGCAAAAGGCACCATTTTAGCACCCAGATTGGTATGTACTTGTGTTAAAGCTGTATTCTTCATTATCGTGGTTTGTCGCGTGGCAAAAATAGCAAAATAGCTGTAGGGAATGCGCTTGTTTATACAATTGATTGATAAAAATCGGTTAGCTGAGGTATAATCGTATTTATATTATGCTGCTGCTCTACCAGTTTACGGGCGTTACGCCCAATTTCCAGGCAATAATGTTCGTCAGTAATGCATTTTTTAACGGCCTTGTAAAACTCGTCCACGTTGTTGGCTATAATAATATTTTTGCCGTTCTCAACATTAATGCCCTCTGCCCCAAGCGAGGTAGAGATGATACATTTTTCCATCGCCATTCCTTCCACAATTTTCACCCGCATGCCGCCTCCGGATAATAGTGGTACTATCATAATAGATTTACTGTTTACAAACTCAAGCGCGTCATCCACCTCGCCGTGTATAAATACTTTGCCCAGCACTTCGTAATCGTCGAACTGTTCGGGTATGTTGTGCCCGGCCACATAAAACTTAGCTTTAAGGGGGCCGTCAGTAAGGTCTTTATGAAAATTGTCCATAAACCACTCTATCCCTTCCCGGTTTGGAAGCCAATCCAGCGAGCCTAAAAAAAACAGGCTTGGGAAGTCGGTTTTTGAATGGTCGGGTTTGTAAAGCGATAGATCGATGCCGATAGGCAGCACCTTCAGCGGCACTTTATTGCCAAATGAAATAACGGAGCCTTTGTCCTGCTCAGTAAACACCACAATGCCGTCAAATTTGTTCAGCAATTCCAGCTCGTAATTTTTTATACGTCGGGCCAGTAATTGTAAGTACCACTTTTTTAACGGATCGCTTTTTTGTTGCGCCAGCTTTTGCCACACCTGGTGTTCGATGTTATGCGCCCTGAAAATAACTTTGGCTTTGGATGCCTTGCGGATGGTGCCAAGATAGGGCCCTACAAATATTCCTTCCAGTTGAATAACGTCGTACTCATTTTCCTGCAGATTTTTTAGGAGCAGCTTTTCGAACCCGGCGTTATAATACTTGTCAATATTGTAAGAATTGTGGGTGAACAAATTGCTTACCGCCTCGATCATGGTTATACGCGTATCGATATTGTACGCTATATAATTGATCTTCTCCAGCAGTTCGTCACTTTCGGGGGTTGCACTTGGGTATTTGTTAACATTTAGGGATATCAGCGACACTTGATGGCCGAGGGCGACTAACCCCTTTATGGTATTACCCACTACAATAGGGTAGCCACCATTTTGCGGAAATGGTGTACGATGCGTTAATATCAGTATCCTCAAGCCGGGCAAATAATTGGTTATGCCAAAGGTATTAATCCCATTAAGCTTTATCAATTAACTCTTCAAAAATAGATACGCCCGGTTCGGTCACTTTAAAAGTTTTACGGTGGTAAGGGGTGTGCCCGCGCTCTAAAACCATTTTACGGTGGCTAATGGTTGGGTAGCCTTTGTTGGTATGCCAATCATACTCGGGGTGCTCTAACGCTATTTTTTTCATATAGTCGTCCCGGTAGGTTTTGGCCAATATAGATGCTGCCGCTATACTGAAATATTTGGCATCGCCCTCTACAATACACTTGTGCGGTATCTCTTGGTATTTGTTAAAGCGGTTACCATCAATGATCAAAAATTGCGGTATACATAACAGCTTATCAATTGCTCGGTGCATGGCCAGGAACGATGCATTCAGAATGTTGATCTCATCTATTTCAGCATTGTCGCACCACGCCACGGCATGGGCAATGGCTTTTTCTTCTATTTCAACACGCAACTGATACCTTACCTCTTCGCTAAGCTGTTTAGAATCGTTCAATAAATGATGGTCAAAATCGCGTGGGAGGATAACTGCGGCGGCAAATACCGGGCCGGCAAGGCACCCCCGACCGGCCTCGTCACATCCCGCTTCAATATATTGTTGCTGATACCTTGCTAATAACATCCGTTCGCGCTTTCCCTTCGTTGGTTTCACAAATATCTTAAAATAAGCATAGTGCATGCAATAAGTGTTGAAAAATAAACCATTAGCGCAGTATGGGGTCAAACCAACAACTATTAAGAATGTTAAACAAAGGGATGAAGAGATTGATATTTGTTGTTTTTGTTTTTTGCGGGATAAATTGTTTTGCCCAAAAGCATACGCCACTACCGCACGGAATGGTTTTTGGCAATAAGCCCAACGATATTGCGCCTGTGCCGGCTACAAAAATAGAGGCGTTGATGGGTAAGAAGATACGCCAAAGCACGGCAGTTGTTGGTAAAATTATCACCGTAACAAAAGAACAGGGCGGCTGGTTTGAAATTGACGCAGGTAACGGGAAGATGATAGCGGCACATTTTAAAAACTACAATATAAAACTTCCCGAAGCGATTGAAGGCCGGACCGTAATTGTAGAGGGGGTAGCCCAGCGGATATTAACAGCTGACGATTTGCAGCACTTTGCCGGCGATACGGTTACCGGCACTAAACAACATCATGAAAAGGTAAACCCTAAAGCGCGATTAACGTTTGAAGTATGGGGTTTGGTTGTAGATAAGTAGAGGGAGCCGGGGTGTGTAGTAGGTGTTGCGGTAGGAATTTTTCATTGCCCCGTCTATTAATCTGGTTAAAACTATTGCCGGAATATAGAATCTACCCTAATTTTTAGTTGTCGACTATGATAGTACATGCGGGAGGCAACATATACCCGAAGGTCGTCGCGTCGCTATCGTTCCTCGCGATGACCTAGGATTGGACGGATCGGTATAGATGATAACAAAAGTAGCGATGGGTTTTATACCATCGCTACCTTGAAATTTTACGATACCTACGCAAACCTCGCTTCTTTCCTTAAGGATGCGGGTTCTACTGCAAGGTAATCGGCAAAAAGCTCCCGTATTTTTTCTGCTATTTCAGCACGGTTAACGGTTGAAGCATCGCGGCGACATTTAAGATAATGCTCGCGAGCAATCTTTTCAGAGAGGTCGCCAAGCGTTTTCACTTTTAATTCTTTGCCGAATTTGCCGGCAAGTACCAAGCCGGTAATAGAAATTACGGTACCTATATAGCCAATTAAACCGTAGGCAAAGCTTATGGTGATGGATAGGATAAGCACTATGGCAAATGCCCATACGATACCTGGCTTAGGGCGTAGCAGGTTCATGTGCAAGCCCATTTCGCTTTCCAGGTCGGCAATAACCTCAATGCGGTTATCTCGGGGGAAAAGTTCGCAAAGCTTGGTTTGTGGTTTCAGGTCGCATTTTTCAATTGACTTTTTAGCGTTTATAGCGCTGCGCAATTTGTAAAAGGCCTGCTGGGTGGTGCAGCTATCGCTTTGAACTTGTTTAACCTTATCAACAACCAGGTCGCACAGTGCGCCAAAGGTTTTGATGTGGGTAAGGTCGCCTTCAAATTTAATATTGAATGATTTTTCAATCATTAACATCACTTCCTCTACATCCTCCGGGTCGATATTGCTTAAATTACCAACCGGCGTATTCTTAAAATTAACTTTCAATACTATAGTACTAAATTAAACCATTTAGCGCCGTTAAATTAACGGCGGCTAATCCTTAATCCGAAACTGATGCCAGTTTCAAATTACTTGCTCAAATACATTGATTTTTCTTTATACAAATGTCTGAAATAGGGGTCTTCCAAATCGGGGATAAACCTGATCGCTTCACCTGTCGATTTCATTTCGGGGCCTAACTCCTTGTTTACTTCAGGGAATTTATCGAACGAGAAAACAGGCTCTTTTATTGCATATCCTTTAAGCTTGCGCTCTATCGTAAAGTCTTTTAATTTATTTACGCCCAGCATAACCTTGGCTGCTATGTTAATGTAGGGCACATCATAAGCTTTGGCTATAAAAGGCACCGTACGCGATGCACGCGGGTTAGCCTCAATTACATAAACTTTGTCATCCTTTATGGCAAACTGTATATTAAGCAAACCCCTTACGTTTAATGCACGTGCTATTTTGGCAGTATATTCTTCCATCTGGTGTATTACATTGTCAGACAGGTCGAAAGGCGGCAATACTGCAAATGAATCGCCCGAGTGGATACCCGCCGGCTCGATATGTTCCATCATACCAATGATGTGAACATCTTCCCCATCGTGGATAGAATCTGATTCTGCCTCGGCAGCGCGGTCAAGGAAGTGGTCAATTAATACACGGTTACCGGGTAAATTTTTCAACAGGTTTACCACAGCCTTCTCCAGATCCTCATCGTTTATCACAATGCTCATACCCTGGCCGCCAAGTACGTAACTTGGGCGTACCAATACCGGGTAGCCTACCTCGTGCGCAACTTCAAGGGCTTCTTCGGCACTTTCGGCAACCCCGTATTTAGGATAAGGGATGCCCAGGTCCTTCAGCAGGTCGCTGAAACGGCCGCGGTCTTCGGCAATATCCATATCGTTAAATGATGTGCCGATTATTTTGATGCCATGTTCATGCAGTTTTTCGGCCATTTTAAGCGCGGTTTGGCCGCCCAGCTGCACAATTACACCGTAAGGTTTTTCAAGGTCAATTATTTCACGTACGTGTTCCCAAAATACCGGTTCAAAATATAGCTTATCGGCCATGTTAAAATCGGTAGATACGGTTTCGGGGTTACAATTTATCATAATGGCCTCAAAACCGCTTTCTTTGGCAGCAAGCAAGCCATGCACACAACTGTAATCAAACTCGATGCCCTGCCCGATACGGTTAGGGCCCGATCCTAATACAATGATCTTCTTTTTGTCTGATACGACAGACTCGTTCTCACCTTCGTAAGTTGAGTAGTAGTACGGCGTTTTTGCCGCAAATTCTGCCGCGCAGGTATCCACCATTTTATAAACCCGGTTAATGCCAAGGGCTTTACGGCGCTGGTAAACATCTTCCTCAGTTACGTTGCCTAAAACATAGGCTATCTGGGTATCAGAAAAACCACGTTGTTTCAGGGTGAAAAAGAAGTCTTCAGGGATATTGTTAAGGGAGTAGCGGCGTAACTCTGTTTCCAGATTTACCACATCCTGTATCTGGTTCAGGAACCAGCGATCTATCTTGGTAACTTTGCGTATCGATTCGATAGGGACGCCCAGGCTCATCGCATCGTAAATATGGAATAGCCTGTCCCAACTTGGGTGTTCAAGGCTGTGCATGATATCATCGAGGTTGCGGCTTTGGCGGCCATCGGCACCAAGGCCTGCGCGCCCAATCTCAAGGCTTTGGCAGGCTTTCTGCAAGGCTTCAATAAAGCTGCGGCCAATACCCATTACCTCGCCTACTGATTTCATCTGCAGGCCAAGCTCGCGGTTGGCGCCTTTAAATTTATCAAAGTTCCAGCGGGGTATCTTTACAATAACATAATCCAAAGTCGGCTCAAAATATGCCGATGTTGTTTTGGTTATCTGGTTCTCTATTTCGTCGAGGTTATAACCAATAGCAAGCTTTGCAGCAATTTTAGCAATAGGGTAACCGGTTGCTTTTGATGCCAACGCTGATGAGCGCGATACGCGTGGGTTGATCTCTATCGCGATGATCTCTTCATCTGCCGGGTTTACCGAGAACTGTACGTTACAGCCGCCGGCGAAATTACCAATGGCGCGCATCATTTTGATAGCCTGGTTACGCATTTGCTGGTAACAGCGGTCGCTCAGGGTCATGGCAGGCGCTACGGTTATCGAGTCGCCGGTATGGATACCCATGGGATCAAAGTTTTCTATCGAACAGATAATGATAACGTTATCATTACTATCGCGCAATAGCTCCAGCTCATATTCCTTCCAGCCTAAAACTGCCTGTTCTACCAATACCTCGTGGGTTGGCGAAGCCTGCAGGCCCCGGCTTAAAGCGGCGTCAAAATCTTCTTTTTTATGTACAAAACCCGCACCTTTACCGCCGAGCGTGTAGCTTGGGCGTATCACCAGCGGGAAGCCAATTTCCTGCGCGGCTTCTTTGCCTTCAAGAAACGAATTGGCAATTTTTGATTTTGCTACGCCCACACCAATTTCCACCATCAACTGGCGGAAGGCTTCGCGATTCTCAGTTTTTTCAATGGCGGCAACATCAACCCCAACAACTTTAACACCGTATTTTTCCCAAATTCCGCGTTCAGATGCCTCGATGCAAAGATTCAGAGCGGTTTGGCCGCCCATAGTGGGCAATACGGCATCAATTTTTTGTTCCTGAAGTATTTGTTCAATACTCTCGCAGGTAAGCGGTAGCAGGTAAACGTGATCGCCAATAACCTTATCCGTCATGATAGTGGCGGGGTTACTGTTGATGATGGATACTGTGATCCCTTCGTCTTTTAAAGAAAGGGCTGCCTGCGAACCGGCATAATCAAACTCACACGCCTGGCCTATAATGATAGGACCTGAACCAATAATTAAAACGGATTTGATGGATGTATCTTTGGGCATAGGGCTTTTTTAAGTCAAAAAGTTAAAAACGGGCGTTTGCCATTTAAACAATAAGTTCTATGCGCTGAGGTTGTGAAGTATTTTCCCGACTCAGCATCGGGGTGCAAAGATAGTAATTTGCAACGATTTGGGTATTTAAATTTTGTAATTTAATGTGATATTATGGAAGGATGATTATTTAAGAGCGAAATTTATCGGGATACTGTAGACAACTCGTACTTGCTGCCCCATTATAGTGCCCGGAAGCCATTTTGGTGATTGGCCTAAAACTCTAACCGCTTCGTCATCAAGAACCGGATCTACAGATTTTACTACTTTAATATCGTTTATCTCACCGTCTTTTTCAACCACAAAAGTCAATATCACCCTACCCTCAATAATATTCTGACGGGCATACGCGGGGTAAACGATACTATTGCCAAGATATCTACCAAAAGCTGCAGAACCTCCTTTAAAAGTGGGCGGAGTGCCACGCGTGCCGGTATATTTAAAGGTTTCATTTTTATCATTAACGGATACTCCTTCAATTAGCTCGCCATTATTATACTTTTCGGTAAAGGTTGAGTGTATCCCTTTATTTTCGCCTGTCCATACGCCATCTTTTTTTCCATTATGAATCTGGCCGGTTTCTGTAACGGATTTGAAATCATCGCTGTAACCTTTATAATTACCCTCCCCGTCTTTTACATAGGCAACTCCCAGTGAATCGAAACTGGTAATAATATCATACCCCGGGTCGATTGATTTTTGCCCCGGCGCATCCGGGTATTTTATAGCGCGGTATAATTGGCCGTTAGGGTAATATTCGTAACTGTTACCAACCTTTTTGCCCTTAACAAAACTTGACAGATTTTGCCTGTTGCCCGATTCATAGTAGGTGATTTGCTGCATTTCATAAATTGGAGGATCCGCAACCGCTGACTTCCCAACCAGCTTACGCTTGCCGTTTTTGTAAAATTCCGTCACATTAAAAAGTACCGATCCGGAGTCGGGTTGATCTATAACCCGGGTATAATCGGCACTATCAGGCTGATTTGTATACTTGCCATTTTTTTTCAGATAAAAAACAACTTGTGAAAAGCCGGATGAAAAGAACAGGAATACAAAGGATAACGTAAAAAGTAATTTCATTAAATAGTAGCGGTTTAGGCTGCTGCTAATTTACTTCAATAATTTATTATTAGCATCCGGAAACACCAATATAGGCTCGTAATTACGCGCCTCTTCTGCCTCCATATAAGCGTACGACATAATGATAACAACATCGCCAACCTGGGCAAGCCTGGCGGTTGCGCCGTTAAGGCATATCGTACCACTGCCGCGTTCGCCTTTTATAACGTAGGTTTCAAAGCGTGCGCCGTTATTATTATTAACAATTTGTACTTTCTCGTTAGGGATAATATTTGCAGCTTCGATAAGATCCTCATCAATGGTTATACTGCCAACATAGTTCAGTTCGGCCTGTGTTACCCTAACGCGATGAAGCTTTGATTTTAATACCTCAATGATCATGGCGCAAAGGTAGGAATAATTGGTTGATGGTTCATAGATGATAGCCCATGGTAATGTTTTTCATTTGTAATATATGTATGACGGTACTATGATCTATCATCATTACTATATACTACTTTATCAACACGTTATCTATAAGCCTGGTGTTGCCAACCCTGGCCGCAGTGAGGGCTACAATTGTTTCGCTATTGGCATTGGCGGGTAACAGGGTTTTACCGTCAACAATACTGAAGTATTCAGGCTGCACCCCTTCTTCGGAGGCTAATTTTGCCATAGCATCCTTTTGAAGTGCCGGTAGATTATCGATATTGAAATTAGCTTTAACCCAGTTTAATGTTTTAAATAACACCCGGGCATGCTGCCGCTCTGCCGGTGTTAAATGGATGTTGCGCGAGCTCATGGCCAATCCGTCGATTTCCCGCTCAATTGGGCACATTACCATTTTTACAGGTAGGCCCATCAGGTTTACCATGCGGCTTACCACTAAAAACTGTTGGTAATCTTTTTGCCCCATGTAAAGGTTATCGGGCTTAACAATATCCAGCAGTTTATATACCACCTGCGTTACTCCCTGGTAATGGCCGGCCCTGAATTCGCCTTCCAGCAAATGCTCAAGCGGGCCAATGTTTAAATGCCATTGCTCATTATCGTCATAAATCTCGGTAACCGGGGGGTTAAATAAAACATCGCAGCCGGCCTGCTCTAATTTAGCCATGTCCTCGGCTATCGTGCGCGGGTAATTCTTCAGGTCCTTGGGGTCGTTAAACTGCGTGGGGTTTACAAAAATGCTGCAAACGGTTATATCATTGCCCTGCCTGGCCCGTGCTATTAACGATAAATGGCCATTATGCAAAGCGCCCATGGTTGGAACAAAGCCTATAGTTGCGGCGCCCTGAGATGTTAAATATTCCCGGATATCCCGGCGGGTGGTAAATGTTTTCAAGTTAAAATAAGGTTGCAAAAATTTGGTAAAGGTGTACAAATAGTTAAATACTACCAAACCCGCTTGCATAAGTGGTTGCCAGTTTATATAATAATGCTTATATTTGCAAACTCAAATTTTTTGACTTCTTTACATTTATTAATACTGATTAGTGATGGGTAAATCTAAGCTTTTGTTCATAACTCATGAAATGTCTCCTTTCCTTGAACTCACAAAAATTGCCGAAATAACACGCCAGCTTCCGCAAGCCATGCAGGAAAAAGGTTTTGAAATACGCATTTTGATGCCGCGTTTCGGGAATATTAATGAGCGCAGGAACCGCTTACATGAAGTTATCCGCTTATCGGGGATGAATATCGTTATTAATGACAACGACAATCCGCTGATTATTAAGGTGGCTTCGATACCGGCAGCACGTATGCAGGTATACTTTTTAGATAATGAAGAATATTTTCAGCGCAAGCATGTGTTTAACGATAAAGACGGTAAATTTTATGCCGATAACGACGAACGCATGATATTCTTTTGCAAAGGGGCCTTAGAAACGGTAAAAAAACTTGGCTGGGCGCCTGATGTAATACATTGCCATGGCTGGATGAGCGCGTTGGTACCTGCTTATTTAAAAACAACATATAAAGACGACCCTACGTTTAAAAATTCTAAAGTAGTTTACTCTATTTACGAAAACGACTTTAAAGAGAAAATGGATCCTGATTTTGCGCGTAAGGCAGTAATGGGCGACATGACCGAAACTCATACCGAAGCTTATAAAGAAGGCAGCAACACCGCGATGTATGCGGGTGCTATACAATACAGCGATGGCATTGTACTGGGGAGTGCTGATATCGATGCCGATGTGTTAAATAATGTTAAAAACAGCAATAAATCGGTGTTAGAATACGTTTCCACTTCTGATTTCGAAAATTATTACAATTTTTACGAAGAAATCACCAGCGACCAGTTGGTGGATGTTGCATAAGCTTTAAAATTATATATGAAATTTTACAAATTAGGCTTATTAACCCTGTTAATAAGTCTTTTTATTTTGAATAGCTGTAAAACCCAGGACGACATAGGTTTAGCGCCGGATGCGCCGATAAATGGCAACCTGATAACAGACACCAGCATTGTTGCCACAACCGTAGTAGAAGATAGTGTTGTAACTAATAATTTACGCGCAAGGGCGCCTCTGGCATATTTTAAAGACCCGGAATTTGGTACTACCGAAACGAATATTGCCGCGGTATTATCCCTGCCAAACGCAAGCGCTTACACGCTTCCTGCCGGTACAATTACTATCGACTCGGCACGGTTAGTGTTACCTTATTCTGGCAATGGTTTTTATGGCGATTCGCTTTTATCTACCTTCACCGTAAATGTACACCAGCTTAACGAGCGTATAGTAACTTCAAAATCGTACTACAACACCAGGCACTTTGATTTTAGTAGTGAACTATTGGGCGCTAAAACATTTAAAGCAAGGGCCCACGATAGTGTATGGATAACCAGTATTGTAAAAGGCAAGCCGGATACCCTGATAAAGGTTAAACCACAAGTGCGCATACCTATAGACCCCGCATTTATCAACACTAATTTATTTCATGCCTCAACAACTGTGCTGGCGTCTAATGCGTTATTTGAAAATACAGTAAAGGGATTATACCTTACCGTAGATAAAAATAACACTACTGGTATTGGCGGCAATATGTTTTTCAACCTCGATTCGGCTGCGGTAGTTGTTTATTATAAAAACGTTAATGGTTCAACAATTGATACTACCTCGCTTGCGCTTCCAATTGGCTCGAATGTTAACGAGATAAAGCATACATACAGTGCAAACGTACAAGCCGCTTTAGATCAGACAGCCACCAACGGCAACGTGTATGTACAGGGGCTTTTGGGCTTAAGGGCTAAGTTAACATTCCCTAATGTAAAAGGAATATTCGACTCGTTGCAAAATAAAGTAATAATTAACAGGGCCGAGTTAGTTGTTAAGGTTAAGCCGGGTACCGCATCGCCGTTTGGCCCAAATAAACGACTTGTACTATATAAGTACGATATCGCCCATCAGCGGGTTAACCTGCAGGATGCATCGGCGTCAGACCCACGTGCGTCTATTTTTGGGGGCGATTATAATGCAGCCACCGGTGAGTACCATTTTATAATAACGGCATATCTGCAAGACCTTATACGGGGGAAAGCGGTTGACTACGGTACATTTTTAGCACCAACAGACCCCACCTCTGACAATGTGGATATAAAAGCAACGCCATCGTTCGCAGAAAGATCTATACTGGTTGGAAAAGATTCGCCATATCGCATTAAGCTTAACATTATATACACCAAATTAAGTCAGTAAACTTTTTAAAAGCACTTAAAAAATACCTCATTTGGGGTATTTTTTTTTATATGCGGTTTTTTGCCTTGATAATGCTATTTATCTCCTTACTTTTGTCGCGCATCTAATTCTATTTTTTACATTAAAATTCTATTCATTTATGTGCGGCATAGTAGGTTACATAGGATACAGGGACGCGTATCCAATAGTTATAAAAGGACTTCACAGACTGGAGTACAGGGGGTACGACAGTGCAGGCATCGCCTTAACAAATCACAGCTTAAAACTTTTTAAAAAGGCCGGAAAAGTAAGCGATCTGGAGGCGCATGTAGCCGGGCAGGACCTTACAGGCACGGCAGGCATGGGGCATACTCGTTGGGCCACGCATGGCGCGCCGAGCGACAGAAACTCGCATCCGCACTCATCAGGCGACAGCAAGCTCACAATTATACACAACGGGATCATAGAAAACTACGCTACCTTAAAAGAGGCTCTTTTATCAAAGGGGCACGTGTTTAAAAGCGATACTGATACCGAGGTGTTGATCCATCTTATCGAGGAAATAAAGGACGTAACCGGCCTTGGTTTAAGGGAAGCGGTAAGGCTGGCGTTAAACCGTGTTGTAGGCGCTTACGCTATTGTTATTATGAGCGAGGACGAGCCCGATGAACTTATAGCGGCGCGTAAAGGCAGCCCGATGGTGATTGGCGTAGGTAAAGGCGAGTACTTCATCGCATCAGATGCTACGCCTATTGTTGAATATACTAAAAATGTTATTTATTTAAATGACAACGAAATTGCCTATGTAAGGCGCGACGACCTGCTTATAAAGCACATCGACAATACCATACAAACACCTTATGTACAAGAGCTGGAGCTTAAGCTGGAGATGCTTGAAAAGGGCGGCTACGACCACTTTATGCTCAAAGAGATATATGAGCAGCCGCGGTCGATCCGCGATTGCCTGCGTGGGCGAATTTACCCTGAACAGGGCCTTGTAGCGCTTGGTGGTATAAAAGAGTACATCGAGAAGTTAAAGAATATTGACCGTATTATTATTGTGGCCTGCGGTACATCATGGCATGCCGGCCTGGTTGGCGAATACCTGATCGAAGAATTCGCACGTGTGCCGGTAGAAGTTGAATATGCTTCAGAATTTAGGTACCGAAATCCAATCATTTCGTCTAAAGACCTGGTCATCGCCATATCACAATCCGGTGAAACTGCCGATACTATGGCAGCTATTGAGCTGGCAAAAGAGAAAGGGGCAACTATATTCGGCATTTGTAACGTTGTAGGTGCATCTATTCCGCGTATTACGCACGCGGGTGTTTATACCCACGCAGGGCCCGAAATTGGTGTTGCATCAACCAAGGCGTTTACTGCCCAGGTTACCGTATTAACCCTGATAGCGTTCTACATAGCTCAACAACGGGGTACCATTACCCAAAGTAAGTTTGTTGAATACCTCACCGAGTTAGATGAGATACCGGCATTAGTAGAACAAACCCTACAATGCAATGATGTGGTTAAAGCAATAGCCGAGCGTTTTAAAGATTCGGCAAACTGTTTGTTCCTCGGCCGCGGTAGTTCGTTCCCGGTAGCACTTGAAGGGGCGCTCAAACTAAAAGAGATATCATACATACATGCCGAAGGATATCCGGCTGCTGAGATGAAGCATGGGCCAATTGCATTAATTGATACAGACATGCCGGTGGTATTTATCGCTACAAAAAATTCGTCGTACGAGAAAGTTATAAGCAATATACAGGAAGTTAAAGCCCGCGGAGGTCATGTTATCGCCATAGTGTCCGAAGGTGATACTGATGTCAAGGAAATGGCCGACTATACGATTGAAATACCCTTAACTGGCGAAACCTTTGTACCCTTACTGGCAACTATACCTTTGCAACTGTTATCTTACCACATAGCGGTAATGCGCGGATGCAATGTTGACCAGCCACGCAACCTTGCAAAATCCGTAACCGTGGAGTAACTATAAGAGCGCTCAGGTAATCAAATAAATTACAAAGGCCGATAGTAGAAAGCTATCGGCTTTTTTGTGCATGGTGTTTATCCCTTGCCTGGTCGCTAAATTGGAACGATACTTGCCGTATTTCCTTTAAAAATATTATGGCAAACCGTGGAAAAAGGGGCCCGTGCTGGGCCGGATACAAAATAGCCGGGATGAAAAAAAAGAATGGTAAAAAAGTGCCGAACTGTATAAAATCGGCCACTAAACGCAAGCCTAAAAAGTAAGTTCAAATAAATGCTATAAGAAAAATCAATAGTTGGTATATTTATATATCGATATTATTGATATGACCATAACGCAGCTTGAATACGTCATAGCGGTTGATACTTACCGTAGTTTTGTAACCGCCGCAAACAAATGTTTTGTTACACAGCCGACACTGAGTATGCAAATACAAAAATTGGAGGATACACTTGGAGTAAAGCTTTTTGACCGCAGCCACCAGCCGGTTATACCTACCGAAATTGGCGAAGAAATTATTGCGCAGGCGCGAATATTACTTGCCGAGAGCGAGAAGATAAAGGAGATTATCAGCGACCGGCAAAAGGAACTTTCCGGGGAGTTGAAAGTGGGCATTATACCTACAGTATCGCCGTACATTTTACCCAAAATATTAAACGGTTTTATACAAAAGTATCCGCAGGTAAAGCTTATTGTTTGGGAACAGACTACCGAGATGATCATTCAGCAATTGAAACTTGGCATGCTGGATTGCGGCATATTGTCTACGCCGCTGCATGAAGCAAGCCTTACCGAGATTCCCGTTTTTTATGAAAATTTTGTGGCGTATGCTTCAAAGAACAGCAAGCTTTATAAAAAGAAGACCATAAGTCCGGATGATATTGATATGGAAGAGATATGGGTGCTGAACGAAGGACATTGCATGCGCGAGCAGGTGCTTAACATTTGCCAGCGCCGCAAGGCTACAAAAGGGTATCAGCATTTTGAGTATAATACCGGTAGTGTTGAAACCCTTAAACGAATGGTTGAAATGAACAATGGGGCAACCATTTTGCCTGAGCTTGCCCTTGCCGAGATGAGTGATAAGCAGCGCGACCGCGTACGCTATTTTAAAACCCCTGAGCCCGCCCGCGAGGTTAGTATTGTGATACACCGCAATTTTTTAAAGCGCCGGATGATAGAAGCGCTTAAAACCGAAATACTTGATTTTGTACCCAAAAGGCTGCGTACCAGGAAGAAAAAAGAAATTATGGAGATATAACGCTGGTACTCTTGTACGGTTACAATACTTCGCGCCTCAAAGCCGGTTGAGAGTTTGCAGCGCTTAGCCGGAACAAAGTGCTTCTCGCGCGAGGATAGACTACGTAAGAGCTAAAATTATCAAGGGCTGACCGATTGTTCTTTCAAGGTAGTACAGTTCAGGATTACTGTCAGATTTAATCAATAGCGCAATATTAGCCGCTGTTTCAGTTTTCAAAAACTCAACAGAGCCTATTTTATAAATTAGTTCTTTATCCTCAAGGCTCAACTTTAAATAATTTCCATTATTTATTTCGCCCGTAATAATCTCTCCGGCTACGGCCATTCCCCGATTAGTGATGCTAAAGACATCCGAGACCTTAAATTTCGCTACATCATAATATTCCATTGCATTAGATTTTAAGAGCATTTAGCACCCTCCCTTCGTTTTTATGCTACGTCCGCAAAAAAGCGATGGCTAACTACATCCCAGGCTAGCATAGTGCATTCAAAAGGAATCAAGTTTTAAATGGTTGCTGCATATGTGTAATTGCAGAACTTTCCTTAATAAATTGAAGAAAATTAAGTATTAATGTGCAAAAGCTTCTTCAGGGATCACAGCCGCTTTGCTGCTTTCCATTTTTCTTTTTACCAGCTTGTCTACCCGCGACATTAGCAAGACGCTCAGGATTGATATGCCCACCACCACGTAACCAACAGTGTCATAATGTTGCAACGGGCTGCCCTTACTTTGCTGGGTAACAATCATGCCCCCGACGGCCGCGGCTACACCTCCTGCAATTTGCTGTAACGACGCGTTAACGCTCATGAAAGCCCCGCGGTCGGCTGTGTCGGGTATGGCGCTGGTAAGTGCTGATGAGGGTATCATACGGCTCATAACGCCTATCATCATTAACACGTTAAAAGCCATAACCAACAGTAAAGGTGTTACCCCCAGGTTGGTGTATACCACGCACATGATCATTGTCCAAACAGACGCTGCGGTGAATATTTTAAACTTATCTATCTTATCGCTTAATTTACCAACTACAGGCATTATTACCAGCGTGCTTATGCCGGCTACCATAAATAGCGCGGGTAACTGCTGGTTGGTAAGGCCCAGGTTATTAACCGCGAAGGCGGTACCAAAAGGCATCATCATAAACCCACCTATTGATAACAATGCGGTAGATGCAAAGCCAATGCGATAGTCGGCTTTGACAACCGTATGCAAAAAGTGCTTATAAACCGATTTATCCTTTTGTACGGCAAGGTGTGCGTTTACAGGCTGTAGCTTTATGGCTATCATTATGGCAATGATGATACCTAACGCAGCGACCATCCAGAACGGGGCCTCCCAGCCCCAGGCGTTGGCCAGGTAAAGGCCAATGGGTATTCCCAGAACCTGGCTGCCGCCAAAGCCCATTTGTACAAAGCCCATTACGCGGCCGCGTTGCTGCAATGCAAAAAGGTCGGTAATAATGGCCATGGATATAGAGCCGATAACACCACCGAACAAGCCTGTGATGATACGCGCTGCTACCAATACCGCGTAGGTGTGTGCAAGGCCGCAAAATATGGTCCCTGCAATAAAACCAAGGTAAAAAAATAACAATAGTTTTTTACGGTCGAACTTGTCGGCGAAGCCGGCGGTAAGCAAACCCGATATACCGGCGCTAAATGCGTAGGCCGATACCGCTACGCCAAAGGCCGACGGCTTAAGGTTAAGCGATTTCATAAGCATATCGCCAAGGGGCGACATTACCATAAAATCCAGTATCACCGTAAATTGGGTGATGGCAAGTATAAATATTACAAATTTTTGATAGCCTGTAAAAGCTACCGGGTGTTGATTTTTCACTGTGTTGTTAGGTTAATTCGCAGCATTGATAGCCGAGACGGTTTATTAATTTAATTATTTGTGAGTGGTTTAAGGTATACGATACTATCCTAAGCACACAATCCTCATCCTCCATGTCAACACTCCAGCATTTGATATCGATGTTATTATCAAACAAAGTATGCAACAGTTGCTTATCATCATGGCACCTCACGTTGGTTTTAAATAAAAGGATGTGGTCAAAGTTTTCTATCATATGCATAAACTTACTTTTTAAGGCCTTTTACAACCAGATCAAAAGTTTTCCAAAGTATTTCATCTGTCATTTTAAATGGCTGGCCGCTCAGGCTTTGTCCTTCTTGCTCAAAGCGTATAAGGTTATACAAGGGTGCAAACGCCACCGACCAATACGCTTCAAAAGGCATTTTATCAATTTCCCCGCGCGCTATTACATTATCCATAAACTTCCCCATTACCAACTTAAAATCTGTAAGGAAGGATGACAAAAAGCTTTGCTGGTACGACGAACTGCGTAATTGCTCAAAAAACAGCGTCATAATAGGGTTAGCTTTCATGTACCCGTACCGGTTTTCCCATTGCTTACGCAGGCCCTCTTCAAAAGGCATAGCCGGATCAAAGTCTTTGATCATGGCATCGCCCATTTTTGTCCCTTCATCAATAGCGATCTTCAGGATGAGATCATCACGATCTTTATAATAAATATACAGGGTAGCTACAGAGATGTTACAGGCCTTAGCCAGCTTGTTCATGCTGAAGCCTTCTAACCCATCTTTTACGATAAGCTCAATGGCTTTTTGTTTTACCAGCTGTACTTTATCGGTATTTCTAATACGCATCTAAAATAAATTTCGCTGCAAATATAAATGAATATTCATTTATTTATAATCTTTTTTAATTTTGATAAGCGCTTGTTAACAATCTTGTGACTATATACTTATAAGACGATTATGCGCCCGTAACTTTTTATATTAGCTAACAATATTTTTTAGCTATGAGAAGTTTATTGTTGATGCTTATAACAGGATGCCTTGTAGTGAACCTGTGCAAGGCCCAACCCGGCAAAACCGAAATAGCCCGTTGGCAGGATGATAAAAAGGGAGCGGTATCTATTACCTGGGATGATGGCTCTATTAATCAGTTTAAAGTAGCCCTGCCTCTGCTTAATAGCTTTAAATTCCCGGCTACTTTCTTTATCATTACCGGGCAAATTCCGGGCTCGCAGTATCATGGAAAATTTATAGGGCGCCCGGTGCAGGATATTATAAAGGAAACGGCAGCCATCGCAACCAATAAGGATAACCTGTTTGAGCGGGCTTCGGCGGCACCCTATCTGGGCTTAGTTGGACCGATGGATTATTACTATAATGCAGGGTCGCTTGTTGATGCAGGGAAAACCGATGAGGCAATAAAGCTGATAGACGAGATGTACGCCATGGTGCGTAATAAGCAATTTAAACCCGGAGTGCAGCATAATCCTGAATATTTGGATGCCCACGGCACCACATGGAATGATATCCGAAAGTATGCGGCGCAGGGGCATGAGTTTGCCAGCCATATGATAACCCACCCGCGCCTGGCTATACTTGATGAGCCTAATATGTTATATGAGCTAACCAAAAGCAAAGAAGATATACTTAATCACCTCGGGGCCAGGTATACATTTTCGGGCGAGGGGCCGTTTGGGACCGAAAATGAACGTGTTATGCGTTATGCATATAAAGTTTATCCGGCCCTGCGTAACCGTATGCCCGAACCATGGCTAAAAGAGATAACCCGCGGCAATCCAAACAACCCGGGTAATACTAATAAAGAATACATCCAATTTCAGCGGGGCGCCACTACCAAAACGCCGTTGCCAATGATGAAGGCTTGGGTTGATACCACGGCCCACAAAAATAACACCTGGTTGGTACTAACCATTCATGGGGTAGATGGCATAGGCTGGGAGGCATTGTCGAGGCAGGAACTTAACGACTATTTTAGCTATATTAAAGCACGGGAGAATGACTTGTGGGTAGCAACCTTTGGTAATGTTACACGCTACATGCGCGAAAGGCAGGCCGCTGCGGTGCAGGTAAAACAAAATAAAGGTGCAATAACCATTACCTTACGGCACACGCTTGACAAGGCCATGTACAACCTGCCACTAACCCTTAAAACAGGAGTACCAGCTAACTGGAAGAGTGTTAAGATAACGCAAGGTAAAAAGTCGCTGATTGTTAAACCTGTAACGGGCAACAGTAAGTACGCTTATGTATTATATCGCGCCTATCCTAATAATGCCACAATAACATTATCGCCTATATAATGTAGCGCCGCTAAAGGTTATTGCCGTGTACCTGCCGGCTGCTTTTTGCTTTCGTAAACTGAACCGTACACATATGTTTTTTTATCACAGATATTGCAGGAATATCTTTTTAGAGGCAGCCAAAATAAAGTTGCTTTAACTAAAGCCGGCCTTCGGACACGGCTTGTGAGTTTACCTATGCCGCAATGCGGGCAGGTTTTTTTTTGTCTTGTTTCCATTTAAGGGGTATTGCAAACTTTAACAATTATTTATTCAATAGTTATTCAGAAACGCACGTGTATCAGGCTAGCGCTTTTATCAGAGCAGCTTTACTAACCGGCTTTGGCAAAAAGGCATTAGGCCCGGTTTTAAAGGCCATGTTTATTATATCTGCAGATGTTATGGATGATTGGAATATGAAGGGAATATGTAAATGCTGATTGATATAATGTGCCAGGTCGATTCCATTTTGTTCGCCCTTAAGCATTATGTCGGTAATTACAAGGTCAACATTCAAAATTCCAAGGTCCTTCACAGCCTCGTCATAACATTCTGCAATGCCGCAAATGTTGTGTCCAATATTCAGAAGCATCTTCTTTAACGCGCAGGCAATTAAAGGGTTATCTTCAACAATATAAATGTACAACTTTTGCATAAAAATTAACTTTCCATGTCGATATTAATTATAGCTATCTAAACCAAGCCATAAATTAATTTTAGATATATCAAATATCCGCTAAACAATGTCTTTTAAGAAATTTATAGGGTGGACAAAATTAAGACAAATGCTATGCAGCGGGCGGCTAAAGTATGTCTGTTACATCTTCCAAAGCCTCGTCTTCAACTAACCGCATCTTTTTTCGCAGGCGCTGCTTTGCCTTTTTAATGCCATCAACCGTGATGCCCAGCATGCCGGCCATTTCGCGATTGTTAAGCTTTAATTTAATTAGGGCCAGTAATCGTACATCGGTATCAGACAGGTTGGCGTATTTATGGCGAAGGTTATAAAAGAAAGTGCTGTGTACCCTGGTAAAAAGTCTTTTGAATTCAGCCCAACTATCATCCGTCATGATATGGGCCTGCAGCATTTTATCAAGGCTGGCGGCAACATCAGCCGAGTTAAATTTCACCTGGACGTTTTCAAGCTCCGCCTTAATCTTGTCTATCAAAATGTTCTTTTGCATCAGGCTTTCTGTGTAGCCGTTTAGCGCGCGTATGGCGTTTGTTAACTCTTCATCCAGTCGCCGCTTTTCTAATGCCATTAGTTCCTTATCCTTATTTGCCTTTAACCTTTGGCGGTTAAATACCAATGCTGTTATTATTATTAGCAATATTAATACTACAATTATGGTGTTTTGCTTAAAGGTGTTTATTTGAGCGCTCTTTTTTAAGTTGTTAAATTCATGCCTGCTTTTCTCTGTTATCCACTGCAGCCGTACGCGTTCGATAGCGGCCATGTTATCCCTTTTTGCTAAGCTATCGCGCAGGTTTTCTGCCCTATCGCGATATAATGCCGCCTGGGGGATATTATTGAGCTGCTCGTTAAGTATTGCTTTAAGATCGTAATATTGCGCACGCTGCAATAACATTTTTTTATCTATGTTTAAAAGTAACCGGTTGGCGGTATCTAACTGCATGCCCGCTTTCTTAAACTTGTAATGATCAATGTTAATGCGAATTATCCTTAACAAAGCAATAACCGCATTAAGTTTTTGGCCATACTTTAACGATTGGTTATAATCTGCCCGGATAAGCGGCAGGGCCTTATCATACCGGTGTTGTAAAAAATATATCGACCCTATATTGCCGCCTGCAATGGCCATCCAAACTGTATCTTTTGTTGCCGCAGCCATTTTTAGGGCGTTGTTAAAATAATTCATGGCTAACTCGTACTCCCCGTTATTGCGGTAAGTAAGGCCAATGGTATTTATAATATTTACGCTGGTGCGCGATATTTTGGTATCATATTTTAGAGCGTACCGCAAGTTTAGGCGGGCGTTTTCAAAATCGCCCATAGCGTAATAAAAGTTGGCGGTTTCTAAAAATAAGGCACTTACCCCGGGTACATTGGCGAACCCAACTTCGCGCAGGTTCTCTTCTGATAGCAGGAAATAACGGCACGCGGCCGTATTCTGTTTATAAAGGAAGTAATAATTGGCTTTGCGATGCTGGTATATGCCCGTCTCCAGTTGCATATGATTTTTTCGGGCGAAGGCAATCGCCTGGTCAAAATAGGTATTGCTTAAAATGTTGTATCCCCGATTTACCGAATAGTAGTCTGAGCGCATATCAAAGGTAGCGCATTCAAGCGGCAGGTCTTCAAGGTCAACCGCTATGCGTTTTATTTCGTCAATACAGCGCATGGCATCTGCCTCGTTCATGTTACGGCAATGCTGCTTATACATCAGCCTGGCCGCCTCTACCCGTCCTTTAACGGGCGCTTTTTTTAAGCTTATGAAGAGATTGGGTTGATAGGTTGGCTTTGTCTCAAACTCATGGGCAAATAACGGGCCGACAAGTATTAAACATATCGATAAAATGCAGAGCATTTTGCCTGATAAGATATTTGAGCACTTAGGGGCCAATGACTTAATTAATCAAAATTAGTTAGAGGAAATTTTCAGCAGTTAAATTTACTAAAGGTGAATAGTTTTTCGCAATAAATAATACTGAAATTCAGCTTTTTACGATACCTTATTGCACCCTTGTTTTGGTTACTTAATAGCTTGGGGTGTTTGTATCTCGTTTAAGGACAAAGGGATAAGCTTTTTGGTTTTGAGCCAGGTAATGGTTACGATGGCCAGGGTCATACTGCCGCCAAAAATAACCGCCGGTATGGTGCCCAAAAGCTTAGCTGCAACGCCCGATTCAAAATCTCCAATTTCGTTTGACGAGCCAATGAACATAGAGTTAACCGCCGATACCCTGCCGCGCATATGATCGGGCGTAAGCAGCTGCATCAATGTTCCCCTTATAATAACGCTTACGCTATCAAACGCTCCCTGTAAAAATAAGAACACAAGCGACAGGTAAAATATATGCGACAGGCCGAACCCAATTATTGAAACGCCGAAGCCAAGCACTGCTATCAATAAATTGCGCCAGGGCTTATTCATGGGCGAGTAACGGATCATGACCAGCATGGTGAGCGCAGCGCCCAGTGATGATGCCATACGCATAACCCCTAACCCTTCCGAGCCAACTTTCAATATGTCCAGCGCGAATACGGGCAACAGGGCTACTATCCCGCCAAAAAATACCGAGAACAGGTCAAGGCTCATGGCATAAAACATTACTTTATTGCTAAAAACAAAGTTAAGGCCCTCTTTAAGGCTTATCCAGATATTCTCTTTAGGAATAAACACCGGCGGATAGGTACGCAGCCTGAAAACCAGGTAAAGCGATATAAGCATTAGTATAAGTACCAGGCAAAAAGTAGCCGTAATGCCGCTTAAACCCGGAAACATATGGCTGGCAAAGCCGTAAATAAAACCGCCGGTAAGCGGGCCGAGTATCGATGCTACCTGCCAGCTGGAGCTGCTCCAGGTACTGGCGTTAGGATAAATCTCTTTTGGCACGCTATGGGCATAAATTGTAAATGTGGCCGGCCCGTAAAATGCCCTGGCTACCCCATTGCAAAATATCATGCCGTAAAGAACGGCTAACAGGCCATGAATGTGCATATAACCAGTTACGCTGTTCAAAGTGGCGATGAACATAATAAACGATGATAAAAATACACCCGAGAATATCAGCAGCAGCATTTTGCGTTTTTCGTATTTATCAGCAATATAGCCGCCGTAAAGCGCTATGCCGACAGCGGGTATGGCTTCGCTTAAGCCTATAAAGGCCAGCGCAATTTTACTGTGTGTTAGTTGATAAATATAAAAGCCGAGTACCACGGTTTGCATCTGGTAGGCAAACGTAAAGCAAAACCGCATGCCTACGTACGATCGGAAGTCCTTATATCTAAGGGCGGCGAATGAATCTGGTTTGCGGGTGTTATTTTCCTCGTCTGGCACTTATGGTGATGTTTGGGGCCGCAATTTACAATAGTAAAGGGCTGGCTCAAAATACTATCTACACCTGATTGTTAAAAACTTAAGCCGTGCTGATCTATCAGGTAAACCAACGTGGTAATTGCTGCCGCGCCCAATTCCAGCTCGCGTTTGTTTACATTTTCAAAAACATCGTTTGATGAATGGTGGATGTCAAAATAACGCTGCGAGTCGGGACGAAAACCGATCAAAACTATTGAGGGTACGGTTTCTTTCAGCGGTCCTATATCGGTTCCGCCACCGCCGGCAACCAAACGGTCGGCCTCGTAGGGTTCAAACAGGGGTTTCCAGTCTTTATTGATGCCCTTTAAAAATTCATTTGATACGCCCTGAAAACTAAAGCCCCGGGGCGTAAAGCCGCCCTCGTCTGTTTCAATAGCGGCTATATGTTCTTCTTTATTGGCAGCGGCAAGTTCAGCATATTTGATACCCCCTTTGTGGCCATTTTCCTCATTCATAAAAAATACTGCCCTTACGGAGTTTTTGGGGCGGTAACCGGTTGCTTTGAATATCCTTAGCACCTCGGCCGACTGCATTACACCCGTGCCGTCATCATGCGCTCCCTCGGCCAGGTCCCACGAGTCAAGGTGGCCGCCTACGGTAATAAATTTATTAGGGTTTTGACTTCCGGTTATTTCGCCGATAACGTTGTACGATTTAACGTCGGGAAGGGTTTGGCAGCTTTGTTTAAAATAAAATTTAATAAGCGGCCATTTGCGCAGCCTAAGCATATTGCTAAGCTTGTTTGCCGCCAGGGTTGATATAGCAGCGGCGGGTATTTTCTTAACGCCATCAACGTAAACCGTTCCACCTGTATGAGGATAATCGTCTATAGCTGATGATATCGAACGCACAATAGCCCCCACTGCACCGTATTTAGCCGCGGCTGACGGACCTGCAAAACGTTGTATGCCTGCGGCTCCGTATCCGGCGCCTGTTTCTATAAAGCGCTGGTCAAACGGCCCGTTAAAGAAAACAATTTTCCCTTTGATAATGCTTTCGCCCAGTTCATCCAGTTCTTTCAGGCTTCGTACTTCAATAATATTGGCCGTGATGCCTGCTGCAGGCGTGGCTATTGACATACCTAACGCAGCAATTGGCACAGCTATCTTGTTTTTGCCATCAATGATATAGGCTTGTTCTTTTGCGCCCCTAACCCAATGTGGCACCATTACTTCTTGAAGGTAAACCTTGTCAAAGCCATAACTTTCCATCAGTTTTTTACTCCAATCAACAGATTTCGCGGCGCCTGCCGAACCGCTTAAACGCTGGCCGATATTTTTGCACAGGTAACGCAGGTTTTCGTAGCATTGGCCGTTTACCAAAGCCTCGTCGTAAAACTTGCGTATCTGCACCGAATCCTGGCCCCGCGAATAAATTACCGATGATAAAATTGCGATAGTTAGGAGAAGGGATTTTTTCATGGATAAAGCGTTTAAGCAAATGTAATATTTGCCAGGCATTTTCATCAATGGCTTACGATATTTTATCCCAGCTTAGTCCGGCGTTTTTTGCCTGGAAGGCCCGGTTGAGAATCTGGTTTTCGGGCGAGGCCAGTTGGGGGTCTTTTTCAAATATTTCAATAACCAGATTCCGGGCTTGCTGTAATATCTCCTGATCAGTGGTAAGGTCGGCCACTTTCAGATCGAGCACACCGCTCTGCTGTGTTCCCTCGATATTTCCCGGACCGCGTAACTGCATATCTATTTCGGCAATTTCGAAGCCGTTGTTGGTTTTTACCATAGTATTTAACCTGATGCGGCCATCATTGCTAAGCTTCTCGTTACTCATCAAAATACAGTAAGACTGCTCGGCGCCGCGGCCCACGCGCCCGCGCAACTGGTGCAATTGCGAAAGGCCAAATCGTTCGGCATTTTCTATGATCATTACCGATGCGTTGGGGATATTAACACCAACCTCAATTACGGTTGTTGCCACCATTATCTGGGTTTCTCCTTTCACAAAGCGCTGCATTTCAAATTCTTTTTCGGCCGGTTTTAGCTTGCCGTGCACTATGCTTATTCTATAATCAGGCAGCGGGAACTCGCGCGCCATAACTTCGGTGCCGTCCATCAGGTTTTTCAGATCCAGCTTTTCACTTTCCTTTATTAGCGGATAAACAACGTAAACCTGCCTGCCTTTAGCTATCTCCTGTTTCATAAAACCAAACATACGCAGGCGTTGGGCCTCGTAAAGATGCCGCGTTTCAATAGGCTTTCGTCCAGCCGGCAGTTCATCGATCAACGATATATCCAGGTCGCCGTACATGGTCATGGCCAATGTTCGGGGGATAGGCGTAGCCGTCATCACCAGTATATGGGGTGGTACTACATTTTTACGCCAAAGCTTTGCACGTTGCTCTACACCAAAGCGATGCTGCTCGTCTATTACCACCAGGCCAAGATTTTTATATTGTACCTTATCTTCAATAAGGGCATGGGTGCCTATCAATATATTCAGGGTTCCGTTCTCTAACTTTTCATGAATCCCCTTACGTAGCTTGTTGGGTACCGACCCGGTCAGCAAAGCAACCTCAATAAAGCCCTCGCCTACCAGCCCTTTTATTGTTTGATAATGCTGATTGGCCAATATCTCGGTAGGGGCCATGATGCAGGCCTGAAAGCCGTTATCGATAGCTATCAGCATGCTCATTAAGGCCACAACAGTTTTACCGCTACCCACATCGCCCTGCAGCAGCCGGTTCATTTGTACGCCACGTTGCGTATCTAACCTTATTTCTTTTAAAACCCGCTTTTGGGAATTGGTTAAGGCAAAAGGTAATTTATGGTGATAAAACTCATTAAAGCAGTTACCTACCGACCCGAAAATATTTCCTTTAAATTTTTGGGTGCGGAGTAGCTTGTTACGCAAAAGCTTCAGTTGCAGAAAAAAAAGCTCTTCAAATTTTAAGCGATATTGAGCCTCCTTTAATTGGTTAGCATCTGCCGGGAAGTGAATGTTTCGGTAGCTTTCCTGTCTTCCGGAAAGTTTGAAACGGTTGCGGATATAGTCAGGCAGATTTTCATGAATATCTTTCGCTGTTTGATCCAGCAGGCCAGCAATTAATTTTTGCAGGCCTTTACTATCCAGGGCAAACTGCTTCAGCTTTTCGGTAGAATTGTACGCAGGCTGAAGGCTAAGGTTACCTTTTTGCTGCGCCCCCGGTGTGTATAACTCCATTTCGGGGTGTGCCATTTGGGCCTTGTTGTTAAAAAAGCCCGGCTTGCCAAAAATCACATACACTTTACCTGTTGCCAGCATCTTTTCCACCCATCTTATACCCTGAAACCACACCAGTTCTATTGTGCCGGTATCGTCTTTGGCCTGGGCAACTAAACGTTTTGTCCGCTTTTCGCCAATTATTTCTTTTAGGCTTATACGGGCCAGCACCTGTACATAGGGCATGTCGGGCTGTATTTCCCTTACTTTATAAAACCTTGTACGGTCTATATACTTATAAGGGAAGTGCTTTAGCAGGTCTTCAAAATTGTATATCTGCAATTCCTTTTTAAGTACTTCCGCACGGGCAAGGCCTACACCTTTCAGATACTCAATGGGTGTTTGAAACTGCTGATTATTCAATTTTTATATTGCTCAGGGTTTTAAGGCAATTACAGATATTTCTACGTTAACACCTTTTGGAAGTGCGGAAACCTGCACCGTTTCGCGGGCGGGAAAATCGGTAGAAAAATAGGAACCGTACACATCGTTTACCTGAGCAAAGGTTTGCATATCGGTTAAAAAAATAGTTGTTTTTATAATGCTATCAAAACCTACGCCTGCTTCAGTTAATATTTCCTTAAGGTTTTCCATCACCATTTTTGCTTCATCGGTTATGCCTGTGGTAATAACCTCGCCGCTTGTTGGGTTAATTGGCACCTGGCCCGAAACAAATAATAAACCGCCGGCTGCAACAGCCTGGCTGTATGGGCCTATCGGTGCAGGGGCGTTACTGGTATTGATAATAGTTTTCATAGCGCTAAATTAATTACTTCATTAAACAAACCACTGAATAAGCTTCCAGATAATACCTGCAAGGAACATGATAATGGCAACAGCATTGATCACGTGCATTACTTTAAGATTGAAGCTGGTGGGCCTGTTAGGGTCTTTTTTCCTAAAAAAGTACATAACACAAATTTAATAAAAAAAAGAAAGCCCTCCGAGTTATTCGGAGGGCTTCTTAATAATATTTTGGTTGGATATTATCTTTGTTTGAAAGAAACACGACGGTTAGCAACACGTCCTTCTTCAGTTGAATTGTCAGCTATCGGGTTAGTTTCACCGTAAGCTTTGATTTTCAATTTCGATGCAGAAACACCTGAGTTAACTAAGTAAGTTTTTACAGAGTTTGCACGGTCGCGAGATAAAGCCATGTTGTGAGCAGCAGTACCTTCAGATGAAGCGTAACCATCGATCTCAACAGTTTTACCAGATGAACGTAAATCAGCTGAAGTAGCATCTAATACTGGGTAAGATGAAGTCCTTAACACAGAGCTGTCGAATTCAAACTGGATATTTGAATAAGCAGTACCGGTTGCAGCACTGTCAGCAGAAGCGGTAGGGAATACGATAACGCAACCAGAACCGTCAACTACGCTACCTGCAGGAGTGTTAGGGCATTTATCGAATTGATCAGATACACCGTCGCCATCAGAATCTTTCTTAAGATCGGTAACCGCATTTTCAACGTTTGTTACACGGCCTTTAAGAGCTTCAACTTCCTGACGTAAAGCTGCATCGTATAATTCATCATACATCATAGCTACCGGGTTAACCCACTCTAAGCTTGGTTTTGAGCTTGAACCCAAAGTGAATTCTAAACCACCGTATCCGTATGAATAGTGATCTTTTCTGTTGCTACCTGTAGTAACACCATCAAAGTTACCACCATCAATAAAGTTTTCGGTGTAACCGAAGTTTAAGGCAACTACGTCGCTTAAACGGAATTTAACACCTGCACCAATTGGAATAACGAACTCTCTAACATTTCTGCCAGTACCAGCGTTACCACCTGCAGCACCGTTTTTATAATCAAAAGGCACACCAGCTGCAGTAACACCTGTAGGGTTATACATAGCTAAACCCGCACCTGCATTAATGAAGAAGTTAACCGAGTTTTTACGACGGATAAAGTCGATAGTTGCAACGTTAACAACACCACTTAAAGTAGCTTGCCAAAACTTAGTGGTATAAGTACCAACATTGGCAAGGCTGTTATTGTTACCTGATACTTTACCGCCACGTACATCTAATTGTAGGCCGAAGTTGTGGCCTAATTGGTCTCTTACGGATATACCGTAACCTAATTCGATTTTCTTATCTCTGAAGTCGTTACTTCCGCCTGTTGCAAGCACTTGAGATGTTGCACCAGCGTTAAGCCCGATACTCCAGGTTTTGTACTGACCTCTGCCGCCAAATACCTTGGCAGTAGTTGCTGTAGAAGACATCATGGTTGTATCTGTGGTAGTAGTGGTAGTGGTAGCGGCCGAGTCTGTTTGGGCACTAACCATTCCAGCAACCAGCAAAGAAGCGCATGATAATGCTACTGATTTCTTTAATGTAGAATAATTCATAGTTTTAAGATTAAACGATTTAATTGTGATTTTTTTCAAAATTAGTAATTATGTTTGAAACAAATACCAAATCTTGTTCCAAAAATCATTATATCTACTACAAACAACATAAATATTTTGTTTTTGTATAATTTAATATTTTATAATTTATGAAATATCTACCTGTTAGTGAACGGTTATTTACAATTAATAGAAAAAATTTCGTTTCAAGAATAAAATCAAACTCTATCGCTATATTTCACTCCAATGATGAGTATCCGAGAAATGGTGATCAAACATTCATTTTTAAGCAGAATCCCGACTTTTACTACCTGACAGGGATTGATCAGGAGCAAAGTATCCTTGTTTTATACCCCGATTGTCCTAATCAGCACTACAAAGAAGTACTTTTTTTAAGACAAACCAACGAACATATTGCTGTCTGGGAAGGTCACAAATACACCAAAGAGGAAGCGCGTGCTGCATCGGGCATACAACAGGTATTTTGGCTGCACGAATATGATAGTATTTTGCATAGTATAATAAACTACGCTGATAATATATATATAAATACTAACGAAAACGATCGGTATGTGCACACCGTGCCTTACCGCGACTTAAGGCTTCTGGAAAGCCTGCGGCAAAAATACCCGTTGCATCATTATGAGCGGTCGGCCCCTGTACTGCGCGATCTGCGTGTTGTAAAATCGGATATTGAAGTAGAACTTACCCAAAAGGCATGCGACATTACCAGAGATGCATTTATACGCGTACTAAAATTTGTACAGCCGGAGGTAACGGAATATGAAATAGAGGCCGAAATAACCCATGAATTTTTACGGCAACGTGCAACGGGACATGCTTATAGCCCTATTATAGCATCTGGCAAAAACGCTATTGTTTTGCACTATGTTGATAACAACCAGATTTGTAAAGATGGGGATGTAATATTGTTTGACTGGGCCGCCGAGTACGCAAACTATAATGCGGATATGAGCCGATCTATACCGGTGAACGGCCGCTTCACCAAACGCCAGCGCGATGTTTATGATGCAGTTTTGCGAGTGTTGCGTGCCGCCACAAAAATGATAGTAGCCGGTACCGTATGGAACGATTACCACGATGAAGTGGGTAAAATAATGACAGGCGAACTGATTGACCTGGGTTTATTAAAAAAGCACGAGGTTGATAAGCAGGACCCTAAAGCCCCCTTATACAAAAAGTATTTTATGCACGGCACATCGCACCACCTGGGCTTGGATGTGCATGACTACGCCAGCCGTTATAAGCCGTTTGAAGTGGGCAACATCTTAACCTGCGAGCCGGGAATTTATATACCCGAAGAAGGCTTGGGCATCCGTTTAGAAAATGATATCCTGATAACCAAGGATGGTAACCGCGACCTGATGGCGCATATACCTATCGAGGCCGGCGAGATTGAGGAGTTGATGAATTCTAAATAATAGAATGGTTTATTGAGTGAGTAGTTAACCATTGACCTGCTTACCCTACGTAGTCGGCTGCAAACCGGTAAATATTGAATGTGCCCGATCGTGCAGCTTTGGCAATATCCAGCTGCAGCTTTCTTTTGTCGATATCGGCCATCCGGTTTTGCTGTATTATATTGTAAACCTTTTGGGTTAGCAGCAATTCGTGCCGGCCGTTTTTTGTCTTAACGCCCGCCAATATAAAGTCGGTTAACGCCTCAATGCCAACCTTTTTGGAGGCTACTGTTTTAAAAACAGGCAACTTACTGTTTTTGCCCTGCTGAATAACTTTTTTAAGATTATTGATAAACAGGTCGGCGCCCTCCCTGTCGGCCTTGTTGATAACAAAGGCGTCGGCAATCTCCATCAGGCCCGATTTAATGTTCTGTATCTCGTCGCCCGCTTCGGGCACCAGCATAACCAAGGTGATATCTGCAAGGCCTGCAACTTCTACTTCCGACTGCCCAACACCTACTGTCTCTACAATAATATGGTCAAACCCCGATGCTTTAAGTACGTCCGTCATTTCGATGGTTTTGGCAGATAACCCGCCCAACGAGCCACGCGTAGCCAGCGATCTGATGAAAACATCAGGATGGTTAAAGTGCGAAGCCATACGTATCCTATCGCCCAGTAATGAACCGAAGTTAAATGGCGAGGTTGGGTCGATAGCCAGCACGGCAATTTTTTTGCCTTTTTGAACAAGGGTATCAATTACGGCATTTACCAGCGTGCTTTTGCCCGCCCCCGGCGGGCCTGTAATACCGGTAACGGGCGTGCTATTATTAATATGAAGGCTTTTTAACAGTTGGGCAGCACCGGCAAGGTTGTTTTCTACCACTGTTAAAGCACGCGCAACCGACCGGAAATCGGTATAATGTGGTTGAATAAGCTGCATAGTACCTGCCATATCTGTAGATATAAAGAAACAAAAATACACGTTAATTAAACAGAGCATAATAATATAAATGGGCTGGGTTAGATAATTATATTTGCCAAACCATATATCAGTGTAAATAATGAAGGTTTCGGGGTTCACATTTATCCGTAATGCTGTAAAAAACGATTATCCCATCGTGGAGGCGATAACATCAATATTGCCGCTTTGCGATGAGTTTATTGTGGCGCTGGGCGATAGCGAGGATGAAACCGAAAACCTGATAACGAATATCGGCTCGCCAAAAATAAAGATCATTCATACGGTTTGGGATACAAGCGTAAGGAGCGGGGGTAAGGTTTTTGCCGACGAAACGGATAAGGCGTTTGATGCTATAAGCCCCGATAGCGACTGGGCCTTTTATATACAGGGCGATGAATGCGTCCACGAAAAATATCTGCCTCTAATTAAAAAAGAGATGGAAGACAACCTTGCTGATAGCAAGGTGGAAGGCTTGCTGTTTAAATATTTCCATTTTTACGGCTCGTATGACTATTACGGCCACTCGCGCAGGTGGTACCGCCGCGAGATACGCATCGTGCGGAACAATAAAGCGATACGATCGTATCGCGATGCGCAGGGATTTAGATGGGCCGATAACTGCAAGATAAACGTAAAGCTCATCGACGCCTATATCTATCATTATGGGTGGGTAAAGCCACCATCGGGTTTAACCAATAAGCTGCGGAACTTTAACAGGTTCTATCACGACGACGAGTGGATGGAGCAAAACCTGCCCGAAACCTTTAAATTTGATTACAGCCACAAAAATCCCGACCGGCTGGTGCATTTTACCGACACACACCCGGCAGTAATGCAAAAGCGCCTGGCAGCCCATAACTGGAGTTTGGATATCGACCTGAAGGAACTGGACAAAAAAATGAGTTTTCGGCGCAAAGTGCTGCAAAAAATTGAAGATCTTACCGGCTGGCGTGTAAGTGAATACCGGAATTATAAAATTGTGAAATAGGTGATACTGAAGTATTTGTTAGTTAAATTAAGCAGTGTGAAATATAATTGGTTTTACAGTTAATAAAATTTACCTTTGCGAAATTTAAGTAATAAATATAAAGCAATGATTAAAAAATTACGTTTTAGAACTTTTTCGATGGGGGCAATTTTAATATTATTTAATATTATCGCCTGCAAAAAGGAAAATTCACAATCCCCGGATACAAATGTTATCCCCCAAAAAATAAAAATCCAATCAGCCTCAGATGGTAAGTGGGATTTATTAGGTTATGGTATAGATGTTACCGGCGATATGCTCGACCCTAACAGCATATCTGATGCAGCAATTTTTGACGTTAACAAGTTTTCGACTGATTATCTTAACAGAATTGATGTAGGTAACACGGGAAGTGGGGTAAATAAGTATTACAGTGGGGCTACTGCATTGGACTACATGAAAGACGTTAGCAATGGAAAGTCATTCGATGCTAATGACAACTCAACAATTGAAGGTACCGATAAAACAAAAAGTGTTTACAATTTCAAAGGTAGCTTCAGTAAAAACACTTCTGATGAAAATAAAACCACCTATTCAAATGCGTATTCTTATGCAACCTATGAAGTAAACCACACGGTAAAAAGAATAAGATTTACAGGCGATGTTAGTATTAGCTTGTTGATGAATTATCTAACCCCTGAGTTTATAAACAATGTTGCTACTAAAAGCGCAGATGAGCTAGTAACAAGATATGGGACTCACGTAATGCTGGATGTTACTATAGGTGGGCGTTTCAGGTTCGATTATAGTGGTGCAATGCAAAAAGGGAGCGATTATACTAAGAAAACATCAGATGTGAAGATGGGGTTAGGTTTTGGCTTACTAAAAAGTATTGGTGTAAATATCAATTCGGATAAAACTACTTCAGAGATAACAGAAGCAACAACAACAACCAGTAAAAGGCAATATACAGCCAGATACTATGGGGGAACAAATTCTGGTACAAGTGTAACAGTTGATAAGGACGGAAATAGCAGTCAAACTATTAATATTGCTAGTTGGGAGCAAAGTGTTAATGCAAGCAATGCTGCGTTGATAGATGTAGGAAAGGCTGTATTTCTTTATGACTTTATAACCGACCCTGTTAAAAAAGCGCAGGTTAAAGCTGCTGTAGAAAAACATATTAAAGATAATCAAATAACTTTAGTAGAAGATTATACTAACGAACTTGTTAATATCAATTCATTTGCGGCGAAAAAGGGAGGCGATCATTATTTATCTACAGGCTTTGTAAACGATCTGAATTATTGGAACTATATAGGTTCAGAGTTTCGCGCATATCCTAGTCAAATTCCAGGCACTGTTCAGGTAAACACTTATTTTAGCCAGCAAGGTGTCGATCATTTATTTACAACAGGTACAGTAAGTGATTTCTCCTGGTGGAAAAGTGAAGGAATTGCGTTTTATGCCTATAAAACGCAGGTTCAAGGCACCGTTCCGGTTTACTCACATACCAGCAAAGATGGGAAAGATCATTATTATTCTACTCGTGGTGATGTATTAGATGCAAACTATTGGTCACCTGTGGTTCCTGTAGCCTTTTATGCATACCCTAAAGCCATAAATTAATTTTTATTAGATTTTTAATAGCAAAACTATTTATTTAACAAAAAACCACATCTTTAAGGTGTGGTTTTTTGTTAAATAAATAATGTCAAAGCCTTCAGTATTAGTAACATTCGATTCTATGAAAAACCCCAACTCGGGATATTTCTACTTTGGGAAAGGGCTTGGCGATGCATTAATTAAAGAAAATAAGGGCCGGTTTAACCTGGCCTTCTACATGTTTAAAAAAACCACTTACTTTTTTAACGACAAAGCTGATGTCGTTTATCTTAACCGGCTGCACAATATATATTTCCCGCTGCGCAATAAGTTTGATGTGGTACATTTTACCGACCAAACCTGCAGGTTAAAGCCGTATAGCGTGAAGGCAAAAAAAATAATGACCATTCATGATATCAACAATGTTCATTTAAAATTTAAACCTCAGCGAAAAATAGATGCGCACATCAATAAGATCAGGCGGTACATATCTTATTGCGATATGGTAGTAACCATATCGCAGTTTGTAGCTGATGATATCCTGAAATATATTCCGGAAGCTAGGGAGAAACTAAGTGTAATATATAACGGCGCCGAAAAGCTTAGCGTGCCGGACAATCACACGCCGTTATATGTGCCTGAAAAGCGTTTTTTATTTACCATAGGGCTGCTATCGGTTCAAAAGGGATTTCACCTTATCCCGGCGCTTTTGGAAGGGAACGATTACGAACTGGTGATAGCCGGGATTGAAACCCCGCATAAAAGCACAATAATTGCCGAGGCCGAGAAATACAACTGCGCCGACAGATTAACTATAACCGGCCCCGTTAACGAAAACGATAAGGCGTGGTATTATAAAAATTGCAGTGCGTTCGTCTTCCCTTCAATCGCTGAAGGCTTTGGATTGCCTGTAATTGAGGCAATGCATTTTGGGAAACCCGTGTTTTTAGCAAAATACACCTCGCTCCCCGAGGTTGGCGGTAGCGTAGCCTATTACTTTGACAATTTCGAACCCGGGCACATGCAACAGGTATTTAAGGATGGTATGCTTGATTATGAAACGAACGATCGCGCCGCTGCTATTATGCAGCATGCTGGGAAGTTTTCGTGGGAGTCAGCGGCGAGGCAATATATAGAGTTGTATAACGAGTTGCTCGTCACAAAGTAATTTACTTTTCCGGCTTTTTCAGATAGTTCTTTTTAAACCTCCAAAACATAAACCTGCACCATATTTTAAAGCTAAAGTGTTTAAAAACAATGCCTACGTGGTCGTCTTCAAAGGGCTGATCAACATAGTTTTGCGATACGCCTAAATGGCTAAAGTTCGCTATAATGTAATCCTTAAATATAAACTTTAAGTCTTTATCGCTTGCGCAGTTTATATTCAAAAAGTGGTCGGCTCGTACAATGTATTTGGTATCATAACGGTACCTGTCAAAAACCATTTTAGGGTAAATAATGGCCTGATGATAGATGCCGTACTTGGCAATCTGGTAATCGCTTACAAAGCCCGAAAACTTTTTGCCCTTACAAAGTACGCTGGCGTAATAAATCGCATTCGGATCTTCCAGTTCAAAGGCCATTGTCGAAAAATCATCGAACATTTCATCATCGGCGCCAATAAAATAAACCCATTGCCCGCTTACCCGGTCTAAAGATTTGTTCATCGCGTCATAAATTCCCTTGTCTTTTTCGCTTATCCAGCTGGCTATCTTATCAGAATTTTCTTCCAGTATCTTAACCGTTCCGTCAGTGCTGCCACCATCTGTTACAATAATTTCAATATTCGGATACCTTTGCTGGTAAATGCTGTCCAGGCAGGCTTGTAAGGTGGCAGCGGCATTATACGTTACTATTATAACAGATATTTTAGCCGGTGTATTGGTATTTTTAATGCTGATAGTTTCGCCCGGGGATAACATAATTCAAATTAAGTTTATTGATAACGTATATTTGACAGTGTCAACGGTGCGAAATAACTAATATTTTATAATAATTAAGTACAAAGCGGTTATTAATGATTAAAATACAATTTGACCACCAGGCATTCTCAATGCAGCGCTACGGTGGCATCTCGCGTTATTTTGCCAATATTCAAAAATATCTGGCAAACAGTAATGAGTTCAGCTACGACAGGGGGCTGCTTTTCACCAATAACGCTTACATTAAAGATCAGAAGTTCCCGCTTCCGGAGTGGCTATGGCGCGCCTTCATAACTAAGGACAGAAAGATATTTAAGTATAACCGCAAGTACTCTAAGTATTGCATGCGCAATCATGATTACGATATATTCCACCCTACCTATTATAACCCGTACTTTTTAAGCAGTATAAAAAAACCCTTTGTGTTAACCGTGCACGATTTTATACACGAGTTATTTCCGGAGTATTTTTTGCCTAGCGACGATACGGCGCATTATAAAAGCCTGCTTATAAAAAAGGCAGCGCATATCATTGCTATTTCACAGTCAACCAAAAATGACCTGCAGAAAATTTACGATATACCAGATGATAAAGTAAGCCTGGTGTACCACGGATATGAACCCGTTATAGGCATCAATGAGCCCGAAGCAACCGCGCCCGGCCCGGGATATATTTTATTTGTAGGCGACAGGCCCGCTTATAAAAATTTTTTTAAATGGATAACTGCGGTTACCCCGCTGCTAACCAAATACGGTATCAATATAATATGTGCGGGCGGCGGAGAATTTACCAAAACAGAGCTCGACTTTATTAACCGGTTAAATATTCAAAATAAAATAAGCCAGGTAAGGGCGACGGAAGCTATGCTGGCAAGTTTATATCAAAATGCGTTGCTCTTTGCCTACCCGTCGTTATATGAAGGTTTCGGGTTCCCGATACTCGAAGCCTTTGCAAACAGTTGCCCCGTAGCAGTAAGTAACACCAGCTGTTTTACAGAAGTGGGTGGCGATGCCGCGGTTTATTTTGATCCGTATTCAATCGAATCAATGCAAATGAGTATTGATGGCATCCTTTCAAAAGCCGTTGATACCGAAAAAATGCGCACTGCCGGCAGTATGCAATTATCGAGATTTACCATGGAAAGCTGCATGCAGAAAACGACCCAGGTCTACCGGTCTTTAGTGTAACAAGTAATATTTATGAAACTGATATTATACTTCTTTCCTGATAATGTAACAGAGCCTGATGCGGGCAACAAGGCGCGGGCTTTGGGTTTGCTTAAGTATTTCCGTTATAAAAATTTTAGTGTAGATTTTGTAAGTATTAAAAATGAGCAGGCGGCTTTGGTAAATGAGCATACCGAAAGCGAACTGCTGTCGGCTGGGTTAGCTAATAAGGTTTACTTATTATCCAGAAAGCCAAAAGGTAATAACCCGGTTAGCTATTTTTTAAAATACAAGCTGTGGGACCTGTTCTATTACCTTTTTACTTACCCTGTAAACTCCGCCATTCCCACGTACTTAACCGTTGCATTAAAAAGAGGGTTCCGGCAAATCCTTAAGACAAACAGCTACGACCACATCATTATAAGCTACGTGCACAGTGCCGACCTGATAAGCGATAAGCAGTTAACAGGCAATGCTAATACCATAATTGATACGCACGATTTTTTAACCGCCCAGTTTAAGGACAAAAGGGGCTTTAACTTAGGAGCTACCTTTGCCGACGAGATAGAACGGCTTAATACCTTTAACGAAATATGGGCAATATCGCCCGAAGAGGAATACATTTTTAACCAGTTTTGCAGATCGCAGGTGCGGTGGGTACCAATGATGCTGGACGAGCCTGCACTGGACGTTAAAGATATAAATGAAAGAAAATATGACCTGGTTTACGTGGGTAACGATAACGTTCATAATATAACCGCTATAAATTGGTTTTTTGAGCAAGTTTATCCGCTTTTACGGGCCGATATTAAATTGTGTGTAATTGGCAGGATAAATAACCACATCTCGGAAAGCTACAAAAAGATAGACCGTGTTTCGTTTGCCGAAGACCTGTCATCTTACTACAACAACTCAAAAATTGCCGTTTGCCCTATGCTGAACGGCACCGGCATTAAGGTAAAGGTTGTTGAAGCCCTGGCCTACGGCTTACCGGTAGTTTGTACCCCGCGCGGTATAGATGGACTGCCGAACAAGCAAAACAACGGCTGTTTGGTAAGCGATGATGCGGCGGGTTTTGCGGGGCATATTATGGCGCTCTTAAATAATTATGAATTGTATAAAGCACAAAGCAATTACGCAAAAGCTACGTTCGAGGGGAACTTCAGCAGCCGGGCAACTTATCAATTATTGGATAAGGCATTTATTTAACAACCCGTTAAATACTTAACTCCAATTTTCACCGTCTTTATTTATTGGCGAAGTTTTAATTAATTACCATTAATTTTGCATCTTAAATTTTTAAATGAAGACTTATTTCCGGTTGTTATCTTTTGCAAAACCTATTGAGAAATTTGCAATACCTTATATTATAACAACTCTCCTTTCTATCATATTTAGCACATTAAACCTGGCTTTACTGGCGCCCCTGTTGCAAACCTTGTTTTCAAAAGATGGTACTGTTGTAAAACTTGGTGCAAAACCGGGCCTGCTTGATGTAATGGGTACCTTTAAATATTATGTGCAATATGCTATAAATACTTACGGCACATGGGGCGCATTACAATTTGTTTGCTGTACCATAGTAGTTTCGGCTTTATTAGGCAACCTTTTCAGATATTTGTCGCAGCGTACTATGGAGAACCTACGTGTGCATACCCTGCTAAACCTCAGACGTACAGTGTTTGATAATGTAATGGGCCTGCATATGGGGTTTTTCAGTAACGAGCGCAAAGGTGATATTATTTCGAAGGTAGCATCCGATGTGCAGGTGGTACAGTATTCGGTAACCGGCACTTTGCAGGTGGTATTTAAAGAGCCATTAACACTCATAACGTTTCTGGTTATGCTGTTCCTTATTTCGCCCAGCCTTACCTTATATTCATTTTTGGTTATCCCGATTTCGGCATTTGTTATATCAAGGATAGTAAAGCGGTTAAAGCAGCAGGCCATAGCCTCTCAGCAAACCTATGGTAATATGATCAGCTATCTTGACGAAGCCCTCTCAGGCATCAAGATCATTAAAGCGTTTAACGCTACCGATTTTATCAAGAACCGGTTTGATAGGGAAAACCGTAATTACTCGCGCATAACCAAATCTATGGCCCGCAGGCAGCAGCTGGCATCTCCCGTGTCTGAGTTTTTTGGGGTAACTATGGTAGCGGGTATCGTTTTATATGGCGGTCACCTGGTATTAAACAACACTTCAGCGTTAACGCCGCCTGAGTTTGTGACGTTTATAGCATTGTTCTCGCAGGTGATGCGCCCGGCTAAAGCCATTTCCGATTCGTTCAGTAATATCCACTCAGGTATAGCGGCGGGCGAACGTGTGTTAAGCCTGATAGATGAAAAGCCTTTGGTAAGCGATGCACCAAATGCTGTCAACATTACCGCATTTAATGAGGCTATCCGATTTGAAAATGTATCATTTGCTTACCAGGACAAAATGGTGCTGTCGCATATTAACCTTACAATTCCTAAAGGTAAAACCGTGGCGTTAGTTGGGCCATCGGGAGGGGGTAAATCAACCATGATGGATCTTATACCCCGCTTTATGGATCCTCAGGAGGGAAGTATTTCTATCGATGACGTTAACATAAAAGGCCTTACGGCAAACTCTTTGCGCAGTTTAATGGGCGTAGTAAACCAGGAGTCGGTTTTATTTAACGATAGCATTTACAACAATATCTCGTTTGGCAAACCCGATACAAACCCTGCCGACGTAGAAGCGGCTGCCAGGATAGCCAACGCCCATAATTTTATTCTGGAAACCGAGAATGGATACAATACCAACGTAGGCGACCGTGGCGCTAAACTATCCGGCGGGCAAAGGCAACGTATATGTATCGCCCGTGCGGTGCTAAACAACCCACCTATTATGTTATTGGACGAGGCAACATCTGCTTTGGATACCGAATCTGAAAAGCTAGTGCAGGACGCTTTGAATAACCTGATGAAAAACCGCACATCCTTAATAATTGCTCATCGCTTAAGTACTATACAAAACGCTGACATTATAGTAGTGCTGGAAAACGGCAAATTAATTGAACAGGGTTCGCACCAGGAGCTTATTAATCATGACGGATTATATAAAAGGCTTATTGATATGCAAACTTTCGAGAGTTGATCAGCCGTTAAGCTTATCTTTAATTAATTGCCAGTCGGGCCAGATCAAGCTATCCAGCTTTATCTCGTTTTTTTCTTCCATCCGTTTAACGTATTTCCTAGCTTTTCTAAGCAGGAACGGATCGCGCTTTTTTGGGCCGAACGGATCTTCGCTTAGCGGCTTTTTTGTAAATAAGTGAACAGATTTGCCATTGGTATAAAAATTACACCCATATAGCTTGGCAAGGTATTGCAACGATGGTATATTGTAAAAAGCAATATGCTGGCCGGTTTCGGTAGCAATGTATGGCCAGTTTTTCAGATCAGATGGGGCATCGGGTTGCAGCTCAGTGGTGAATAGCATATTATCAGAAAACTGGTATATCTGTTTTATCTCATCAACTGGGTTTGTCAAATGCTCAAATACTTCAAACGCGGTAACCATTTCAAAGTGGGTGCCTTGGGGCAGGCTATTAAGGTCGAAATACTCTGCGAACAGGTTTTGGCAATACTTATCGCTGCTGTAAAAATCGAAACCCTTATCGCGCATTAAGCGGGTAAACAGCCCGTATCCACCTGCATTATCTAAAAAAACGCCACGGTAATTAAAGAATTTTATAATAAGATCATTGGCTATATCAGCCAGTAACAAGTTCCTATTTACAAGCCCAACATCAAGTTTTGTAATTGCTGATGAATAAGCTTCATCAAGCCAATAAGGTTCTTCGGTTTGTATAAAGCCGGTTTCTTTACAGATATAATATTTAACATCGTGTTTTTGTAAAACTTTAGCAGTAAATAATAGTTCTGTATCGCCGCCCGTGATCTTGCTTTTCATTATTGCAAAACTACATATAAAGCCGCTAAATAATTAAGGGGTAATTTTATACTTATACCAATATATTTGTACCGTGAACGACAAATACCAAGCATCCTCGGCAGTTTTGTTTATTATTTTTAATCGCCCCGATACCACCGAAAAAGTTTTTGGGCAGATAAAGCAGGCCCGCCCTGCGCGATTATACGTAGCTGCCGACGGCCCGCGCACTGACAAACCGGGAGAACAACTTTTGTGTGAACAGGCGCGAAATATTACCAGGCAGATCGACTGGCCCTGCGAAGTAAAAACACTTTTCAGGGATAGCAACATGGGCTGCAAAAACGCGGTATCATCAGCGATAACCTGGTTTTTTGAAAACGAAGAAGAAGGCATCGTACTGGAAGATGATTGCCTGCCTACAGATGATTTTTTTAGGTTTTGCGATACTATGCTTGAAAAGTACCGACATGATACACGCATTCGCCATATTTCAGGATGCAATTTTCAGCATGGTAAAAAATGGGGAACGGCAAGCTATTACTTTTCAAACTTAACCCATGTTTGGGGTTGGGCTGGCTGGCGCAGGGTTTGGAAAGATTACGAGAAAGAGCTATTCCAATACCATGTAAACGATGTACGCCCGCAACTGGAAACTCTTTTTACTGATCGTTTTATTGTTGATGTTTGGGAGAGTATTTTTAAACTTGTAAAGACCGGCGGGGTAGATACCTGGGACTACCAGCTGACATTCCTTAACTTTTTTAACAACAGCCTATCTGTAATCCCTAACGTAAACCTTATTACTAACATAGGTTTTGGCGAAAGCTCTACCCATACCAACGACGTTAATAATATCAACGCCAACCTGCCGGTGCAGGCGCTTGGCAATATTACCCACCCTTTGTATATATTGCCTCAAAAACAAGCCGATATTTATACACTAAATGCTGACTTTGATATTGCCTCCCGCTGGAAAAAATATAACAAACCAAAGTATAAAGCTAAACGGTGGTTTAAGGGATTATTTAAATAATATAAAAAGCCACCCCAATAGCTCGGGAATGGCTTAAAATAAAATCAATAGTAACGGTTCTTACTGAAACTTAAACCCTAAGCCCAGTTGAAATACCTGGTTGCGGTAATCGGGTATTGCGCCGCTGTTTGAGCGGTTTTTGTCAAGGTCTATGGCATATCTGCCGCGTAGTTCAACATTACGGTTAAGGTCTATCCCCACACCAATAACACCCGAGATGTAGCTTTTGTCGCCCCGATTATCATAATCGTTTTCGTAGATGGTGTTGAACCCGTCATCGTAAATGTTTTTGGTTGATGTAAGAAAGCTTAATTGCGGCCCCACAACAAAGTTAAATCCGGGAACAAGCCTAAATTTTGCCAACAACGGTATATCGATGTAATTGGTACGCTGCTTAAACTCCCCGTAGGTGGTTTCGGCACGGAACCCTTTCTGCGAAAACAAAATTTCGGGCGCGAATGATAAAGGATACGCCACGGGGATATCGAACGTAAGCCCCAGATGCAAACCCGCAATTGTACTTGTACTAAAATCTGAGTTATAGGCATCAACCGTGTTAGAGAAGTTTACGCCGCCTGCAATTCCAACTCTGGGCTGGTAAAAGTTATCTCCCCGTCTTTGGTATCTTTCCTGTACCGGAACCGGGCGCCTGATAACCCTGCGCGGATAGCGGCGGTCATAACGTTGTGCACTTACCGAGCCTGCAACCGTAAGCAGGCATATCGCCATAAATAAAATTTTTTTCATTGGTAATTATTTTATGGCATCATATTACAGGCATGCCTGATAAATTGATGCCGGTTAATTTTTATACTCTTATAGAGTGAAAATTTGCGGCAAGGTTTATTCACTATTTTTTATAATCTATTTTATAGGTAAAACAATTAGCCGCAATTTAGATTTAAGCTACATTTGGAAACAATGAAACAAAAGACCCACTGCCGCTATTACCTGCTTTTTATAACTGTATTTTTTACCCAAAGCGTATTGGCGCAAAAAACAAGCTTTATAAACTCGTTAAGCCAGCAAAATCATTGGGTTGATTCTGTTTATAAAAAAATGAGCAGGAAAGAGCGCATTGGCCAGTTGTTTTATGTAAGGGCACATACCAACAAAGGCAAGGCATACGAGGATTCAGTGGGCAAGGTGATACAGGACGAGCATATAGGTGGTGTAGTGTTTTTCCAGGGCGGCCCGGTAAGGCATGCCAACCTGATAAACGTTTATCAAAAGCTGTCTAAAGTGCCGCTGCTTATTGCCATGGATGGCGAATGGGGCTTGGGCATGCGGCTGGATTCGTCAACATCGTACCCCTATCAAATGACATTAGGCGCTATACAGGATAATACGCTTATTTATAAAATGGGGCAAATGATAGGTAGTGATTTCAGGAGGCTTGGCATGCACATCAATTTTGCGCCCGATATGGATGTAAATAATAATCCTAACAACCCGGTTATCAATTACAGATCGTTTGGGGATAATAAGTACAATGTGGCACGCAAAGGCATTGCGTATTTCACAGGCATGCAGGATGCCGGCCTTATTGTTTTTGCCAAGCACTTCCCGGGCCACGGCGATACCAACGTAGATTCGCACCTGGCCTTGCCACAACTACCCTTTACCCGCGCCCGTTTAGATTCGTTGGAAGAATACCCTTTTCGCGAAGCGATAAATGCGGGCATAAGTGGCATTATGATAGCCCACATGAACATTCCGGCACTCGATACCACCAAAAATCTGCCGTCAACGCTGTCGCGGCCAATTGTAACCGGCGTGTTAAAAGATTCGCTTGGATTTAAAGGGATAGTTGCCTCCGACGCTATGGAAATGCAGGGTGTTGTAAAAGATTTCCCTAATGGCGAAGCTGATGTAAGGGCTTTTCTCGCAGGTAACGATCTGATCGAATTATCGGTTAACTCTGCAAACGGCGCCAAATTGATACGGAAAGCTATCAGGAAAAAAAAGATAACCAAAGAGGAGTTTGAGGCCAAAGTTAAAAAGCTGCTTGCCGCTAAATACTGGGCCGGGTTAAATAATTATCGGCCGACAAGTACCGCTAATCTGTTAAGCGACATTAACCGACCGGCCGCCGCTGAATTATTTCAGCAACTAAGTGATGCTGCTGTAACCGTGTTAAAGGGCGATAGCCGTACTCTTCGACAGGACCCGTTTAAAAAAACCGCTATCATCAGCATCGGGGTCGACAGGCCAACGGTTTTTCAGCTCGAACTATCTAAGTGGTATGTAAACAGCATGATATTTTTAGTAGGTAAAAGCACCTCGCTTACGGATATGAACCGTATGCTGCAAACGTTAAAAGGGTTTGACCAGGTTTTTGTAAGTATACATGATACCCGTACACGCCCCGCCAGTAAGCTTGATTACAGCAGCGATGTTAAATACCTGATAGCTGCGCTGGCCGCAAAACCAAACGCGGTAACCGCTGTGTTTGCAAACCCGTATACCATAGCAGGGTTGCCAGGCATAGAAAAAAGCGCCGGTATTATCGAAGCGTATCAAAAAGATGATGCCTTGCAGCGTTCGGCAGTAAAGGTAATAACCGGACTAATCAAGCCCGCGGGCAAACTGCCTGTTAGTGTAAATACCTTTTTTCCGACAGGTACGGGTATAAGCTTCTGAGGGTGTACAAGATCATATCAGCACGGCTATGCTGACTTCTTTTTTATCTGCACATCTGCTTTCGTTACTGCAGCAATGCAATTTTAAAGGTAGTATCGCTTGTGTTTAGTACGCGGTAATAAGCGTTATTGCCCCATTTAAAACGCGCTGCATGCGCTTTGATCAGTGTTTTAATAAACTCCTTTGATAACTTCAGATCCGCAGGATTAATATATTTTATCGTTTGCGACGCGTAAGCTATAAAATTATTTAAAACGTCTTCAGTGATGTGGTATTGATCTATAAAGCTATCGGCAGTTGCATATTTGGCAATCACGGGTTGCAGCCTGTCAATCACATAAGCCGTAAAAAGCTGGTTATCCGCAAGGTCTTCTACAAGTTGTGTGTTCTCTGTGGTATCGGCAGGTACAAATACATCTGGCATTATGCCGCCGCGACTAAAAACTTTTCGTCCCTTGGTTGTATGATAGGCTGAGCCGCCGATAAATGCGCTGTCGCTTAAACTACTTTCCGCGCTTAACAGTTCACCTTTTCGCACCCGGTTAGCCAGCTCGTTGCGGTAACTGGCAACGCCATTTTTATACGATTTTTGTATTGACCGGCCCGAAGGCGTGTAATATCTCGCTACCGTTAAATTTATTGCAGTACCATCTGCAAACGGAAACTGTTGCTGCACCAGGCCCTTACCAAAAGAACGGCGCCCAACAATAATGGCCCTGTCAAGATCCTGCAAGGCGCCCGCCAAAATTTCGCTTGCTGAAGCCGAATACTCATCAATAAGTACCGTAAGTGCGCCCTTTTCGTAATTGCCCGAGTCGGTGGCAAAGTAATCAGTTCTGGGTTCGTGGCTTCCTTTGGTGTAAACAATCAGCTTACCCCCGGGTAAAAACTCATCGGCTAAAGCAGTTGCCGTGTTTAAGTAACCGCCGCCATTTCCACGCAGGTCAAGCACCAGCTTTTGCATGCCTTCGGCTTTCAGCGTTTTAAGCGCGTCTTTAAAATCGTTATCAGTAGTTGATGCAAACTTGCTTATTTTGATATACCCGGTATTGCCAGTGGTGTATGCGGCGTCAAGGCTGCTCAGCGCTACCCGGCCACGTTTTATGGGGATGTTTTTGATTGCCTTCCAGCCGTTTCTTACAACGCCAAGCGTTATTTGTGTGTCCTTTTCGCCCCTAAAGGTTTTACTGATGCGGTCTGACTTTAATTTGGTGCCCGAAAAGGGTTTGCCATCCACTTGTATGATCCTGTCGCCGGTAATTATACCTGCTTTAGCGGCGGGCCCGCCGGCGTTAACCTGGGTAATTACCAGCGTATCGCGCAGTAACTGGTATTCTAACCCAATACCGTTGAAACCGCCCTCCAGTCGTTCGTTGATAGAGCGGGCCTGCTTTGCCGGCAGGTACACTGAGTGAGGGTCCAGGCTTTGCAGCATATCGTTAACCGTTGCGCCCTCTACACTGTCCGTATTAACAGAGTCGACATACTTGGTGCTTACAAGATCAAGCACACGGGATATTTTATCGGGCCCCGAAAAATTAAGGCCTATCCTTCGCCCCCCAATGTTATCACCGGTAATAAGTATCCCAATTGCAATACCTATCAATATTAAAATTACCGTCCTGAAGATAATGCCCGCAATTCTTTTCATCTATATTTAGCCATTGCAAATTTAATAAATAGCAGCTATTGCCTATAATTAATATCGGCTTCTTTGCTTTGATGTTTTTTATTCAATTTTGTTAAAATTTATTAACTGTAGCCTCACCTGAATCTTCTCCAAAGGAGAGGACTTATTCGTCGCATTATAAACCCTCTCCCTGGAGAGGACAGGGTGAAACTATTTTATTGCCAAAACATGGAAATAAACACCGAAAAAGACTCCAACTACAACGGGCTTGAAAGCATGCCGGTAGCGGAGCTGCTTCAAAACATTAATAACGAAGATAAAACCGTGCCATTAGCGGTTGAAAAAGCGTTACCCCAAATAGAAAAACTGGTAACAGTTGTTGCCCAACGCATACGCAACGGCGGAAGGTTATTTTACATTGGCGCGGGCACCAGCGGCCGCCTGGGCGTTGTTGATGCCTCTGAATGCCCGCCCACATTTGGTGTGCCGTTTGATTGGGTGGTTGGCATTATAGCGGGCGGCGATACGGCCATACGCAAGGCTGTTGAATTTGCCGAAGATGACCGTGAACAGGCCTGGAAAGATCTGCAGGAATTTAATATCACCGGCAAGGATGTAGTAGTGGGCATTGCGGCATCGGGCACTACGCCCTATGTTATTGGCGGGTTAAAAATGGCTAAAGAGCATGGCGTTGCCACAGGCTGCATAGTTTGTAATGCAGGCAGCCCCGTAGCTGCTGCGGCCGAATACCCCGTTGAAGTGGTTACCGGGCCCGAATTTGTTACCGGCAGCACCCGCATGAAGGCAGGCACCGCCCAAAAACTGGTATTAAATATGCTCAGCACAAGTGTAATGATACAATTGGGCCGCGTAAAGGGTAATAAAATGGTGGATATGCAGTTATCCAATAATAAATTGGTACACCGCGGCACCCGTATGGTAATGGCCGAAACGGGCTTGCCTGAAGAAGAAGCCGCTGAACTATTAAAGAAACATGGCAGTGTGCGCAAGGCGGTGGATAGTTTAAAATAGATGTGCAAATGAACAGGATTAGATGTGCAGATATGCAAATATGCAGATGTGCAAATGAGGAAAATAAAAAAGTCTCCCTGGCGGGGGGAGGTTGGAGGGGGTTATGCACGAAATAGAACCATATTACCGCTGGCGCGATGATTATGTAGCATCTGAGGATGAGTATTCGCCTTTTTATGCTACCGAGTACAGCGAGTTTGAATTTGATAAGCAGGTATATAATTATTTGCTGCACCCGCAGTGGGATTCTTTTGGGTCGAATACGTTGTACCTGAAGGTATTGTTTGTTGATTACGATCGGGGTTACAGCATCATCGAGTTTATTGGCGAATGGAACGACGCCATTAACAATGATATTATGCTGATGAAACGCGAACTTTTTGACCTGATGGTTGACCAGGGCATAAACAAATTTATACTGATAGGCGAGAATGTGCTTAACTTTCACTTCTCTGACGACAGCTATTACGAAGAGTGGTTCCAGGAGGTTGAAGATGGCTGGATAGCTGGCATAAACTTCCGCGACCATGTGATATCCGAGTTTAAACACAGCAACATTGATTATTACATCAATTTTGGCGGTCAGCTTGATGACCTTCACTGGAGGGCATTGAAGCCACTGCAAATGTTTAAAAAAGTAGAGGAGCAGTTAACTAAAAGATTAACTTAGAATTCACAGCCAATTGTAACCTTTTTAACCGCTACAACTTTTTCAATCATTACATCGTTTTTATTATATTCGTACAAATAATTTCTGAAATACATGGAAACCAAAACCGATAATTTTGAATACGTTTACGATAACGTAAGTTACGTAGAAAACCCTGAAGCATCCCGCAGGTTCATTGCTAATGTATTTGTTTGGATGTTTGTTGCCCTGGGCATATCGTCTGTATGTACCTATGCCTTTTCTTTTATCCCCGAACTATCGGGCTTGCTACGCGACACTGAAACAGGGCAGAATAATATCTTTGGCACCATCACTATGTTCGCGCCACTGATATTTGTAATTATACTGGCCCGAGGCCTTAACAAACTAAGTGTTTTTGCCACTATTTTAATGTTCCTGGCTTTTTCGGCTATAATGGGTATAAGCCTTAGTTATATTTTTTACATATACTCATTCGGCACAATTTCAACAGCATTTATAACTGCTGCTATTGTTTTTGGCGTAATGGCTATTGGCGGTTACACCACACAACAGGACCTTACCAAATTCGGCTCTATCCTGATCATGTTGCTGATAGGTGGTATTGTTGCTACGATACTAAATCTATTTATTTTCCGCAGCAGCAGTTTTGACCTATTGATAAGCTATATACTTGTAGCCGTATTTGTGGGCTTAACCGCTTATGATGTACAAAAACTGAAACGTATTGGCGCAGGCATTGAGTATGGCGATTCTACAGCTAAAAAGACAGCTATAATGGGTGCGCTAACTTTGTACCTTGATTTTGTTAACCTGTTCCTGTTATTATTGCGCATATTTGGTGGTAACAGAAGATAATCGGATATCATAAATAAAATTGAAAAGCCGTTTGCTGTAAGCAGGCGGCTTTTTTGTTTGTCCGCTTTGAAAGCCTTGGTGTAATTAATACGCTTGCACTTTACAACATTATTATTCATATTTGTACCGCTTATGGAGAAAGACGGAGGGATTAGACCCTGCGATGTCTTAGCAACCTGTTACTTAACAAGGTGCTACATTCTACTCCGGTTAAAAGAATAACCGGGGACAGATAAGTGAAAGTCAATTTAACACCCGACTTTTCGAGTAAGCTGCACTTAGATTTGAGATATTAGATGTGAGATTTGAGAAAGCTCCGCTTCTCAGCACGGCAATAATATTTTGATAGATAATGGAAATTAGTTTCCTATCTCACATCTCATATCTCCTGTCTCACATCTCAACAAATGGACATTAGAAAAGAACTACAGAAGCGTATATTGGTTATTGACGGAGCTATGGGTACCATGATACAGCGGTACGAGCTCACCGAGCAGGATTTTCGCGGGGAGCGTTTCCGCGACCATGCATCCGACCTTAAGGGAAATAACGACCTGTTGAATATCACCCGCCCGGATGTTATCAGGGCTATCCATGCCGAATATTTAGATGCCGGTGCGGATATCATCGAGACAAATACTTTTAGCACACAACGCATATCCCTGGCCGATTATCACCTGGAGGAGCTTGATTATGAATTGAGTTACGAGGGTGCCCGCATTGCGCGTGAAGTAGCTGACGAATATACGAAGCGCGACCCTTCAAAACCGCGCTTTGTAGCCGGAGCCGTAGGTCCCACAAACCGTACCGCATCGCTGTCGCCCGATGTGAACGATCCGGGTTACCGCGCCGTTACCTTTGACGACCTTGCCGAGGCCTATTATACGCAGGTACGCGGCCTGGTTGATGGCGGCTCGGACCTGTTATTGGTTGAAACTATATTTGATACCCTGAACGCCAAAGCGGCTTTGTTCGCTATCGACAGGTATAAAAACGAATGCCGGGCAGCCGGTAAAGATTACCCCGCCTTTAGGGAAACTGGCGGCGTTATGATATCGGGTACCATTACCGACGCCTCCGGCCGTACCTTGTCGGGCCAAACGGTAGAGGCGTTCTGGAACTCTATCAGTCACGCGCACCTCCTATCAGTAGGGTTAAACTGTGCTTTGGGCGCCCGCGAAATGAGGCCCCACTTAGAGGAACTGTCTGAAAAGGCAGGTGTGTTCATCTCGGCCTATCCCAATGCGGGGCTGCCAAACGAATTTGGCGCTTACGATGAGACCCCGCACGAAACCGCTCACCAGGTTGATGATTTTATGAAGGCAGGCCTGGTAAATATTGTTGGCGGTTGCTGTGGCACCACGCCCGAGCATATTAAGTGTATTGCCGATAAGGCCGCTAAATACTCACCAAGGCAGATACCCGAAATTAAGCCCTACCTGCGCCTAAGCGGACTGGAAGCCGTAACGCTTACGCCCGAAACCAACTTTGTGAACATTGGTGAGCGTACCAATATCACCGGGTCGCCTAAGTTTTCGAAGCTTATCCTGGCCGAAGATTACGAGGCAGCCCTGAGCGTAGCGTTGCAACAGGTAGAAGGCGGCGCGCAGGTGATCGATATCAACATGGACGAGGGGATGATCGACTCGGAAGCGGTGATGGTAAAATTCCTGAACCTGGTTGCCAGCGAACCGGATATTGCCAGGCTGCCTATCATGATCGATTCCTCCAAATGGACGGTTATTGAGGCTGGATTAAAATGCTTACAGGGCAAGGGTATCGTCAACTCCATCTCGTTAAAAGAAGGCGAGGAAAAATTTAAAGAATACGCCCGCAAAATATTAAGCTATGGTGCTGCAACAGTAGTAATGGCCTTTGATGAAACCGGCCAGGCCGATTCATTGGAACGCCGTAAAGAGATCTGCGAACGCAGTTATCGCATACTGGTTGATGAAGTAGGTTTCCCTCCGCAGGATATCATCTTCGATCCCAACATCCTGACCGTAGCCACCGGGCTTGAAGAGCATAACAACTATGCAGTAGATTTTATTGAAGCTACCCGCTGGATAAAACAAAACCTGCCGCTGGCTAAAGTAAGCGGTGGGGTAAGTAATATATCGTTCTCGTTCCGGGGTAATAACGTGGTGCGTGAGGCTATGCACTCTGCATTCCTCTACCATGCCATTAAGGCCGGGTTGGATATGGGTATAGTAAACGCCGGGATGCTGGAAGTTTACGAGGAGATACCGAAAGACCTGCTTGAGCTTGTGGAAGACGTTTTACTAAACCGCCGCGAAGATGCCACCGAGCGTTTGGTTGAGTTTGCCGATACCATTAAAAGCAAAGGTAAAGAAGTGGTGCGCGATGAAGAGTGGCGCAAAGGGACGGTAGAACAGCGCCTGTCGCACGCGCTGGTAAAAGGCATTATCGAGTACCTGGATGATGACGTAGAAGAAGCCCGCCAGAAATTTGCCAAGCCCTTAGAGGTTATTGAAGGCCCGCTGATGGATGGCATGAACGTGGTAGGCGACCTGTTTGGCGCCGGTAAAATGTTTTTGCCGCAGGTGGTAAAATCGGCCCGGGTAATGAAAAAGGCGGTGGCTTACCTGCTGCCCTTCATTGAACAGGAAAAACAACGCGTTATTGATGCCGGTGAGGATAGCAGCGGCAGTCGTGCTAATGCGGGCAAGGTATTAATGGCCACCGTAAAAGGCGATGTGCACGATATTGGTAAAAATATAGTAGGCGTGGTACTGGCCTGTAACAACTTTGAGGTGATAGACCTCGGGGTAATGGTACCGGCCCAAAAGATAATTGAAGAAGCTAAAAAACACGAGGTGGATATCATCGGTCTTAGCGGTCTGATTACCCCATCGCTTGATGAGATGGTACATTTTGCCAAAGAGATGGAGCGCGAAGGCTTTACCATTCCGCTGATCATTGGCGGGGCGACTACCTCGCGCATCCACGCGGCAGTAAAGGTAGCGCCGCATTACTCGGGCGGGGTTATTCATGTGCTGGATGCATCGCGCAGCGTAACGGTTTGCAGCAGCCTGCTAAACCGCGATACCCGCGAAGGTTATATACAGGGCATAAAAGACGAATATGCCAAAGCCCGCGAAGCCCATGCTAACAAAAAAAGCGATAAGCGTTTTGTAAGCATTGAGCAGGCACGTGAGCAAAGGTTTCAGATAGACCTGAAAACCGTAGCGCACGCGCCCACATTTACCGGTATTAAAGCATTTGAAAACTTCCCGCTGGAAGAGCTGGTGCCTTATATCGATTGGACGCCGTTCTTTCATACCTGGGAGTTACGGGGCAGCTACCCTAAAATATTTGCCGATAAGTTTGTAGGCGACGAAGCCAAAAAGCTTTTTGACGACGCGCAGGCATTGTTGAAGAAAATCGTTGACGAAAAATTGCTGCGCGCGAGCGGTGTTATAGGCTTCTGGCCGGCAAACAGCGTCGGCGACGATATTGAACTTTACACAGACGATACCCGCGGGCATTTGCTTACGCGTATTCATACGCTTCGCCAGCAAAACGAAAAGGTGAAAGGCGAACCATATTATGCCTTGTCGGATTTTATCGCTCCGAAAGAAAGCGGTGTGGCCGATTATTTTGGAGGCTTCGCGGTGACCGCCGGACTTGGCTGCGACGAGCTGGTGGCCGTGTTTGAGGCAGATCATGACGATTACAACAGCATTATGGCCAAGGCCATTGCCGACCGCTTTGCAGAAGCTTTTGCCGAAAAAATGCACGAACTGGTACGAAAGGAATACTGGGGTTACGCAGGGACCGAACAACTGGGTGCCGAAGAACTGATCAAAGAAGAATACCAGGGCATCCGCCCGGCACCGGGGTACCCCGCCTGCCCGGACCATACCGAGAAAACCACTTTGTTTGAGCTATTAAAGGCGGAGGATAACGCCCACATGCACCTTACCGAAAGCCTGGCCATGATGCCGGCCGCATCAGTAAGCGGGTTTTATTTCGCGCACCCACAGGCAAGGTATTTTGGTTTGAACAAGATAAGTAAAGACCAGGTTGAGGATTATGCAAGGCGCAAAAATATGTCAGTAGATACAGTTGAACGCTGGCTCGGGCCGAATTTGAATTATTAACCCCCCAACCCCCTAAAGGGGAGCAGGAGGGCATTTTATAATTATAAACTTTACAATAAATTCCCCCTTTAGGGGGTTAGGGGGCTCATGAAGATTACCGAACATATAAAAAACGCCAACGGCAAAACACTATTTTCTTTTGAACTGATCCCGCCATTAAAGGGGCAGAGCATCCAGGGCATTTACGATGCTATCGACCCGCTGATGGAGTTTAAGCCGCCGTTTATTGATGTTACCTCGCTGCGCGAGGATTACATATATAAAGAACACGAAACCGGTTTGCTGGAGAAACTTGCCTACCGCAAGCGCCCCGGCACTATTGCCATTTGCGCGGCTATCATGAATAAGTACAAGGTAGATACCGTTCCGCATTTACTTTGCGGCGGGTTTACCAAAGATGAAACGGAGAACGGCCTGATAGACCTGCAATTTTTAGGTATCGATAATGTGTTGGTGCTGCGCGGTGACGCCCGCCGTGGCGATGCCTCTTTTGTTCCCACACCAAACGGGCATTGCTACGCTACCGACCTGCTTCAGCAGGTAGTGAACATGAACAACGGTGTGTACCTGCACGAGCATTACGAAGGCATTATGAAGACGGATTTTTGCATAGGTGTTGCAGGCTACCCCGAAAAGCACTTTGAAGCGCCAAACCTGAAAACCGATTTTAAATACCTGAAGCAAAAAATAGATATGGGGGCGAACTTCATTGTTACCCAAATGTTTTTCGACAATCAGAAATATTTTGATTTTGTGAACAACTGCCGGGCTGTGGGTATCAATGTACCTATCATACCGGGGCTTAAGCCTATTACCACATCAAAGCAATTGGTTAACCTGTCTAAAACCTTCCATATCGATATCCCGGAAGCATTAAGCGATGCCATACACGATTGCAAGGAAGAAAAGCATGTAAAAGATATCGGTATAGAGTGGATGATAGACCAGTGTAAAGAGCTGGTTAAATTTGGCGCGCCCGTACTGCATTTTTACACTATGGGTAATCCGGGGCCAACTAAAAGGATAGCGGAAGCGATATTTTAGGTAAAAATATTCTCGTGACAAGTGGCAGCTAACATAGGATGACATTATAATAAAAAGGAAAGGCCTGACTATCAGTCAGGCCTTTCCTTTTTATCGGGAGACTAAGTTATATCCCTTCGGGCTTCAGTTTTGATGCGGCAACTAATGCCTTGTAAGCATTTACTATGCCCCCGGTTTTCGAAAGTGTTGTAAAATCAACCTTTTCGGTTTCGCTTCCGGGCTTTAAAACCATCGTTCCGGTTAACGGCGTTGCCGATTCCAATATCACTTGTTTTACCTGTTTGGCGCTTAAGTTTGGATAATACTCCAACACTAGCGCAGCTATACCCGCCGTAATTGGCGAAGCAAAGCTGGTGCCGTCGGCGGTGTTAAATTCGGCATCCATATTTACCGATGTTACCTTAACACCGGGTGCAAATACATCTACATTTTTTTTACCATAATTGCTAAAATCGCCGGCAAGGTTGGCGTTCAGCCTGTCGGCAGATGCGCCAACGCTTATCACGTTATCCGCGTCAACGCCCGATCCATCCTCAAATATATCGTTCGGGTATTCCGGCTTGGCATCCATGTCTGAATTATCATTGCCTGATGCCTGTACCAGCAACACATTTTTCGCGGCAGCATATTTAAAAGCTTCGTCGACCCAGGCCTTATGGGGCGATAATTTTTTACCAAAACTCATGTTAATGATCTTTGCGCCGTTATCAACCGCGTAGTGTATAGCGTTAGCGATATCCTTATCATACTCGTCGCCATTTGGCACCGCTTTAATAGCCATTATCCTTACATTGTCGGCCACGCCGTCAATACCGTATTTGTTACCGCGTACAGCGCCAATAAGGCCCGCTACACCGGTACCGTGTTCGGCATCCGGAAATTTAAGCAGATTGCTGCCATACGGTTTGCCATCCCTTACGTCGGGGTTATCGCCTACAATATTTTTGCGGGCGTCAAGGTCGGGGTTAATGTCGTTATTTAATTTTGCCAGGTATTCACTTAACTCTTTAATGATGCCGGCGTTAGTTTGGTCGCCGCCTTGCTGCTCAAAAACCGATATCCAAACCGCCTTGCTTTTGCTTACCGTATCGCTGGCGGTGGTAATTTTTGCCAGGTCGGCCTTTTTGAACGACGCGCCCGCGCTTAAGCTAAGCGCTTTTTTGATATAACCACTGGTGGCCATCAGGGCGTTCATTACCGGCTGTAGCTGCTGCGTTTCGGTTTTGGCTTTATTTACCGTGGCATCATGAGTAAGCTTTACTTTTTCCCAGTAAGCAAACTCTTTTTCGCTGCCGGCAGGGGCGGTGGTAAGGTTAATGTATTTATCCTTAAGCCGGTTATACTCCCGTACCTCCTCGGTAGTTTCGGTAAAATCGCATTTGCCGCCCGGGCCGCCTAAAAAGTTCCAGCCGTGTATATCATCCACATAACCATTCTTATCATCATCAATGCCGTTACCGGGTATCTCTTTTGTATTTACCCACAATACAGGCTTTAGGTCGGCCTGGGCGGTATCAATACCGCTATCAATAGTAGCTACAACTACAGTTTTGCTTTTTTTGCCTTTTACAAACTGATACGCCTGGTTTAGGCTGATACCGAAATAACCATCCGTTTTAAGATCAAGCAAGTGCCAGTTTTTCGGCGGGTCGGCGGGCGCTTTTTGAGCTACCTGTGCTGTAGCGGTAAAACCTGTTAACACGGCCGCGCTCAGTAACAGGGCCGAAATACTTTTGAAAACTTTGTACATATTTAATGGTCGTATTTTAATTTAATATCACACACCGAATGCTCAATTTTGAATAGTAAAGTGCTAATTTTTAATTTAGATATTCAAAATTCACTATTGATATTGTTGCATGGTGTTCCGTTATTGCTTTTACAGGTCAAATTTAATGCCCTGCGCTAATGGCAACGTTTTAGAATAGTTTATAGTATTGGTTTGGCGCCTCATATAAACTTTCCAAGCATCCGAGCCGCTCTCGCGGCCGCCGCCGGTTTCTTTTTCGCCGCCAAATGCGCCGCCTATCTCCGCGCCTGACGTACCGATGTTAACATTCGCTATACCGCAATCAGATCCCAAGCACGACAGGAACCTCTCGGCCTCGCGCAAATTAGTTGTCATAATAGCCGACGATAAACCCTGCGGCACACCATTCTGCAGCGCAATAGCCTCGTCTATATCCTTGTATTTTATCAGATACAATATCGGCGCGAATGTTTCGTGCTGTACAATTTTAAAATGATTCTCAACCTCGGCAATGCAGGGCTTTACATAACAGCCGGATGAGTAAGCCGCACCCTCCAGTTTGCCGCCTTCAACAACAAACCTGCCGCCTTCGGCCTTGCATTTCTCTATAGAATCGAGATATGAGGCTACCGCGTCCTGATCGATCAGCGGGCCCATGTGGTTGTTCTCATCCAGCGGGTCGCCAATTTTTATCTGGCTGTAGGCGTTAACTAACTTTTGTTTAAAAGCCTCGTAAACGCTCTCGTGAATGATCAGTCTGCGGGTGCTGGTACAGCGTTGCCCGGCAGTGCCTACCGCGCCAAACACCGCGCCAATGAGCGACATATCCAGGTCGGCATTTTCTGTGATGATGATGGCGTTGTTGCCGCCAAGCTCTAACAGGCTTTTGCCTAAGCGTGCGCCAACCGCAGCGCCAACTGCCTTGCCCATACGGGTAGAGCCGGTAGCCGATACCAGCGGCACACGGGTATCGTTGCTCATCAGCTCGCCAATGTTGCGGTCGCCTATAACCAGGCAGCTTACGCCTTCATCAATATTATTACGCTTAAAAACTTCCTGTGCAATGTGCTGGCAGGCAATAGCCGTTAAAGGTGTTTTTTCGGAGGGTTTCCAAACGCAAACATCGCCGCAAACCCAGGCCAGCATGGCGTTCCAGCTCCATACCGCTACCGGGAAGTTAAATGCCGATATCACGCCAACAATTCCCAAGGGGTGGTATTGCTCGTACATACGGTGTTCGGGCCGTTCGCTGTGCATAGTTAAACCATAAAGCTGGCGACTAAGCCCAACGGCAAAATCGCATATATCTATCATTTCCTGCACCTCGCCGTAGCCTTCCTGCAGGCTTTTGCCCATTTCGTAAGATACTAGGGTGCCCAGCTGCTTTTTATTTTCGCGCAGCGATTCGCCTATCTGGCGTACTATCTCGCCGCGTTTTGGCGCGGGTATGGTGCGCCATGTTTTAAAAGCCTTGGCGGCTGTTTCAACCACGGCATTATACTCATCCGCGGTAGCAAATTTTACCGATGCTATTTTTTTGCCATCGGTTGGCGATACAATGTTTGCAGTAACGGCGTTAGCGCTGCTACCCCACTGATTGCCAGTACTAAACGCATGGTTTATGTCGTTTATATGTAAATGATCAAGAATATCCTTTATAGGTAAGCTCATAATTGGTACTTTTGTCAAAGGTAAAAATCTTTAGGGCAATTATATTCAACTCATCCCTTGCCGGCTAAAATGCTTTACATTTATTATCAGCCACTTGTATAAACGCTTGTTTAATAATGTTTGTATGTTGAAAACTTAATTGCTTTGAGGATGCTTATTATTGTAATTTGAACTCATGTTTAAGCCTTGCGGATAAACATCCGCAGGGATAATATGGTGTTCTGCAAATAAACTTGAATGGAAGAAGAATTTGATTTTGGTTTTACCGAAGATCCAAAGTTTTCGGTAGAACGGTACGAAGAGATGATTCGCAATCATGACCAGTACTTTTTTGACGCGCAGGCGTTTGAGAACATTATAGACTACTACATAGAAAAGAACGATCCGGCCAAAGCCCTGCAGGTATCCGAGTATGCGCGCAACCAGCACCCCTTTGCCGCGGTGTTCCTGATAAAACAGGCCCAGTTACTGGTAGTTTCAAATCGTGCATCAGAGGCATTTGCCGCGCTTGATAAGGCTGCCATGCTTGAGGCAAGCGACGCGGATATTTACATCATCCGTGGTAACCTGTACGAGAGTATGGAACGCAATGCCGAAGCTTTAGAGAACTACGAAAAGGCGCTTGATCTTGCCGAGGAGACCGACGAGATATTATTGCATATTGCCTACGTTTATCAAAACATGGGCGATTATGATACCGCCATAACCTACCTTAAGCTTTGTCTGAAACAAAACATGGAAAACCAGGACGCCCTGTACGAGCTGGCCTTTTGTTATGATGTTTTGGATAACCAGGAAGAGAGCGTACAGTTTTACCAGCAGTACATAGATAACGAGCCATACAGTTATGCCGCGTGGTACAATCTGGGCAACGCCTACACTAAGTTAAGCCTGTTTGAGAAAGCTATCGACGCGTATGATTACGCCATTTTGATAAAAGACAGCTTTGCATCGGCATATTTTAACAAAGGTAACGCACTGGTTAACCTCGAGAAATATGCCGAGGCCATTGAGGTTTACCGCCAAACGTTTGAATACGAGCAGCCCAATGCCGATACTTACTGTGCTATTGGCGAGTGTTACGAAAAGCTGGAGCAAATGGACGAGGCGAGATCATTCTACAAAAAATCGGTTAAGATGGACCCAAAGCTGGCCGATGCCTGGTTTGGTATCGGGGTGACCCTTGATTTTGAGGAACGTTATTTTGAGGCCCTGCACTTTTACAAAAAAGCTTTGGACCTTGACATTGCCAACGCCGATTATTGGTTTGCCATTGCCGATGCCGAATATAAATTGGGCCATTTGCCCGAGGCCGAAAACGCATACGAGAAAGTAGTTGAGCTGAACCCGCTTGATGTGGATGCCTGGCTTGATTATTCATCTATCCTGTATGAGCAAAAGCGCCTGGTCGATGCTATTGAGGTAATATCGCAGGCCATTAAAAATAACCCGGATGCGGCGGAGCTTTATTACCGTATGGTAGCTTACCTGTTTGCCAAAGGCGAATACAACGAGGCGCTTAACTACCTGGAGATGGCCCTGGCATCTGACCCCGAAAAACATTATATACTATTTGATTACCTGCCGCAATTACAGGAAAACAAGGTAATTATCGATATTATAAACAGGTATACCAAGTAGGGAGTAGAGGTTAGTGAGCAGAGGTTAGTTAATTGTAATGCCTAAGCCCTCAAATAATATTCAAATCCCACTCAATTAAATGTTAAAAGCCAGACAGTAATGTTTGGCTTTTTTGCTGCGCGATAATCCCCTTCCGCGGGAGGGTTAGAGAGGGGTTTACCCCATGCAAATTTCATAAGTATAAATTGGTGGTACCACTGTGTCAGTAGCTGCTTTCTTAAAACATTGACTGTCAGGTGTTCATGAATGTTCACAGTGTTCACGTGCGCCGAACGTGAACACTTTTGCCTTTTTTTCCCGCCTAAAGGTTTAAGGTTAAAAACAAGCCTGATCCCCATCTGTTAAGCTTTAAACGCAAAGCAACCGCATGAATACTCCCAATAGCCCCGCGCCCGGTAATAAATTCCCTTTAGAGGGGGGAACCGGCGATCCCAAAGTAAATGCCGCCGAACAGGATGTGATCACCAATAAGGATGATACCGAAAAGGTAACCAATAAAGATGGCGCTGTTGCCGATATGGATGGCATCACCGAAACCCTTAGCGGGAGCGAGCCCTCCGCCGGGCTGAATGCCGATAACCAGATCACGAATAACGATAGCGCAGCCACCGACGAGCTTGAACCCGATGAGCAGTTTTAACCGGTTATTAAAATAATTTCACAGCAGCCCTAAGGGCTGCTGTTTTTGTTTGGTATTGGCCGTAACCACCAATAAATGCCCATAATCCCGCAGGTATAAATACGTGATTTACGGTATTTTTCAGAAACGCGCAGAAACTACTTTTATAGCTTCCTCTTAAAGTATAATCTTCAGGTTTTTGGCTAATATGTATAAATTAAAAGCTGCGTTACTACTGCTGCTTAGCATTACGCTCAGTAACGCTTTCGCGCAGGATAAAGTCCGGGTAGATTCGTTGACCAGGGTGCTCAAAACCGCTAAATCCGATACCGTTAAAGCCAAAGCATACTATAACCTGATGATGGAGTATGTTGATGCTGATAGCGCCCTGGCCATCAAATATGCTAACCAGGGGATGGCACTTGCGGCCAAAAGCCATGCCGATAAGGTATTAGGCAATATTCAGAATAACCTCGGCGCATTCTATAACTTCCGGGGCGAGCGCCGGATAAGCGATTCGCTGATCAACCTGGCGCTTAACATCCGTTTGCGAATAAAAGATAGTCTTGGCGCAGCCTACTCGCTCATGAACCTGGGCCACAATAACTACGATCAGAATAACTACGCAGCCGCCCTGCGCTACTATACCCAGGCGGCCCGCATCCGCGAAAAGATACATGACAAAAAAGGGCTGGCGGGTTCTTACATCTGGATAGGAAATGTATACTACGAAGGTATCGTCAACTATCCTCGGGCGTTAGAATACCACGGTAAAGCCCTGGCCATTTACAAAGAAATAAACGACGAACTTGGCCAAAGCTACGCCTACTCTAACATGGCCAACGTATATATGGAGCAAAAGGATTACAACAGGTCTTTAAAGTATAATCTGCTTTCGCTTAAATTAAAGTTAAAACTAAATAATGTTCGGGGCATTGGTGTGCTGTACAACAATATCGGCAACATGTATTTTTACAGCGGTAAGGCCGATAAAGCCCTGCCGTACTATTATAAGTCGTTAAAGATACGAGAAAGTCAGGACGATAAGGTAGGCGTAGCTACGTCGTATGTAAACATAGCCAATGTTTACTTAGGACGAAATGACCTGCCTAAGGCCGAAGACCTGCTGCTTAAAGCTATTAAAGTCGCTAAAGAAATTAATTTTAAGGCCGCGCTGCGCGATGGTTACTTGTCCCTGTTCACTATTTATAACCGCAAAAAAGATTATCCTAAGGCCATTGAATACTTTAAACTGCATACCGATTATAAAGATTCGACGATGAACGAGGCTTCGGCAAAGCAAATTGCCGAGATACAAACCAAGTACGAAACTGAGAAGAAGGAGGAACGCATAAATTTGCTCAATAAACAAACGCAGATACAACAATTAAAAATTGATAAGCGCAATACCACAATATTTATAATATGCTGTATATTTATTGTAATTGTGGCCTTTGGTTACCTATTTTATAACCGTTATCGTTTAAAGCAGGCAGCTATTTTGCAGGCCGAAGTTATGAAGCAGCAAGACATGGCTACCAAGGGTATCATAGCGGCTGAAGAGAACGAGCGCAGGCGAATAGCCGGCGACTTGCACGATGGGGTGGGGCAGCTATTGTCAGCTACGCGAATGAATTTAGATACCTTACTGGAACGATTGAAGCTATCTGATACAGAAAACCGCGAACTGGCCGATAAGACGATGGCTATGGTGGATGAGAGTTGCAAGGAGGTACGCACTATCGCGCACCAGATGATGCCGAACGTGCTGCTTAAACTGGGGCTTACATCCGCCCTGCGCGATTTTGTAAATAAGATAGACTCGCACAGGTTAAAAATAATTCTTGACGTATCCGGCCTGCAAAACAGGCTCGACAGCAGCGTAGAAATAGTGCTTTACAGGGTTGTACAAGAAACCGTAAATAATGTAATTAAGCATGCAAAAGCTTCATTGCTGGATATACAGCTGCAAATGGAAGGGCACGAAGTATCGGTGACCATTGAGGATAACGGGCGGGGATTTGATACAACTGACAGAGAAAAATTTGAAGGCATCGGGTTAAAAAATATTATTACCCGGGTTGAATATTTAAAGGGCACGGTTGATATTTCGTCATCGCCGGGCAAAGGTACACTGGTTGCTATTTTAATACCCCTAAACTGACATGGAAGCTGAAAAAAGGATTTTTATTGTTGATGATCACCAGATGGTTATTGATGGCCTGAGATTAATAATTGACACCATTAACGGATTTACAATAGTAGGCGAAAGCACCAGCGCAACCCATGCCCTCGACTGCCTTACCGGCCTCAATACAGATATTTTACTTACCGATGTAAGCATGCCTGAAATGAGCGGTGTCGAGCTTACCCGCCTGGTAAAAAAGAAATTTCCCAATATTAAAATAATTGCCCTGTCAATGTTCAGCGAAAGCCAGGTGGTGGCCGAAATGATAGATGCCGGTATATCGGGCTACATTCTAAAAAACACCGGCAAGCAGGAGCTGATTGAAGCGCTAAATAAGGTATCATACGGGCAAAATTATTTTGGCCAGGATATTACACTCCAGCTGATGAAATCTTTTAAACGCAACCAGGACGAATCGTCGCGCCTTACCGATCGTGAGATAGAGATCATACGAATGATAGAGCAGGATTTTGGAAACAAGCAAATTGCCGATATGCTTTTTATAAGCGAGCGCACAGTAGAGACCCACCGGAAGAACATCCTGCGAAAAACCAACACCCAAACGGTGGTGGGCCTACTGAAATATGCCTACGAACGCAAAATAATTTAAACATTTTTACAGTATTTTGCGGTTAATACGTAGTAAAATATGCCATTTTAACGTGATTGTATGCTGAGGAGGCATTCATCAATTTTGTTAGCAACAAATAACTAAAAACAAAGTGATGAAAAAACTTAAGCATGCATTTATATTAACAATGCTAATTGCCGTAACCGCGGTTTCATGTAAAAAAGATGATGATGTAAAGGCATCAACGGGCTCGGTAACGGTAACCGCGGCTAATTATGGCTTCGACGGTGTTAACGGATCCAACTTTAAAAGCACCAAGGCAGCAATTGTACAGGTGGGCAACCTGTGGACACTTACAGCGATCAGAGACGGTGGCAACGAGTCGATAACAATTGTTTTGGGTAATGTTACCGCAGCGGGCACTTTTGATCTGGATGAGGACAACACAGATGGCAACGGCGCGGTGTTGTTAAAAGATTACACCAAAACAGCTGATCCCTTACTGAATTACAGCACTGGTTACAGCGCTACAGGCGGCATGAAAGGCGGTGGCCAGGTAAAAATTACCAAACTGACCGATACCGAAGCCGAAGGTGAATTTTACATAGTTGCACATACTCAAGCGGGTAAAGAAGCTTTTGTAGAGCAGGGCAAATTTACGGGTAAAGTAACCAAACAATAGATCAACTAAATCTTAGCTAAAAAGGCCCCGAACCCGGGGCCTTTTTTGTTATTTACTGTGCGAGAAAAGCCAGGGAATTAATTGCGGTTCGGCAAAAGCGTCATCCCAGCTGTTATGGTCGTCGTTTGGATAAACGGTAAACTTGGGGTCGCCGCCGGCGGCCTTGATAGCATCAACCATAACCTGCGAATGATCAAACGGCACCACGCTATCTTTTGCCCCATGAAATATCCACAGGGGCACTTTTTTAGCATATTTTTCGGCATTGTTTGTATTGTCTCCTCCGCAAATAGTAAAGGCGGCCGCAAATATCTTTGGCTTGCGCCTTAATATTTCAAATGTGCCCATACCGCCCATTGAAAGCCCACCAACGTAAACCTGCTTATCGTTAACATAGGGTTTATCAAGCAATTGGTCTACCAGGCCAAGCAGTGCGTTCATTGCCCGCGTTGGCTCGCCGCCTTCCTGGAAACGGAATATCCTTTTGCCCGAAGTGGTGTCGATGTTCACATTTGACCAGTAGCTGTCTTTCGGGCATTGCGGATAAACCACAATAGCCGGATAGTTCTGTCTTATCGTATCATTCAAAAATAATTTAGGGCCGTAAGCCAGTTGTGCTTCGTTATCGCTTCCGCGTTCACCTGCGCCGTGTAACACTAAAATAAGTGGGTATTTTTGCGTAGGATTGAATTTTTTGGGAAATAAAATGCGATAAGGCAGGGTGTCGGTTTTATGAACAAACAGGCCCCGGTCAAAAGCCGAATTGGTTTGCGCCTGTACAAAAAAAGGCAATGCCAGGTACATGATACCCAGCATTGCCAGTACGGTTAATTTTTTTAAAGTCATATTATACGTTTAGTTCGGTGTGTGCCTATTAAACGTAAAATAACGAGTTTATATTTAAGCCGGATGAAATAATTGCATAAACAGCTGACAGCCAGTTATTTTTTTGCGAACGCCGGGCTCTGAAAATCCAGCTTTTTTAACCCTTGCTGAATTTCGGGGCAACTCATAAACAGGTTCCATAACAAACCCGAACGGTAGTTTTCTATCATTACAACAATCGGCCCCTGATCGATAGCCAGGTACGATTTTGCATACCAGTTATGCGATTCGCTGAAGGCATCGGTAAAACCATATTCGCCCCATATCTTATCGCCCAGGTCGTAATAAAAATGGCGCAGCGCCTGCATAGAATATTCCGGCGTGTAAGGGAATGCAGATAGGGCGGCTGTAGGCGTTATCACGCCCAGGTCATTATTAGGTGCGTGCGCATTGTAGCCTTCGTAATTATCGCTGGCGGTAAGTCCCCAGCAGTTTTCGCCATAGCCTTTAAACTTTTTAGGGTTATCAATACAATATGCCCTATTGATAAGCGTGTGGTTAACATTTTGCTCCCAATAATCGGCGTATCGGTCTTTCAGCCCTTTGGGGTTTAAGCCCAGGAACGAATACTGCGAAAAAAACAGCGGCCCGCCATACGGGAAGCCCAAAGGCAGTTTATAGCCATAATAAGTATGCCCGTTCTTAAAAAAATCGCTTTGCGCCCAGCCGCGGTGATAAACATCTGCGCTGACGGGGTACCTGTCTGCAGACGCGGCCAGGATATAGGTGATCAGGCACTCATTAAACCCGCGGATAGGGAAATTCATTGCCCAGCCATTATTCGGGCTCCAATGCCAGTAAAGGTTATCGCGGCCGTCGCGGGTGTACCAGTCCCACTCTACTTCGCCCCATATCCAGCTAATTACATCGCGTATGCGGCGCTCTTTTGGTGTGTTGGCGGCGTAGTATTGCTTGGCGCATAGAAGGCCCTGAAGCAGGTATGCGGTCTCTACCAGGTCGCCGCCATCGTCCTTACGGCCAAAGCGTATGGTTTTACCGGTTGCGCCGTTCATCCAGTGCGGAAAAACGCCATGATAAGCATCAGCCCTGAACAAAAACTCAACTATCTTAAGCATCCGGTCTACCGACTGCTCATGGGTGATAAATTTACGATGGTCAGCCGCTATCATGGCCATAATGCCAAAACCCGTGCCGCCGGTGGTTACCACTTCGTCGCCATAATCAAAAGATCGGTTGCTGCGTTCGCGGGCAAGGCCGCTAACCGGGTGGCCGAAATCCCAAAAGTAACGGAATGTTTGGCGCTGAACCACGTCTAAAAGGGCACTGTCGCTCAGGTTTTTTATAATGCCCACCGGTTTTATAGCACCGTCCATAACCGGCGGTTTTTTTTCGGGCGGATGGTTAAAGCCGCGTTTTTGCGCCATGCCATTAATAGTGGCTAAAAGTATAAAAGCTGATAAAAGTATTTTTTTCATTAGTTAATAGATAAATGATGCTGCAGCGTATGCAACCATAATAATCAGGAGATTACAAGGATGGCCCTGTAAATCCTAAGCCTTTCATCCCGGTTTTAATTTCGGGGCAACTCATAAATAAATTCCACAACAGGCCGCTCCTGTAATTTTCTATCATCACAATTATGGGCCCCTGGTCAATAGCCAGATACGAATTTGCAAACCAGGGATTGTTGAGATCAAAGGCATCGTAAAACCCGTAATCGCCCCATAGTTTATCGCCCAGTTTGTAATAGAAGAAGCGAAGCGCTGCCATTGATTGTGATGGTGTATACGGCAGGGATGATATTGCCGCGGTTGGCGCTATAACGCCAACATCGTTTGTTGGAGAGCTTGCCGTGTAACCGCCTTCAATATCGCTTGCGGTTAACCCCCAGCAATCAGCACTATAGCCGTAATAGTTTTTAGGGTTGGCAACGCAGTACTTATAATTGATAAGGCTGTGCGCTTTGTTTTGTTCTTCGTAGTTGGCGTAGGCGTCTTCCAGTCCGTTGGGGTTAATTCCCAGAAAGGAGTAATGTGCGAAGAACAACGGGCCACCTTGCGCGGGCCCTAAGGGCAGCTTTACCCCATAATAGGTATTGCCGTTCTTCATGCTGCCGTTGCCTGCCCAGCCGTTATCGTAAACAGCTTTAGGTACGCCGTGTGTTGTTGATGATGCGGCCAGCACATAAGCTATCAAGCCTTCGTTCCAGCCGCTTATTTTCATGTTGATGGCCCAGCCGTTGCTTGGGCTCCAATGCCAGTATAAAACGTTTTGGTTACCTTGCCTGAACCAGTCCCACTCTACGTTGTTCCAAAGGGTATTGATATCGGCGCGTAAGGTGCTTTCGTCCGTCCCGGCACCGTTAAAATATTGGCGGGCGGTTAATAGCCCCTGCATCAGGTACGAAGTTTCTATCAGGTCGGCGCCGTTATCCTGAGCGCTAAAGGGCTGCACGGCTCCCGTCGCGCCGTTTAACCAGTGCGGAAAAGCTCCATGAAATGTTACGGCCTTCGTTTTTAAAAAGCCTACTATTTTTTGCATACGTGCCAGGCCGTTCGCCCGGGTTATAAACCCGCGGTTAACACCAGCCACTAAAGCCATAATGCCAAAGCCCGAACCACCTGTGGTAACCACATCACCTGATGTATTCCGCTCGCGGGCGAGGCCGCTAACCGGGTGGCCAAAATCATAAAAGTATTTAAGGGTTTGCTTTTGCACCAGATCTAACAGTTGGTTATCAGATATGGCAGTGAATTTATCGGTAGAATCGATGCCGGTAGTAAGGTTAATGGTAAACGCAGATTGTAAGCTGCCGCCTTTGGCAGATTTAAGGCCGGTACTTACATCTACAGTGTACCGGGTGATAACATCCAGTGTGGGTTTTATAACAACCGTATTGTCGTCATCTTCGTAGGTGGCCGCATAGGTAACCGCCGCGCCTGCTTTACCCTTAATGGTTATTGAGGCAGGCACTGTGGTTTTATTTAACGCTGTTGAAAACGTGATCTTGATAACCGGCTTTTGGTTTATGTTGGTGTAAGTAAACCCATTGTTAAGGCCATTGATCTTCAACCCACTGAAACTGAATGATGCAGGTGTTACAGGCTTAACCGGATCGGGGGTTGGGGTGTTGCCGCCCTTGCTGCATGCAAATAACACAAGTAACAAGCTTATCCCCGCAAAAATCTTTAAATCTCTCATCATCTACGTTTAACTATGCAATAGCGTACAACTAAATTCCAAAAAAAGAGGCTGCCCGGCTATTAGCCGAACAACCTCATACTCAATCAAATGTTTACTTTCCTCGATTCTCCAGTTTAACAATAGTACCAACCTGGTCAGGGGTCAGCGCCTTGTTATATATGCGCACCTCGTCAAGCTGCCCAACAAGGTAGCTCGCCCAATCCTGTTTTCCGGTTGCAGATGTCAGGCTTGGATCTGTTTGAAACTGTACGGTTCCGAATACCATTTTACCTAAATTGGTGAAGTTGATATCGCCAAAGCCGTCAACTTTTTGAGTGGCTAATTTTGAGCCATTGGCATAAACAATAAAGGTTGATGTTTCGGCCGAATAGCTAACCGCCAGGTTTATCCATTTATCCCATGGCTTAACAACGGCGTAGTTTCCTAACCAGGCTTCTTTTGCACCGTTCCTAACGTGAATTTTCAGGTTGCCGCTTTCGGCAGTACCGCCGTTTTCAAAAAACATAGTCATGTTGCCCCAAAACTCAGATGTGTTAGACATATCAACCACCCCTACTATGCCATTGGCATTTATGGGGGTATGCACCCAACTCATTATAGTAAAGCTGTGCATATTTTTTACGGCCGCAGATGGCTCTACTAAGACGTATGAACTTAGGGCACCCTGCATAGCCTGGCCCTTAACCCCTTTGGCGAAAGCAGTACCTACGCCGGTTGCTTCGGTGTTTGATACGCTGTCGATAAGACTGCCGTTAAACGACCAGTACCCTACCAGGCTTTCTGATGCTACCTGGTTAGCTGCGGTAAAGCCACCAATACTTAAAGGCGGGGCATAGGTTGAAGGGTCGAACTTTTTTTGACATGATGACAAGCCTACACTTACCAGCGCGGCCGTAACTATATAAATATTTAATTTTTTCATCTCCGTTGTTGTTTAAAAATCAATAGCCCGGGTTTTGAACAAGTACGCCAGTGCTCTGATCAATTTCTGATTGAGGTATTGGCCACACTTCGTTTTTATTAGCGGTCCATCCTTTAGGGCCAAAAATTTCAGCAGCCCGACCCTGACGGATCACATCGAAATAACGGTCGAACTCCATTGCAAGCTCTACATGTCTTTCATGCCAGATAGCCAGGCGCAAAGCATCTTTGTCGGTAGTAGTAACCTTTGGCAATACCGCATTATTGCCTCCCCTTGCCCGTGCCCTAACTAATTCAAGGTCTGCTAATGCTGTGGTAGCGTCGCCCAATTCGTTAGCCGCTTCAGCATTCATCAGTAAAACCTCGGCATAGCGTAAAACCCTTATGTTTTGTTGTGCACCTTCGTTGTAACCGCTAACATACATGCTAAAGGGGACATATGACTTTTGATTATACCTGGGATTTGGGGCAGTGGGCGAAATAGCATCGCCTTCGGGAGTGGTTTCGCCGGCAAATATAATGGTTGCATCCTTACGCGGATCGCCCGGCTCATAATCATCTTCAAGGCTTTTTGTGGGGATATTGAAGCCCCAACCACCGCCGGTTTGGCCCCTTACACCCTGAACCTGCGAATACTGGGAATTAGAAGCGTCAGGATTACCTGGTATTAAGGAAGCCTGTATCTCAAAAATCGATTCGGAATTATTCTCATTAGGAACCCTGAACAACTGTTCGTAATTAGGGAATAAGCTATAGCCTAAACCTTTAACCTGGTTGGTCAACGATAAAACATCGGCCCATTTTTGCTGATACATGGCAACTTTGGCATGTAATGCCAATGCGGCGCCTTTAGTTGCACGCCCCACATCGTTGCCGGCATATGACTGCGGTAAACCAGCGGCGGCATCTGTAAGGTCCTGCTCAATGGCTGCATAAACCTCGGCTTTGGGCGATTGCGGTAAATTATACTCGCTGGCATCTTTTGGCAAGTGCAAACGCAGCGGCACATTGCCAAATGCGCGCACAAGCCTGAAATAAGCGTACGCCCTAACGAATTTTGATTCGGCTATGTAGCGGCTTTTTAGGGTAGCATCCATATCAATGGTATCAATATGGTCCAATACCTGGTTACAAAGGTTAATGGTTTGATATCTGCCGTTCCAGAAGTCAGAAAGCTGGCCCTGGGTAGAGGTTACCTTGAACTGATCATACATGTTCATGAACGGCACAGAGCCGTCGGACGGGTCACTACCGGTTTCGGTATCATCAGACCCGAGGCTTTCTAACGCGATAGGTGCAAAGGCAACTTCCGTCCAGCCACGCAAATTGGCATAGATAGAGTTTACAGCCTTGGTTGCATCGTCGCCGGTTTTCCAGAACTGGGTTGCCGCAGGCTGTCCCTGGGGCGGTACTTCTAAAAAGCTCTTTTTACAGCCTGTAACTGCTACTAAGGAAGCAAAGGCTAAAGCCATCGCGTTCCTGGCGTTTATATATTGATAAATTTTCATTTTGTTCTGATAATTAAATTAAAAAGTAACATTAACACCAAAGTTGTAAGTAGCATACAACGGGTACACGTTCACGTCTACTCCGGCTCTTGTGGGGCCACCACCAACTTCGGGGCTAAAGCCCTTATAGCTAAAAAAGTTGAAAGCGTTTTGCGCGTTGGCATACAACCTTACTTTGGCTATTTTAAGGCTATTGGTAATTGCAGATGGAAGTGTATAACCTAACTGCAGGTTCCTGATCCTGAAATAGCTGCCATCCTCTACATAAAAAGAGTTTGAGCGGTTGTTTTGCCCGCCTGCTATGAAAGCCGACGGATAAGTATTGGAAGTACCTTCGCCATGCCAGCGATTGTTATAGAAATCCTGACTGAAGTTTTCTGTACCAAAACGAAGGCCAACGTTAGCATTATAGATCTGCACACCTGCCACTCCCTGGAAATCGGCGGTCAGATCAAACGATTTGTAGGCGAAATAGGTGTTAAAGCCGTATGTAAATTTAGGGTTAGGGTTACCCAGCACCACCCGGTCCTTATCGTCAATTATGCCATCGCCGTTAGTGTCCTGGTATTTAAAGTTTCCGGCTATCGCTTCCGGTTGAATCTTACCGCCCGCCTTGTTTTTATAAGCAGCAACTTCGGCATCAGTTTGGAATATTCCTACCACTTTTAAACCATAGAACTGGCCAATTGGCTCGCCAACTACAGTACGGGTGTTAAAGTTGTTAGACCCCGGTGTGCTTACCGCCTGGTAAATGGGGTTTCTGCCTGATGATACTTCTAATACCTTATTGTCATTTATACCCAGGTTACCACCTATGCTATAAGAAAAGTCGCTTCCTATTTTATCTTTCCAGCTTAAAAGGAACTCAAAGCCCTGGTTTTGGAATGTGGCCTGGTTACCAATTATCGAGCTGCCGCTGGTACCTAATGAACCTAAGATGGGGATATCGAATATTGCTTTTTCGGTTTTTTTGTTATAAAAATCCACTTCGGCAAATAACCTGTCGTTTAGTAACGAAGCCTCAACACCTACGTCTGTACCAACGCCGCGTTCCCAATATGTAACCGGTGGGGTAATGGTATTTACGTTTGCACCGGGCGCTGTATAACCATCGGGGCCTACGTATATAAACTGTGGTGTTTGGGTAACAGTGGTGATAGACAAGTTAGCAGGAACAGACATGTTACCTATTTTACCCCAGCTGCCGCGAAGTTTTAAACTGTTAAACACGTGCTGGTCTTTCATAAAGTTTTCTTCCGAAATTACCCAGCCTGCACCAACAGAAGGGAAATAACCCCATTTATTTGGATCAGAGAATTTGGAAGAACCATCAGCACGCATGGTAGCGTTTAAAAGGTATTTATTTTTGAAAGAGTAATTTACCCGTGCAAAATATGAGCTTACGGTATTATAGAACGGATATCCGCCACCCGCATCAATATCTTTCAGGTTGTAGTTTTTCCCTTGCGATAGATAATAGCCATTGCCATTGTCAGGCACATCGGTTGCCGAAGCAATAGTTTGGTTATACCTGTATGATTGCGCGCCCTGGCCCACTAAAACCTTTAGGTTATGATCGCCAAAAGTGTTGTCGTAGGTTAAGGTGTTCTCTATGATCCAGTTACGGGTTTTATTATCTGTTAAAGTAAGCAAACTGTTACTGTTTTGCTGCGCTAACGTAGCCTGGTAAACCGGGGCATAATTAACAACCTGCCCTTGTCCAAAATCGCCACCTACACTGGTATGAAACGTAAAGTGGTTTGCAAATTTCAGATCGGCGTAGGCGCTACCGTTAAGCCTGTAGTTTTTTGACCGTTGGTTAAAAAAGTCAAGCGTAACCTGCGGGTTGAACATCGCAGAACTTGTAACATTAAAATCATTCGGGTCGCCGTAGGTGCCGTCGGCATATCTAACCGGTGTAATAGGTACCGCAGCAAATATCTGATGGAAAATTGAGCCGTCTATATCACGCGAGTTGTTCATTGAGCCGGCCACAGTATAGCCTATCTTCAATGCTTTCGAGAGATCAAAATCGTTCTTTATCCTCATGGTGTACCGGTCAAAACTATTGGTTTCAACTGTGCCTTGCTGTTTAAGGTAACCAAATGATACACTGTAGGTTGATTTTTCGCCGCCACCGTTTATAGATAGGTTATGGTTGTTAATAAGGCCGCTCCGCAATACCTGGTGCGCCCAATCTGTTGTGCCAAAACTGTTAGGGTCAGCATAACGCGGGGTTACACCGCTTCGCTCGTCCAGTTCGTTAACCAAGGTGGCGTATTCAGGGCCTGTTGCCATTTTAAAGTCGTTTGTAACAACCTGTGTGCCTATAAAGCCATCGTAGCTGATTTTAGCCCCCGAATTTTTAGTGCCCTTTTTGGTGGTAATTAAAATTACACCATTAGCAGCACGTATGCCGTAAATAGCTTCGGATGATGCGTCTTTTAAAACGCTGATACTTTCGATATCATTAGGGTTTAAGAAGCTGATATCTTCATTCCACACACCATCAACAACATATAAGGGATTTGCATTGCCATAAATAGTACCTGCTCCCCTTATGCGCACAGTTGGCGAGGCGCCAGGCGCGCCGGAGTTGGTTATCTGCACACCTGCCACCTTGCCCTGTAGCGAACTGATGGGGTTAATAGATGATTGCTTAGAAATTTCCGAGCCCTTAATTTGCGCCACCGAGCCGGTAACATCAATTTTGCGTTGGGTGCCGTAACCTACAACCACTACGCCCTGCAACTCGTTGGTTGTGGGTTGCAGTTTGATATCTAAGGTTGTTTGGCCGGTTATTGCAATATCCTGGGGGGTATAACCTATATAGGATATCTGCAAGGTAGCATTAGACGCCGCATTTAACTGGAACGCGCCGTTAACATCTGTTTGGGTGCCTGTTGTTGTACCCTTTACGCCAACGGTTACGCCAATAAGCGCTTCGCCGGTTTTAGCATCGGTAACCTTACCTTTTATAGTAACGTTTTGTGCAAACACAGCAGTCGACAAAAAAGTGAACAATAGCAATAACCCTGAGATTGAGTAAATTCTCTTCATAGTGGTTAATTAATTTTAAAGTACTGGTTAATTGGTTTTTGTAGCCTCGAAGTTGTGCAGATATTACAATTTAAGCAAATAATGTAACTCTACATTAATACATCAGCACTAAATTACTTTCACAAAATTTTTAAGAAGATTATTTAACGTGCTGAAATACTGCTGTTTACTAACGGATAGTGTAATGCCTACATACTACAAAAGCAAGGCGAAGACAGATGAACAACTTTTTAATTATGAGAGGAAATGATGTAGTATTAAAGCTCGATGAGAAACTCTACCAGGTTTTTATCGTGTGCAAGATTCAGCTTTTTACGCAATCTGTAACGACGTATCTCTACGCCTCTCAGCGATATGTTTAATAATGATGCCATTTCCTTGCTACTCATGTTCATGCGTAAGTAAGCGCAAAGTTTCAAATCATTTGGTACCAGGTCGGGGTGGTCATGTTTCAACTTCTTGAAAAAGTTTTCGTGCGCCTCGTTAAAACTGTTTTCAAAAACGTTCCAGTCACGATCGTCGCTCATACCCTGATCTATAACTTTATGGATCTTTTTTAGTTGATCTTCCGACAGTTTTTTCCCCGTGCTATCTTTAAAATTATTGATCTCGTCGCTTATTTTTTGGAGCAATTCATTCTTGTACACAATGTTCATGGCCGAGTTGGCCAGTTCGCGGCTTTTACTTGCCAGGTCGGCCTGTAATTGCTCGTTTTTGATGGTAACAATATGCTGCTCGTTAGCGATAGCCTCTCGGCGTAAAAACTCCTCTTTCTCGCGTTGTAGTTTTTCCTGTATCTCTTGCCTGTGGCGTTTCAGTTTTAAACGGTAATAATATCTGATAGCGTAATAAAGCGAAATAATTAACAATATATATACCCCTATAGCTAATTTCCCCGCATACCAGGGCGGCAGTATCTCGAAAGTAAAAGTGGTTACCTCAGATATGTTCGCATCATTAATTTTTGCCCGCACTTTAAAATGATAGGTGCCCTGGCTTAAATTTGTAAATTCTTTCTGCGTTTGGGTAGTCCATTCGCTCCATTGTCGGGAGTACCCTTCAAGATAATACTGGTATTTTATTTTAGATTGTTTGTAATATGGCAGCGAGTACGCTATGCGGACATTGTTTTTGTTGTATGGGATGGTTATCTCATTCTCAGCGCTGTTCATATCGGTAATTACCGACGTTTTATCCGTAATATTTTCTACCTGGCGTATCAACACCGGCGGCAGCTTTATCAGTGGCTGACGCGATGCATCCGCATCATTTAAAATCACGAAGCCGTCGTCAACACTTATCAGGTATATCTGGTTATTTATCAGGTTTATGTTTTCATAATTTTGCACCATTTGGCCGTTAAGCATGCTAAAACGGTTCGAATCGATAGTAAGCCGGCCCGGTACAGAAAGATCGGCAAGGGCCACCCGACCATGATTAATAAACCAGTATTTTTTGCCTATGGCTGCTATTACCTTGTTTGATGATGCAAATGTGTTTAACTTTTTATTAAGCTGCTGGTATTTGTAAAACCGGTCGGTTATATCATCGTAAATATAAAAGCCCGAATCTGATGAGAATACGATACGGTTATCAAGGTTAAATACCCCCACATTGTAGCTATCTGGCAAACCCGACCGCTTGTCGTAATATTTTTGCGATATCACTTTTTTACTGTCAGCACTTAATGTAACCTTATAAATGCCTTTATAGGCGTGGCTTACCCATATCTGGCCTTTGTTGTCTTGCTCAACATAGCGCGATGGCTCGCCAAAGCCTTCCACCTTGTGATCGAACGCCCAGTTACCCGCAGCATCCTTACGATAAATGATAAGCCCCGTGTACGTGCCCTGTATAAGTCGGTCGGTGTTGAATTTTTTAATGGTCCAGCCACCGCTTAAGGACGTTATTTTTGTGATAGAGCTGCCATTTACCTGAAAGGTGCCGTCGTTATGGCCGCAAAGTAGCCGGCCATCCTGCAAAGAAAGTTCCCAAACCTGCCCTTGCGAGCCGGGTATAAGCTTAAAATCAAATGATTGGAGCAGTTGTTTAGAACCGGTATTAGCCCACTCGCTGTAAAATAGGCCCTGATTAGTGCCCAGGTATATTTTGTCATTGAAAATTATGCTCGAGTAAACCGTTCCGAACTTGCCGGTTTTGTCAAAATAGAAATAAAGGGGCGAATTTATTTCGATGCGGTCGATGCCATTATCAAGCCCGGCCCACAGGTTTTGCTCGGCATCTACATATAAACTTAATACCGTGTTGTTTTGCAGCCCGCTCGATTTATTGATGTGTTGAATTACGTTGCCCGCGGTATCAATAATAATTACGCCATTTAAAATAGTGCCATACGCGATGTATTTGCCCGGGATAATGGTGCCGTTATTTAACTGAAAGGTTTTCAAAAAATCGTTTGCCTGGTTGGCCCAGGGCTTTATACTGCTGCCGTCATAAATAAATAAGCCGTTTTTGGCAGTGCCAATTAGATATTTACCTTTTTGAAAAGGCAGCACAGATAACACCCGGCTGCCTAATATATTGCTGCCGGCTATATACGTAAGCCTGTCGCCTTTAAGCTCAAACAGACCGGCATCAACCTGTTCAACAAAGTAGCGACTGCCGGTTTTAAACAAAAACAGGAATGGTTTAGGCGCTTTTACTACATTTATTTTACCCTGCGTATAAATGTAAATAGAGCCGAAAGATTGAAATATGACCTTATCATTGTCGATATATATCTTCCAGGTTTCTTCTTTTACAGGTTGAAATTGTTTTGGAACAAGGCTGATAAGCGAGTGATATTTAAGAAAACCTTTTTTGTTGTTCTCCCAATAGCCAAATTCACCAAATCCACCCGAGTATATTTTACCCCTGCCATCGGCAGCTGCCGATCGTACGATAAGACCGTTTGGCATACGGTTGAGCTGCCAGTACTTACCATCGAACGATAGCAGGCCTTCATCGTTGCCGAAGTACATGATGCCATGCTCATCGCGCGTTACCGACCAATTTTGATTACCCGATTGATACTGCGCTTTGGTATAGTTTTGCACATACGGCACGCCAATGCTTTTTATATCGGCAGGGTGAGCCCATATACTGGTAAATAAGAATATTGCGAACAGGAAATGTTTACGCATGTTAAGTGGCCCGGTGTATTTGTACGAAAATACAATTTGCCGCTGAATAAACAGTGTGGTGCCTGCCAACTATTCTGCCACTTGTACAGTGCCCTTTTTAGCTGTGTTGATGGGTTGCGGCACTTTTACATAATAGCCCGTGCCGTCGTAAACGCGCCTGCGCGGGTGCGCCTGGCAGGCATCGCTGCAGCAGCCATCCATTTTTACGCCGCACTCATCGCACTGGGTAAAATGCTCGTTGCATTCGGGGTTGGCGCAATTGATCATTTTAGGAGTGGTTTTACCGCAATTACGGCAGGTGGATATCACAACCGGGTTAACGCTGTTTACATCAACCGAAAGGCGGTTATCAAACACGTAGCATTTGCCTTCAAAATCCTGGCCGCCGGTTTCCTTACCATATTTTATAATACCGCCGTGTAACTGGTAAACATCGCTAAATCCTTCGTGCAGCAACAAGGCCGATGCCTTTTCGCATTTTATGCCTCCGGTACAATAGGTAAGTATCTTTTTATCCTTGTATTGGGCCAATTCGTTGATCATGGCGGGGAAATCGCGGAAGTTCTCGATGTCCAGCGTCACGGCATTCTTGAATTTGCCAAGTGAGTGTTCGTAGTTGGAGCGCACATCCAGTATCAACACATCATCGCGGTCTTTCATGGCCAAAAATTCTTTCGGCTCCAGATGTTTGCCCGTTTGTTTTTGCGGGTTGATGATATTTGGGTCGCGCAGGCCTGAATGAACTATCTCTGATTTATAACGGCAGTGCAACTTCACAAACGAAGGCTCATCCACCTCGTCTATTTTAAAATCGATACCTGCGAAACGCTCATCAGCATGCAAGGTATCCATATAGATCCTGCACGACTCTTCGGTTCCCGATACGGTACCATTCAAACCTTCGTCGGCAACAATGATGCGCCCGGTTAAACCTAAGCTTTTACAAAATTTTAAATGATCGGCCGCAAATTGCTCGCCATCGGCTATTGTAGAATAACAATAGTAAAGTAGTGTGTTGTATTTTGCCATAACATTCATTGATACCGCTGCAAACGGTGTTAAATGAGGCGCAAATGTAGTAAAAAGTTCAAAGTTCAAAGTCGAAAGTATGTAAGATTAACTTTTGACTTTGAACTTTAGACTTTCAACTCTCTATCTGATCCCGTAAAATATCCTGAAGCCCTGCAGGTATTTTTTGTTGCCTGCATACGATATACCGTAGTCTACCCGGAAGATCAGGCGTTGAACGCCAACATAAAATTCACGGTAATTAGGGTTTTCTTTTGTTGTTAAAAAATTGGCGCCAATTACTTCTTCGAGTTTTAGCTTGCGGACAAATGGCACCTTACTTAATATCGCCCCGGCAAAATTATGCTGGTAATGCGCCTCGAAGAATGCACCGCCTGTGCTGAACTGATAAAAAGGCAGGAAATGAAAACTGCCTATGTACGTTGGATCAAAGGTAGTGCCCTGGTTACCCAAAAAATGATAAAAATCCATGTAGTACAATCTTCGCCTGTTAAAATAATCGCCCCCTACTAATTTAAACGACGAAAATCCGCTGAGGCCAATGCGCAGGTTGTTTTGCGATATATCCGCCGATGCAAAATCGTAATTCACATCCGACCCAAACACGCCATTTATCCCTTTGCGGTAATTAATGGTTAGGGTAGGATATTTTGATGGCAGGTTAAACTTACCTGTTGGCCTGGTGATGTATTGCTGATCGAACGTAAAGGTAACCGAAGTGCTGAACGTTAGCGCCTGGTTCTGGGGGAATAAGAAAGTACGATCTGTAGGTGGTACCGAATCAGGCACAAGGGGGTTATTAGATGTGTAATCTTTATTTTTTACATCCCTTATATGCCCAAAGGCGGTGTTGTACAATTGTGTACGGCTGGCGTAGTTTAAACCGGCAGTCCATAATACGCCGTTCCACAATTCGCGCTGATAGCCAAAGCCGCCATATTTAGAGCGATAGTATTTTACGTAGTTGTTTTCGTACAGTAAGGTGCTTAAAGTATTAAAATATAAGGACCGGGTACCCACGTTATTAAGGTCAAGCACATCGCTTCCTGAGTCTGTATAGAGTTTGGCGTTATGGAACGGGTCATTTAAATATTCTGCATGCACATTTGCACTGAAAAGTTTATTTGAAAACCCATAACGCAGGGCCGGTGTAATGCTGTACGAGTGCCAGTCGTCTATAATGTGGGTGTACCGTACTTTAGCATTAATTCCAAACCCTTCAACCGTGTTGTAATAAAACGTTTGCAGAAACGGAAAAACATGAAGCGAATCGCGTTCGTCGCGGCTACTGGCATCATATCCAAATATCAGATATCCGGGGTAGTTTATGCCATTCTTCTCGTGCTGCAGCGAATCTAAATACCTGTCGGTTTTTTTGTAAGCTGCAATGCTGTCTTTCTTTTCATAGTCGCGTTTTTCCAGCCGCGTTAAGGGTAACAGGCGATGCGTATCCCAATAACCCGAAGGTTTGCTGTTCGCAGCGGTATCTATGCGTAATATTTCACCGTTAAAAAATCCATCGGGGAATTTTGGATTAATTTTATAATTGTTAAAAATCCCCTCATAATAGCCGCCGAACTTAAAGCCTAATACCGACCCTTTAAAATTAAATTGTACAGCAGCAGGCATCCAAACACTGTCGGTAATGGGGATGTATTGCTGGCTTATACGCATAGTATCAACCAGGTTAAGGCTGCTCATGGTATTGGTCAGGTAAAGGTCGGCGCTATAAATACGCCATTCACCCTCCACTATATATATGTTTCCCTGAAAATACATGCCATGCGCACGCTTTGGTATAATTTCTATCTTATCAATGGTAAGCCCGTTTTGCACAGAACTACCCACTAACCTGTAATCATAATAACTAAACGCATCAGAAGCGAGCGGTGAAATGTAACCACGGGTGCTTAAGCCATTTATCTTAAATACATCGTTGTAAAAATTAACCTGCAGGTCTGATCCTTTACTGTAGTTGAAAGCCGTATTTACACCCGCCTCCCGTGAAGCTATAGTGATCTCTTTGATTTTATTTGGCCGTTCGAAATTAAAAGCCGACAATAATTCAGACTGGTAAAGTATTCCCCGCCCGTTGGAGTCAAGGTCTAAAGCCTGGGTAACCGCTTTGCTTGTTAACGATTTTGGCGAGCTTAACAGCCGCTGTACCGCTTTAATATATACCGAGCAGGAGTAGCTGTTAACTTCTTCCAGGTGTTGCCTGCGCTTGGCAATAGCCATACGCATTATGGTGTCGCCGGGGTCCAGGTTTTGTTTCCATTTGTCAGATACCGCGCTGAATTTAAAAACCTCGTTGGCAAGCTGTACGTTGTGTACCTCGTCGTGGTCGGTAATTGTAATGCTTTCGGTTTGTTGTGTATAACCGGTAAAACGGTAGGTAACGTTATAAGTACCCGGGCTTAGCTTAAATTGATAGCGGCCCTCTTCGTTTGCCGTTGTTCCGTAAGTAGAGTTGCGAATATATACCGATGTAAAACCCACGGGTTCGCCTTTAGGCCCGGTAATAAGTCCCGATAATACATATTGCTGCGCCGAAGTGCTTAACGACACAAGAATAAGTATAATAACAGGTAGGTATCTTCTCATACAAGGAATTTTACGTTTAATAGCATCTGTGGGTAAAATGTTTGATGCTACACGTAATTTATATAAAATGTTTTGCATAACCGTTCAATTACAGGTTATTGTTTAATTTTGGGCTTTAACAATTGTAATTATGTATAAAACATTGCAGCCGGTTTTACAGCAGGAACTTGCCGATATTGAAAGTGCCGGTTTATATAAACGCGAGAGAATCATTACTTCGCCGCAGGGTGCGGATATCACCGTGCAGGGCGGTAAGGAGGTTATAAATTTTTGCGCCAACAATTATCTGGGCCTTTCGGCGCACCCAAAAGTAATTGCGGCGGCAAAGGCTACTATGGATACGCATGGATATGGTTTATCATCCGTACGTTTTATCTGCGGTACGCAGGACATACATAAACAGCTCGAGCAAAAAATATCCGAATTTTTAGGTACGGAAGATACCATACTTTACGCGGCCGCTTTTGATGCGAACGGGGGCGTTTTTGAGCCGTTATTTAATGAGCAGGATGCCATTATTTCTGATGAGTTAAACCATGCATCCATCATAGATGGTGTGCGCCTTTGCAAGGCACAGCGCAAGCGTTATAAGCACGATGACATGGCCGATCTGGAAGACCAATTGAAAGCCACGCAGGATCTTCGTCACCGTATTATTGTTACTGATGGGGCATTCTCGATGGATGGCACCATAGCCCAGCTTGATACAATTTGCGCCCTTGCCGAGCAGTACAACGCCCTGGTGATGATAGACGAGAGCCACTGCAGCGGTTTTATGGGCAAAACCGGCCGCGGAACGCATGAGCACCATAATGTGATGGGTAAAATAGATATCATTACCGGTACATTGGGTAAAGCTTTAGGTGGCGCATCGGGTGGATTTACATCGGGCCGTAAGGAAATTATCGATATGCTGCGCCAGCGCTCAAGGCCATATTTGTTTAGCAATACCCTGGCCCCGGCCATTACCGGTGCATCAATAGCTGTATTGGATATGCTGAGCGAAACCACCGACCTGCGCGATAAGCTGGAGAGCAACACCAAATACTTCCGCGAAAAAATGACCGCCGCGGGCTTTGATATAAAACCAGGTGTGCACCCTATTGTGCCGGTGATGCTGTATGATGCCAAACTGGCCCAGGAGTTTGCCGCCAAAATGCTGGAAGAAGGCATCTACGTGATCGGCTTTTACTACCCGGTTGTGCCGCAGGGTAAAGCACGTATCCGTGTGCAGATCTCGGCCGCTCACGATGTCGCACATTTGGATAAGGCCATCGCGGCATTTACCAGCGTGGGCAAGGCATTAGGGGTAATTAAATAATCAGGCCGTATATTTGTAGTTACATTTTTGAAGGGATAAGTTAATGCAATCTAAGATAGATCAATATACCGCCGAGATAAAGGCGTTTACCGCCGCTAAGGCTGATGAACTGGAAGCGTTCCGTATAAAATATTTAGGTACCAAAGGGTTGATAAAGGACCTGTTCGAAGAGTTTAAAACAGTAGGCCCCGAAGAGAAGCGTACCTTTGGTAAGGTATTGAACCAGTTTAAGCAATTTACCGAAGCTAAATACCAGGAACTACAGGAAAGTTTCAAATCCGAAATCGAAAATCCGAAATTCGAAATCGACCTTACGCTGCCCGGCGATGGTTTTGAGGTTGGCTCGCGCCATCCGCTTTCGCTGGTACGTAACGAGATCATTGATATATTTAAGCGTTTGGGCTTTGTAGTTGCCGAAGGGCCCGAAATTGAGGACGACTGGCATAACTTCTCGGCGCTTAACTTCCCTCAGGAACACCCGGCAAGAGATATGCAGGATACCTTCTTTATACGCAAGGGGGATGGTGCAGACGACATCGCTTTACGTACCCATACCTCGTCGGTACAGGTGCGTATGATGGAGAACGGTAAACCGCCGTTCCGCGCCATTATGCCGGGCCGCGTTTACCGTAACGAGGCTATATCGGCCCGGGCGCATTGCTTTTTTCACCAGGTGGAGGGTTTATATGTTGATGAAAATGTATCGTTCTCTGATCTGAAACAGACGTTGTATCACTTTGTGCAGGAACTTTATGGCGAAGGTACAAAGGTGCGTTTCCGCCCTTCATATTTTCCGTTCACCGAGCCGTCCGCCGAAATGGATATTTCATGCACTATTTGTAAAGGCGCAGGCTGCAACATGTGTAAATACAGCGGCTGGGTGGAGATTTTGGGCTGCGGTATGGTTGACCCGAACGTTCTGGAGAATTGCGGCATCGATAGTAAAAAATATACAGGCTTTGCCTTTGGTATGGGCATTGAACGTATTACAAACTTAAAATATGTGATACGCGATCTGCGTTTATTTTCAGAGAACGATGTGCGTTTCCTGAAACAATTTACAACAGATATTATATAAATGAGAGTTATACCGGCGCTATTGATCATTTGCCTGCTATCTTCAGGGTGCGGTAAAATCGAAAATGTAGTTCCGCGTGTACCGGTAAACGTTAAAATAGTAAAAACAGATCCCCGTTACACTGCACTAAGCGCCCCGGGCGGTTATGCCTATGTTGCGGGCGCGGGTGTGGCCGGTATAGTTATTTACCGGCAGGTAGATGGTTCTTACGTAGCGTATGACCGTTGCAGCAGTTACCAGCCCGAAAAACTATGCGCCATTAACGTTGACGATACCGGTTTTACGGCTACTGATCCTTGCAGCGGATCAAAGTTCTCGCTATCAGACGGGAGCCCGGTAAAAGCCCCTGCTACCAAATATCTCAGGTCGTACGTTGTAAATACCACGCAATTTGAGATATTTGTTTCAAATTGACCAATGGAAGCCGATAAAATTAAAGATAGCATTAAGCGGGCAGCGCAGGATCTGTTCCGCAAATTCGGTTACCACAAAACCAGTGTGAACGAGATCGCCAAACGGGCTAAGATCGCGAAGGCTACCATATACAAGTATTTTGACAGTAAGGAAGCGCTTCTGCATGTTTTACTGATGGACTACATCAAGGTGAGCGTTGACGAACTGATAAACACCAACACCCCTGATATGGATGAGGAAGCACATTTGAGCAACCTCATCATGAAAACCTGCCGGCTATCATACACTGTTTGTAATGAGTTTATCGGCTGGGACTTTATCCGCGAGAGCACCAACTCGCAGGATTTTTTGAAGAACTTATCTAACGAACTGGAAGAACTGCTGGTGCACTCTTTTACCCAACTGGCCGGCATCCGCAAACACGAAACCTATCAACAGCGCATCCGTTTCCTCATCAAATGCAGCAAAAGCATTGTATTCAGCTTCGCATTCACCTCAGTAAGCGATAGCGACGTGCGGAAAAATTTCGTGTCGTTTCAGAAAGAAATATTGCCCTACCTGGTAAAGGCCGCAATTCAGGTTTAACTTTTTGATAATATTATTTGGAAGTTCCCCTTTTAATAACTTACTTTGAATAACAAAGTACTTTAAGTGAAACAAAACGAAATACAAGACGAGCTTACATCTATCCGCAGCATGATGGAGCGCTCCTCAAAATTTATTTCGCTTAGCGGCCTTAGCGGTGTGCTGGCGGGTATTTACGCGTTAATAGGTGCCGGGCTTGCCTATAGTATCATTTATGGCTCCGGCGGGTTTTATAACTACCGCGAGTATGTAATTACTGATCAGGGCCGTTCCGCCGCCGACTTATACACCTTAATACTTATCGCTTTGGTTGTGCTGATAGCATCAGTGGCAACCTGTGTGGTGCTTACCATGCGTAACGCCAAAAAGAAAAATCAACCAATGTGGGGCAACAGCAGCCGGCAGATATTATTTAACATGGCTGTACCCCTGATAGCGGGCGGCGCGTTGATACTTATTTTAATAAGCCGCGGCTATGTAGGCATTGTAGCGTCAGCAACGTTAATATTTTACGGCCTGGCGCTCATAAATGCAAGTAATTTTACTTTTAAGGATGTTAAGTACTTAGGCATTTGCGAAATTGTATTAGGTTTGTTTGCCGCATTACTACCGGGTTATGGTTTGCTTTTTTGGGCCGTGGGGTTTGGTATATTGCACATTGTTTACGGCAGCATTATGTACTTAAAATATGATAGTAAATCTTAAGTTGTTATAGGCTTAATTTTTACGGTATATTAAAAATAATATTGGTGAAAGTTCCATTTGAAAAACTTGATAAGGCGTTTGAGAACAGGCTGCGTTTGCAAATAATGAGTGTGCTGATGGTTAACGACCGGTACGATTTCAATTCGCTAAAGGAGCTGCTGGATACCACCGATGGTAACCTGGCATCGCACCTGAAGGCTTTAGAAAAAGAAGAATATATTACTGTGCATAAATCATTTTTAGGGCGCAAGCCTAATACTAATTACGAGGCAAGTGATAAAGGCAGGCAAGCCTTTAAGCAGCACCTTAATGCTTTAGAGCAGATCATAAAAAATCAGAAATTGTTATAGCTATATTTTTTTACATAATCACTTTGCAATTCAAAGTACTTTTAATAAATCCAAATGATACAAGAAGAACCGTTGGCCTTAAAAGGCATTATGAATTGGCTCAAGGAGTCGATCACTGTTAAATTAGTTTTTATTGGCTTTTTAATTTTGGTGCTGCTTATCCCATCATCATTAATTGACAGCCTTATCCGCGAGCGCGCCGAACGACAGGATGAAATGGCGAAGAACATAGCCGATACGTGGTCGGGCAGCCAAACCATAAAAGGCCCCGTGCTGGTTATACCTTATCGCAAAACCATAAAATATACTGATAGTGATAAAAAAGAAACTACGCGGGATGTAATAGAGAATTTATACATCCTGCCGGAAAATTTAAAGGTAAAAGCCGATATAAGGCCCGAGAAATTACACCGGGGAATGTTCGAAACTGTGGTTTACAATTCCTCAATAAAAATTGCAGGTAACTTTGGCAGGGCCGAACTTGGCAGCCTCTCGTTAGTGCCCGAACAATTGCTGCTGGATAAGGCAAGGCTGGAGTTCAGCATATCAGACCTGAAAGGCCTTAAAAATAATCCGATGGTAACTGCTGCCGGCCAGCAGCTCAATGCCGAGCCATCTTTTAACGCTCACCCTTTATTTAACGGCGGCCTGCAGGCTAACCTGAATTTAACCAATGTTGCAAACGGCGCTTTTACTTTTGATTACACGCTGGATCTGAAAGGCAGCCAGGAACTGCACTTTTTGCATCTTGGTAAAACCACCGATGTTGAAGTGGCAGGCAACTGGTCGTCGCCAAGTTTCGACGGGCGTTACCTGCCAGATACCCGCACAGTAGATACCAGCGGTTTCCACGCAAAATGGCGCATGCTGTATTACAACCGCCCGTATCCGCAGCAATGGGTGGTTGATAACAACTTGCTTACCGACAAAAGTAAGCTTGGCGATGCATCATTTGGTGTAAAGCTGCGCCTGCCGGTTGACCAATACCAGAAGATAACCCGTACCAGTAAGTACGCCATACTTATCGTGCTGTTAACGTTTGTGTCGTTGTTCCTCACCGAGGTTATTCGTAAGAACAGGATCCATCCGTTCAACTACATACTGATAGGCGCTGCCATGATCATTTATTACACCTTGTTGCTTTCGTTCTCTGAGCAGGTTGGTTATAATGCAGCCTATTTAATTGCATCCATAGCCACAATAGGGCTGGTATCGGTTTTCATTGCCTCGCTACTCAAAAATAAAGGCGCGGCCGCGCTATTTGCGCTGATACTATCCATCATCTACGTCTTTATTTTCGTCATCATACAATTAGAAGACCTGGCACTTATGATAGGCAGTATAGCACTCTTCATCATTACGGGGCTGCTCATGTATTTCTCGCGCAAGATCAACTGGGACAAACAGTAATAACCAAAGGGGCGCGACGTATCGCGCCTCTTTGTCTAAAAACGCTAAACATTAAAAACTATGCATACAAGTGATTATTGGATAAGGTATTTCAAGGAAAACGCCCGCCATAAAAGAGTGAACTGGACCTTGGCGCCGACCATAACGCAGGACGAGATAGCCACCGTACTTCCATCGTTACAGGCCTGGCAGTTGGGCGAAACCTCTGAAGGCCAACACCTGATAGCGGCCTCGACGCGGTATGCATACCGCCTGGGCGATCCTGATTATGTTGATGCTGTTAAACTTTTTATAAAAGAGGAGCAAAAGCACGGGTATAACCTGGGCAGGTATATAGACAAAATTGGACAAAAGCGTATAAAACATAACTGGGGCGATACGCTGTTCCGCAAGGTGCGTTATTTTAATACCAGCATGGAAATATGGACGCTGGCGGTTATTGTCGTAGAGAGCACCGCGCAAATATTTTACCAGGCGCTTAAACATGCCACCGGCTGCCGTCTGCTTAAAGAGATATGTACAGACATCTTAATTGACGAAGCGCCGCATATCGTTTTTCAAACAGAGCGGCTGGCCATAATCTTTGAAGGAAAGTCGGCATTTTCAAAGGCGTGGCGCAAGGTTGCTTATAAATACTTCTTTTATGCAACATCGTGCCTGGTATGGTATGCGCATAAAAAGCTGTTTATGGCCGGCGGTATCACATTTGAAATGTATGTGAATAAGATGCAATATAAATACAGCAAAACACTTAAAATAATAACAGCACCTGTAGTAATGGAAATTGCCTGACGCTTCAGTCAAAACCCGCGTTCTGAAAATTATAAAATAGATTTACCTTTGCAGCCTGATGAGTAGATCTGCAAAAAAACCTAAGTTCTTTGAGAACGTAAGCGTAATTGACATTGCCGAAGAAGGCAAAGGGGTTGGCAAAGCCGAAGATTTTGTGCTGTTTATTGAAAAAGCCGTTCCCGGCGATGTGGCAGATGTAGAGGTTTACCGTAGCAAAAAAAGCTTCGGCGAAGCCAAGATCATCAAACTCATCAAGCCATCAGAATACCGTGTGCCGGCATTTTGCGAACACTTTGGTACCTGCGGCGGCTGTAAATGGCAGCACATGACTTATCAGGCGCAGCTAAAATTTAAACAAAAGGCCGTGCACGATGCGCTAACCCGCATTGCCAAAATAGATGTGGGGCACATGGAGGCGATTGTACCATCACCGGCTGACCGCTATTATCGCAATAAACTGGAGTATACCTTCAGCAACAAACGCTGGCTTTACGATGGTGAGAACCGCGAAGATGAAATCCTGGATATGAACGCCCTGGGTTTTCATATCCCCGGCCGCTTTGATAAGATATTGAATATTAACCATTGCTACCTGCAGGCCGAGCCATCAAACGATCTGCGTAATAGCATTAATGCATTTGCCAAACAAAACGGCATTAGCTACTACGATGTGCGCCAGCATACCGGCGCTTTGCGTAACCTCATTATCCGCACCTCGTCAACCGGCGAAATTATGGTTATCGTCGTTTTTGCTCACGCGGACCAGGAGCAGGTAAATCTGTTAATGAACTATGTTGATGCCGCGTTCCCGCAGATAACATCGCTGTTATACATCCTCAACCAAAAAATGAACGACACCATTTTTGATCAGGAGGTTGTAGCATGGAAAGGTCCCGAGTTTATCCACGAGGAGATGCCCGCTGCCAATGGTGCTGTGGTGCGCTTTAGGGTTGGGCCGAAATCCTTTTATCAAACAAACTCTATTCAGGCCCTGCGCCTGTACGAAATAACCCGCGATTTTGCAGACTTTAATGGCAATGAACTGGTTTACGATCTTTACACCGGGGCGGGGACCATTGCGAACTTTATTGCAGGCCATGTGCGCGAGGTGGTTGGGGTAGAGTATGTGCCATCGGCTATTGAAGATGCAAAGGTAAACTCACAGATAAATAATATTACTAATACCAAATTTTACGCCGGTGATATGAAAGATGTGTTGGTGCATGGTTTTGTTGCCGCGCATGGCAAGCCCGATGTGATCATCACCGACCCGCCCCGTGCAGGCATGCATGCAGAGGTGGTTGCCCGGCTAATGGAAATCGAGGCCGGCAAAATTGTGTATGTGAGCTGCAATGCCGCTACCCAGGCCCGGGATATATTAGTGCTGAAAGAGAAGTATGATGTAGTGAGGATACAACCTGTAGATATGTTTCCGCACACACAGCATGTAGAGAATGTAGTGTTGCTAAAGCTGAGAACAGCACTATAGGTTAATTAAATTACTGTTCAGTTTAATCGAACGATTTTTCATCATAAAATAACCCGTTATATACATTTAACAGTACTGTAGGGCAATATTTATTAAAATGTTTTGGTAAATTAGCTTCATAAGCAAACCTATATTAATTGCTGTTACCATGGATATTTCTGTGCCTTTTTTTAATTTCTCGATAAAAAAGGTATTGGCCTTGCAACCCGACAATTTAAAGCGGGCAAGGATAAAAATAGTGTGTACCATTTTATTGCTTAGCCTGCTAAAAATAGCCATAATACTACCTTTAGTTTATCACGGCATACAACCGGCACATCTTTACCGCATAATTATTGTATTTGTTTTATACGCCGGTTTGCTCAAATATTTGCTGTACCGCCCTGATGATATCGACGTTATAGCCCATTTGATGATATTGATAGGGCTGGTGGGCATTTGGGTAAACCTCATTGTCATCCGTCAAAGCCTTAACCTGGTTACATTACAGTTTGTATTTATGATAACTTTTGTGGGGTATTATCTCATCAATAGCCGTCACGCCATTATATACAGCTTTTTTGCTATCGCCCCGGTTATGTACTACTTGCTGATTACCGACAGGAGTAAATGGTACCTGGATGGCATAAGCCGCGAACTACCTTCGCCAGGCTTCGAAATAATCGTTGTTTTGAACTTTATAACCATTGTACTTATCCATTACCTTTTTTACCGTGCCTTTAGGGATAATGTGGCCGAAAAAGAAATTTTGAACAAACAGCTACAGGCTACTATTGCCGAAACAAAAGCGCTTGCCGAATCGCGGTCGGTATTTCTTTCAACCATGTCGCATGAGTTGCGGACGCCATTAAACGCCGTTATTGGCATGACCAGCCTTATTAAAGACACAGCTACTCCGGAGCAAACTGAGAACCTCGATATACTGGAGTTTTCGGCGGTTAGCTTATTGACATTAGTTAACGATATATTAGATTACAACAAAGGAGAAAATGATAAAATAGTGTTAGAGGCCATACCTGTACACCTGCCGGTTTTACTACATAAGGTGTGTTCTGGCCTGCAGCAAAAGGCATCTGAAAAGGGCTTCCATCTGATATTAGATGTCGATCCACGGCTTAAAGAACATTGGGTGGTTACTGATCCCACCCGTCTTACGCAAATTATCTATAACCTGGCGGGGAATGCTATTAAGTTTACCGAGTCGGGGCAGGTGAGTGTTAACGCTACCGTAAACCATAAAGACAAAGATCACCTAACCATAAACTTCTCAGTGGCCGATACTGGCATTGGCATCCCTGTCGACAGGCAAGGAGTAATATTCGATCCATTTATGCAGGCATCAGCAGATACTACGCGCCACTACGGCGGAACCGGACTGGGGCTGGCTATAGTTAAACGTTTGCTGGGCCTTTTTAACAGCGCCATTGAATTAACAAGCCAGGAAAATAAAGGCTCGGTATTTTCATTTACTATTAAATTTGAACTGTATAAGGGCAATGTTAACCCCATATCGCTGCATACAGTAATGAATACCAGCCTTGAGGGATTGAACGTGCTGATTGCCGAAGATAACCGCGTTAACGCCCAGTTATTAGTAAAGCTGTTAACTAAATGGCAAATAAATGCGGTAATTGCCAACAACGGGCAGGAGGCGATAGATAAATTGTCGGCTCAAAACTTTGATGTGGTGCTGATGGATTTACATATGCCATTAATGGATGGCTACCAGGCCACACAAGCTATACGGTTATTAACCGATAGCAGCAAAGCACAGGTACCAATAATTGCGCTAACGGCCTCCGTCTCGCATAATATACACGATAAAATAAAAGAGGCCGGCATGCACGATTATCTGTCGAAACCATTTCAGGCCGCTGCATTATATCAAAAGCTGGAGGCTTTAAATGCGGCAAAACAGGGTAAGGTATTAGCAGGTTAGTGAAGGTTTATTGTTTTAAAGCCAAACAAACTTCTTTTATCGTTTCGCTTACCGGTTTAAATTCAAAACCTATTGCTTTTCTTATTTTAGTGTTATCAAACTCGCGCGTTACTGATGCCGCACGGGCGCTGGTTTTGTCAAGGGCCGGGGCTTTACCCGTTACTGCTGCCCATGTAGCCGCAGCCCGCCAGGCCATTTCCATCATCCAGGGTTTAGCCAGAGTGGTAGGGGCAGGCACGCCCATGGAGGTGGCTATTTCTTCAAAAAGCTGCTTGTAATCGCGGTTTTCGGCATTGATGATGTAGCGTTCACCACTAATGTTGGTTTCCATCAATGCTATCATGCATTTGGCTACATCCTGCACATCAACAAAACCAATAGTGCCGCGGGTGTAAAATTTAAGGCCCTTGCGCACGGTCTCAAAAATCTGTCCGCTGCCGGCTGTGCCGGCGCTTGCCCCAATAATAATGGTGGGATTTACAATAACAGCGTCCAGGCCTTCGGCGATGCCCCGCCAAACTTCCATTTCACTTTCCAATTTAGATATTGCGTAGCCATCCGTTTCGGCTGTTGAATCAAGGTGATGGTTCTCGGTGATCAGTTCGCCGGGCTTAGCATCGCCTACCGCCGCTACAGAACTCGTATGCACCATACGGATACCCTTTTCGTTGCAAAGATCAACCAGTGTAGCCGTTCCCCGTACGTTGGTGCGTATCATGGGTGCTTTATCGGCTTGCTTTAAAGATACAAAAGCGGCGCAATTATAAACCTGGGTGATGCCTTCAAGGGCAAGTTCAAGTGCGGCTTCGTCCATCAGGTCGGCATTAACCCATTCAATTTTAGCTGCGTATGGTGCCAATATCCGGGGAATGGTTGAAGATTCCCTTTTGGTGCACCGGATACTATTTCCGCGCAGCACAAGTTCCTTCGCTAATTCCGCCCCTAAAAATCCTGTTGCACCGGTTACTAAAATCATATCTGCAAATCTGCAATTAGAAATGCGGATGTGCAAATATGCAGACGTGCTGATAAAAAAATAAAAAATGATGTTTGATATTAAAAATTGGATAACGACACGTCCAAAAATATCTGCACATTTGCACATTAGCATATTTTGCACATCAATAAACAATGTCTTTAGCCGATTTTTTTACACCTATCGATCTTAAAAAGATCACGCCAAGAAACGGATATTTCACCAGTCAGCTGGGCGATAAGATCGAGCACTATTCGGTTGACTTTCCGGATCTGGAACAAAAAACCGATATAGCTATTATTGGAGTGCTTGATGACAGAAATGCCATAAACAACCCCGGTTGTGCCTTGGGGCCCGATTATGTCCGCGAGAAACTTTACCAGCTTCACGAGGGCAGCTATACCACCAGGATAGCCGACCTGGGTAACATCGCCCGCGGCGAAACAGTAGTTGATACTTATTACGCGTTAAAAACCGTTGTTGAGGAACTGATTAAAAAAGACATTACCCCGCTGATCATCGGCGGAGGGCAGGATCTTACCTACGCCCAGTACCTTGGGTATGAAAGTCTTGAACAAAAGGTAGATATGCTGGTAGTTGATTCGCAGTTTGACCTGGAAGACGATAGTTTCAGTGAAACCATTGAAACTACTTCTGCGTCTTATCTGAATAAAATTTTCCTGCACGAGCCAAATTACCTGTTTAACTACAGCAATATGGGTTATCAAACCTATTTTGCCAGCCAGGATAGTTTGCGTGTTATGGATAAACTTTATTTTGATGTGCACCGCCTTGGCGAGCTTACCCAAAACATAGCGGTGGCCGAGCCCATCATCCGCAATGCCAACATGATAAGCTTTGATATGGGTGCCATTCGCTCATCAGACGCGGCGGGCAATGCCAACGCGAAACCAAACGGCTTTTATGGCGAAGAAGCCTGCCAGATATGCCGTTACGCAGGTTTTAATGATAAACTTACGTCAATAGGTTTCTACGAATTTAACCCGGCGTATGATAGTAACGGGCAAACCGCCATGCTGCTTTCGCAGATGGTATGGTACTTCATCGATGGCTTTTATAACCGCAAACGGGATTTCCCGCTCAATCCAAAATCACAATACCTGATATACAAAACCAGCCTTAAACACGACGAACACGAACTGGTGTTTGTGAAGAGCAAAAAAAGCGACCGCTGGTGGATGCAGGTGCCTTATCCAACAGGCGGTTCAAAAAACGAGCGATTCCATTTAGTGCCCTGCCGGTATGACGACTATAAAACTGCTGTATCCGGCGAAATGCCCGATCTGTGGTGGCGCACCTATCAAAAACTGAACTAACCTGCAATTGATTAGGCATTTACCCGTTATAGATACTTTACCAATATTTTAAATGAAGAAATTGTTTTTTGCCTTATTGGCATTTTTGCCTGTGCTAGCCTTTGCTCAAAACGGAAAACCGTTTACCCTGCAAACCAAACTTACTGATATAAAAACGCCGGCTAAGGCTTACCTGGTTTACTACTCGGGAGCTGATAATATAATAGATTCCGCCAATGTCATTAACGGCGAGTTTAAGTTTGAAGGTGTGGTGATGGATCCGGTTATGGCATCACTGTTTATCGACCATAAAAATCAGGGCTTTGATAAGTACAGCGAGGAGAACTTCCCTAACGGCAGGCCTTCAAAAACCGCTGATGGCCTAAGCTTTTTTATTGAAAAAGGTGATATCACAATCACTGGAAAGGACTCTATTGCGCACGCCGATATTATCGGGTCGCCCGTAAATGATGATAACAAAGCACTTAAGTCGCAGTTGAATGTGATAGTGGACAAAGCAAAAAAACTAACCGCCGAGGCCCAAAATGCGCCCGCCGCACAGCAACGTTCTGCGGCGTTTCAAAACAGCATGCAAGCCAAATATAAAGTACTGCAAGCCGAGCAAAAAAGCGTTCTTAAAAATTTTATAGCCACTCATCCATCAAGCTATATCAGTTTGCTGGCTTTATCGGGCATAAGCGGCCCTACCCCACAGGTTGCCGAAATAGAACCCTTGTTTAACCAGCTATCGGCTGATCTGCAAAATTCTGAAGGTGGTAAACAGTTAAAAATATCCATTGATGCATTGAAGCTAACCGATATAGGCGCTATTGCGCCTGACTTTACCCAAAATGATGTAAACGGCTTGCCGGTGCAATTGTCATCATTTCGGGGCAAATATGTGCTGATAGATTTTTGGGCGTCGTGGTGCGGCCCCTGCAGGCAGGAGAACCCAAACCTGATAAAGTTATATAACAAGTATAAAGGCAAAAACTTTACAGTGCTTGGCGTATCGTTAGACAAACCCGAGGGTAAAAGCGCCTGGCTTGCAGCTATTAAAAACGACGGACTTACCTGGACACAAGTCTCTGACTTGAAATACTGGGGTAATTTAGCCGCTACTTTGTATGGCGTCCAGTCTATCCCGCAAAACTTTCTGATAGACCCGCAGGGGAAAATCGTAGCCAAGGGCCTGCGCGGCGATGATCTGGATATTGCATTGGAAAAGTTACTCGGTAAAATTTGATTTCGTGCAATTTAATTTGATATTAGGGCTTACAAATTGATAACGATATTATGAAAAAACTAATTGCAAGCGCGATGGCGCTTTTGCCAATGCTTGCTATGGCACAGGATGCCGCCTTTACCGTACAAGGCAAGGTTGGTGCTTACAACGCCCCCGCCAAAGTTTACATACAATACCGCAACGCTGGAAAAACGGTTATGGATTCGGCTGTATTGAAAAACGGCGAATTTAAGTTTACGGGCATGGCGGCCGCCACACCCGGGCAGGGATATTTATTGCTAAACCCTAAAGGCAATAGCATAAACTCATCACGCGATTATAAGGCCATTTATATTGAGCCGGGAACCATTACCGTGAACGGCAATGACGAAATTGCAAAAGCATCGGTAAGCGGTACAAAGGCAAACGCCGAAAATGAACAATATCAGGCGGCTTTAAAACCCATAAACGATGCTTATACAGCGATGGAAGAAAAGCAAAAGGGTATTACCGACGAACAAAAAAAATCTCCTGCTTTTATGAGGGAAAGCTGGAAGGATGAAAAAACCATAGAAACACAGGAAAAAGAAATAAACAAAAAATTTATACAGGAGCACCCCGACTCGTACGTGAGTTTAAACGCTTTGCAAAGCTTTGTTTACAGCGCCGATTATGTAGATATTGAGCCGCTTTACAGCAATCTTTCCCCTGCAATAAAGGGATCAGAGGGGGGTAAGGCGTTTGGCGATCTGCTGCCCAAGCTTAAGAAAGTAGCCCTTGGCGCAACCGCCCCTGATATTGCCGAAGCTGATACCGCAGGTAAGGTTGTCAGCCTGGCCTCATTCCGCGGGAAATATGTATTGGTTGATTTTTGGGCATCGTGGTGCGGCCCGTGCCGCCGCGAAAATCCAAATGTTGTTCGCGCCTACAATCAGTATAAAACAAAAAACTTTACCATTTTGGGGGTGTCGCTTGATGGTAAAGGTGCTAAAGCGGCATGGATGGGTGCCATCCATAAGGACGGCCTGCAGTGGACACAGATATCTGACCTGCAAGGCTGGAAAAGCCGCCCCGCCGATACATACGCGGTACGCGCCATCCCTCAAAATTTTCTGATTGACCCTAACGGTAAGATCATTGGCAAAAACCTGAGAGGCCTGGACCTGGAAGATAAGCTTGCCGAATTGTTCGGGAAGATCTAATTGAGTCAGAAAGTCCGGAAGACAGAAAGTCCGAAAGATAAAGCTGCTTAGCTTCTTCTTTCGGACTTTCTATTTAACGACTATTTATCTTTCCGTCTTCCGGACTTTCGGACATTGGACTTTCGGACTATAATTTAATGACTATTTATCTTTCCGTCTTTCGGACTTCCGGACATTGGACTTTCGGACTATAAAAGGTCAAACCCGATATCCTTACGGAAATATACCCCATCGTAATAAATACGGGCGGCGTCGGCAGTGGCCTGCTGCAGCGCATCGAACATATTATCCTGTAAGCTGGTAATGGCTAACACGCGGCCCCCGGTTGCCTTTACTTCGTCGCCATCAAGGCTGGTGCCCGCATGGAATACATGCGAATCGCGAACATTTTCGATACCGGATATGGTTTTATTTTTTAAGTATTCGCCCGGATAGCCGCCGGCTACGCACACTACGGTAGCAGCGGTTTTATCAGCTATTATTAACTCTTTCTCGTTCAAATTGCCGTCGGCAACGCCAAGCAGCAGGTCTACAAAGTCACTCTCAATACGCGGCATAACGCTTTCCGTTTCAGGGTCGCCCATACGGCAGTTGTATTCAATAACCCAGGGCTCGCCATAGGTATTCATTAACCCTATAAAAATAAATCCTTTATAGGGTATTCCTTCACGTTTCAGCCCCTCAATAGTAGGAATGATCACCCGCTGCTCTACCTTTTGCATAAATTCCGCATCGGCAAACGGCACCGGCGAAACCGAGCCCATCCCCCCGGTATTTAAACCGGTATCCCCTTCGCCAATGCGCTTATAGTCTTTCGCTTCGGGTAATATTTTGTAGTTGCTGCCATCGGTCATTACAAAAACCGAAAGCTCTATTCCCTGTAAAAATTGTTCTATCACCACCTTTGAGCTGGCATCACCAAATTTGGCTTCGGTAAGCATTTCCAATAGTTCCTGGCGGGCTTCTTCAAGGGTAAGGCAAATTAAAACGCCTTTGCCTGCTGCCAGTCCGTCGGCTTTTAATACCACGGGCAGGCCGGCGGTGGCCAAATAGTCAAAACCTTCCTGCAAAGTATCGCGTGTAAACGTGCGCGACGCAGCAGTCGGCACGTTGTTACGCTGCATAAATGCTTTTGAATAGTCTTTGCTGCCCTCTAATTGAGCGCCTTCCTGTTGAGGGCCAATTACCGGAATGTTCTTTAGCAGTTCATCAGCCAAAAAGAAATCGTGAATACCTTTTACAAGCGGTTCTTCGGGCCCTACCAGCACCATATTGATACCGTTTGCCAGGCAAAAAGCCTTTATGCCTTTAAAATCAGTAACCTTTAAGTTAACGTTAGTACCATACTGGCCGGTACCGGCATTGCCGGGCGCTATAAAAAGCTTGTCGCATTTCTGGCTTTGCGAAATTTTCCAGGCGAAGGCGCTTTCCCTTCCGCCCGAGCCAAGGAGCAGGATGTTCATACGGGCAAAGATAATGTTTTTGAGAGTATCGAGTATCTAGTATCAAGTATCAGGATTTTGGCCATTTGAAGCAATGTACTTGCTACTTGATACCTGCTACTTGATACTATTTTCGTACCTTTGCATGTCAAAATGACTTTAAAATTGCACTGGCGCAATTATTGAGTTTGGTGCATTATATAAAAACAATATGTTAGATTTTTTCAGTAAGCTTTTTGGAAGCAAATCAGAACGTGACGTTAAAGGCCTTACGCCTATAGTTGAGAAGATAAAGGCTGCATACGCCAAGCTTGACCAGCTGAGCAACGATGAGCTTAGGGCTAAAACAGCAGAATTTAAAGAGACCATTGCAGCAGGCCTTGCCGGTGTCGACAGCGAGATACAGGCCATAAAAACCCGTACCGAAACCGAACTGAATATGGAGGTAAGCGAAAAGGTTACCCTGTATACGCAGTTGGATAAGCTTGAAAAAGACCGCAATAAAGAGCTTGAGGATATATTAATGAATATTTTACCTGAGGCATTTGCCGTGGTAAAAGAAACGGCGCGCCGATTTGCTGAAAACCCAATCCTTGAAGTTACAGCAACCCAGTTTGACCGTGAGCTGGCAGCCAAAAAAAATAATGTCATTATAAAAGGCGATAAGGCCGTTCACCATAACACCTGGCTTGCTGCGGGTAACGAGGTTACCTGGAATATGGTACACTACGACGTGCAGCTGATTGGTGGTATTGTACTGCACCAGGGTAAAATTGCCGAGATGGCAACCGGTGAAGGTAAAACGCTGGTAGCTACGCTGCCTGCTTACCTTAATGCCATTGCAGGCCAGGGTGTGCACATTGTAACGGTTAACGATTACCTGGCACGCCGCGATAGCGAGTGGATGGGGCCTTTATATGAGTTTCACGGCCTGGCGGTTGATTGTATTGATAAGCACGAGCCAAACTCTGAAGAGCGCCGCAAAGCGTACTTAGCTGATATTACCTTTGGTACCAATAACGAATTTGGTTTTGACTATTTGCGTGACAACATGACACGCAGCCCTGAAGAGCTGGTGCAACGCAAGCTGCACTACGCCATGGTGGATGAGGTGGATTCGGTGTTGATTGATGACGCCCGTACGCCGCTGATCATATCCGGGCCAATTCCGCGTGGCGATGAGCACGAATTTTATGAGCTTAAACCCCGTATAGAGCGCCTTGTGAACGCCCAGAAAGCATACGTTAACAGTGTTTTAAACGAGGCCAAAAAAGCGATAAATGATGGTGATACGGGTATTGATGGAGGCGGCTTGTCTTTATTACGCGCTCACCGTGCATTGCCAAAAAATAAGGCCCTTATCAAATTTTTAAGTGAAGGCGCAAACAGGCAGGTATTGCAAAAAACGGAAAACCATTACATGCAGGACCAGGGCAAGGAAATGCCCAAGGTTGATTCGGAACTGTTTTTTGTCATCGACGAAAAGCATAACTCGGTTGAACTTTCTGAAAAAGGTATCGAACTGATCACTGCATCGGGTGAGGACCCAAGCTTCTTTGTAATGCCCGATGTAGGTACCGAAATTGCCAATATTGAAAAGTCTGATCTTCCGGCCGAAGAAAAGATTGCTAAAAAAGACGAGCTGATGCGCGATTTCTCTATCAAATCAGAACGTATCCACTCGGTTAACCAACTACTTAAGGCATACACATTATTTGAAAAAGATACCGAATATATCCTTGACGATGGTAAAGTAAAAATAGTTGATGAGCAAACAGGCCGTGTGTTGGATGGCCGCCGTTACTCGGATGGGTTACACCAGGCTATTGAGGCTAAGGAGAATGTTAAGGTAGAAGATGCTACACAAACGTTTGCTACGGTAACTTTGCAAAACTACTTCAGGATGTACCACAAACTTTGTGGTATGACCGGTACCGCCGTTACCGAAGCGGGCGAGTTTTGGGAAATATACAAGCTTGATGTGGTAGAAATACCAACCAATACCCCGATAAGCCGCGACGACAGGCAGGATCTTGTTTACCGCACCGTGCGCGAAAAATACAACGCCGTAGCCGAAGAGATTGTGAGCCTTACACAGGCTGGCAGGCCGGTACTTGTGGGTACAACATCGGTAGAGATATCTGAATTACTGAGTCGTATGCTTAAGCTGCGAGGTATCAAGCACAATGTACTGAACGCTAAAATGCACCAGAAGGAGGCCGACATTGTGGCCGAAGCTGGCCAGGCGGGCACAGTGACCATTGCAACCAACATGGCCGGCCGTGGTACGGATATAAAATTAGGCCCGGGTGTGCAGGCTGCCGGCGGTTTAGCCATTGTAGGTACCGAGCGCCACGAATCGCGACGTGTTGACAGGCAGTTGCGCGGGCGTGCCGGAAGGCAGGGCGACCCGGGTTCGTCGCAGTTCTTTGTATCGCTTGAGGATAACCTGATGCGTTTATTTGGCTCGGAGCGTATCTCAAACCTGATGGTGCGCATGGGTATCGAGGAAGGTGAGGTGATACAGCACTCAATGATCTCGAAATCAATTGAGCGAGCACAAAAGAAAGTAGAAGAGAATAACTTTGGTATACGTAAACGCTTGCTGGAGTATGACGATGTCATGAACTCGCAGCGTACCGTTATTTATGCTAAGCGGAAGAACGCCCTGTTTGGAGACCGCCTTGACGTTGACCTGAGCAATACAGTTTATGACGTTATTGAAGATGTAGTAACAGAATATAAAGAGGCGAATAATTACGAAGGTTTCCAGATGGAGATCATCCGTTTATTCTCGATAGATACTGAAGTTAACGCGGAGGAGTTTTCGGCTACCAATATAAATACATTGGTTGAGAGCACATTTACCGAGGTAACCAACTTCTATAAACGCAAGGCAGAGGCGGTTGCGCAGCAGGCATACCCTGTGTTAAAGGATGTTTACGACACCCGCGGCCAATATGTAGAAAATATTGTAGTTCCTTTTTCTGATGGTATCCATGGCCTGCAGGTATCGGTTCCACTTAAAAAGGCAGTTGAGAATAACGGCTTAGAAGTATTCAAATCCTTCGAAAAAAACGTTACCCTTTATCTGATAGACGACGCCTGGAAAGAGCACCTGCGCGAAATGGATGAATTGAAGCAATCGGTACAAAACGCCGTTTACGAACAAAAAGACCCGTTGCTGGTTTACAAGTTTGAAGCCTTTGAGTTGTTCCGCCAGATGTTATCAAACGTGAACAAAGAGCTGGTTAGCTTCCTTTTCAGGGGCGGTATCCCGGTTCAGCAGGCGCCGGAGCAGGTACGCGAGGCAGCACCGCAGCCAAAGCTCGATCTAAGGAACATGCGTACGTCAAAACCGGAATTGGTTAGAGAAACCAATGGTATGCCGGTTGAAGATACACGCGAAATACAAAAGCCGACCCCCGTAAAAGTGGAGCAAAAGATAGGCAGAAACGACCCGTGCCCATGCGGTAGCGGCAAAAAATACAAAAACTGCCACGGTGTAGGGCAAAATTAAAAATATGTTCTTGTCACCCTGAGCGATAGCGAAGGATCTGATAGTGAACAAGCATATTGGCAACAGATGCTTCACTATCGTTCAGCATGACAACGCAAACAAACCCCGTGCGTAATTGCGAGTATGAAGCAATCTCTGAACGATGCATAGCCGGTATGCTTAAAGAGATTGCTTCGTACCTCTAATGACGGTTAAGGATTAAAACACAAATATGAAAAAAGCAATATCTGGTAACCAAGCTCAATTTAGCCTTATCAAATGTTGCTTTTTTTGTGTAGCCATATTACTGCCGGCATTTGCCGCAGCACAAACACGCGGCAAGGTACAGGTTGTAGCCCCGGCCTTGTTTGACACCCTTTTAGCCAGGCGTGCCGATCTTAATAAAAGCAATGTTAGCGGCGCTGTGGGTTATACCTCATCGTATGGTTATCGTGTGCAAATATACAGCGGCAGCAACCGCACCGCGGCTTATAACGCGCAAGCTAAATTTAACAGGGCCTTCCCCGAGATGCGCACTTATATTATTTACCGCGAACCGAATTTTAAAGTAAGGGCCGGCGATTTCAGGTCGCGAATTGAGGCCGAGCGAATGAAAGAGCAGCTAAAAACGATGTTCGCGGCAATGTTCATCGTATCCGAAAAGATCAATCCACCAAAAACCGCTACCCCTAATGATTAAAGAAAGAATACGCGCTTTAGCAAAAGATATTTTTGATGATGTGGTAGCTAACCGCAGGCACTTGCACTCGCATCCCGAACTTTCTTTCCATGAGGTAGAAACATCGGTGTTTGTGGCAAATAAGCTGGAAGAACTTGGCCTGGAATATCATAAAATGGCTGATACAGGCCTGGTGGCATTGATAAAGGGTGATAAGCCCGGCGATCAGGTGGTGGCCCTGCGTGCAGATATGGACGCGCTCCCAATTACAGAGGCGAACAATGTTCCGTATAAATCGCAAAATCCCGGTGTAATGCACGCCTGCGGGCACGATGTGCACACTTCATCGTTATTGGGCGTGGCCAAAATACTAACAAGCTTAAAAGGCGAATTTGGTGGCACTGTAAAATTGATATTTCAACCGGCTGAAGAAAAGCTGCCTGGTGGTGCCAGCCTAATGATAAAGGAGGGGGTACTTGAAAACCCTAAGCCTGCTGCTGTTATTGGCCAGCATGTTATGCCGCTTATTGATGCGGGTAAGGTGGGGTTCCGCGCCGGTAAATACATGGCATCAACCGATGAGCTTTACGTTACCGTAAAAGGCAAAGGGGGCCACGGCGCCCAGCCCCAGCAAAATGTTGATCCGGTTATCATCACCGCGCATATATTAACTGCCCTGCAAACCATTGTTAGCCGGTTTGCCGATCCTAAAAGTCCGTCGGTATTGTCATTCGGTAAGGTAATTGCCAATGGCGCTACCAACGTTATCCCTAACGAGGTTTATCTGGAAGGGACCTTCCGCACGATGGACGAAAAATGGCGCAGCGAAGCGCACATTAAAATGAAGAAAATGGCCGAAGGCATCGCCGAAAGTATGGGCGGCAACTGCGAGTTTAATATTATGAAGGGTTACCCATTTCTTATCAACGAGGAAAAGTTAACTGCTGTAACCCGCGCCAATGCCGAGGATTACCTTGGTAAGGAAAACGTGCTCGACCTGGATATCTGGATGGCTGCAGAGGATTTTGCTTATTACTCGCAGGCAGCCGATAGTTGCTTTTACCGCTTGGGTACCCGTAACGAGGCCCGGGGCATTACCTCATCGGTACACACCCCAACCTTTGACATAGAGGAAAGCGCGCTGGAGTTGAGCACTGGCCTGATGGCTTACCTGGCGGTTAAGCAGTTGGGGAATTAGGTTAGTCCATGGACGATAGTCGATAGTCTATGGAGTGCTTTTTTGTGCAGTAACGTACCATTGAATATGTTTATTGACTATCGGCTATGGTCTGTGCTTCTGCCTCTTTTTTAATTACCAGGTTACGCTTTACCAGCAAATTGGTCATATATTGTTTCAGGAACAACCGATCGGCAAGATTGCCAAATACACCTAATGGCGATTTAAAAATAAACACGTCCCTCATAAGTGTTTGACTATCATTGAGTTTGTCGAAATAATGCTTATGCCTGAAACTTTTGAAAGCACCCTCGACCATTTCATCAACAAAGAAGTTGGGTGAGTTAAATTCGGTGATCTTAGAGGTAAGATTTTGCCATATGCCGAAGTGTTTTGCCCGCCAGGTAACGGTTTCGCCCAGTCCTATCAGTCCGCTGGTGCGGCCGGAGATGGCTTTTTCGCCGGTATGCGCGGTTGAAGCCATATGAATATCTATATCCCTTGATACGTCAAAGCAGCATTGTATAGCGGCGTTAATGGTGGTAGATAATTCTATTTTTGGCATAATATTCCTGACCGAAGCTGCCAACAAAACGCAGGCAGATATGCTGCATTAGCGGCAGTTTTTCAGAAAATTCCTTAAAAAATCTGAGAAATTTCCGGTTAAAACTCTGCGTTTTTCGGGAACCTTGGGAAAGGTATAACATCCCGGATGTTGCCCATCCCGGTAACAAAAAGTACCAAACGCTCGAAGCCCAAACCAAAACCCGAATGCGGGCATCCACCAAAACGGCGGGTATCCAGGTACCACCAAAGTTCCTCTTTAGGGATGCCTATCTCGTCCATACGCTGCTCCAGTTTATCAAGGCGTTCCTCGCGCTGCGAACCGCCAACGATCTCGCCTATGCCCGGGAAAAGGATGTCCATAGCGGCAACGGTTTTGCCATCGTCGTTCTGGCGCATGTAGAACGATTTTATCTCTTTTGGATAATCCGTAAGGATAACCGGTTTTTTGAAGTGTTTCTCAACCAGGTAACGCTCATGTTCTGATTGCAGGTCGGTACCCCATCCTTCTACAAGATATTGGAACTTTTTCTTTTTGTTCGGGGTCGATTCTTTCAGGATATCAATAGCCTCGGTGTAAGTAAGGCGTTCAAAATCATTGTTCAAACAAAACTGCAGCTTTTCTAACAGGGTCATTTCAGAGCGTTCGTTTTGCGGCTTCTGTTTTTCTTCGTCAAGCAACCGCTGACTTAAAAATTCAAGATCCTCTTTGTTCTTATCAAGCACATAGCTAATCACATATTTAAGTAAAGCCTCGGCAAGGTCGGCGTTGTCCTTGGCGTCGTAAAAAGCCATCTCAGGCTCTATCATCCAAAACTCGGCCAGGTGGCGGGTAGTGTTTGAGTTTTCGGCACGGAAGGTAGGCCCGAATGTATAAATGTCGCTTAAAGCCATTGCGCCCAGCTCACCTTCCAACTGGCCCGATACGGTAAGGTTAGTGGCACGGCCGAAAAAGTCCTGTTTAAAATCTACCTCGCCGGTTTCAGTTTTTGGGGGGTTGGCCAGGTCAAAGTTGGTTACGTGGAAGGTTTCGCCGGCACCCTCTGCGTCACTGGCGGTAATTACAGGCGTATGCAGGTACACAAAGCCCCGCTCCTGGAAAAAGGTATGTACGGCAAACGATAGCGTATTACGCACCCTGAATATGGCCCCGAAAGTATTGGTACGGAACCGCAGGTGCGCTATTTCGCGTAAAAATTCGAGGCTGTGCTTTTTAGGCTGCAGGGGATATTTTTCCGGGTCGCTGTCGCCAAGTATTTCTATGGATGTTGCTTTAACGTCAACACTCTGGCCCTTTCCCAACGATTCGACAAGCCTGCCGCTAACGCTAAGCGCCGCGCCGGTACTAATGCGTTTTAATAAAGCAGGGTCGGTGTTTTCAAAATCAACAACTATTTGCAGGTTGCTATTTGTTGAGCCATCATTTAAAGCTATGAACTGATTGTTGCGGAAGGTACGTACCCATCCTTTAACGGTTACATCAATATCGGTTTTACCGCTTTCAAGCAGTGCTTTAATTTTTGTACGAGGGCTCATATTATAAAAGTATATGCGGCAAAAATACAATTATTTGCTAAAAAGCCCTCCTAAATCTCCTTGCCGGCTTGCGGATTTAGAAGGGCTTTTAATACTGGTGCTGTCACTTGCCTGCAGATAGCGCACCGGTTAATTAGTTGCGGGGCAGATAGATCAGGAACTGGCCTTTAGTGTACTTAACACTATCGGGGTAAGTGCTTGATGTAGCCGGAAAGGTGCGCTTAAGGTTTAAAGTAAACTTACCTTCTATAGCGTGGTTCACGCTGTCAACATCGGTAACCTCGATAGAGCTGCCGTTTGCCAATCCAACACTGTAACGACTAACGGTATCGGTACCAATTAGCTGATAGTATTTGCCCTGGTTACCTGTTAAGGTATAAACACCCTTGCCGGTGTATTTAACATGCATAATAATACCTGCAGTTCGGGTAATGCCGGCTATTGCGATAGAGTCGGTGCCAATTTTTTTACTGCCCGGTTCTGCATAAACCTGTAACCCGGCCCTTTCAGCGGCAAAATAAGGCTGATAAGGTGGCGCGCAGCAATTGTCATCGTTTTTTATACATGCCGTTAGCAATAACGAAACAGCTGCAATTGATGTAAATGTTAAGATGAACTTTTTCATATAGGAAGTATTTTGAATGTGTTTTATACTATACGTTAAAAAAATTGCAGGCGCTACAACGTAAATAATTTTTTTTCAGACAGGAGTGATTGCCCGCATGCTCTGTAAGGTGTGTAACAACCCTGTTATAACCGGTAGTTTGTTAAACTATGAGTGTTGGGGTACGTCATACATACAAAACATACGATTATGAAAAAGATAATAATTACTGCAGCGATATTTTTAAGCTGTATAGCATACAAATCAGCCGACGCGCAAATCAGTTTAAGCATCAATATTGGCAGTCAGCCCGAATGGGGCCCTGCAGGTTATGACCATGCCGATTATTACTACATGCCCGATATTGACACCTATTATGATGTTCCGGCCCATCAGTACGTTTACCTGGAAAACAACACCTGGGTACGCAGGGCAAACTTACCGGTAAGGTACAGCAACTATAATGTGTATAAGGGATATAAAGTTGTGATAAACGAGCCAAGGCCATGGACCCGCGCCACTGTTTACCGCACCAAGTATGCAAGCTACCGGGGCCATTCAGGTCAAAACATCATCCGTGATAGCCGCGATGTAAAGTACCGTAACCATTGGGTGGGTAAAAGTAATAACCGCCCTGTACGGGTAGATCACCGGAAAGTTGTAAAAACTAAAAAGGTGACGCATAGAATGCACTAACGGATAGCGAACTCGTAATATCTGCAGGTAAAAGCATTGACAACCGCAACAAGGGTGCGGAGTGGATGCCGGAGCAGTAATATTGCCGTAAGCGCTTACTTTTTTGAGATAATGCTTACCCTTGAAGCATTATCTTTTACGAAAGCCTCCCATCCCGAGTGGTTCTTTTTACTGGTTACCTTGCCGCCGCGTGCTACCGTTATCTTTTGAAACGAGTGGCAAACAGCTACAGCCAGGCCATCGGTAGCATCTAAAAAATCGGGGGTTTCATTAAATTTAAGAATGGTTTGCAGCATGGCTGATACCTGCTCTTTGGTTGCACTGCCGTTACCTGTAATAGACTGCTTAATTTTACGGGGAGAATATTCGGTTATTGACACATCGCGGGATAACGCTGCGGCCATACACACGCCCTGTGCACGGCCAAGCTTGAGCATTACCTGTATATTTTTGCCGTAAAATGGGGCTTCGATCGCCAGGCAGTCGGGCTTATAGTTATCAATTAGCGCCACAGTTTTTTCAAATATGCGCTGAAGCTTTAGCATGTGGTCGTCAATTTTGTCCATCTTAACAACACCCAGGCTTATCAGATCAATTTTAGGCCCCTTTTCAAGCACCAGGCCGTAGCCCATGATGGCCGTTCCGGGGTCGATGCCTAAAATTACGCGCTCTTTGTGAATTACCTGCTCCATGTATTACAAAACTAATATTTAGGCGCCGGTTTTATGCAGAACGGCCATATATTCTTCGCGGCTTATCATCCGGGCGCCCATACTTTCCAAATGCCCCGTATATACCTGGCAATCTATCAGTTTATAGCTGGTGGTATTGCAAAGCCATGTAAGCGCCGTTTTTGAAGCATTGCTTACTTTACTGAACATACTTTCGCCACAAAACACGTTGCCCGCCTGTACACCGTATAAACCACCGGCCAATTCGTTGTTGTGCCATACCTCAATTGAATGTGCGTAACCCAGGGTATGCAGCGCAGCGTATGCGGCTTTCATATCTGCCGTTATCCAGGTGCCATCCTGCCCCTCGCGCTTTACCGACGAGCAAGCCGCCACAACCTCATTGAAACAGGTATTGGCAGTTACGCTGAATTTGCCTGAACACAGCACTTTTTTCATTGATTTTGAAAGCTTTAATTCCTGCGGGTATAAAACAAAACGTTCGTGCGGCGAATACCACAATATAGGCTCGTCATCGCTGTACCAGGGGAATATGCCGTTTTGATATGCCAGCAGTAAACGCGCTGTTGACAGATCGCCGCCCACGGCCAGCAGGCCATCCTCTTCTGCCAGTTCCGGATCGGGGAAGAGCAAGCGTTCATCAAGCCTGAAAATCATGAGGCAAAATTAAGCCTTCTTACGTATTACCAGCTTTTTATTTTGGGCCTTAGCAATGTTATCCATGTATTGCTGCATCTCGGTATATTTTGCGGCCGGTATTACATGGTTTGTTAAAACAAATTTGCTGGTGCTTATTACCTGATTTTTGGTGGTGTCGTAAACGTAATTAACGTCAAAGCTGCCGTATGTGAATTTTAGGCTCTGATTTGCCGGCAAAGCTTCAACTTCAAAACTTTCGGGCAGGGTGATGATAGTCGTACAATTTTTCAGCATGGGCTGATTAAAGTAATAATCCGACTTCCTGTTTTCTGCTACAGGCAGCGTATTGCCCCATATATCTATTGCACGCGGGCGATAGAACTGTTTATTGCCGGCCTTTACATCGCAAAACTTATCATACTCGATATCAAGGGCTACTTCTTTAACGCCATCCTTATCAGTTAAAGGCTTATATTCAAAAACCGTTGGCTGTTTAATATTGAGCATGCGGATGAGGTACTCCTTTTGATCGTCGGCTTTCAGGGTGGCAATACCCAGGTAATCGTCGCGGTATTCGCCGGTGCTCGAAATTTTAACCCGCGCTTTGGCGCCGCCATCGGCATTTAATACAATCTGCACCTCGCTGTTCAGTTGATTATCTGCAGCAATGCTTTTTGGGGTGTTTACTAATTTGCCGCCTGTTTCGGTAATCAGCAGGGCCCGCCTGTTTTCGGTAAAAGGACCAAGCTTTCCGCATGCCTGAGTGCTGCTGGTACATTCCAGCCAGGTAGTATCGCCCTTTAACGGTACACAAAGTATCACATGGTCAAACGAGTTGCGCGCAAAGCCGGGCTCTGCAGGTTCCGCATTAGCCCCGGAATTAATAATGGCGTAATTGGACGGAATACCCACCGCTTTTAACAACGCATACATGTAGTTAGACAATGCTTTACAATCGCCGTATTTTTGCTTGTCTACAAAATCGGCGGCAAACGGTTTCATGCCGCCAATGCCCAGGCTTATGCTTACATAGCGCATGCTTTGCTGCATGTACTCATACAAAAACTTCACCTTTTCTTTATCGGTTTTTATGCCGGCTGTCATTGTTCGTATCTCTTCGGCCCTTTGTGTGCTAAGTGTACATACATCAGCATTTAAACCCAGTATCCATTTACCGAAGCTATCCCACGAACTGAAATTACCATCAAGGCCGTAAAATTCAAATTGATTGGCAGCAAAGTATATCCGCGGTAAAACCCTCCATGACCTGGCCCCCTCTTCGAGTTTAATGGCCTTTAAATTGGATACGTGCCACAAATAGCTATCAGTTTTATTATCTGTAGTTGCCTGCGGCTTTACCCTGATATTACGGTTAAGGTATCTAAACCCCGACCCTGTTTTAATTGCAATATGGCAGTAAGCATCCTGTACAGATTGCTCGGCGGATTGAATATACCACGATTCGATGTTCATAGAACTCCGGTACTTTGTTTCGGATATAATTTCAATGGTTGAAGGGTAGGTGGCAATGTTATGTGAAATCATCATCAGCCGCTCATCAGTAACTATGGAGCCGCTTACGGCCGAGCGATCGTACATATCGCTTTTATGGTACTTTTTTACCAGATCGCCTCCCGCGTTATAAACACGCATCTCAAACGACCCGATAGAGTTGTATTTTTTGCTATACTCTAATACCGCCTCGGCCTCGTCGTTGCCTTTTTCATTTAAAACGGTCACTATCGAGTGTTCTTTCACTGAAATATCATCAGGCCCGTCAACCGTTATATCTTTCATCTTATAACGTACAACCGAGTTGGCTTCCTCTTTTAACGAATCGGGGATACCTGCCGCGGCGTAAAGCTTTTTTGGTATTTCTTTCTCCTGCGCATAGGCGCCGTTTACCAAAATAACCGAAAGCGCCGCTGTATACAGCAGGCTTTTTATTTTAAAGTATTGCATATTAGGATTTCTTTAACACCACCTGCTCGTTGAGCATCTCGTACATTTTTTTGTAGAACTCATGCAACTCCGGGTAATCCTCTTTAAAAAAGATAGATTTTTTCTGATCGACGTTAAAGCGGATCACTATAGTACCGTCCTGTTCTGCCGCTATCCGCCTGAAGAAAATGGTTTTATCCGGCGTGGTCATGCTAATGCTTTTGGGTAATACGTCAACTTTATAGCCGGCAGGTACTTTAAAAGTGCAATTTATGATATAATTACTGCGGTAGCCAAAGTCAATATCAGTGTAGCGGTTTTCGCTTAGAAAAGGGTTGTTTTTTATGGAACTCAACATGTTAGGATTAAAGTAAATGTAGTTCCCGTCAGACCCGGTAAGGTCAAGATCAAAGTTTAATGTATGGGTTAGCGGCAGGGTGTCAATATCCATCCCTTCGAATTTCAGCGACGATACCTTAAGGTTATTATCGTCGTTTTGAATGTAATCGATAAATTTCTTTTCGCCATCTTTTTTGTACCGCGCCATAGCATCCACACGGTTGTAATCAAAGTTGCTTATAGCGGCAGTTCCCGTCATTTTTCCGTCGGCTTTTATCTCGCCGTTCAGCATCACTACCTGCCTTATCGGCTTTACATTCTGCAGAAAAAGCACATCGTAATCCTTCGCGTCTTTATTCATATAAAACCCAAATGAATTCAGGAAATTTGAAGGGATTTGGTTATAAATGTTGTATTTATTCGATGCATCAAGCACGTAAAATTTAGTGCTGTCAACCGGTACGTAGGCCACCGTGGTATTAAACTGGTAGTAATTTGGATAGCCCGGATTAACACGCCCGTTTTTACGGGTGCTTGCTATCATCGGGTAAACTTTTACGCCGGATTTTTTTAATAAATGGTATAAGATCATGTTTATCTCGCCCGAGTTGCCCGACTTTTTGTCCCAGGCTTTTGATATGCCATCGTCCGAATATTTGTCGTACAATTCGCTCCATTTCATATTCTTTTTAACCTCATCAAATAAATAAGCTATCCGGTCATCATCATTAGGCAAGCTTTTGGCTTTGGTGATAAGCGCTTCTTCGCCTTCAATTTTATGGTTTAGCTGCCCGCCAAAATAAATAGACTCCATTAGCGTTTCGCCAACCTTTTTCCACGAGTCGGAAAAAGTCATCACTCTTTGCCCCATTGACCTTATGGTCATTAACTGGAATAATATACGCTGATAGTTATCCTGACGCGAGCTCATAAAAGGCTCGTTCGGAATTGACGGAACATTTGCTAATGCCTTTGTAATTGAACCATCGCGATTGGTTTTGTTAACCGCATACGGCTGGCGCACAGTTTCCAGGTTTTTATAGTATAAAATATCTGGCACGTTGGTAGTTAGTTCGCTGTAACGGGTAGGTATGCTGGTTTGAAAATACCAGTCGGGGAAGTTGCCTATGTTATTGCTTACAATGGCATATTTGTATTCAATTACCGACCCCGGTTTAACGTTAGGTAACGAAAAAACTGTAGCTGTGCGCAGCCTGTCAACCTTTTCGGTGAATATTTGTTTTTTATCAACTTTAGTGATTTCGGGCGCACCGCTGGTAAAGTTAATGGTTTCGGCTTGTATGCCGGATATGTATTCAGACCGGTCGCCGCCGTAATACTCTATACGTACGTTGGCATAGTCTTTACCGTTATCATTAAATATTTTAACACGTTTGTGTATCTCAGTTACAATATCGTAATTATTGTTGAAGTAAACTTTGCTTTTATCGAACAGCACTTCGGCATTGGCTGCTTTTTCAAAGTCGCACGACGTCATTTGCAGGTCGGCTAAATCAATTTTACCGTAAGGTTGTGTAGTAGGAGCAGTTGTTTGAGTTTGAGCATTGGTTACAGAAACGCCAATGGTTAATAAGATAAGTGTAATAGTTTTGCGCATATAATTAGGTTTAGGGCGCACTAATATAGCGTTTTGTGCCGTATTTAAGCATATTTTTAAAAAAATACGCCACATCAATTATTTATGATAAGGCTAGCCGTAACATTGTATTGTTGAATAATTGTATATTGCTTTACCGTTAGTATCACTGCAAAACCCACTTAATGGAGAATATATATAAGATTATCCTTGAGGAAACCCTTGCGGGTTATTGGGATTGTTATCTGCAGGAAGATAAGGTGATTTTGAGTGCTGCTTTTAAAGCCATGTTTGGGTATCTTGACCACGAACTGCCCGACACTACCGAAACATGGGCCAAATTGATATTGCCCGAAGATATGCCCCGGATGGACGCCTGCCTGAAGGCGCACTATGAAAGCCATGGCAAAAACCCCTTCAATATTGATGTAAGATACAAGCATAAAAATGGCTCGATAGTTTGGATAAACACAACCGGCCGTGTTATTGAATGGGATGGGGGTACACCCTTACGCATGGTGGGCTGCCATATTGATATTACCGATAAAAAAACCATTGAACAAACGCTTGAGATTAGCGAAGAAACGTTCAGGAACGCTTTTGAATACTCGCCTATAGGGGTAGTGCTGGTATCAATGGCGGGTAAGTTTATGAAGGTAAATAAAAGCATATGCGAAATGCTTGGCTATACGGCAGAGGAGCTGATGACCAAAACCTTCCAGGAGATTACCCACCCCGAAGACCTGGAGGCAGACCTTGCCTTACTGCAAAAAACCCTGAGTGGTGAAATACGAACTTACAATCTGGAAAAGCGGTACATCAAAAAGGACGGGAGCTTTATATGGATATTGTTGTTTGTGGCGCTGGTGCGCGATAAGACCGGCGAACCTTTATATTTTGTATCGCAAATAAAAGATATTACGGAACGCAAAAAGGCCGAATCGCAGCTGAAGGAAAGTGAGCGCAGATGGATATTTGCGTCGGAGGGGACCGGCGGCGGTATTTGGGACTTTGACCTGCGTAACAATACGATATTTCATTCTAAACAATGCCTGAGCATGATAGGCCTTGAAGAGCATGAATTTAGTAACGAGCCCGGGCAATGGACCAAGCGGGTGCATCCGGACGACAGGGAAAGGTATATTGCTGATGTGCGGGCTTATATAGAAGGCAAAACGGACATATACTCGAACCAGCACCGTGTTTTATGTAAAGATGGCACCTATAAATGGATACTTGACAGAGGAAAGGTTATAGAGTACGACGAAAATAACAAGGCTGCGCGCATTATTGGTACCCACATAGATATTACTGAGCAAAAACAACAGGAGCAACATCTGCGCGAAACCCTGGAGGTGGTAAGCAGCCAGAATAACCGCTTGTTAAACTTTGCCTATATTGTATCGCATAACCTGCGCACCCATGCCAGTAATTTTAAGATGATAATGGATGTACTGGCCGACCCACACACCAGCGAGGAGGAAAAAACTGAGCTATCCGGCCATTTAGCGAAGGTTTCTGAGCAGTTGAATGAAACCATCACCAATCTTAATGAGGTGGTGTCTATACAAACAAATGTAGATATCCAAAAGTCTGAGATAGACTTGCTTAGCTATTTTAACCGTGCTGTGGCGTTGCTAAGTAACGATATTAGCTTATGGCACATTCATATTGATAACCAGATGCCGCCTGACTGTACCTTGGTATATAGCCCGGCTTATCTGGAAAGCATTATTTTGAACCTGGTAAGCAATGCTATCAAATACCGGTCGGCAACAGAGCACCCGGAAATTACATTTAAATATTTTAACGAACACGGCCGGCAGGGCTTTACCATAGCCGATAACGGCATAGGTATAGATATGGAGAAAAATGGCAACGACTTATTTGGCATGTACAAAACCTTCAACGGTAACCGTGATGCCAAGGGAATGGGGCTTTTTATTACCAAAAACCAGGTAGAAGCCCTGGGGGGTAAAATTGAAGTTACAAGTCAGTTGGGCAAAGGCACAACCTTTAAGGTGTACTTAACCTGAATCAGGTTTTTATTTTTTTCAGGATATCATCAGCGGTTAATTTTTCCTGCTCGCCCGTTTCCATGTTTTTAAAGGTGAGTAAACCGCTTTGCATTTCGTCGCTGCCAATTAACACAGTATATGGGATATGTTTGTTATTGGCATACTCCATTTGCTTTTTAATTTTAGCGCCCGCGGGATAAAGCTCGGCGTTGGTGTTTTGGCTGCGCAGGCTCTGTAATAATGGCAGGCCATATTTTTCGCCCTGCTCATCAAAACAGCAAATAAGCACTTGTGTGCTTTGCTCTGCCGATTGCGGGAACAGGTTCAATTCTTCCAATACATCGTAAATACGGTCGGCACCAAATGAGATACCTGCGCCGGTAAGGCCTTTAAGGCCAAACATACCGGTAAGGTCATCGTAACGGCCACCGCCGCCGATGCTGCCCATAGCTACCTCATTGGTTTTCACCTCGAAAATAGCGCCGGTATAGTAGTTTAACCCACGGGCAAGGGTAATATCCAGTTCCAGTTTGGCCGTTAGCGGTTTGCAGGCCGCCACATAATCAAATACGGTTTGTATCTCATCGCATCCCTGTAAGCCAATCTCAGAATTTTTTAACGCCGTACGCAGGCTGGCCAGCTTTTCATCATTGCTGCCCTCTAACAGGATAATAGGTTTAATGGTATCAATATCCGCCTGGCTAAAACCACGCTCAAGCAGTTCTTTTACAACACCATCAAAGCCAATTTTGTCAAGCTTATCAATAGCAACGGTCATATCTATAATGTTGTCGTGCTTATCAATAACCTGGGCTATGCCCGATAGTATCTTTCGGTTGTTTATTTTGATGCTGAAATCTTTTAACCCAAGCAGGCTTAAGGCTTCGTCATATATCATAATAAACTCCGCTTCGTTTAATAACGACGCCGAGCCCACTACATCCGCGTCGCACTGGTAAAACTCGCGATAGCGGCCTTTTTGCGGCCTGTCGGCACGCCAAACCGGCTGCACCTGGAAGCGTTTGAACGGAAAGATGATCTCGTTTTGGTGCTGTACCACGTAGCGGGCAAATGGCACGGTTAGGTCGTATCGAAGGGCTTTCTCTGAAATAGAGGCGGTTATCTGGTTTGAGTTGCGTGCGGCAAGTGCGTGTTCATCTGCCCGGGCCAGGAAGTCCCCGCTATTTAATATCTTGAATATCAGTTTATCGCCCTCATCGCCATATTTGCCGGTAAGGGTGCTCAGGTTTTCCATCGAGGGGGTCTCTATCTGCTGGTAACCGTATTTTCTGAATACGCCTTTTATGGTATCAAAAATAAAGTTACGCTTTGCCATTTCGGCGGGAGAGAAATCGCGGGTACCCTTTGGTACAGATGGTTTGATGGATGCCATGCGGCAAAGGTACAAAAAAGCATTTGCCGCACCTAAATCCCTCTGAAAAGGAGCGGACTTAAAAGTTATACCGAAAGGCTTATCTGGCCTTGCTCCCCGGTCCGAGCACAGGCGCCCGGAACTGCTTCCGCACGGGAGGTATATAGGGGGAGTATGGATTTGGGTAGGTGCAATCCATTGCCTCTCATACGGTGGGAGAGAATTGTTGTTTGCCGCCTAAGTGAGCGAGGCGAATTAAAGACGTTTTTACCCCGTTCAATAAGACGTTTTTGGGGTGTGCCTGCAAATTGTTTTGTTTAAATTAGTTATTGAATATCAGTAGGTTATATAGCCTTTGCAAAGCTGTTTACGGCCTGTTGTATCACAAACCTTAACCAAATCACAATCAGAAAATGAAAAAACAATTATCAATAACCGCATTGCTTTGCCTGTTGGTTATTGCAGTTTGGCGCTGCAGCGCCCCAAAAACAGAAACTGCTGCATCACTTGTAACCAAGAATCTGCTGCCCGATGATGTAAACCCGGCCTGCACCATTTCTGCGTCGGAATTTGCCACCTGGTTTGCCGACGGTAAGGTGGCTATTAACGGGCTGGTCACGCCCGCAAACAGCGTGGCCTTTTCGGTAACCAGGGGCAACTGCGATTTTTATGACTGGTCTGAACATATGCTGCTTTGGCTTACATCGCCCATAAAAGGTGGCGGGTCGGTACTGGAGTCGTCGTTATTTTATGATGTATCGGCCAGTGTTGACGGCCGGCGCAGGCTGGTGCCTCATGATGCTAAAACCGTATTGAACATGACCAGCGAAATCAATAAAACCGGCCCGAACGGTTTACCAGTGATAGAGGACAGTAATGGCAGGCTGCTTGAGATAGAAAATGCCGATACCATAACAAATGCGCCGGTTTTAGTTAAAAGTGATAAGAACAGCCCGCGGGAAGTTGCCAGTGTACAGCAAGATGCCGGCGGAGCGCTCCATTTTAAAGACCGCAATAATAACGAGATTGTGCATCCCAAAGCCCTTATTCGCCACGCGGTTAAAGAAAACTTTGTACAGCGTTTTAAAGTGGGAGATCATTTTGTATTTCTTGATGCCAACGGTAAGCTTACCCAATCAGAAGTGGGGCAGGCTACAGGCCATGTGCTGATGTCAAAGCAAGGCTCGCTGGTTTATTACCTGTCATCGGTAAATGATGTTTATGCTTATTTTATGACCGGGGTTAAAAATGGCGAACTTGACAGCAGCAGTTTTCCAACCACCGCCGCTACGCGCGACAAAATCATAGCCTATGCACGTAAAAGCGGCCACGCCCTGCCCGACTCTAACGCACTTGCGCTGGAGATAAAAACATCGTGGGTGGAGGCGGCCACGTTGCCTGATGCTGATAAGTATTTTAAGGTGAAAGCTACTATCCCGGTTTATGACACTACCAGCAAAATCAAATGGACGCCAACAGGCCAAAAAACGGTAATGATGGCTATGGTAGGGATGCACATTGTAGGCAGCGTGGCCGGCCATCCCGAAATGATATGGGCCACCTACGAACATAACGGTATTACACCTAATGCCGCTTATGATTACATCACCAAAGATGGGAAGGTGGCTACGCAGCCCGCAGATACCGGCACAGGTTGGGTATTTTCGACCAATGCCGCCGACACAGCGGTAAATATCCCGCACATGGGTAACCGGGATGCGCAACGCGTTACCACGCCTTATATAACAGCACAAGCAGGCCATACCATAAGCTCAAGCAACACGCAACGCATTTTTGCCTGGGGCGCTTTCGGGATAGCTAACCCACGGTCTAAATCGGCGGCGGCATCAAACACCGAGCTGATCTCTATTAACAAAACGATTGAAACGCTGCTTTCGCAGGGCGATGTGAGGGCTAATTACCTGCTGATAGGTGCTACCTGGACAGAGAAAGGTGCAGCACCAAACGGGAAAAGCTACAGTGCGGAGTTTCAGGTACCGGGAGCGGCGGTTGGAACCAATGTGTTGGCCAACAGCACCATGGAAACCTATTTTCAAACATCCAGCAAGTCGTGCTTTACCTGCCACAGCAACTCCAAAGCCCCCGGAGTATTACCAACAGATCTGAGCCACTATTTTAAATCGCTGCAGCCAATGGTGACAGCAAATGCAATGCGTAAACAATAGGGTTAGGATCAAACAATGTCCCCTGAACCTAACGGCCACTTTAATAAACTTTTCAAGCGGGCTACCTTTCCACTGAAAGGAAACGTTAAATGAACAAAAAGAAAAGCCATCCGATGCATCGGATGGCTTTTCTTGATTAACTATTAACTGATCTTAGTATTAATTAGTGGCTTGTTTGGCCTGATTTTTCATGGCGTCGTTCGCTACGATCACGATCTCGACCCTGCGGTTCTGACTGCGGCCCTCAACGGTGTTGTTATCTGCAATTGGTTCGCTTTCGCCTTTACCGCTGGTAGTTAAGCGCGAGTTGGCCACGTTATTTGCTGCGATGTATGATTTTACCGACTCGGCCCTTCGTACCGAAAGGTTTTGGTTGTACTCGTCGGTACCGGTATTATCCGTATGGCCCACAATCAGGATATTAGTTTGCGGGTTGTTTTGTAACGAGGTTGCCAGGTTAGCCAGGTTGGTACGCGCAGCAGGTTTAAGTTCTGACGAATTAGTATCAAACAGAATACCCGAATCAAATTTCACCAAAATACCTTCGCCTTCGCGGGTAACGGTTGCCCCGGGTACAGTTTGTTTTATTTCTGCAGCTTGTCTGTCCATGTTTCGGCCAATAAATGCCCCGGCGGTACCGCCAACAGCACCACCTATAATGGCGCCCAACGCGGTATTACCTGCTGCCTTGCCTATAAAGGCACCAATGGTACCACCGGCACCTGCGCCAATAGCCGCGCCTTTTTGTGTTTTGGTAAGTGAATTACAACCTGAGGCTATTACGCCCAACGAAGCTAACGCAATACTGTAAGTAGCGATTTTTATTTTTAGTGTTTTCATGTTTAAATGTTGTGTATTTAATAATGTGTTGCAAAGCAAATGCCAAACCCTAAACCTAAATATTATTAAAATATTATGGCCATTTGAGAAATAAAGGCGTACTATGACAACATATTTTTAAGATTCGAGAAAATAACTTTGGTTTAATACACTACGAAAAAATAAGTGGCATGCAGTACTGCCTCTTTTTTAGTACAGCATTTATTTAGCCGGCAGTTCCCCGGTAACTTTTTGCGGGAAGGTTAACGTAAATGTGCTGCCCTCTCCTTTTTCAGAAACTACGTTAATCCCTATTTTATGAAAAACCGCTATTGATTTAACGATAGGCAAGCCAAGTCCGAAGCTATCCTGCGAAAGGGATTGCTTTAGTTTCTTGAAACGGTTAAATATGTATGGTAACTCTTCATCGGCTATGCCAATACCAGTATCGGCTATGCTGATGGTATAATTGTTTTTTACCCATTGCGCGCTCACGGTTATTTCGCCATCGGGCTTGTTGTATTTAATGGCGTTATTAATAAGGTTAAATAGCATGTTAAACAGCAAAAACTTATTTACATTGATCAGTTCAACATCATCTATTACCAAAATGGCCAAACTGATGTTGCGGTCTTGCAACCGGATGGATATCTCGTCGTAAACATCCTGCAACAGGTAGCGGGCGGATATTTTATCTTCTTTTAAAAATTGCTCGTTCTCTATTTGTGATATCAGCAGCAAGGTTTTGGTAATGCTTTTTAAACGGTTAAGTATTTTCTGCATTTCCAGGAGGCGCACTTTCAGTTCGTCGGCAATGTCAAGCTCAAACATGTTTTCGATCTTTGATTGCAGGATAGAAATTGGGGTCATCAGTTCATGCGAGGCGTTGGATATAAATTCGCGCTCTTTCTGAAAGGTGGTTTCAATGGTCTCGACCATTTTGTGGATGCTGAGATCGAGCAGCTGAAAATCGGTAGTGCTGGTTTTAACTTCTTTGTAAACCGTAAATTTTGGGAACTTATTGCCGATTAGCTTTGTTTTAATAATAATGTTAAGCGGGCGTAAGATATAGGTAGAAAATATCTGGTCGGCCAAAATGGTGAGCAGAATCATCCCGAGCAATAACTGAAACGCAATGTTTTGCAGCGGGCCGGTAGTTTCGCCAATGGTTTCGGTACTTTTGCCTATTTCTAACAGGTAGTTTTTGTTATCCACTTTAAAAGTATGGCTTAATATGCGGTAGTCAATGGTGTCGCGCTCAACAAGGCGCTGCTCATCCCTTATGGTATCTAAATGATAACCGGGCTCTACTTCATCCAAACTAATGTACTCTTCTTTTAAAGGGAGATACATACCGTAGCTTTCGCCATTTTCGATATAGGTTTGTATGCCTTTTTCTTTAACTATTTGTAAAAGCTTATTCTTTTGTTTCAGCAGGCGGCTATCGTTATAGCTTTTGTTAATGTTTTCGATAATATTGGGCAGCAGCAATATAAAAAGGGTTACAATAACCAATTTTGATATGGCATTAAACAGCGTAAGTTTAGTTGTAAGTTTCAAATACCTAAACGTTTGTTTTTATCCTGTAGCCTAAACCGCGCACGGTTTCCAGCCAATCGGCCGGGGCAAACGTGCTTAGCTTTTTGCGTATGTTTTTGATGTGGGCATCAATAAAGTTTGAGTCGTAATCGTCGTTAATCACACTTCCCCATATATGTTCGCTCAGTTGGGCGCGGGTAAGCGTACGGTTTTTATGCAGCAGCATATAAGCTATAAGGTCGAATTCTTTTTTTGTGATAGCATTAACGGCTTGGTCCTGGTATATTATGGTACGCTCGGTAAGATTTACCAAAAAGCCATCCAGTTCTATAATATTTTGCGTGATGCCAAACTTGCGCCGCGTAATGGCCTGCATGCGGCTTTGCAGCTCTAAAAGCGAAAAGGGTTTTGCCAGGTAATCATCGGCCCCCAGGTCAAGCCCTTTTACACGGTCGTTAACTTCGGCGCGGGCGGTGAGTATGATACAAGCTGCTTCAGGGTTGGCCTTTTTTGCTTCTTTAAGCAGATCGAGCCCTTCATAATCGGGCAAGCCCAGGTCAAGCAGTATAAAGTCATAAAGGTTAACAGCAATTTTTTCGGAAGCAGATATACCGTTGTTGCTTACTTCGCAGATATAGTTATTTTTTACCAGGAAAAGCTCCAGTTCGTGGGCAAGCGCCTTTTCATCCTCTATGATCAGTACGTTCATTTAATAAAAGACGTAATAAAAGGTGAAATTAAAAAACGATTCCCGCCGGTTCCTTAATATCCCTTCAACGTTTACCGGTATCGAATATTTGTACGAAGCCTCAAGCGTGTAGTGCGGCATATTGTACGCCAGGGGTATTTTAAAGCTGTAATTAAGCATATTAAACTTAGCGTTTGCCCTGGCCCGTCTTCCATTTTCGTTTTGCACAGCAATGTTATCGGCCTCTATCCTGTAATCATGATCTACAGAATATCGTTGCACAAAGTTTTGCGTGCCAAAAATGAGGTTAACTGAAGGGTTGATAGATATAAAATCCTGATCGTTAAATATATTAAAGCTGCTTTCGATATATTTTGAGTTGCTGATGGTTGTGAACAGATCGTACGATTTGCCAAACAGGTAATCGGCGGTGAGGCTTGTTTTCAGATACTTCCAATCGAACGAGTTTTTCCAGTTGATATCGTTTGATGCGGAGGATTTAATAATATTTGCTTCTTTATTAAATATGAAACGCGTATAACTTACCGTACCTGTAAATTTTTTTGATAGCCTGTAATAATACCCGCCGCCAATATCAATCTCATCAACCAACGGCTTATAACCTAACACCTTTACCGCAGAGCCATATATAAAAAAGCCGGGCTTGGTGTTAAAAATAACGTCGGTAGACGTAAATGGATATTTAATTGGGCCGGTGCGGCCAAAAAATAAAGCGTCGCTGCCGTAGCTTATGCCTGCCGATACCGAGTTTTTACGCACAACGCTATCAGTATCTGCAACTGCGTAAGTATCCCGGTATGCTATTACAGGCCGGGATACTGCCGCGTTTAATGCATTGCTTGTGATAATAAATAGCAGTACGCCAAAGTATCTCATTAATAAAAAGCTTGTGTACGTATTAGTCGTTTCTCCTTGGTATTTCCGGCGGCCGCTCTAAACCTTCGGGCCTGCGTTGCCGTTTGGGTTTTGGTTTAGCCGGTTCTATCTTTTCGGGCTTAGGCACCTTTTTTGCCTTAGCTACCTCTTTGATCTTCTTTTTATCTTCTTCTGATTGATGTGGTTTGCCTTTTGTTACAATTGTATCACGTTGTAACGTATAAAAAGTAATAAATGATACACCACCGGTTGTATGAAGGCTGCCTTGAAAGCCGGGATTGTTATTGGCGTATGACAAACATGGCACGGATATCATTAAGAGTACAATATACAAAAACCACTTTATCATTTGAGAGAGTACGGAGCGCTAATATTGTAAAATACGCAACGTGCGTACTTATTTATGAGTAATCGTTATTCTGTGTTAAAAGTGCGCAAAATCCCAATGGGCTTTATCCCCCCGGAATATCTGCGAAAATTATATAATAGGTTTATTGGCAATAATAAGCAAAAACTTACATCGCTACACTAATATGTTTCGATGTATATACACGGGCATGATCATCGATAATAATACATGCCATTTGGTTCAGTTTGTTAATCAGATACAAGCCGGCGTTCACGCCCATTGCAATTACAGGGGTTGCCATAGCATCGGCAAGCTCTGCGCCGGGAGTTATAATGCTTACACTTTTAATTTTACTAACCGGGAAACCATCCGCAGGATTGATATCACCGATAACTTTACTATTAGTCAGGTTGGTGTACTTATCGGTGTTATATGAAGTAGCTACCGCCATGTTGCTGATGTTGACACCTGCATGTGGTTGGGCTGCCTGCGATGGGTCGGCGGCGGCAATGGTCCAGGGTGTATTATCGGGCTGCAGGCCCCAGGTTAGCAAGTCGCCACCGGCATTAATAACGCCGCTGCTTACGCCTTCTAGCTGTAATATATATTTAGCCCTGTCTGCAGCGTAACCGCGGCTAACAGCACCCAAACCTATGCGCATACCCTTGTTTTTTAGAAAAACGGTTTGCGTGGCAAAATCAAGCACCACGTTGGTATAATTTGTCAGGTTAACTTTCTTTTTTAAAGCTGTTGCAGTGCCGGCGTTAGCATCAGGGCTTTTATCGATGCTGATAGTTGTTGCGGCAGCATAAGTAATGTCAAAAGTGCCTTCGGTTAATGATGAAATTTCCAACGCCCTTTCAATAATGCGGAATATTTCTGCACCTACCCGCACCGGTTTAACGCCGGCATTGCGGTTTATGTCGTTTATTATACTGTCTTCAGTAAAGGTGCTAAGCAATTTATCAACGCGATTTATTTCGCTGATGGCGCTATCTATACGCTCATATGCCCACGCAGGATCATTAGCCACTAAACTAATTTCGAATCTGTTACCCATTAAACGCATTTCGCGTGTAAATATGGTTGACGCGCCTGTTAATTTTTTTACTGCCAGCATAGTAAATAGCCTTAATGTATCGTTAAACTTATTGTACCCATACATTACGTAACGTAATGATAGAGTGTAACTTTACTATGCTAAAATAACCCGGCATTATGAAATTGACATGAAATGCAATTTTCTAAAAACGAAAAAAGCACCCGTAGGGTGCTTTAAATTTTACAATTATAGTAATTTATCAGGCTACAGTTCCTTCTTTAAGCTTCTCGGCGTTCTCAGCAAATTGCAGGGCTTCCATTATTTCCTGAAGGTCTCCGTTCATTACGCCGGTTAGGTTGTATATGGTAAGGCCTATACGATGTTCAGTTAACCTGCCCTGCGGGTAATTATAAGTACGCACTTTAGCGCTTCTATCACCCGTGGCAACCATGGTCTTGCGCTTTTTTGATGTTTCTTCCAGGTGTTTTTGCAGTTCCATTTCGTAAACACGCGAACGTAACACCTGCAAAGCCTTGTCGTAATTTTTCAATTGCGACTTTTGATCCTGACACTGTGCCACAATACCAGTAGGGATATGTGTTAAACGCACAGCAGAATACGTAGTATTTACCGATTGCCCGCCCGGCCCTGATGCGCAGAAAAGATCCTTACGTATATCGCTTACCTGTAAGTCGATATCAAACTCATCAACCTCGGGCAGTACCACTACCGATGCTGCTGATGTATGCACACGGCCCTGTGTTTCGGTATCGGGCACACGCTGCACACGGTGTACCCCGCTTTCGTACTTAAAATTACCGTAAGCATCCTCTGCGTTTACGTTAAATACAATCTCTTTATACCCTCCGGCTGTACCTTCGGTATAATCAACCAATTCGGTTTTCCAGCCGCGTCGCTCGCAGTAGCGCATGTACATACGGTAAAGGTCGCCTGCAAAAAGGGCAGCCTCGTCGCCACCTGTACCGCCCCGTATCTCTATAATGGCATTCTTAGAATCTTCCGGGTCTTTTGGTATCAGCATCAGGCGAATGGCCTCTTCCATTTCATCCTGTTTAACCAATAGCTCATCCAGTTCCATTTTAGCCATCTCGCGAAACTCCTCGTCCTTCTCGGTAGCTAATATTTCTTTATTGGTTTCAATGTTGCTCATAATGTTTTTGTACACATTATATTGCTCAACAATTTTAGCCAGGTCTTTATATTCTTTATTCAGCTGGGCAAAACGCTTCATATCAGCCATTGCTTCGGGGCTGCTTAATTCGCCTTCCACGGTTTTCCAGCGTTGAAATATCAGTTCTAATTTCTCTAACATACTATTTGAAAATCAATTGCAGCATTTTGTGGGTTACTGCGTCCCGTTTTTACACATCAGCTTTTCGCGCTGTAACTTAGCCGCAAAAGCTTTTGTTATAACCAGTTCTGGCGTTGTTATTGCATTGCAAAAAACATGCAAAAATACGTAATTAAAGGCACATAATAAATTCAGCGGATTGTAAAGAGATTGGATGTGAAAATATCGAATGATGAAATGCAATTTTGAACGTCGAACAGAATATTAATTACTATTCAAAATTCAGTATTCGATGTTCGTTATTATTTATTGCCTTCAAAGTACTTTAATTCCAAACTTTCACCATCAAAAACAGCGTAGGTATTGTAATTTACCCACTCGCCCAGGTTTACATACCTGCTGTTTCCCGGCAGGGCAATATCCAAAGGCAAATGCCTGTGTCCGAAAATAAAATAATCGTAACGCTTGTTTTTCAAAACTTCAAGGGCATAGGCTTCCAGCCATTCCTGCTGATGTTGTATCTTTTCAACATCCTGCTTGTTACTTATCCTGCTCTGCTGCGACCACGCGTTGGCTATGCCCACGCCTAAATTGGGGTGTAAGCGGGCAAACAGCCATTGACATACCCGGCTGCGGAAAAACTTTTTAAGGAATTTATAGAATTTATCGCCGGGGCCAAGGCCATCGCCATGGTGTAGGTAAAAAGCTTTGCCGCCGCGTTCAATTTCCAGCTCGTTAGCAATAATAGTAGCGTTTAGCTCCTCTACAAAGTAATCAAACATCCACATATCGTGGTTGCCCTTAAAAAGATAAAGCTTTACACCGGCATCGGTTAACTGGGCCAGTTTCCCTAAAAAACGGATATAACCTTTAGGCACTACGGTTTTATATTCGAACCAAAAATCAAATACATCGCCCATTAAAAAAAGTTCGGCGCAATCATCTTTGATCATATCGAGCCAGCGGATAATGCGATCTTCGCGCCCGCGCGACGAAGGATAGCCACCGGCGCCTAAATGAAAATCAGAAGCAAAGTATAAATTTTTACCGGTTGGCATATTGCTTCAAAAGTACGGGAATAATTGGCAGCCTACAAACTCGCGTTTTCCTGAGGCATAAACTGCAGGCGTTTGGCAAAATAGATATCCCAGCTGTGCTGTTGCTGCCGGTTTACCATATGTTGGGTGTCCTCGTCGTAATCCTGGTTAAGCTGTTTATATTTGGCATCTATCCGGTTAAAAATGCCCATCGCTTCAGCATTGTAGTTCGCCGTAAAACGGGTGCGTTCAACTGCTCGTAACACTTCCTGCTGCTCCAGGTAGGCAATGGTATAATGGCCCTGTTCGTGTTTTAATATTTCGGCCAACTGATCGGCAGACGTTATTCGCGAACGGTCTATCCACGATTTGTAGTTGTTCATGAACATGCGCACGTTAAAACGCAGTTGATAGTAGCCATCATTGCGGGTGGCCTGGTATTTAAAATCGATAGTGCAATTAGTATAAGCTATTACACCGCGGCCATTTGGGCGCGGGGCCCCCAGGAAATCGTTAACCGTTAAGGTGCGATGGGGCTGAGCCCAAACGGGGTTTAGTATAAGGCACAACACAACACCGGCGCAAAAAGCTCGTAAATATTTAAAAATCATTTAGCCGTTGGTAAAGTAAAAACTTTACTTTTTGACTTCCTGCTTATCCAAAAGGTTTAAACTCATCATTTCTTTCATGGTGCGCTGCATGCCATCGGCCGAGCCATCCAGGAAAATGACGTTGCCCTTTGAGTTTTCTGAAAAATGTTTTATCGATTCTGTCCACATGGTGAACAGGATAACGGACGTATCCATGTTGGCCGTTTGCATTTCTTTGGCGGCCATGGTCATACCCTTGGCTACTTCCTCGCGGAATAACGCTATGCCTTGCCCGCGTAGCTGTGCGGCCTGGCGTTCAGCCTCGGCAGATATTTTAATGGCATTACCATCAGCTTCCGCTGCCTTTGTTTTAGTGATCAGTAAAGCCTGGCCCTCGTTTTCGGCAGCGGCTTTCAGGTTATTTGAGGCCACTACCTGGCTCATCGACTTCATGATGATGTCGTCAAAAGTGATATCGTTCAGTTGCAGGTCCTGCAGGTGGTAACCCCAGCCTTCCAGTATGGCATCCAGTTGTTCTTTAACGTGTTCTACAATATCGCGGCGTAGTATCAGCACCTCGCTTTGCCGTTTGGTAGCCACAAAAGCACGAATAGAGCCTTCGACGGTGCGGATAAGCGCCTGCATCAGGTTGCGCTCGTCAACAAACTTAAACGCTACGTTTTTGATGCTTTCTTCCGACTGATCTAACACCGAGTAAAGCAGCATGGCTTTAAAATATACATTGGCCTGGTCGAACGTTACAGCCTGGAATTCCAGTTCGACCGAGCGGTTCTGGATAGATATTTTTGAGTAAATATTCTCGATAAGCGGGATCTTAAAGTTGAGCCCCGGCGTTAATATACGGCGATATTTACCAAATACGGTTACTACAGCGATAGTGCCCTGTTTTACCGTTACGAACGACGACAGGACAACGATAATGATAAAAAATATTACAAGATACGTGATAATTGATGATGGTGTCATTAGGGATATATTTTTAATAAATATAGGCTTAATTGTAATACCATCAACATAAAGATGTCAACCAGCAGCACACGAGCCTACGCTGCTATCCAGATAGCATCTACAAACCATTTTTTGCTGTCGAAGAATTGGTTTAACGGTTTAAATCCTGCACCGGCAGCCATAACATCCACCTGACCTGCCGTGTATTTCTGTGAAATCTCCATATCGATATATTCATCTTTTTGAAAAGAGATGGTTTCGCTGCCAATTTTTACGCGCTGGTCGGCAAGGCTAATAAGGTAGCTTTTGCATGCACCTGTTTCGGGGTTGTAAGTTGCATAATGGTCAAACTGGGTGGTGTTAAAGTCGCCGCCAAGTTCGCGGTTTATACGTTCAAGCAGGTTTATATTGAAGCGTTTGGTAATACCTTCTTTATCGTTGTAAGCGGCCAAAACCGTCTTAGGGTTTTTTTTCAGGTCTACCCCTATAAGTACCATGTCGCCCTTTGATAGGTTATTGTGTAATTCACGGCAAAAGCCCTGTGCTACATCAACCGGCATATTGCCAATGTTTGAACCGAGGAACATCACCACCTTGCGTTTATTTGAAATTGAGGCCGCTTTGCGCAGCATATCAAAATACTCGCCGTTAAGCCCGGTAATTTTTATGCCTGGGAGGGTAACCGGAAGGGTAATATTTAGATAAGATATTACATTTTCGGAGATATCAATAGGCAGGTAAGTAAATTCCGCTTTGTTATCTATCAGATATTTTAACAGCTGGGTTGATTTTGTGGCATCGCCCGCGCCAAGCTCTATCATGTCAAACGCGTCGCCACCGGCAATAATGGCTTTACATAGTTCTGCCGTTTGCGAAGTGAAGATCTCCATTTCGCAATTGGTTGGATAATATTCTTCGCAGTTCATCAGCTCCTGGAAAAGCTTATCGCCATGGGCATCATAAAAATATTTCGAGTCGAGGTGTTTAGGCGTAGATGCCAATCCGGCTATAACGTCCTTGTAAAACTGATGATCGGCAATAGTATTAACCGTTTGTTGTGTTGCTGCATTGGTAGATGCCATAAATATCGGATAGTAATGTTAAAATTATTTTGCAAGGCGTATGCCGGTAAATTGCCAGCGCAGTTCGGGTTGAAAAAAATTACGATAGGTAACGCGGCTATGGTTTGGCGAGGTTACTTCTGATGCACCGCGCAGTACCTTTTGGCCAACCATAAATTTGCCGTTGTATTCGCCGATTGCGCCGGGTGCCTTAGCGAACCCAGGATAAGGCAGGTAGGCGCTTTCTGTCCACTCCCAGCGCAGGCCCCAGTTAAACTGTCCGGCCGCGGCCTCCCATTCAAATTCGGTAGGCAGGCGCATGCCTTTCCATGATGCATAAGCGTAAGCCTCGTAGTAACTGATATGGGTAACTGCTCCGTGCATATTCACGGGCTGCAACCCTTGGTAAGTATAGTTATGCCATGTGCCGTCAATTTGGTGCCAGTACATTGGCGCCTCAACTTTGTTGGTATTCACCCAATCCCAGCCGGCGGCATGCCAATGGCGGAAATCGTGGTACCCGCCATCATTTATAAATTCTAAATATTCTGCATTGGTTACCAGGTCCGGGCTTATCTCAAATGCATTAAGGTAAACTTTATGGCGGTTCAGCTCGTTATCAAAACAAAACCCCACGCCTTCAAAGCCCACCTCGTAAACACCCTCGTTAAGTTTGATGAATGGCGCTCCTGATTTATTGAATTTGGGCGTTGCATAATCTTTTGAATAAGCCGGGAACAGCGGGTTATTGCCCAAAATGTATTTAATATCGGTAAGCAACAGTTCCTGGTGCTGCTCCTCATGGTTAAATCCCAATATCAACAGTTCTGCTACGTCTTGGTTGATATCGCCGCAGGCGATAAAATTAAGCATAGCATCATCCACATACTTGCGGTAGCGTTTAATATCGATAACCGTTGGCCGGCTCAGATTGCCCCTGTCGGTACGGATAACGCGGTTGCCCACAGTCTCGTAATAACTATTAAAAACGTAATTGTAATTAGGGTCGAATTCCTGGTATTCGGCAAAGTAAGGTTTCAGAATAAATGTTTCAAAAAACCAGGTAGTATGGCCTATGTGCCATTTCGGCGGGCTAACGTCAACCACGGGTTGCACAACGTAATCTTCGGTTTGCAATGGTTCGCAAATGGCCTCGGTACGCTTGCGCACTTTTATATAGCAATCGGCTAAATCAATCATATTATTACTTACTCTCTAAGTATTGCTTCAGGTTGGTAATTGTTTTAATGTGCAGTTCTTTTGCCTGCTGCCCGCGCATCATTAATGCATAAGCGTTATTAAAGCCAATTGGTTTTAACCATTTTATCTGATAACGTTTTTTAAACTCCTTTTGAACATAAATATAAGTGCTATCCTTATCAACCTGCAGCCGGGCTACTGTTTGACGCGGCGCCTGCAATATAGCTAAAAGCCCTGTACCGGTATACTCCGGATACAGGTCGATCTGATCATTAGTCATGGCGTCGAAAACTATCTTAGTGCCTCCCAGGCCGGTTTTTGTAGCTACATCATAATCTGTATAGCCCTTTATCAACATACTGTATATACTTGCCAGGATATACTGCTCGCCAAATATTTTAGAACCGATCCTGACCACGCCTTTTACGCCGTGCCGGTCAGGCCGGTACAGCTTTCGCGCTATTAAAAAATCCCTTGCAACACGTTCGGGCGTTTCATGAAGATAATCAGTTTTGTAATTTAATTCCGTCATTACCTGGTCAGTAATGGTTCCCGCAAGTAAATTTAATGTTTTTTCAAGCTCAGGAAACTTGCGTAATGCATCCTCCCGTACTACCGGTGCGGCATAGTAGGGCGGGAATATCTTTTTATCATCATCCAAAACCACCAGGTTGTAGGCCTTTAGCCGACCATCGGTAGAGTAACCGCTTATTACATCGAGTTCTTTTTCCTGTGCCGCCTTATACATTACCGCATCGCTGATAACGATGGTACGGATATTTAATCCATATTTATTTATCAGACCCAGGTTACCGTCCTCCCTTCCCATAAACTCGGGCGTAAAGCCGGCGGTTAACTTACCGCCATAAGCCGACGGAATAAAATAAAAACATGAAAGTACGAGCAGTAAAACCGGGGCTACCTTAACCGCGCCTTTTATCTTTTTAAAATTTAGCCGCTGCACGCGCGATAGCAGAAAATCGAACAGGATAGCTAAAAGCGCTGCGGGGATTGCGCCGGCCAGTATCATGTTGGTGTTATTAAGCGATATGCCGCCAAAAATAAACTCGCCCAGGCCTCCTGCCGCTATGTATGATGCCAGCGTTGCCACACCCACATTAATAACCGTAGCCGTACGTATACCTGCCAGTATCACCGGCATGGCCAAAGGTAATTCCACCTTAAACAGTACCTGACCCTTGGTCATACCCATGGCCACAGCGGCCTCTTTAACAGCGGCATCAACACCGGTTATGCCTGTATAAGTATTGCGGATGATAGGCAGCAGTGCATAAAGCAATAAAGCTACGATAGCGGGCTTTGCACCGATACCCAGAAACGGTATCATGAAACCCAGCAAGGCGATACTTGGAATGGTTTGCAAAATGCCTGCCGAACCAAGTACAATACTCGAAAGCTGTTTTTTGCGGCTGATATAAATGCCCAGCGGCAAGCCGATGAGCACAGCAATAAAAAGGGATATAAAGGTAAGCCCGATATGCTGCAAGGTTTGCATTTCCAGCTTATCAGCTTGCTGCAACATAAATTCCCACAAAGTTTGCTGATGCTCATTCATGGGGCTGCAGCGTTTTATATTGCGAAAATGCGTTCATCAGTTGATCGAACGAAATACTTTTTACTTCTTTATTTTGTTGGTTAAGAATATTGATTGTCTCCTTTTGATAAAATTTAAAGTGCTCCAATGCCTCCCACACACTTAAACGACCTGCCAGAAGTGACGAGTTTATCTTTTTCCCGGAATCGGGAAGATGCTCCCAAATATCGTCTAACTTAATGGTGCTGAACTCCAGTTGCAGTTGCTGCGATTTAAGAAAATCTTTTACAAAATCGTTAACAGGGTTAAACAGTAGTTCAGCAGGGGGGCCAATTTGCTCAATCTGGCCGTTATCCATCAAAGCAACCCGGTCGGCCAGTTCAAAGGCTTCATGAACATCGTGCGTAACCATTATAATGGTCTTGCGTTTTAGTTCGTCCAACGCCAAAAAATCTGCATGTATTTTAGAACGAGTAACGTTATCAAGCGCGCCAAAAGGCTCGTCCATCAGCAGTAAAGGCGGGTTGGCGGCTAATGCCCTGGCCAGACCTACGCGCTGTTGTTGCCCGCCGCTAAGCTCATTAGGATAAACATTCAGGTGTTCTTTTGAAAGATGCAGTTTTTCCAGCAGTTCATTTATTCGTCGCTGCGTTCGGGCCCTGTCCCATTTGAGCAGGTTGGGCACAATTGCGATATTTTCGGCAACGGTATAATGCGGGAACAAACCATTGTTTTGAAGTACATAGCCAATGTCGCGCCGTAATAATTCGCGTGGCTGGTGTACGATGTTTTTTCCGTTGATGATAATTGTACCGCTATCGGGTTCTATAAGGCGGTTAAGCATCTTTAACGTTGTGGTTTTACCGCATCCGCTGGTGCCCAAAAGCACCAGATTCTCGCCCGTGTTCACTTCAAATGAAATACCATTAACAGCTTTTGTGGTACCAAAGGTTTTTGCAAGGCGTTCAACTTTTATCATAGCCGGTTAATCTTCCAACGCCATAAAAAGGTTATTTAATGATTCGGAATAGGTTGGGTGCGCAAAAACGCAGTAGCGTATCCTGTCGTAAGTTATACCACCCTCCATAGCCATCTGCAACACCGACATGATCTCGCCACCTTCGGTGCCTATTACAGCTGCGCCCAGTATTTTTTTGGTGCCGGCATCAACCACCGCCTTCATAAACCCGCGGGTGTCGCCGGTTTCAATCGCCCGGGCCACATGCTTCATGGGTAGTTTAGCCACTTTGTAATTTAAACCCTGTTTTTTTGCTTCAGTTTCTGAAATACCTATCCGGCCCAGCTCAGGGTCGGTAAACATACAATAGGGTACAGGCCGGTTTTTAACGCTCAGATTCTGTTTCTCTATCAAATTACGGTAAACAATGGTATAATCATTATAAGAAATATGCGTAAACGCCGGCCCCCCTTTTACATCGCCCAGCGCATAAATGCCCTTTTTACTACTCTCGAGCTTATCGTTTACTACAATGTTGCCCTTGCTATCCATTTTTACACCCGTCTTATCTAACCCGAGCGTATCAGTTTGAGGCGCCCTGCCGATCGCAACAAGCATATGGGTGCATTTAATTTTTTGCTCCTTATCACCAACGGTTACTGTTGCTACTATTTTACCACCCGATTTTTGCTTAACTTTTGTGGTTTTGGCATTTGTATAGATATTTATGCCCTCGTCCTGCAAAATCTCCGTCATCTCTGCCGAGATATCCTCGTCCTCGCGGGATAATAAGCGGGGCGACTTCTCTAATATCGTAACCTTGCTACCAAATCTGCGGAACATTTGTCCGAACTCTAATCCAATATAATTGCCGCCGATGATAAGTAAATGTTCCGGCAGTTCTTCCAGATCCAGGATGGTGGTTGAGGTTAAATAGTTGATATCACCTAAACCCTCAATATCGCCGGGTATAATAGTTTTTGCACCGGTATTGATGAATATTAGGTTGGCCGAGAAGGTTTTTGATTTTCCTGTGCGAAGTTTTACCGAGATAGTTTTTGTATCGGTAAACGTAGCGTCGCCAAAAAGCAGATCGAGATTTTTGGTGTTCTCAACAGCTGCCTGCCCGCCATTGCGCGATTTAAGTACAATATCATCTTTATGTTTTTTTACCTGGCGCATATCCACCTTATAGCCCTTTATGGTAACGCCCATATCATTGCATTTTCCTGCAAGATAAGCTACCCTGGCGCTCGCCACCATAGTTTTGGTAGGGGTGCAGCCGTCATTAACGCAGGTGCCGCCAATAAAACGTTTCTCAACGAGCAGCGTTTTCTTACCCGCCTCCGCAAGCTTTTTTGCCAAAGGTGTGCCTGCCTGTCCGGATCCAATAACTATACAGTCGTACTGCTTCATATCAGGTGACATTTATTTTTGAAAAACAGTGTAATTTTAAGATTGCGGCTATTTGGTGCTGCTCTCATAAGGTAATGTTTTATAAAGATAGTTTTTACTACCGCAATTATAAATGGCCAGGTATATTTTTTGTTTGTTGTATTAGGGTGATTTTTAAGGTGATTGACATGGAATAAAATTTTTCTGAAAATTTATTTTTAATTTATCCCGAAAGGTATATCTTTGCAATCCCAAAATAAGGGGAGCGAAATTGAAATAACCAATTTTGTTCTGCTAAATGGCCCGTTCGTCTAGGGGTTAGGACAGGAGATTTTCATTCTTCAAACAGGGGTTCGATTCCCCTACGGGCTACTAAAAACGCCGATCTCTTACAGGAGATCGGCGTTTTTTGCTTATGGGTCACGTAATAGGTAAAATAAATTTGATGTTGAATAACACGGAACGTGCTTTGTAGCAGTTTGTTAGTTATAATGATGCTATTTTTACAGCATAAATCTATACTATTGTATCTAAATGCAACCCACCATCCTCATCATCGACGACGAAAAAAAGCTAAACGATTTGCTGTCACGGATTATTGGCCTGGAAGGTTTTCGTGTGTTGCAGGCTTTTACCGGTAAGGAAGGTTTAAAATTATTACAGCAAGAGGATGTTTTATTGGTGCTAAGCGACGTTAAACTGCCCGATATTAATGGTGTTGACCTGGTTAAAACCATTAAGGAAAAGAAACCTTATGTAGAAGTGATCAATCTTACTGCCTACGGTACTATTTCGGATGGTGTAAAAGCTATTCAAAATGGGGCGTTTAATTACATAACAAAGGGCGATGATAATGATAAGATTATTCCATTGGTTAATCAAGCTATAGATAAGGCTATATTACAATACAATAAATACCTACAAGATTCGAAACCAACTAAACACAGCTTTGCAACCATTATTGGGAACTCAAAAGCAATACAAGATGCAGTAACAGTAGCCCGAAAAGTTGCTGCTACCGATACCACCGTATTACTGTTAGGTGAAACAGGTACCGGTAAAGAAGTTTTTGCATCGGCAATACATCATGAGAGCCAGCGCAGGCTGATGCCTTTTGTGGCCATTAATTGCAGTAGTTTTTCGGCCGAGCTATTAGAGAGCGAATTATTTGGCTATAAAGCCGGCGCTTTTACCGGGGCTTTAAAGGATAAAAAAGGATTATTAGAAGAGGCTCATCATGGCACTGTTTTACTTGATGAAATAGGCGAAATGAGTCTTGAACTGCAAGCAAAGTTACTTCGCGTTTTAGAGAGCAAGACTTTCATAAAAGTTGGCGATACACAAACTACCCAAGTCAACATCCGTGTTATAGCAGCTACTAACCGCAATTTGCAACAGGAAGCCGAGGCCGGGCGTTTTAGGCTCGATCTTTACTACCGTCTATCTGTATTTACGATAAACTTGCCCTCGCTGAATGAGCGTAAAGCTGATATTGAATTGCTGGCTAATTTTTATTTGAAAGATTTTTCAGCCAAAGCCGGTAAGCACCAGCCTGTAATGGCTAGCGGGTTTATTGATCTGCTTAACCGCCATCATTGGAAAGGCAATATACGCGAGCTTAAAAATGTGATTGAGCGCGTGATGATACTGGCTGATAGCGACATACTAACTGCCGACCTGTTACCCGTAGAATTTAGGTACGATACTGGCGACCACAGCGCCATTGACCTGGCTACCATTGAGCGTCAGCATATCCAAAAAATATTGAGCCGCACCGGCGGCAACAAAACCGAAACCGCCAGGCTTCTAGGCATCGGCCTAACCACGCTTTACCGCAAGCTGGAGGAGTATAACCTATACTGATGAACCTTCCATAACGATAATAAACCCTTCCATTTTGGTAGGGTTTTCTTGTTTATATCAATTGCGCTTTATTTTCAAGTAATTGATTATCAATTTTTTATTTTGGATTTTATTAATGTGGCATCTCCGTTGCCAATGGTGGTAAAAACAATTTAATAAAATGATCACCATACTCCTGTTGCTGGCAATAATCATCTGTTGCCGGCTATTCTTTAAAACTATCGACTGGTTCGAAAAAATTTAATTACCCCCATGATCGCACTATTTATCATTTCCATCGCAGTGTTTGCATACATGGTGTATGTACTGCTTAAACCCGAAAATTTTTAACGTAAAATGAACAGCGAATTATCAGGAGTACTTATCTCCTTTGTTATCACCCTCGCCATCGGCATACCGCTGGGTAAGTACCTCGCCAAAATGTTTGCAGGCGAACCGGTATGGACCGATTTTATGAAACCGCTGGAACGCGGCATCTTTAAATTATCGGGCATTAACCCAAATGAGCCCATGAACTGGAAGCAGTTCCTAAAATCCATGATGATGATCAACTCGTTATGGTTGGTTTACGGCTTCTTTGTTTTGATGTTCCAGGACAAGCTTCCGCTTAACCCAGACGGTAACCCGGGCATGACACCCGATCTCGCATTTAACTCCATCATCAGTTTTGTAGTGAACTGTAACCTGCAGCACTACAGCGGCGAAAGTGGGGCTACATATTTAACGCAGCACTTTATATTCATGTTCCTGCACTTTACCAGCGCGGCAACGGGTATTGCCTGTGCTGTGGCGGTGTTTAAAGCGTTCAGAGATAAAACAACTACTAACCTGGGCAGTTTTTGGCAGTTTTTTACAAAATCCATCACCCGTTTGCTTTTGCCGCTATCGGTAATAGTAGCCTTGATATTAACTTTCAACGGAACACCGTCAAGCTACGCCGGTAAAGATCAGTTCATCTCCTTACAAGGCGATACCGTAAATGTATCGCGTGGGCCGGCAGCGCAGTTTATCGCTATAAAACACATTGGTACCAACGGCGGCGGCTGGTTTGGCGCCAATTCGGCCCACCCATTGGAAAACCCAAGTTACATCACCAACGTCACCGAGATCGTAGCGCAAATGATCATCCCTATCGCTATGGTTTTGGCTTTTGGATATTACATCCGCCGCAAAAAACTGGGCTGGGTAATATTCGGGGTGATGGCTATAGGAATGTTGATGCTCATGATTCCTACTTTCAGCAGCGAATTAGGGGGTAACCCGGCTTTAACAAAAATGGGGATCAGTCAAACCACCGGCGCAATGGAAGGTAAGGAAGTACGCATTGGCCCCATGGCTACAGCCTATTGGAGCACCCTTACTACTATAGTTTCTACCGGCTCTGTAAACGGTATGCATGACAGTACCATGCCGCTTACCGGCTTATGGCAACTACTGGCCATGATGATCAATTCATTCTTTGGCGGATGCGGCGTTGGTGTGTTAAACTATCTGGTCTACCTCATCATCGCCGTATTTATATCCGGCTTAATGGTTGGCCGCACGCCCGAATTTATGGGCCACAAGGTTGAAGCACGTGAGGTAAAGATCGCTGCCATCATTACCTTGTTAAGTCCCTTTTTAATATTGGCGGGTACCGCTATTTCTAGCTATGTATTTAACAATTACGGCGCGGCAGACTGGTCGGTAAAACCATCAAACTGGTTAAATAACCCGGGCTATCATGGCTTTTCTGAAATGCTTTACGAAAACACTTCGGCCAATGCCAATAATGGTTCAGGTTTTGAAGGGCTGGGCGATAATAACATCTTTTGGAATGTTGTTACCGGCTTCACACTTATCCTGGGGCGCTTCCTGCCCATTATAGGCCCGGCGGCAATTGCAGGCTTGCTTGCTCAAAAAAAATACATCCCCGAATCGGTAGGCACGCTGAAAGTTGATACTGTAACCTTTGGTGCCATGACGTTTGCCGTTATCCTGGTGCTCAATGCATTGTCATACTTCCCGGCGCTGGTGCTTGGCCCAATTGCCGAATATTTTTCAATGCTAAAATAAGGCTTCACAGTAATCCCTCTCCAAACGAGAAGGACTTTCAAGACAAAAAAAATGAAAACATCCAATAGATTATTTGAACCCGCATTAGTGCAAACCGCGCTTAAAGAGTCGTTCATGAAATTGAATCCTAAAACCATGATTCGCAATCCCGTAATGTTTACGGTGGAGATCGGTACGGCCATTATGCTCGTAGTATCTTTCTACAGCTTTACGCACCATGATCAGGGCTCTTTCGCTTACAACTGCAGCATCTTTGTTATTCTATTGTTAACCCTGCTGTTTGCCAATTTTGCCGAGGCGATTGCCGAGGCGCATGGTAAAGCACAGGCAGACAGCCTGCGCAAAACCCGTGAAGATACGCCCGCCAAAGTTGTGTTGGAAGACGGATCAATAGTAACCCGTTCATCAAACCAATTGTTAAAGGGCGATGTATTTACCTGCGAGGCCGGCGATATCATTCCTACCGATGGTGAAATTATTGAGGGCCTGGCTACAATTGATGAATCGGCTATTACAGGTGAATCTGCCCCGGTCATCCGCGAGGCTGGCGGTGATAAATCGTCCGTAACTGGTGGTACCAAGGTATTATCAGACCGTATAAAAGTAGTTGTAACCACACAACCCGGCGAGAGCTTCCTGGATAAAATGATTGCCTTGGTTGAAGGTGCATCACGCCAGAAAACCCCGAACGAAATAGCTTTAACTATCCTGCTTGCAAGTTTTACGCTCGTATTCATCATTGTTTGTGTTACGTTGCAGCCATTTGCGGCTTATGCAAACACGCCAATAACAATAGCGGCGCTCATCTCTTTATTTGTGTGCCTTATTCCTACCACAATCGGCGGCTTACTGTCTGCAATTGGTATAGCGGGAATGGACAGGGCGCTGCGCTCAAACGTAATTACCAAATCTGGCAAGGCTGTTGAAACCGCTGGCGATATTGATGTGCTGCTTTTAGATAAAACCGGCACCATTACTATAGGTAACCGTAAGGCAACCCAGTTTTGGACCGCCCCCGGCGTATCAGAAGATGAATTGGTTAAGGCCTGTGTACTTTCATCATTGGCTGATGAAACGCCGGAAGGTAAATCTATCATCGAGCTGGCGCAGCAAAGCAACAACCGCTTATCGCTTACTGCGCCTCAAGGTTCTGAGTTTATCAAATTTACTGCTGAGACACGTGCAAGCGGCATCAACACGCCCGATGGTAAAAGGATTCGCAAAGGCGCCTTTGATGCTATCCGCAACGCAGTTGTAAATGCCGGTAATCATGTCGATAACGGGGTTGAAGAACGTGTAAAAACCATTTCATCTAAGGGCGGTACGCCGCTGGTTGTGGCGCAAAATGAACAGGCCCTGGGCGTTATTGAGCTGCAGGATATTATTAAACCAGGCATAGCCGAACGCTTTGAGCGTCTGCGTAAAATGGGAATCAAAACCGTTATGGTTACCGGCGACAACCCGCTTACCGCCAAATTTATTGCGGAAAAAGCAGGTGTGGACGATTTTATCGCTGAAGCCAAACCCGAAGATAAGATGCGATACATCATAGCCGAGCAGGCTACCGGCAAACTGGTAGCCATGATGGGCGATGGTACCAACGATGCGCCTGCCCTTGCCCAGGCAGATGTTGGCGTTGCCATGAACAGCGGCACGCAAGCCGCCAAAGAAGCCGGTAACATGGTTGACCTGGACAACGACCCAACCAAGCTGATCGAGATAGTTGAGATAGGTAAACAGTTATTGATCACCCGTGGCACGCTCACCACCTTCTCTATCGCTAACGATGTAGCTAAATACTTTGCCATAGTACCGGCTTTATTTATAGCTTCTATCCCGGCCTTGCAAGCCATAAACATTATGCGTTTGCACAGTCCGGAAAGCGCCATACTATCGGCAGTGATATTCAATGCCATTATTATACCGATGCTGATACCGCTTGCTTTAAAGGGGGTCGAATATAAGCCCATTGGTGCCAGCGCGTTGTTGCGCCGCAACCTGCTTATTTACGGCCTGGGGGGTGTTATAGCGCCATTCATCGGCATCAAACTGATCGACCTTTTAATTTCTGTAATAATATAGACGTAAGATATGTGATATCGGATATGAGAAAGCATATCGCACAACTCAAACGCTACAAAAAATAAATAACGGCGAAAAGATAGCGTCTAAAATCTTCTATCTCAGGCCTCAAATCAAAACAAATGAAAACGCTTATACAATCCATACGCTTAACCCTGGTGCTAACCGTATTATTATGCATAGCATATCCAATTATCATCGCCTTCGCAGGTAAACTATCAAAAGGTAAAGGCGATGGCGAAACCATTACTATGAACGGCAACGTAATAGGTTACGCCGCCTTGGGCCAAAAATTCGATAAGCCGCAATACTTCTGGAGCCGCCCTTCTGCCGTGGGATACAACGCTGCCGGCTCTGCAGGTTCAAACAAAGGGCCCAGCAATCCCGACTATTTAAAAGAGGTAAGTAACCGCATCGATACGTTATTAAAATACCACCCTTACCTAAAACGTAGCGAAATCCCTGCCGATATGGTGACTGCATCTGGCAGTGGCCTGGACCCTGACATTTCCCCTGCCGCCGCGCAGATCCAGGTTAAACGTGTTGCCCAATACCGCAAACTGGATGAGCAAAAAGTAGCTGCCTTGGTAGCCAACCATATCCACAAGCCAATGGTCGGCCCTGCCAAAGTAAATGTGCTGAAACTCAACGTAGCACTTGACCAGTTGAAATAACCACCATGAAAAAAATTATAATAACATTTATTGCTGCTTTAAGCACAACCTTTTTATTTGCCCAGGATACAACCAAAACCAGTTCTCCTTTAGTTATAAGCGGTTCGGCCGATACCTATTACAAGTATGATTTATCCGGGCATAATAACATCCCCACCAGTTTCGCGTCAGATCATAACTCGTTCTCAATAGGCATGATAGATCTCGGAGCGAAGAAAAAAGTGAATAAAGCGCTTTTTGTAGGCGAGTTGTCATTCGGGCCGCGTGGCGAGGGGCAATCTATCCCTAATGCGGGTACTAACGGGCAATCATTCCATATCCAAAACCTTTATGTGGGATATGATATTACTAACAAACTAAACATCACCGGCGGTTACATGGCTACTTTTTTAGGTTACGAAGTGGTATCGCCCATTGGTAATTTTAATTACTCAACATCATATCTTTTCACTAACGGCCCATTTCAAAATGCGGGTGTAAAACTTACCTATGCCTTTAATAATAAGGTGAGCCTGATGGCGGGCGTATTTAACGATCTCTGGAACGTTTACACATCCGCAGGGCGGGTAAATACCTTTGGCGGGCAACTCATGATCGCTCCGGTTAGAGGCTGGACAGCCTACCTCAACGTATTGGCCGGCCCCTCATCAGGCACAGAGTTTGACCTGACCACCAATTACCAAATAACTAACGAATTTAAATTGGGCCTAAATGCCGCCGATTTTAAAGCATCGGGCAGCGGCGAACGTGGTGGGTTTTCGGGCGTGGCGCTATACCCGCAATACGCTGTATCATCAGCTGTTATATTAGGCCTGCGCGGTGAATACTTCGAAACCAAAAATGGTGCAGACATATCAGCCGCCGCGCCAATGCCGGGTAACCCGGTAACAAGTTTTACGCTTACGGCTAATATTAAAAGCGGCCCGCTTACTTTTATACCCGAAGTTAGATTAGATAGTATGAAAAACAACTTTTTTACAGACAGTAATGGTGTTGCAACAAAATCCGCATCGCAGGTTTTGGTAGCAGCGGTGTATGCCTTTTAAAGCATGAGCAAAGAAAACGACAATACGGTAAAAGACTTTATAGACCTGGTAAAGAGGTCGCGCAGGGGTAAGCTCAAAATTTATATTGGGATGAGCGCCGGCGTGGGTAAAAGTTACCGTATGTTGCAGGAAGCGCATGCCCTTTTGCGAAACGGGATAGGCATCCAGATAGGATACATAGAAACCCATAACCGCCCTGAAACACATGCATTGCTTGCAGGTTTACCACTTATAGCCCGCCGTAAAGTATTTTACAAAGGCAAAGAGCTGGAAGAGATGGACCTGCAAGCCATCCTGAACCGCCACCCGGAAGTAGTGGTGGTTGATGAACTGGCCCACAGCAATATTGAAGGCAGCAAAAACAGCAAGCGCTGGCAGGATGTAGCCGATATACTGGAAGCCGGCATTAGCGTTATTACAGCCGTAAACATCCAACACCTTGAAAGTCTTAACCAGGAGATAGAGAAAATTACCGGCGTCCCCATAACCGAACGCATTCCCGATAAGATCCTGGAAATGGCGGACGAGATCGTTAACATCGACCTTACCGCCGACGAGCTGATAGGCCGCCTAAAGGACGGAAAGGTCTATGAAAGATCAAAGATTGAGCGGGCATTGCAAAACTTTTTCCGTAACGATAAGATCTTGCAGCTCCGTGAGATAGCGCTACAAGAAGTGGCACATCACCTCGAACGGAAGATAGATACCGAAATACCCAAACAAATTAAGTTGCGCCCCGAGCGTTTCCTGGCCTGCATATCATCCAATGCGGAAACCGCCAAGATCGTAATCCGTAAAACAGCGCGCCTGGCGTCCTACTACCGCTCGACATGGATAGTGCTCTATGTACAAAGCAGCAGCGAAAGCATGGAGCGCATAAAGTTAGATAAGCAACGCCATTTAATTAATAACTTTAAACTGGCAACAGAACTAGGTGCCGAGGTTATGAAAATGAAAAGCGACCAGATAACGCAAACCATTATGCGGGTAGCAAACGAGCGCGATATTACTACCATTTGCATTGGTAAACCGCACCTGAGCCTGTTCCAGGTTATTTTGCGAACAGCGGTATTTAACGAGCTGCTTAAAAATATAGCAGCAAATCAAATTGATTTAGTGATACTATCATGAAAGTAAAAAATAAACTGCGGTTGGGGTTTGGTTTTCTGTTCATCGTTGTGCTGTTCTTTGGCGCTACTGCCGTTTACTACATTCACGATATTTCAGAGAACTCAAAGGTTATCCTCCAAAACAACTATGAGTCGCTAAGCTTTGCTCGCCAAATGCGCGGTGTTTTAGATAATAATGATTTTCCCCTTAACAATTCCGCCATTAATAAATTCAATATATACCTGGAACAACAAGAAACTAATATTACCGAGCCCGGTGAAGCTTTTCTCACACATAGGCTGCGGATAGATTTTAGGCTTCTGATGGCTACCCCCGAAATCAGTGTGCAACGTGAAACAGCGCGTAATATTAGGAAAATTTTAAGTGATATCGAAAACTTAAACATGCAGGCCATTATTCGTAAGGACAACAAAGCACGCGCATCAGTAACCAATGCAACGCTGTTTTTGGGGCTGGTTGGTGGATTTACTTTTTTGGTCCTGTTCAGTTTTAGTGTAAATTTTCCGGGGTTTATTTCTAAGCCCTTAAATACATTATTAATAGGTATCAGGGCAATCGGGCTAAAGAATTATAAGCAACGCATCCATTTTGACAAGAACGACGAATTTGCCGAGGTCGCCAACGCCTTTAACGATATGGCCGAACGCCTCGACGAGTGGGAAAACAGCAACCTCTCTAAGATAATGTCGTCAAAGCTTCGGATAGAAACCATTATCGAGCAAATGCATGAGGCAATTATAGGGGTGAACGAGAAGCAGGAGTTACTGTTTGTTAACACTGCGGCCATGAAAATCCTCAATTTAAATGCCCAAAAGATAGAAGGTGCCTCTGCCGATGATATTGCCAAAAACAACGAATTGTTCAGGTATATTATCAACGAAGGCAGCAACATCAAACCTTTAAAAATTGTGGTTGATGGTAAGGATTCTTACTTCCAGATGGAGTCTCGCGAGATCAATGTTCCAAATATATCATCAGATAAAAAGCAAGCCTTAACATTTGCCAAAAACTCTGCCGGCAAAGTTTACACCCTGCGCAACATTACCGAGTTCAAGGAACGCGATGAAGCGAAAACCAATTTTATAGCTACCATTTCGCACGAATTAAAAACGCCTATATCATCCATTAAAATGAGTTTGAAATTGTTGAAGGACGAACGTGTAGGCCACATTAACACCGAGCAGCAACAACTGTTGGAACACATTAACGACGACAACGACCGCCTGCTTAAAATCACAAGTGAATTATTAGAGCTGTCGCAGGTAGAAACCGGCAACATTCAACTGAATTTTGTACCGGTGCAACCTCAAGAGATCGTAGATTATGCCATAACATCCGTAAAATTTCAGGCCGAGCAGAAAGGTGTAAAACTGGAAGTAGTTAATGATTCGGAGCTGCCCCAGGTAAACGTCGACGTGGAAAAAACAGCCTGGGTGTTGGTTAACTTCCTGTCGAATGCATTACGTTATAGCGCTGAGAAATCAAAGGTTATTATATCAACTATCAAAAAAGGTAACGAGGTGGAGTTTTCAGTAAAAGATTTAGGTAAAGGTATTGATGAACAATATCAAAAACGTTTGTTCGACCGCTATTTCCAGGTACCAACGGATGGCCAGAATAAATCGGGCTCCGGCTTGGGGCTGGCTATATCAAAAGACTTTATTGAAGCACAAAACGGCCGAATATGGCTTAAAAGCGCCATTGGCGAGGGGAGCACTTTCGGATTTAGTTTGCCATCAGCGTAAATTTCGATAGCGCAAAAAATGGGTAGAGTGCAATTCATGCCGAAATAAGTTGAATCATGTCGGGATAATGCTTTATGGCGCTGAAAATGCCCATGGACAATCTAATCTTATTCCCCTACGGCCTACAATAAACGCCGATCTCTTATAGCGATCGGCGTTTTGTTTTAGGGTCTCGTAACAGGAAAATTTATTTGGAAGTGAATGACAAACATTCAACAGGTCAGACAACCAAGGTGGATTTTCGCGATATGTACATTTGCATAACCTGCGCAAGTTTAGACCGTTTAAGTGCTGTTAAAAATGCGCAGGTAGATTCTTGGGCTACTTCAAAACTGTACTGATTGCGTCGCCCACTTCATGCCCAGCGTTTTTCTTAAAATCCAAGCCAAGCAATTGGGCAATGGTCTGTGCCAGTTGCTTATGATAGGTAGTGGTTTGGGTTTTTAACTCGCCTGTTGGCTTAGTATCCGGGCCAATAACGGCAAACCAGGTTTGTTCTGAATTTTCAACATCAGCACCATGGCTGCGCCAGGTGTCTAAAGGCTGCTCGCCACGGCCATGGTCGCATGTGATCAGCAGGGTGGTTTTGTCCTTATAGAAGGGGTCGCTCTGTATCAGCTCCCAAAGGTGCCTGATAAAGCCGTCTTCCTGTTTTGCACGCTCCAGATATAACTTGTAATTGCCTTCGTGAGCCATATCGTCGGTTTCGTCAAAAGCCATGTATAAAACACGGGGTTTATATTGTTTCATGTACTCTTTGGTATATTCATAGGTAATAAAATCAGACCGGGTAGAGTCGCCCAGGTATTTGGGGACATTGTGCTGCAGCTCGTTCAGATACTTTAGGCGAGGGTTAGCGTCGGCGTTTTTAATATCAGCATAACCGGAGTATACGGGTAATTTAGAACGCCAGACATTTAGGATCTGCGGAAAGCGCTCCCATGATGAAAACGCAGCAACCTTGCCTTCAAAGCCTTTTTGTTTGTTGATAAACTCAAGCACATTCATGTTTGGATTAACAATTGGGTCGTTGGTGTTCATTCGTTCATCCGGAAAACCAGTGAATATCTCACTATAACCGGGGTAAGAGAAGTGATATTTGTTTGCCACTTCATCTTTGTTTCCCAGATCGCGGTTGCCATAGACCTGGCCCTTGCTGCTAACCTCCGACCATAGGAACGGGAATAGCAATTTGCGGCGCTCGGGAGCGGAAACTGCCCAGAAACGCTTTTTTACATCTTCGTTGTCAGCGGTATATTTTGAATTGATCAGCGCTGAATCCGCTCCGCGAAACACATCCTGCCAACGCATGCCATCAAGGGTAACTATTACCACGTTTTGTGTGCGATGACTTTGGGCGAAACTGCCGGTAAATGCGGCGGCTATTGAAAGGGTTAAAAGCAACTTTTTCATAAATATAAAAAATGGAAACGGCCGTTAACAATAACGGCCGTTTGTATTAAGTATTTAATTATTTTAAGATCCACATAACGCCATTGATGTCGTCATTACCACCAAACTGGCTTTGTAAAGCAGCCTTGTAATTTTTAGCGTTTGACACGCGCTCAGCATCCGGGTATCTGAAACGTTTCGCTATACGAGAGCTGTTACCTGTACCCGGGCCGCTAGTAAAAGTAGGCACACCCGTACGACGGTTAGTGAAATACGATTCTAACCCTGAATGGCGGAATAACGCAATATATTTTTGCTGCAATATTTTAGTTATACCTGCATTCCCTGCCTCATACTTAACGGCGTCCTGGTTGTAATAAGTGTTAAATGCTACTGTAATCGGGAAGGTATCGTAATTGGCATCGCTTGTAACACTTGTTGAACCCGGGCGGTAAAAATAGGCTGTGAAGGTACCGTTTTCGGGGATGCCGTATGACGCCATTGAAGCTTTGATACCGTTTTGGTAATACGTTTCTGCATTACCGCTTGCCCAACCACGATTAATGCCTTCGGCTATATTGAACATTAACTCGGGATAGCCAATTTGTATGCTTGGCTCGCCGGTGTAAGTTGAGTAGAAATGCTTACGGTTAATGAACGAGTATTTCTGCAAACCAGCGTTGTTGTACATAGTGCCCTGGTCTTCGCCCGGATTTGCCCCAATAAAGGAGGCAAAATCAGTAGGGCTTTTCTTTTGCTTATCCACCAGGTCGCGGGCGGGCTCGGCGGTTACAAATATGCGCGGGTCTTTAAGCGTTGTAAGCAAACCTACATATGTTGACGACATGTTTTTACGTGAACCGCTTTGCCCAAAGTTATTCGGGTTCATCGGATAAAAGTTGTTCGGCGCTAAAAACACATATTGCATATTATCCGCGTTGCTTTCCATTAAAGGATATTTTGAAGGATTATTAACAATGCTTGCGAAGCGGGTAGTCACTTTTAAATCGGCGTCAGTGGTTTTATTACTCAGGTGGAGCAGTAAACGTACATACAATGCGTTCACAGTTTTTTGCCACTTTTTAAGATCGCCGCCAAAATAAATGTCATTCTTTAAAACGGCGCCTTCGCCTGTACCAAAGCCATCCGGTTTTGCTATCAGCTGGCCCAGGTCACTGTTTGCACTCTCCAACCAGTCTAATGACTGTAGCATCACCATTTTCTGAGCATCGTAAACCGGCTCCAGGTTATCCAGGCCTTTTAAAGCTTCAGTCATTGGAATATCGCCCATCTCCAGGCTCATTTTGCTAAACAGATAAGCTTTAAAAAACTTGCCTATCGCTTCATACGGATTAATGGCCGCGCCACCTGTAGCGGCGGCCTGCTTCTCCATTTCCACCACATTTTTAAGTGTGGTGTAATAATTATCACCGCCGCCAAAGTCATACCGGTTGTTTCCGTAGTAATCATAGTTATACAGATAATATTGGTCGTAAACTTCGTTCTGGCCGTCGGGCAGTTCGGCAGTGCTGTTTAGCACACCATTGAATAGTAACGAAGCCGGTACATTATTAGGCAGGTTTGTATTTTTAGTAAGCTCGTCAAAGCTTTTTTTACAACCGGTAACTGAAAGCAGCAAGGCTGCCGGCAGTATATATTTTTTTAATATCGTTTTCATGTTTAACGCTTATCAGTTATTTAAAATGATACATTCAGGTTAAAACCATAACTGCGTACAGTTGGCGATTGTAAGCCTGTTAAGCCTGCCGCATAGTTATACTGGTCAAGGTCAACATCTTTAAAGCGTTTGTCTTTATAAAAATAAAGCAGGTTACGGCCGTAAATTGATATTGATGCTTTCTGGATAAAGGTTTTTTGCAGCAATTGCTTAGGGAAATCGAAGCCTAAGGTAACCTCACGCAGCTTGGAAAAGGTTTTGCTCATCAGGTTTGCCTCATCAGCATTGTAGTATTTACTTACGTAATCTTGTACAAATGTTTTTGAGCCGTTTTTCTTGTATTGCAGGTCGCCATAGTTAAGTACAGCGCCGGTGTTTGAATCATAATTGATAACACCACCGTTCGATATTTGCACACCTTCGCCAATATAGCTGCCCGCATATCCGGCCTTGCCGTAGTTCGACCAATCCTGGTAACGTGCTGCACCTAAGGCGCCTTCTGCGGTTTCAATGTTGGCGCCGCCGCGCATAGTTTTGTTGTGCATATAATCTACAATTACGCCGCCTACAGAACCATCGAACTGGAAGCCCAGGCTCAGGCTCTTATATTGTAACTTGTTGTAAACACTCCACGCATATTTGGCGTTCATGTTGCCCAGGTATTGCGCAACGGGATTAATAAGCGGTTTGCCGGCTTCGTCGTTAATGATCTGCCCATCCGGCGTTTTTACGAAAGCCGTGCCGTACAATTTGTCGGTACGGTCACCCGCTTTAAAAAAAGTGGCGTAAGTGTCCTGTCCTTCAGGAAGCTCTTTGTAAACTTCTTTGAAACTTGAGATGTTGGCTAAAACATTCCAGGTAAAACCACCCATATTTTTGATAGGGGTGCCCTGGAGCGATACTTCATAACCCGTCTTCTTGGTTTTTAACGCGTTAACGTACTCTACCCTATAACCTGATGCAGTTGAGATGGAGTTAGCCAGGATCTGCGGGCCATCAATGTATTGAAAGGTAGTACCGCTTACACCCAAACGATTTTGGAAAAACTTAATATCCAAACCTTCCTCGTAGTTTACACGTGTAGAGGTTTTAATACCCTGCTGAAATAGATAATCGGTTGCATAACCGGCGGTTTGGCTGTTATATGGCTTGCTTGTTGAAAAAGACGTGTTCAACGCGTACGACGGACCATTGTACGGCGAATTGTATGTTGTGCCGTAGCCAAGCGGGTTATCATATAATGACTCACCCGTGCTGCCGTCAAATACAGTGATTGAACTGAATGGCGCGGGGCCAATGGTTGTTGCAGTGGCATCAGACCGGATGTTTGAGAAAGATGCACGTGCTTTCAGGAAGCTGATAGCTTGGGGTACTGGTATATAGTCAGACAATACCGTAGATACCGATACACTTGGATAATAATAAGTGGTTGGCACCTGAAATGCTGATGATTTATCGATACGGCCTGTGCTCGAGATGGTAGCGTATTTACCCAGGCTTGCATCCAATGAGTAGTAAGCGCTTAACACACGCATATCAGACCTGAAGCTGGTTGATTGTACAGGATTCATAGAATTACTGAACGAGTACACACCGGGCACATTAAGGTAATCAGTCGAAGTCCAGTTTGAGTTGTAGCTCAGATTACGCATGTTACCACCAACTAAACCCGACAGGTTTAAGAACTTGGCTACGGTATAATCATAGTTAACCATCAACTCCGTGTTGTTGTCAAACAGGTTACGGCGATCTTCACGGTAGTCGCCCAGGTTGCCCTCACGGCCGTAGGGGTGTGCCGAATAAGGCATCTTTTCGGTACGTAACAGGTCATAGGTATCAATCTGCGAACGCAGCGTAACGTTTAAGTTGTTGTTGATCTTATAGTTGCCCAGTAAATAACCTGTAGTATTATTTTTATAGTGGCCGCGTGTCCACTCTTTAACCATTAACCAGGGGTTGTGATAACGGGTATATTCTGCAAATTGTGATTGCACACCAACCTTGCCCGGCTGCCAGATAGCCTTGATATCGGGCGCGTTAACATCCCAGTCGGCACCGGTCCATACAGCAATGTTATAGATCAGGCTGTTGGGACCGTATTGTACGTCGGGGAAGTTGTCGGTAGTCTGACGGTTAAAGTTTACGTTACCTTCAAATTTCCAGCGGGGATTTGGGTTAAACGATGCGTAGATGTTAGCGTTTGCAATATCCAGATATTGCTCGGGGATGTAGCTGCTTTGATGCTGTTGCGATGCAGATAGCCGTACAGTGTAATTATCGCCGTTAGCGCTTAACGCAACGTTGTTGTTGGTTTGATAACCGGTACGTAAAAAGTTGTTAAGGTTGTTTGCGCCACGGGCAGTGTACGGGGTAGCCTGCCGAACGCCGTTGATAACCGGGCTGTCATACTGTTCAATTAACTGGCCTGCAAAGTAAGGCCCCCAAACATCGTAGTCGGCATCCACACCGCCGGGTGCACCACCTTTACCATCAACAAATTTGTAAAAGGTGTTTTCGCCTGCACCGTATGAATGCTGTACGCGAGGGAAGGCTAAAAAGCCATCGTTTATAACGGTACTACTGTTTATATCAACAGTAAGGCCTTTTTTGTTCTTGTTACCCTTTTTAGTGGTGATCAGGATTGCACCGTATGATGCGCGGTTACCGTAAAGCGCCGCAGCTGCAGGGCCTTTTAGCACGGTATAAGTTTCAATGTCATCGGGGCTGATGTTGTAGGTATCTGTATTGATAGGGAAACCATCTACCACATAAAGCGATATGGCGTTACCACGTAACCTTACGCTTGGCGCGCCCAAAAGCTCTGCTGACGGACCAACAGATAAGCCTGCAACTTTGCCGGTTAGGCCGGTAATAGGGTTGGGGTCGCGGGCCAGGGTCAGGTCTTCGCCATTAACTGTTTGTACCGAGTAACCCACACGACGGGTTTCTTTTTTTACACCCAGCGCCGTTACCACCACCTCGTTCAGCGTTTTATTGTCGCCCTTTAAGGTTATAAGCATGTTACTGGCCGAGCCAACAGTTGTTTCCTGGTCGGCAAAACCAAGAAATTTGAATACTAACGTTTGGCCCGGCGAAGCATTGATAATAAAGCGGCCGTAAACATCTGTAGTGGTACCCTGGTTGGTACCTTTAAGCATAACCGTTACACCCGGCAGTGGCTGCCTGGTTTCGTCGGTTACCGTACCTGTTATTTTGCTTTGAGCAAACAAAACAGCAGGCGAAAGACAGCACATCAATACAATGGCGAGTCTTTTTAAGTGGGAGTAAAATCGTTTCATTCTGCTTTTTAAATCGTTAATATTAGGGTTGATTTATCCGCAGCAATACTAAACTTTGTTTATTATTTATAAACTAAGTTTAAATTAAGTAAACTTTAATGTTTTATTCCCAATAGGTTAAGTGAAGTAGCTGTGCGTAATAATTACGGCACAAGTGAGTAAACTTAACGTAACATTGCGCTAAGCGGTTGTTCTGTTAGCGTATAAATGATCAAGTGCCATTTGCTTAAGACTACGGATATTGGTTACAGGTAAATGTTCAATCTTAGCCTCATCATCCCAGTGCCTGAAACGTATGATCAGTTCCTTGTCAGGATTGGCTTCAAACACGGCAGCCTCATGCGCGCTCATAACCCCGCCCTGGAAGTTCAGGGTTGCGCGGCTTGCCGGAGAAAGCTTTTCATAATATTCCGGGTACTTATAGGTCAGGTAACGCTTGGCTATCACATGACTTTGTACCAGTGCTGTCAAACGTTTTGAGAAGCCAAGCTTTAATAAGTAATCGGCACCAAGTTTTTCATGGTCCACATTACCCATACCGGCCATACTTTCTGCCTCACCTTCTGCCGCGCACAAGTGGCCAATGTCATGAAAAAACGCAGCCAAAACCACTTCATCATCGTAACCTTCATTCTGTGCAAGTGCTGCTGCCTGAGCCATATGCTCCAGTTGTGAAACCGGCTCGCCAATGTAATCTTCGTCGCCATGCTGCTCATACAGGGCAAACACTTTGTCAACAACTTGTTCGGGGGTGAGTGAAGTTAAGGGCATGATTAATGTTTGCAACAAAAAAAAACGTTTAATATTAGCTGTATATTAAGCCTGTATAATAAAATGCACATTAACTTTTTTAACTCACTTAACGCAAAAGTTACTTGCTATATGCCTTGTAATATATTACTTTGCCGCCGCCACCAACCTGATAAATAATGGAAGATGATGTACTTATACAAATAAGTAACCGTATAAAAGAAAAGCGCCGCGAAAAAAACATAACCGTGCAGGAGCTTGCCACTAAAGCTAATGTGAGCAAGGGCCTGATATCACAGATAGAAAATAGCCGTACCATACCCTCATTAATTGTGCTGGTAGATATTGTGAAGGCGCTTGATATCGATCTGAACGTTTTCTTTAAAGACATCCGGCATCGCAACGAAAATTTTCCGCTCATCATCAAACGAAAAAACGAATACGAACACTTTGAGAAAGAACACGCTGAGGGGTTTAACTACCAGCGTATCTTTACACAGTTCATCAAAAACTCTACAGTTGATATCGTAATCCTTGAACTGGAGCCCAACGCATACCGCCCACTGGTAGAAACTGAAGCGTACGAATACAAATATGTGATAGCGGGACAGATAGAATATCGCTTTGGTGATGACACAACTTACCAGCTTGGTCAAGGCGACAGCATGCTGTTTGATGGCCGGATAGCACATACCCCACGTAATACAGGTACTGACACCGCCACGATGCTGGTAATTTATTTTTTTGAAGATAAAAACGGCTCTTAAACAGTTCTTAACAATACGTTAGTTTATATTTAATAAACATAGTTTAATATTGCTAAACAAAAATATTGATTAGCATGTCTATTAAACTTGTTGTTTTTGATATGGCCGGCACTACGGTAGCCGACGAAAGTGGTGTTATGGATACCTTCCGGGCATCGCTTGCCAAGTATGGGTATGAGATACCCCTTAATGAAATAGCGCCATTAATGGGTTATGAAAAAAGGCTGGCCATTAAAACCATGCTTGAACGGAATGAACCCGATGCGGCAAAACTTACCGATAATTTAATTGATGACATACACCGCGATTTTGTAGATACGCTTGTAAACTATTATACCAATGCTACTGATCTTGAAGCATTGCCGCATGCCGAAGAAACACTTATTACCCTGCGCGACAGGGGCATTAAAGTTGGTTTAAATACGGGATTTTCAAGAAATATTGCGGACAGTATTATCAACAACCTGAAATGGCGTGAGCGTGGTTTGTTTGATTATTCGATCTGTTCAGACGAAGTGCCGGCCGGCAGGCCCGATCCTGCTATGATACATATTATGATGCAGCATGCCGATATAACCAACCCGGCCGAAGTAGCTAAAGTTGGTGATACCGAAGTAGATATCCGCGAAGGGCAAAATGTGGGCTGTAGGTATGTAATAGCCGTTACTACCGGTGCATTTACCCGGGCGCAATTACAGCCGTATAACCCTACCCATATTATAGACGACCTTTCTGAAGTAATATCCATCGTCACCAACACAACTGATGCAACTGCTTAATAGTATAAAAAGCCGCGTTGCGCAATGGCCATACGGCCTTTTATCGGTAATGGCCGGGCTATCGGCATTTGGGGCATATACATGCATGTACGCTTTCAGAAAAGCTTTTGCTGCGGGCACATTTACGGGGCATCAATATCTTCACGTGGACTACAAGGCATGGCTGGTAATAGCGCAGGTATTAGGCTACATGCTTAGTAAATTTTACGGTATACGTTTTATAGCCGAGGTGAAACCCAAAAGCAGGGGTAAAAGCATTTTACTGCTGATAGGCATTTCCTGGCTGGCACTATTGCTCTTTGCCCTCATTCCGGCCCCCTACAACATTGTGTGTTTGTTTATCAATGGTTTCCCTTTAGGCATGATATGGGGCTTGGTGTTCGGCTATTTGGAAGGCCGGAAGTCTACGGAATTGATGGCTGCAGTGCTATCTATCAGCCTGATATTTGCTTCAGGGTTTGTAAAGACCGTAGCCCGCAATATTATGGGAAACTGGCATGTGAGCGAATATGTAATGCCGTTTGTAACAGGTGCTGCATTTGTAGCTCCATTACTACTATTTGTGTTCTTTTTAGAAGTAATGCCGCCTCCTACCCGGCAAGATAAACAACTACGTACCGAGCGTATTGCAATGAACAGTGCTGAACGCCGTGCATTTATCAGCCGCTTTTTACCCGGCATCATCTTAACTGTGATTGTTTACCTGCTGCTAACCATCATGCGCGATATAAGGGATAATTTTGAGGTAGAGATATGGCATGCCCTCGGGGTGAAAAACAACGGCATATTCGTCAGTATCGATTCAGTTATTTCCATTGCGGTGTTGGCAGGTATCGGTTTACTCATTCTCATCAGGAACAACATTAAGGCCTTTACCGTAATCCATATCTTCATTATCTGCGGGTGCTTACTCGCCGGGGTTGCTACGGTATTGTTTAACTTAGGTTCTGTTGGCCCGGTGTGGTGGATGACCATGGCCGGCCTGGGCTTGTATGCAGGTTACGTACCTTATAATGCAATATTTTTTGAACGGATGATAGCTTCGTTCAACTACAAAAGCAATGTAGGCTTTATTATGTACGTTGCCGATGCTATTGGCTACCTGGGCAGCATAAGCGTGCTGTTGTTAAAGGAGTTGGCTAATCCCCGCGTAAGTTGGGACCTTTTCTTTAAAAACGGCCTCATCATATTGTCGGTGGTTGGCACTATCAGCGGTGTCCTTTCGCTTGTATATTTTCTGCAGAGCGCACGTAAAAGCGCAGATAAAAAAAGGCAATTGACATTATTTACAGCATGAGAAACAAAACAGCTATTGTAATAGGCGCAGGCATTGTAGGCTTAGCTACGGCAAGGGCGTTAGCGATAAGAGACTACAAAGTAACCGTGTTCGAACGCAACCAACAAGCCGTGGGTGCATCCATACGCAACTTTGGGATGGTTTGGCCAATTGGCCAGCCTACAGGCCCGTTATTTAACCGTGCCATGTTATCGCGCGAGATCTGGAAACAGATTTGTACAGAAGCTAATATCTGGCATGATGAAGTTGGCTCGCTGCACCTGGCTTATCATGATGATGAGTTGCAGGTGATGCAGCAATATGTTGACGTTAATGCCTTGTTGCGTGATTGTGCTTTGCTGTCACCCCGGGAAGCTTTACAAAAATCGCCCGCTGTAAATGCAAACGGACTAAAAGGTGCCTTGTGGAGCGGTACCGAAATGATCATAGAATCGCGCGAGGCCATTGGCACGGTGGCTAAGTATTTAGCCGAAAAGTATGGCGTCATCTTTCACTGGAATACCGCTGTTAGCGAGGTGAAAAGCAATGCTGTTCGTACCGGTGCGCAAAGTTACAGCGCTGACGAAATATTTATCTGCAGTGGTATCGAATTCGAAACGCTTTATCCTGAGTTGTTTGCTGCCTCGCCCATTACAAAATGCAAGTTGCAGATGATGCGTATGGCTGCACAACCCAACAACTGGCGTATCGGCCCATCGTTATGTGGTAGCTTGTCAATGATACACTACCCGGGTTTCCAGGCAGCGGCATCATTGCCACAATTGCGTAAGCGCTACCAGGACGAATATGCCGAACAACTGAAATGGGGGATACATGTAATGGTATCGCAGAACCAGTATGGCGAACTTACCGTTGGCGACTCGCATGAGTACGGCCTGGTTCACGACCCTTTTGATAAAGAATTTATAAACAAAATGATAGTGGATTACCTGTTGATCTTTACCAACTTAAAGGACACGCGGATAATTCAGACCTGGAACGGTATTTACGCCAAACTTACCAACGGCCAAACCGAATTGGTGCTTGATGTTGAACCGGGTGTAACTATTGTAAACGGACTTGGCGGTAACGGCATGACGCTCTCTTTTGGCTTGTGCGAACAGCTGATAGCATCGCGTGTTTGATACCGTTATGTGGATGATCACTTGATTTAATAGAAAAGGAGCGCCGCAAGGGTGCTCCTTTTTGTTTATAAACTCCAGCCTGTTACTTTTTTGTATCGATAATAACCCAGCGGTTAATGGTGTTGTACTTCCCTTCTATACAAACCTTATAAAAGTTTGACGGCATATCCTTAACAGATACCGACGCGTGGCCTGCATCTGCATTAAATTCACCCGCAAGTTTGTAATCGTCGGGGTGGCCTTCTTTAACGTTGTTGGTAGCGGCTACCCATATCTTCACTTTTTCGCCTTTGTTTAAAGCCTTCCAGCTTACATCTAAGGTGCCCTTGATAAAGTTAGCCTGTGCTTGTGCCACAGATACCGGTCCGGTAAGGTTGATGCCATCAACCTCGCGTTTGTATCTTACCGGAATTGCTATGTTTAAATACTGCGCTAAAGAAGGCATGATATCAACCACGCCCGGATAATAGTATTGGGCATAGGTGTTAAGGCCTTTAGCATTGGTTACCATCCAGGTTGAGCGCTGCCTTGGCGATTGCCCGCCATGGCCCTTGCCGTCTTTCTCGCTGCGGCCATGGTCTGTAGTGATGTAAATAACCCAGTCTTCGTTAAACTTTTGCTCGCGGTATTTAATGGCTTGCCATACCTTACCCATTTGTTTATCCATCATCTCTATAGCTGCATAATACTGCGGACTATCACCGTACGCGTGGCCCATATCATCAGTATATTCCAAATATATCCATGACAGATCCGGCGCTTTTGTCCGGATAGCGTCCGTTGCTTCTACAATTACCTTTTCATCAATTTGATGCATGTAAGCGCTTTCTTTATCGTGCTTAAAATTTACGGTGTCCAGTTCATAACCATCGGCGCTGTAGTCAACATGTATGCTGCCGGTTTCAGGCAAGCCCTCGCCAACAAGCTTGGTGCGGTTATCCTGCCAGCTCGAGAAAACAGCGATCTTCTTGGTCGGATACTGGTCTTTAAACAGCCTGAATATAGTTGGATAGTTATAATTAGGCGCCTTGATATCATTGTCCCAAACGTTGTGCTTATTTACCCATGTGCCGGTAAGTAAGCTGTTATAGCCCACGGCAGATATCGTGGGTGTTTGGCTGTAGCCGTTCTTTTCACCGCCTACATGCGCGCGCAGGTATTTGCCTTCTTTGGCAATAGCATTCAGGTTCGGCGTCCTCAGCTTTTCAATTACATCGGCGGGGATACCGTCAGCAATTACAAAAACGGCTTTACGGCTTTTAGTTTGGGCGTAAAGCGTTGTAGTAAACAAATTTACAGCAACAAGCAAAAAAAGTTTAAGTATATAGGATCGCATAAATATAGTTTTGTCAAATATACAAAGTACGCTTTCGACAATAGTTAAACAAGCGTTATCCAGGCGTTATCATTTGTTTATGCCATCCCGAATATCAGCTATCCGATATAGACCTTGTCGCGAACAACCCCTTAAATTGTCACTTTCACACAGCATCGTATCCGTAAATCCTTTACAACTTTGTATTGTCAACAAAACAAACCCGAAACTGAAGCTTTTATGAAAAATTTATTCAACACACTTACCATCCTTAAAGCAATATTGCTTACATCCGCTATACTATTTACAGCGGCACGGTCAAACGGCCAGCAAATTAAACCTGCAAGCAGCGGTTATGCACCTGTTAACGGCATTACGGTTTATTACGAAATATATGGCCAGGGTAAACCTTTAGTGTTAATACATGGGGCGTTTTACACTATTGAAATGAACTGGGGGCAGTTGATACCTGAACTATCAAAAACAAGGAAAGTAATTGCTATTGAAATGCAAGGCCATGGGCACACACCATATTCAGATAGAAGATTAGATATTGCTACGCTGGCAAGTGATGTTGAAGGAGTGATGGATTATTTAAAGGTTGACAGCGCTGACATTGCCGGTTATAGCATGGGCGGCTCTGTTGCTTACCAGTTAATTGTAAAAAGCCCTAAGCGGGTAAATAAATTAGTGATTATTTCCTCTACTTATAAAACCGATGGCTGGCTGCCAGTAATAAATGGCGGTTTTAAGGATTTTAAGCCCGATTTTTTTGATCATACGCCCATCAAAACGGCATATGATGCCGTAGCACCCGACAAAACCAAATGGAGGAAGTTTATTGAGCAGATGATTGCTTTTGCAGCTGTACCCTTTAATGTAGGCGATGCCAATATTGCGAAAATTACTTCGCCGGTATTGTTGATATCGGGTGATAATGATGGACTGGACAAAGTGGAATTAATGAAAACTTACCAGTTACTGGGTGGCGGTGTTTCTGCTGATCTGGCGCCCATGCCAAAATCGCACCTGGCCATTGTGCCCGCCCAGGGCCACGTGAGCCTGATGATGCAAACAAAAACCATACTGGGATATATGAATGATTTTTTAAAGTAAAATGATACCACTGGTTTTAGTAACCACCTTACTGATTTTGCCCGGGCTCAGATAACAAGGACGCTTTTATATTTTATTTTAAGAAGAAGTGTTTTGTTTAAGGATGATAGGTTTATTTACTTACTGACAGTTGTTGAAGTAACGCTTCAATTTTGTCGGTGCATAAAATATCCGCGTGTAGGTTCATCAACTTTTGCCAGCCTGCGGGGTTATCGGGTGCCGCCCAAAAGCGGATCTTTTTCCCTGAGGCGTGTACTGCATTAATAACCGACTTAAGCACTTTTTCGTCAGTAGGGAGTAAGGCGCCCTTACCCTGCCATTTAGAATAATTTTCGAAACAAAGGCTTACCTGCGCAACACGGGCCCACTGATTCGGGGTATGCGGCAGTTGCAGGTCGTCGTCGAAAGTAATGTAAGATGGGTAGTTATTATAGTAGGCCGGCGGAGGGCGGTTGCCGGTAATAATAATACTTAAGGGGTTTTGGTTGTTATTATCCTTTATCAGACTTTTTAGCGGAGCTAATTCTTTCAGCAGTTCATTTAATAAAGGGCCATAATCTTCTTTAAGATCAATTAACAGGTTAAGCGGCCTGGGGTGAACTTTCATTTCCTTTAATATAGGCTCCAGGTACATTTTTTGAAGAGTGACATAGTGATTGACGGTAGGGGTATCATGCGAAACCACTAACCGGCCGTTGCGTAAATATACATCTGCCTCTATGGCCCCGGCCCCTGCGTTAAAGGCATGGTAAAATGCATTTGGGCGCGTATAATCGTTATGCGAATGTATATTAGCAGCGGTGTATTGCGCCTGCGCATTTACCGAAGCGAAAATAATTAGCGATAGAATAATTGAATAAAATAATCGTGCCATTGCGTGTCGTAAAAAGAATTGCCACCTGTGGCGGCCTAAAGTAGCAATTTATAATTAAGCTTATATAACGCACATATTAGTATATTTAGCACGCAATTATTTTCTATACGCTCTTTTATGACCTGTCGCAAAATCCACGCCTTATTATCAGTTGTATTATGCCTTGCTGCTATTTTTAACGCATCGGCACAAACAAAAAACAATACGCTTTATACGGCAGGCCATGCCAGCGCATTTATCGGCGGGCTATACGATGCAGTTTACCCCTATACCAAAGTATTAAAGCATGGCGATTTTGGCCTGGGTGCCCCTGATAAGCTGGATGGCGAGGTGTTGGTTTTAGATGGTAAGATCTACCAAACGCAATCTACCGGGCGCACATTTGAGGTTAAGGCGACCGAGTTAACACCCTTTACTGTAGTCAATTTTTTTAAAGCCCAAAAAACGGTTCAAAACAATCAAAAACTGACCAAAAACGACCTTTTTTTGTACCTGGATAGTTTGCTGTCCAACAAAAACGGTATTTATGCCATCAAAATAACTGGAAACTTTAATTTCATCAAAACCCGGGCATTCCCACCGGTAAAAAAACCGTATGTGCCACTGGCCGACATGCTACCCCTGCAACATTTTTTTACTTTCGAAAATGTGAAGGGTACCCTGGTGGGTTACCGCATACCAGCATATATGGATGGGCCTAATATCACCGGATACCACTTTCATTTTTTATCTGACGATAAAAAGGGTGGCGGGCACATTATTGACCTTACCACGGGTTCGGTTACTATCGAAATTGACGAACTTGACAGCTTTATGGTAGATATCCCCCAAACACCGGCGTTCAACAACTTCGACTTTAATAAAGACCGCCGCGAAGAAGTTAAGCGTGTAGAGAACGGTAAAAAAGATTAAACCAGTTTTTTTACCGCTTTAGCCAAAATTCCTGTCGCCTGTTCCATCTCCTTGAAATTCATGGACGCAAAACCGAGGCGGATATGCTCGCTTTCGCGGGCTCTGTCATAATAGTAATCTTTACCCGCGCTAACCGCAAGGCCCATCGCAGCTGCCTTTTCGGCTACATCTTTTGGCTTTAACCCGTTCTCATATTTCATCCATATAGCAAAGCCGCCATCGGGTATTTTAAAACTTACGTGGTCGCCAATTTGCTGCTGTAACAAGCGGCAAAATACATCGCGCCGTTCGTGGTATAACTTATTGGCCTTTTTAAGATGCCGTGTAATATCTCCATTCTTTAATAAGTTAGCCATCGCTTCCTCCAGCAAATGCTCGCCCTGGCGATCAATAATGCGGCGCAACTTAGTGGCCTGCTCTATCAGATTTGGAGGCGCTATCATAAAGCCTATGCGTATACCGGGAGCAATAGTCTTGCAAAACGATCCCACATATATCACACTACCATAGTAATCGGCACTGGCCAGGGGCAATATCGGGCTGCTGGTATAATGAAAATCGTAATCGTAATCATCCTCTATAATCGCAAAGCGGTACTTCATGGCCAGTTCAAGCAGCCGCATGCGCCGCTCAGAGCATAAGGTTACCGTTGTGGGTTGGTGATGATGAGGTATTACATAAAGCAGCTTCACCTTTTTCTTTTTGCAGATATCTTCCACCGCATCAAGGTTGATGCCCAGCTCATCAACTGGTACCAGTTCTAAATTTGCGCCGGTTTGCACAAATACTTCGTTGGCACCGCAGTAGCCCGGGTCGGCAGCAATAACCGTTTCGTTTTTATTAAGCAGCAGTTGCGACACTAAATAGATAGCCATTTGCGCACCTTTGGTTATCAGTATATGATCGGCCGTTACATGTAAACCACGGGTTTCGCCAAGGAAACGGGCAAGCTCGGCCCGCAGGTTTTCTGAACCCTGTTCGGCGCCGTACAACAAATATTTTGATGTAAAATGGTAATTGGCAAATCGGCGGTACTCGCGCAGCATTAAATCTAACGGAGCAAGACGGGTATCGGGGAATCCCTCATTAAAGGCTATGTTCTGCGCTTTGGCAGGGTTAAATAAATTAATATGCGATAACGTATTTTCTCCAACCTCAAAAAAAGTTTGGCTGGCGTATGCTGTTTTTTGCGGGCTGTCAGCAATGGGGCGCGGCGATACTTCGGGCAGGTTGGCGGCGATAAAAATGCCCTTTTGCGGATATACGTCCACCCAGCTTTGGGCATACAATTCATCGTAAGCGGCAACCACGGTATTGCGGTGCACCTTTAAGCCCTGGGCAAGGGCGCGGCTGCTTGGCAATGCCGATGCAGGCTTTAAGGTGCCCTGCCTGATGTGGCATATAATGCCGTTGGCTATTTGCAAATACACCGGCACCGGCAGTGTTTTGTCAATATTAAGTAAAGCTGCTACGAACTGCATACTGGACTATCCCGCTTGTTTTATCTGGACTATAAAGATAGGCCACTATGCTCGTATTTTTATATCAGCAAACAAAAAAATTATGCAGCAATCAAAATTCTATAACCCGGCAGCCATATATTTAAGAGCCGCGCTTGCATTGGGGTATCTTTGGCTGGTGGCCGATCGCCTGGGTTGGTTAGGCACTTACGGGCAACCTAATATAAGATGGGGCGATTGGGAACACTTTATGGTGTTATCCCGTAAAACCATGTCGTTCCTGCCCGGGGCGCTGGTAACACCACTGGCCGTTTTGGCTACGCTGGGAGAAGGTATTTTTGGATTGATGTTGCTGATTGGGCTGTTTACCCGTATTGCAGCTATCGGCAGCGGGGCGTTAACGCTGGCCTTTGCTATATCGATGACCATTTCAAGGGGGATAGATTCCCCTATAGGATACTCTGTTTTTACGGTAAGCGCCGCAAGCTTTTTGCTGGCCACCCTGCCGGAATACAAATGGAGCATCGATCAGTTAATCTTTAAAAAGTAATTGTAATGATAAGTACAGTACAACAAAGAGCGCCATCAACCCTATTGGTAGTAATAGCATTTGCTATTGTGTATGTTGTTTGGGGCTCTACTTATTTCTTTATCCAGATGGCTATTCACGGCATACCAGCTATGCTGATGGGTGCTATGCGCTTTATAGCCGCCGGTGCGATAATGCTGGCCTGGTGCGCCCTCAGGGGAGATAAAATTTGGGTGAAGCGCGATGTAATAAACGCAGCCATAAGCGGCCTGCTTTTACTTGCTGTTGGCAACGGTATAGTAATATGGGTTGAGCAGGCTTTACCCAGCGCTATGGTAGCCATTATGGTATCGGCCAACCCTATATGGTTTGTGGTGCTTGATAAAAGAAACTGGAAACAGAACCTGCGCAGCACCGCAACAGTTGTGGGCTTAATTATAGGCTTTGCAGGCGTAATACTGCTGTTTGGTGAACAGGTGGTTAATACACTTGGCGGCACACACAACAATGCTAAGATATGGGGCGTATGTTTGTTGGTAATAGGCCCGATAGGATGGGCGGCAGGGTCCTTGTATTCAAAATACAAAGGCAGCAGCAGCCCGGCAAGGGTTACCACGGCCTGGCAAATGCTGATTGTCGGCATCGCTTTTTTACCGGCAAGCGCCCTGCATAACGAATTTGCAAACTTCGACATAACGCAAGTGCCCGCCCAGGCATGGATGGCGGTTTTATACCTGATATTTTTTGGATCGATAGCGGCGTTTACCGCTTATGTGTGGCTGCTGCAGGTTAGGCCTGCAACGCAGGTAAGTACACACTCGTACGTAAACCCGGTTATTGCGGTATTATTAGGGGTAATGTTTGCGCAGGAACACATCTCCTGGCTGCAGATAGGCGGACTGGTAATTATACTGGTCAGCGTGCTGCTGATAAACCTTGCCAAGTACCGTAAAGATGGGGATGATAAAAAAGAGGTAAGACCCAAGGGTATGAAGTTAAACGGATCTGTTCGTGAAGCCGTATAATATTATGGATATAATCAATGGAAATGGGGTGTGCGATTCCCTTCCCTGGGAGGGAATTAAGATATCCAAACACTCATGGCTTATCCATTGCTTTAATGCCCTTCAAAGGAATCCTTAAATCAAGAAAATCTGTTTAATCCCGGTTCATACTATTTTTGACCCCGGCCAATTGTAAGGTATAGTATTGAACCCAGGAACGGGAAGAACAGGATAACTAAAACCCACATCAGCTTGGTTACCGAATCTTTGAAAGTTGAACGGACAGCATCAATCAAGCTAAAAGTGATTAGCCCGAGGTAAGATAGGGCTATAAATATCAGGATAAGTTCAGGAGTACCAAGGCCGCCCATATAAGAAGCTTTAAATTAGTGATTAACTTTAAAGGTAGCCATTTATGCAATTATAAACAACCGCTTAACCATTCTCTAATCACTAACCACTAACTCCTATTTCACACTCTTCCTTTGCACAATAAAGTACCCGGCAACAAATATCACTACCGCTACTATAAGGCTCACATATACATCTTTGGTGTAAATATCAATTTCGAAGCTACTTGCAGGGCCTTTAGTATTATGTTTTATCATACTTTTTATAGCGCCCATAGGGTGCGCGTAAGGGAAAAGGTAACTGTATTTCCAATCGTTTGAAGCCAGTATAACACCGGTAATGGTTGCCACAAACCCAAGGCCCATCGGCTTCAAAAAGTCCGACCATAAAAGGCTCAGCAAAAACTGGATGGAAAGTATGCCTAATGCAGCTAACAATAATTTATAAAAAACCTGCATCAGCTGCAGCTCCATATGGTACTCGTTAAACTTCAGCGAAGGTTTTACAATACTTAGTAAATTACCAAAGGCGATATTAAATACGGTAAACAGCGAAAGGCACAGAAAAAGCAGGAAAAACGCGTAAAAATATTTAGCGCCATAAACAGCCCAGCGCGAAATGGGCAAACTAAATAGGGTTTTCCAGGTATCGGCCTTATGTTCAACATTGTTTACAGAGTACGCAACAAAAATGGTGTAAATGGGTAATAGCAACGAACCCATGCTGCCCAGGCTTATCATGCTGAACTGCACCCACAGCATCATTGGCGGCATTTTAACAAATTTATCGCTGTTGGAATAAATGGCTACAAATGCCAGCCCGGTTATAAGTAAAGGCAAAATAATGGCACCCCAAAAGCCAAGCGTTTTGCGGCTTTTATAAAATTCGGACTGAAATGATAGTAAAAATCCTTTCATGATGGTTTAGTTGCTTTTGGTGGTAATATCTAAGAATAACCGCTCAAGGTCCTTGCGCTGTTTGCTGATGCCTAAAACGGTTATGCCGTTTTGAACAAGCAGCGTATTTATTTCGCCGATTTGTTGTTTAGAGGTAAATGGAACAAACAAGTGGTCGTTGTTAATATCGGTTACAGTAAAATTATTGCGCTTTAACAGGTTGGCGGCATCAACAGTATTATCGGTTTCAATATGGATAAGCGGCTGGCTTATATCCTGAAGTTCCTGGATAGTTCCCTGAAACATTAGTTCGCCGTTATTGATAATGCCTACATGGGTAGCCATTTTTTCGATTTCGGCCAGCAGGTGGCTCGATATAAATACGGTTTTCCCGGTGGTTACCAGGCGCATCATCAGTTCGCGTATCTCAATAATGCCGTTAGGGTCAAGTCCGTTGGTGGGTTCGTCAAGTATCAGTAATTTGGGGTCGCTTAGCAAGGCAAGGGCAATACCCAGGCGTTGTTTCATCCCTAAAGAATATTGTCCGGCTTTTTTGCCTGCGGCATTGGTTAGCTGTACAAGTTTCAGCATTTCGTCCACCCGCTGTTCGTCAACCTGCAATAGCATGGCGCGGTTCATCAGGTTTTCGCGGCCGGTTAGGTGGTGGTATATAGCCGGCTGCTCTATCAGCGACCCTATTTGCGATAATATGCTGATGCGGTTGGCTTCAAGCTCGAGCCCGAAAATACGAATGCTGCCTTCGCCCGTACGTAATAGGTTAAGCAGCATTTTAATGGTGGTGGTTTTACCGGCACCGTTTGGCCCTAAAAAACCGTATATACTACCTGCCGGCACTTGCAACGACAGCGATTTAACAACTTGCTGATTGCCGAAGCTAAAAGACAAGCCTTCCGTTTGGATTACCATAGTTTCTCGGTTGCGATTGAGCATACTGTTTTAACTACAGATACACCTTTAATAAATAACGATGTAGCCTGTGCAGCCGAGTTGTGTGAGGTAAATTGTCTTTTTTGTTCAAACTGGTAGCTTACGCCCATTATAATGGCAAATACTACAGGGGCCAGTAATAAGATAAATGGATTTGAGTTTGAAACTAACTTTTTCATTGTGTTATCGTTTTGATGAAACAAAGGAATACTAAATATTTTACCTGCTAAAAACATTTAGACCAACAGCCAGCATTTGTAGATGAACGGTTAATATGGCAGGCACGCCCGTTCATCGGTTCTAAATGCCCGTTCATCGGTTAAAATTATTGCTACATATAATTACATAGCCAGTTTCATATCAAAATACTACTTTAGATGCAGGTTAGGCCTTGCTAAGCTGTCCTGAATGTGTGGACTTAAAATTGAACTTTTAGAACCCTTTTCGCCGGGGTGGGTACGGTGAGGCTAAAAAATGCAGGTAATACACTATATATAAATGAAAAAAGGCTGGCAAATTTTTTGGCACATTCTGTTTTGGACAAGCATCATATCCTTTTTTGTGTTTGTAGCGCGTAATGGTGGCAAAAGCAGTATGCAAAGCCTGCTGATCGTATTTGTGGTGTTTGGCCTGGTTAATATCGGCCTTTTTTATCTGAACTACCTCGTACTCATTCCAAGATACTTAGATAAAAAGAAATACAAGCTTTACGCGGCGCTGGTAATAGGCGCCATTATCGTAATGGGCCTTTCTAAATTTGGGCTGGCTGTTATATTCAGGCCCATTACCTACATCCATATGGGCAAAGCCATCGGGTTTTGGCAGTATACGTTCAGCACATCGTTCACCAGTATTGTATTTATATTTCTGAGCACTGTTTTAAAATTCACTATCGATTGGTTCCTGAACGAACGCATACAGCGCGACCTGGAGAACCAACGCTTAACCGCCGAGCTTTCGTTCCTTAAATCGCAGATCAATCCCCATTTTTTATTCAACTCGTTAAACAGCATCTACTCGCTGGCTTATCAAAAATCAGATACTACGCCCGAGGCCATTTTAAAGCTGTCCGAAATTATGCGCTATATGCTGTACGAGTGTAATGATAATAAGGTGGAGATGAGCAAGGAACTGCAATACCTGCAAAACTATATCGACCTGCAAAAGATACGTTTTGGCAATAAGGCCTTTATTGATTTTGAAGTGAACGGCGAGGTGAAGAACCAGCAAATTGTGCCTTTACTGCTTATCTCATTTATCGAAAATGCCTTTAAACACGGTATTGCCAACGATGCGTTATCGCCCATAAAACTTAGAATTAATTTAGAGGATGGCCACATGTACTTTTTTATCCAGAATAAAAAGCACACCCATAACCGCGATGCATCCGGTGGCATTGGGTTGGCAAACGTACGCCGCCGGCTTGACCTTTTATACCCCGGAAAATATAATTTAGATATTCGCGACGAAGCGGATACATACACTTGTCAATTATCCTTAGCTTTATAATCATGATTCGTTGCCTTGTTGTTGATGATGAGCCCTTAGCGCTGAATATATTGGAAGATTATATATCCAAGATACCTTTTCTGCAATTGGTTAAAGCAACCACCAACCCTATCGAGGCATTAACCATGGTGCAGGATGATGGCATCGATCTTGTTTTTTTGGATGTGCAAATGCCCGAACTTACCGGTATACAGTTTTTGCGGATAGCGAACGGCAAAACCAAGGTGATCTTAACAACGGCTTATCCGCAGTATGCGTTAGAAGGGTATGAGCTTGATGTGGTAGATTATTTATTAAAACCGATAGCTTTCGACAGGTTTTTTAAATCGGTACAAAAAGCGCAGGGCATAATACAACCGGCTGCAAAGCCTTCCGCACAGCCCGAGCCCGTGCAGCAAGACGATTTTATGAGCGACTTTATCTTTGTAAAAACCGAGCATAAAATTCAAAAGGTTTACCTGCACGATATATTGTTTATAGAAGGCTTAAAAGATTATGTATCCATTTTTACCCCCGCCGAGCGTATCATTACGTTGCAGGGAATGAAGAAGATGGAGGACGCCCTTCCGCCAAAACACTTTATCCGCGTGCATAAATCGTACATCGTATCTATCAATAAGATCGACAGCATCGAGCGCAGCCGCATCTTCATCGGCGATAAGATCATCCCCGTAGGTGACACCTATCGCGACGAGTTCTTTAAGATTGTGGACGGGAAGAATATATAGTATATATATTAGGTGCATGAAAACTTTTTGCCTGTTTATAGTTTTTTTTGCTGCCGGTATATCGGGGTTTGCCCAAACTAAAGCGATTGATAGATCTAAAGCAAATTCACTATTGGTATTGTTAAAAAGTAAACGTGCGGCAGTTGACGCATATGTGAAAAAGCATGACAAGAAACTTCTGTTATACTCCAAGATACCCGGAGAAAAGATACCTGTTAGGGTAAAAAATGGAAAGTGGCCAGATGAAGTTGAATATTCTTATAACTTGCTTAAAGATTCTTTGGGGAAAATAGTAATGATTGCCGAAATTCCTTTTAGCCAGAGCGGCGATTGGTATATAACCTACACGCATTATTTCGACGAAGATGGCAATACATACGCGTTTAAGAAAGAAACAAATACCTTTGATAGCGAGGTAAAAGATGGCGTGATTTACGAAACGCTAATAAGGTATTACGGAGCAAGCCTTAAATTATTGAACAAAACGTATTCGCTGAAGGACAAAGGTGGTAAGCCAATAAAAAACAATGGGCACATCGATGTTTATCAATATAAATACAACATCTATAAAAACGCAGCCGAGTGCCTTAAGGCATATAATATTAAAATGCTTTAGTCGCTCCCCTTCAGGGGGTTGGGGGGCTGCTCATGATCCTGATTTCCTTCGGATAATAGTTATTGATCCGGTTGGGCAGCAACTTAGCCCAGCCCAATGCCAAACCTTCGTAAGTCATCAAACTCCAGCCTTTCCCGCTTACAGCAATATCTATATTATCCCGGCGCAGATATTGTATGGCTTGCTCTTTACTTAGCGCTGTAGATAATACCGCATCCTTATTGATAGCCAAGCTCAAAGCTAACTCATGGTCAGGTATCAGATCTTTACCTGCCAGTTTGCCTATCCGCACGCCCGATTTTTTTATATACAGATGCCGGTGCAAAATGTTCAGGCTTTCCTTATGCTCGCGATTGATGGCCAGCCAGTCGTCATTCACTTTAAAAAAGTAAAAATCGTCAGCATTGTTAATATAGGCCTTCACTATATCCATCTCTTTGGCAGGTAGTTTTTGCTGCGCGTTGTTTTTGTAGTTTGATATACCGCCGCTGCTTTCCTTTTTACGCAGGCATGCTGCAAACAAACCCTCGCCTTTAACCTTGCCCGGGTAAAAGCGGTAGCCCCATGCTTTTTTAACCGGCGATTCGGCCTCAACAATTCCCCACTCCTTATATATAGGTATCCGGATGCTTTCCAGGTCAAACTCGGTGCATAGCCAATCCAGTATATCTTCGTTCTCCTGGTGCGAGTAGCTGCAGGTACTATATATTAGGTATCCGTCTTCTTTTAGCGTAGGGTAAATATCCTCCAATATGCGTTCCTGCCTTTGGTGGCAAAGGGTTACGTTGCCTTCGCTCCATTCGTTCATGGCGGCGGGGTCTTTACGGAACATACCCGAACCCGAGCAGGGCGCGTCAACCAGTATCACATCAAAAAGACTATGAATAGTGTTAAAATCCTTTGGGTCGTTATTGGTAACAATGGTGTTTGTTGTACCCCAGCGGTTAAGGTTATCGCTTAATATAGGTACGCGTGTTTTGATGATCTCGTTGGCCACCAGCAGGTCGGTGCTTTGCATCGCCGAATTTAGCAGCGTGGTTTTACCGCCGGGCGCCGCGCAAAGGTCTAATACCTTAATAGGGTCGCTCTTATCCGGGCGAATGGTATTTAATATATGGCTGATGAACATGGATGATGCCTCCTGCACGTAGTATGCCCCGGCATGAAACAGCGGGTCGAAGGTAAACGATGGGCGGGCATCCAGGTAAAATCCCTCGGTGCACCACGGCACTTGTCCGTTTGTTTTTGTGGCAGATGGCTTAAAAGGATTGATCCTGATAGATGTTGGGGCGGCCTCCGCCAGGTGCGCATCAATAAAATTTTGCCTGTCAAAGCCCGGCTCGGCGTTCAGATCCTCAAAAAAAAGCGGCGGAAAATTATAATTATCCATATTTGAATCAAACTTACGGAAAATTTTTAGCGCCCTGTTTAAGGGCTGATAACCCATAGTTTTACTTATAGCGGTGACAATTGATGTTTATACACGTATTTGCGGCCAAAGTTTATTGTTAGTTTACAGGTAGTTACAAAATTGTTTTAATTATTTTAAAATAATGCTTGTAGTGGTAGGGGTTTTCTCCTTACATTTGTGGCCGCTCAAATAAAAAGGGCGTTGTTTTTTGAAGTTTTAGCGAATAAATAAAAGTTTGAAAATGTGATTTTTCGCTTGCCAAACACAATAATTATTTGCACCTTTGCAGCCCGCAATAACGAAAGGTAATGCGGTTGTTAATTGAAAAAACGAAGCGAGAAAATAATTTCAAAAAAAGTGAAAATAACACTTGACACGAATTAAAAATAATCGCACCTTTGCAGCCGCTTCTACAACGAAGCAAAGCATTGAAAAAAGAAAACCACAAGGGTTTTCAAAAAAAACATTGAAAGTTTAGACCGCAACGGTCGACAACATAAAAGCTGAACCGCGAGGCGAAGCGAAAAGTTCTTAAAAGAGATAGAGAATAAATTATGCAGCGTAACAGCAGGACAGCGATGTTCTGAATGTTAAGAGCGAGACTTGAGGGATGGGATAATGTAAGAGAATATTTTTTTTACAGATTTCTATTGATTGAGTTAATAGGGTCTGGATTTGAACAACACATTATACAATGGAGAGTTTGATCCTGGCTCAGGATGAACGCTAGCGGCAGGCCTAATACATGCAAGTCGGACGGGATTGAGGAGCTTGCTTCTCATGAGAGTGGCGCACGGGTGCGTAACACGTATGTAACCTACCTTGTTCAGGGGGATAGCCTCTCGAAAGAGAGATTAACACCGCATAACATTATTTTATGGCATCATAAGATAATCAAATATTTATAGGAACAAGATGGGCATGCGGAACATTAGCTAGTTGGTAAGGTAATGGCTTACCAAGGCTACGATGTTTAGGGGATCTGAGAGGATGACCCCCCACACTGGTACTGAGACACGGACCAGACTCCTACGGGAGGCAGCAGTAAGGAATATTGGTCAATGGGCGCAAGCCTGAACCAGCCATGCCGCGTGCAGGAAGACGGCCCTACGGGTTGTAAACTGCTTTTGTACCGGAATAAACCCCTTTTCGTGAAGAGGGCTGAATGTACGGTAAGAATAAGGATCGGCTAACTCCGTGCCAGCAGCCGCGGTAATACGGAGGATCCAAGCGTTATCCGGATTTATTGGGTTTAAAGGGTGCGTAGGTGGCCTATTAAGTCAGGGGTGAAAGACGGTAGCTTAACTATCGCAGTGCCTTTGATACTGATGGGCTTGAATACACTTGAGGTAGGCGGAATGTGACAAGTAGCGGTGAAATGCATAGATATGTCACAGAACACCAATTGCGAAGGCAGCTTACTAAAGTGTTATTGACACTGAGGCACGAAAGCGTGGGGATCAAACAGGATTAGATACCCTGGTAGTCCACGCCCTAAACGATGAATACTCGATGTTGGCGATATACGGTCAGCGTCTAAGCGAAAGCGTTAAGTATTCCACCTGGGGAGTACGCCCGCAAGGGTGAAACTCAAAGGAATTGACGGGGGCCCGCACAAGCGGAGGAGCATGTGGTTTAATTCGATGATACGCGAGGAACCTTACCCGGGCTTGAAAGTTAGTGAATGAGACAGAGACGTCTCAGTCCTTCGGGACACGAAACTAGGTGCTGCATGGCTGTCGTCAGCTCGTGCCGTGAGGTGTTGGGTTAAGTCCCGCAACGAGCGCAACCCCTGTGAATAGTTGCCAGCATGTAATGGTGGGGACTCTATTCAGACTGCCTATGCAAATAGAGAGGAAGGAGGGGACGACGTCAAGTCATCATGGCCCTTACGTCCGGGGCTACACACGTGCTACAATGGATGGTACAGCGGGCAGCTACCTGGTAACAGGATGCCAATCTCGTAAAGCCATTCACAGTTCGGATCGGGGTCTGCAACTCGACCCCGTGAAGTTGGATTCGCTAGTAATCGCGTATCAGCAATGACGCGGTGAATACGTTCCCGGGCCTTGTACACACCGCCCGTCAAGCCATGGAAGCTGGAAGTGCCTGAAGTGCGTAACCGCAAGGAGCGTCCTAGGGTAAAGTCGGTAACTGGGGCTAAGTCGTAACAAGGTAGCCGTACCGGAAGGTGTGGCTGGAATACCTCCTTTCTGGAGCATTATCCAAACAACCTTAGTAACGCATTAACAGGAAACTGTTACCTGCATGATTATTTTCTTATTTATTCTCTTAAAAAAACAACCCGGAAGATGAAGCCATCAGTGGTTCAACCATGAGCGTGGCAAGATTGTAAGTAATTACGATTTACGATTTACGAATGACGATTGAAATCTAAAATCGTACATCACAAATCCGAAATCAAACAGTCCTGTAGCTCAGCTTGGTTAGAGCACTACACTGATAATGTAGGGGTCAGCAGTTCAAATCTGCTCGGGACTACACGGTAAGTCAAAAGTTGAAAGTTAAAAGTCAAAAGCTGCAAAGCCAATGACCTAATGACTCAACCAATGACAGAAACATCTGAAAGGGGGATTAGCTCAGCTGGCTAGAGCACCTGCCTTGCACGCAGGGGGTCAACGGTTCGAATCCGTTATTCTCCACCAAGTTAAGATGTGAGATATTAGATATGAGATATCAGACAGGATGCAAATCGGTCTCAGATCTCAAATCTCAGTACTCAAATCTAAACGAACGTTCTTTGACATATTGGAAGAAGTAATTCAAAAAGAGAAAACAACAGTAGAGGACTGTTGCAGGCTTTGGACCTTGAGAAAAGGGATTGCAGATAAAAGACGGGCGGCTTCGGCAGGAAATCTTGGTTCTTGATTCTAATATCTTGTTCTGAACGGCAACATAATCAAAAAGCATACAGTACCGAGCAAAAGCGGTACAAGTATAGAAGAAAGTAAGAAAGGGTACACGGGGGATGCCTTGGCTCTCAGAGGCGATGAAGGACGTGATAAGCTGCGATAAGCCGCGGGGATCAGCAAATATGAATTGATCCGCGGATTTCCGAATGGGGAAACCTGGCTAGTTGAAGACTAGTCGCATAAATGCGCAAACCTGCTGAACTGAAACATCTAAGTAAGCAGAGGAAGAGAAAATAATAATGATTTCCAGAGTAGTGGCGAGCGAAATGGAAGAAGCCCAAACCAGTTATGTTACGGCATAATTGGGGTTGTAGGACCACAACATGAATATCAGAATGAACCGGAACGGGGTGGGAAACCCGGCCATAGAGCATGAGAGCTGCGTACGGGTAAGTAATGATAGGATAGTGGTATCCTGAGTACCGCGAGGTCGGAGACGCCTTGTGGGAATTTGCCGGCACCATCCGGTAAGGCTAAATACTCCTGAGAGACCGATAGTGAACCAGTACCGTGAGGGAAAGGTGAAAAGAACCCCGAACAGGGGAGTGAAATAGAACCTGAAACCGTGTACTTACAAGCGGTCGGAGCAGACTTGTTCTGTGACGGCGTGCCTTTTGCATAATGAGCCTACGAGTTACTCCTCTCTGGCAAGGTTAAGTGTTTAAGACACGGATCCGAAGCGAAAGCGAGTCTGAAAAGGGCGCAGAGTCAGAGGGGGTAGACGCGAAACCTTGTGATCTACCCATGGACAGGTTGAAGGTGCCGTAACAGGTACTGGAGGACCGAACCGATAAACGTTGAAAAGTTTCCGGATGATCTGTGGGTAGGGGTGAAAGGCTAATCAAACTGGGAAATAGCTCGTACTCCCCGAAATGTTTTTAGGAACAGCGTGGTGGTAAAGTTATACAGAGGTAGAGCTACTGATTGGGTGCGGGGGAGTCAAATCCTACCAAATCCAGACAAACTCCGAATGCTGTATAATATACACTGCAGTGAGGCTATGGGTGCTAAGGTCCATGGCCGAGAGGGAAAGAACCCAGACCATCAGCTAAGGTCCCCAAATTAACGCTAAGTTGAACTAACGAGGTCCGATTGCACAGACAGCTAGGATGTTGGCTTGGAAGCAGCCATTCATTTAAAGAGTGCGTAACAGCTCACTAGTCGAGCGATCGGGCATGGATAATAAACGGGCATTAAGCGTTATACCGAAGCTATGGATTGCAATTTATTGCACTGGTAGGGGAGCATTCTAATTGCCGGCGAAGCAGGAAGGACAACTGACTGTGGAGGAATTAGAAAAGCAAATGTAGGCATAAGTAACGATAAGGCGGGAGAGAAACCCGCCCACCGAAAGACTAAGGTTTCCTGATCAACGCTAATCGGATCAGGGTTAGTCGGGGCCTAAGGTGAAGCCGAAGGGCGTAGCCGATGGATAACTGGTTAATATTCCAGTACTTTTTATAACTGCGATGCGGTGACGGAGTAGTGACACTGACGCGAACTGACGGAATAGTTCGTTAAATGCAGTAGGTATAGGGTTTGTAGTTAAGTACGCAGACCTTGCTGAAAGCAGATAGTACACTGAGCCTTCGGGTAAGGTGATAGTTCAGGTAATCAGACTTCCAAGAAAACCCGCTAAGCTTCAGGTTATAAAAACCCGTACCGTAAACCGACACAGGTAGTCGAGGAGAGAATCCTAAGGTGCTCGAGTGAATCATGGCTAAGGAACTCGGCAAAATGGCCCTGTAACTTCGGGAGAAGGGGCGCTGATAGCAATATCAGCCGCAGTGAAAAGGCCCAGGCGACTGTTTAACAAAAACACATGGCTTTGCAAAATCGAAAGATGACGTATAAGGCCTGACACCTGCCCGGTGCCGGAAGGTTAAGAGGGGATGTTAGTCAGCAATGGCGACGCATTGAATCGAAGCCCCGGTAAACGGCGGCCGTAACTATAACGGTCCTAAGGTAGCGAAATTCCTTGTCGGGTAAGTTCCGACCTGCACGAATGGTGTAACGATCTGGGCGCTGTCTCAGCCATGAGCTCGGTGAAATTGTGGTATCGGTGAAGACGCCGGTTACCCGCAACGGGACGGAAAGACCCCATGCACCTTCACTACAACTTAACATTGATATCGGATACAGGATGTGTAGGATAGGTGGGAGGCTGTGATCCTGCTTCGCTAGGAGTAGGTTAGCCAACGTTGAAATACCACCCTTTCTGTATTTGGTGTCTAACTCGATAATGTCGAGAACATTGTTTGGCGGGTAGTTTGACTGGGGTGGTCGCCTCCAAAAAGGTAACGGAGGCTTTCAAAGGTAAGCTCAGTACGCTTGGTAACCGTACGCGGAGTGCAATAGCATAAGCTTGCTTGACTGTGAGGCAGACAAGCCGAGCAGGGTCGAAAGACGGATATAGTGATCCGGTGGTTCTGCATGGAAGGGCCATCGCTCAAAGGATAAAAGGTACGCTGGGGATAACAGGCTGATCTCCCCAAGAGCTCATATCGACGGGGAGGTTTGGCACCTCGATGTCGGCTCGTCACATCCTGGGGCTGGAGAAGGTCCCAAGGGTTGAGCTGTTCGCTCATTAAAGTGGCACGCGAGCTGGGTTCAGAACGTCGCGAGACAGTTCGGTCCCTATCTGTTGTGGGCGTTGGAAGTTTGAGTGGGGCTGACCTTAGTACGAGAGGACCGGGTTGGACTAACCTCTGGTGAATCTGTTATGCCGCCAGGTGTACTGCAGAGTAGCTACGTTGGGAATAGATAAGCGCTGAAAGCATCTAAGTGCGAAACTAGCCACAAGATGAGACTTCCATTGAGGATCGTAGCAGACTACTACGTTGATAGGTTACAGATATAAAGGTGGTGACATCAAAGTCGAGTAATACTAATAATCCGAAGCTTTCTCATAGCAGGTAATGAATGGTTCATTGGTTCAATAGTTCAATAGTTCATTGGTAGCAATACTAATAAACAAATGAACGAATGATACCAATGAACCGAACAAAACAAAGCTGTTGTTTTCTCTGATTATTACTTCTTTCAATTATTGTCTTAGATATGAGACGTGAGATATGAGACATGAGATGAAAATCTCCTCAAACTCCGCTTACATCTATAAAATATTGATTTGTTATTAAGATCATGAGTCTCAAATCTCATATCTCAATACTCAGATCTAAAAACCTTCAGGTGCCTATATCGGCGGTGTCCACCTCTTCCCATTCCGAACAGAGAAGTTAAGCCCGCCAGAGCCGATGGTACTGCAGTAAAATGTGGGAGAGTAGGTCGGTGCCAAACTTTAAAGAAACCCTTTAGTAGCAATACTAAAGGGTTTTCTTGTTTTTAAACCTTTTGACCATAGTCCATGGTCCATAGTTCATGAAGGCATCTGCACATCTGAAATCTGCACATCTGCACATCTGGAAAAGCGTTCACGTTCGGCGCACGTTCACACCGTGAACACTCGTGAATACTTCATTATCAGCTACTTCCGTTTTTAACTACTGACATGGTTATGTCACCATTTAAATATTGGAATTGTTAAGGGCGAGTATACGCGCCTGCAGTATTTTAAATAAAACAGAACCAAATTGGGAGCGGTGTGTTGCTTTATAAAACCATATACTATGAAAAATCCATTTAAGAAACACGATAGCAGCAGCGGTAAATTAGTAGCAGGTTTGGCGCTTGGGGCAATCTTTGCAGGTGCGATTGTATATCTGTATATCAAACGTAAAGCCGATATAGAGGCCGAGGCAGCCGAATTGAAGGAGCATGCGCAAGATTATCTGAAGGAGAAGCATAAGGGCGCAAAAAAGTTAAAAACTGATGTAAGCGAACTTGCGAACGTTGTGAGCCACTAAGCGGCCACATCAAACCACACAAGCTGCGCGCTAAGTAACGCGTAGGTTGTGTTGTTAAAAAGGCTCGCTTCCGTTGGTGATGATGCGATATACCACCCAGTCGTTTGTTTCAAAAACCTTACGGAAGTTAATATCCGGTATGGTTTGGCTTATGGTAACAATATACTTGTTATTGAGTTGCGTATACCCCGATACCACGTTTTTAGCGGTTGCGACAACCACATAGTCTGCATATTTATCAGGCGATTCCAGCGCGCTTAAAAAATTGCTTTCGTAAGGCATTATAAGGGGCTTTATATCGTTTGTAAAGGCTATTACGCCATAAGCAATAGCATCATCTACCAATACGTGCGAATCTGAAGGAAGGCTGTTCAGGTAATTTGCAACATCAATATTATCCTGTTGCTTATCATCCTCCTCCCGGTTAAAAAGTACTTTTACAAAGTTCTGTTCTTCGGGTATCGAAGAGGTGCTTAGGTAGTACCAGCCAAAGTATAGCTGAAAAACAACCGTAAAAGCCAATAAAATTTTAAAGTTTTTTTGGTCTTTTACGGTATGTGCTTTAAATATAACGCACAAATAAGCCAATATTAAAAATATCATGTAATACTGGTACGCCAAAAATACCTTATCGTATTTGATGTGCAGAAACTCGATAAATGCAAAAGGGATCAGGATGGTTAAAACCTGGTAGGTACTCTCTCTGAACAGATACATGGCAATAAGTACCATGGGGCAAAAAAGCACGACCCTTGCTGATAGAAGAACAGAAATTTCGGGGATCTTATAATTGGTATTGGTGGTTTGCTGGTCGAAACTTAACTTATCTATTAATACATTCCAGGTAGCATAAGGGCTTTCGGCAAAGTAATTAAGATCGTTGGCATGTGTAAGGTTAAGCAACTTGTAGCATAATACAGCTACCAGCGGCAGGCTAAATAAAATAATATACAGCGCAAATGTTTTGTTTATCAGCTTGCGCCTTAATGATGGGCTGTTGAAGCTTAAAAATAGGCGGAAGATAGATTCCTGCTCGCCAAGGTTTAAACTATGCAGGGTAATGGATAACACCAGGGGCAAAAAGAACAGGGTTAACCAAATAAATTTATAATCGCAAAAAATGAGCATCACCAGGCAAATACTGGCAATTGATACGTGGAAAGTTGTATTTGACCGGTAGAATTTAAACAGGTTTAAAAAAAACAGGAAGAAGAATATTAAGATAAGATAGATGCTTTTGCCGGATGCGGCGGTGTAAATAATGCCGGGATGAAGCAAAAAAATTACAAGCAGCAGCCAGATATAACCTTCATCGTTAAGGCGTTTTGCCACGGTGCTTGCAATAATATAAAACAACACGCCGGTGCCAATTGCCGAGGCCAATACGGGTGCGAGCGTGTTACTGAAAATAGTAAATATAAAAGTGGTGTAAAAAGGTATCATGGGCGTGGTTAAGCCCATTACTTTTAAACGGTTGCCCAAACCCTCAAAAACTATTTTCGCTTTTTCGATATAAAATAACGACTCGTGGTTATAGTAGTTCAGGTTGTTTAAATAAATGCCGCATACCAGGTAGTAAATTACCAGCAACAGGGTAAGTATGGCCAAATATATAGTACCTGTTAACTTCATTATTTTACAACGTTTACGGGGCTGTTAACCTTACTTAACCCGTGATTGGTTTTTTCCCAGTAAAAAGGCTTGGTTACTAATTGGTACAATCCCTTGTATGCAGCTATCGAGTGCATTAGCCAGTAAATAGGGTTGGCTATGGCAAACAGTATCAACTCGTAATAGCGGCGTTTAAATACCGCTATCATATTCACATATATCATCAGGATATTTCCTACCATCAGGTTAAATATCGACATAAATAAAACCCAGTCGGGAAAAAGGGTGCGTATGCTCGAAAGATCAAACACTACATAGCATATAAAAAAGGCCAGCATTAGCGGGTATACTAAAAAAGTTACCGGCGTTGCGCCTATAAAAAAGTTAAAGCCTAAAAATCCGCGCCAGCCAATTTCTTTCCATAGCTCAACAGGGTGCCGCATGTGTACCAGGTAGGTTTGCATGTAGCCTTTTATCCAACGGCTGCGCTGGCGTATCCAGTTAAATGGCTCGTTATTGGCCTCCTCGTAGGTGGTAGAGTTAATGATGGCTATTTTATAGCCTTTTGCATACGCCCTTACGCCCAGGTCGGCATCCTCGGTTACATTAAAGGGGTCCCAGGCGCCCAGCTCTACCAATTCGTTAAGCTTAAAGTGATTGCTTGTACCGCCCAGGGGGATAGGTATATCCAATGTATCGAGTCCCGGAAGCATATAATCAAACCAATACGAGTATTCGAGGGTGAACATCCTGGTAAGGAAGTTCTCGTTGCGGTTAAAGTAGTTTAGGGCGCTTTGCACACAAATATAATCCCACGGCAGTTTGTTAAAAAGCGCTACCACTTTTTTTAACTGGTCGGTATCGGGTATATCCTCGGCGTCGTAGATAGTGAGGTATTTGCCACGCGCAAAGTGCAGCCCGTAATTACAGGCCTTTGGTTTGGTTTTAGGCATATGAAAAGGCACCACTATCACCTCAAATACGGCCGGGAAGTCAAGGTTCTTTACCGCGTTGAAAGTTTTGTCATCATCCTCTTCTATCAGCAGCTTAATATCCAGCTTATGGCGCGGGTAATCAATAGACTGCAGGTTCCATATTAGCTTTTTTATCAGTTTATCCTCTTTGTAAACGGGCAGCAATATGGTGTAAACGGGCAGCTCACTATCCTTAACCTGCTTCAGGTCGTCGCGGGTAACCGCCTGGTGAAGTTCGAAACGGGAGCCTACCAGCGCCAGGAACAGCTTAAAAATAATAGCTACCAAAAAGAACGAACTGATGATAACGTTAACAATTATGGATGTGTTTTTAAAGCTTATAACCAGCCCAATAGTAACCAGGCCAATGATTATAAAAATAAAGATGAGCTGCGCGGTAGAGAACGTTACAATAGCCGAGTTATCCGGGTCGCGTTTCATGAGCTCGAACACCGACGACTTGATATATTTTTCGCCTAATAGCTTATTGCTTAACCAGGTTATATCCAGGTCGGATGCTATGATCACTTCGGCTTCGCGATCGTAGGTGAACCTTATATAATCCAAAAACAGGGGGTCGTCCGGCGAGGCCATAAGGCAAACCACTTTGTTGTTTTGGATGCGCAGAGGGATAGCCAGCCTGTCGTGTGCGAAATTAAGGTCGATTTTGTTTAAGACTTCGCTATCATACGCTTCTCCGCGCGGGTGTTCGCTTATGGTGTACCCCGCGTTAAGTAACGATCTGTCGTAGTTCTTGCGCGATATATATCCCGAAGTTAAGGCAATTTTAATGAAGGATAAGCCCGATTCCATTGAATGTTGTTCAATCTCCTCGCGTTCGCCTGCTGTAATAAAGCCATCATTAGTTAATAATTCGGGAATTGATATCCTCATGAATTAATATCAGTTAAATTTTTGAGGTTGCGGTGTTAATCGTTAAACAGATCCTGCGATTTTTGTACCCGCGAACGTATGTACAGGAACGACAACAGGATAAGCACCAGTATACCTAATAAGATATACAGGTTGTAATTGTCCCAAAAGCGGGTAAGGGCGCTTTTAGTATCGATATACTCCAGGTTTTCGCTTGATTTGTTTATATTAAACAGGTACTTATTATTGTTGACATCAGATATACAAACGTTGCTGCTGAGGGTTGACAGCTGCTCGGTAATAGATTTGGATGCCGATAAAAATGCCTCGGCCAGGTGTGTGCCAGTTGCGGTTAACACAAGGGTTGCGTTGTTGCTTCGCCCGTAAAATATCTGGGCCAGCCCGTTTGACGTGGTGTCAGACAGGGAATAGACAATAGTATTATTATCGGTATTATAAAGCCTGAAGTTGCGGTCGAATTTAATAGGCGCGTCAGGGAATTCATTCCTGGTGAACAGGGGGTCGTCTTTAGCCAGCAACGCTATAATATTGTTTTTCTTTAGTTCCGATTGATTGGCGATCACGTCCTCGGAGTACAAAAACTCGGGGAAGTTATTGGCGTTGATGTTATTATTCAGTTCATAAATAATCTCGCCCATGGCGCCGGCAGCATATTTAGCAAACTTTTTTGATACTACTATGCGTGTTGTGCCACTGTTAAATGCCTCGGGGTATTGGTAAAAACTCAGGTCGCTGGTAATAAATGGGTTTTTTGATTCCAGGTACGATTTATCCACGTCAATTTCGGCAAAGAAATTGGTGAAGCTGTTTTTACAGTTACCATTGTTAGGATAAAACCTAAACTCGGCCTCAAGGGTGTTATATTTATGATGCTGGTAGCGGTTAATGGTTACCGATGTGTTTAATTTGCCCGAGGCGTCCAGCTTTTCGCTGCTCAACAGTAAACCGTTCAGGTAAATATTAAAGAAACCGCGGTCGCCCGGGTTAAGGCTGCTGTAATTGGCTACAATGCGTATTTCAACCTCTTTAGGCGTAAAGCTAAAATCGCTGTTTTTAAAATTGAAAGAACTTTTTAACGAACCTATCCCCGATAAGAAATCGCTTACACCGCCAATTTGTTTCAGCGATAGTTTAGAGCGGTTTTCATCGATGGTTTTAAAGAAGGTGTTTTGCGCCTTATTAACCAGCAGGTAATCGCCAAAGGTTGAATTCAGCACGTTCATGTTACCGAGGGCGGTAATGGTTTTTTCGTAGCCGGTGTCATCGCCCCCGGTAACAAACAATATTTCGGTAGGCACAACCTCCTGCGATACTGATTTTACCTCCATAAACTTGCCGCCCAGGTCAACCATGCGGGTTACCGTATCGGTTACTGTCGACACGGATTTATGCAAATACAACAGCCCCTGGTTGGCCTGTGGGGTTACTTTTACCAACGCGCGCTTATCGGCGCGCAGCGTAGGCATTGTGCCTACCATAATATAGTTACGTACCGTATCGGGTAATTTGCTTAGCTCAAATACATTGATGGTTTTTGTTTGCGTTTTCTTTAACCTCGAATAAGCCCATGCAACCGCTTTAAGATCGTGAAGGGTTGGGTTGCTGTTATAAACTATAGCCGTTTTTGAATCGAAGCAATTGCTGATGTTTATGTTGTTAAAAAAGTTTTTGTTGCTTTTTACCAACGACAGGTACGAGTAGTTTTTAACCTTTAGCCACATAGCGGGGTTGTCAAGGTCGCGGCATTGGTCGTCAGTAATGGTTAAAAGGGTTTTTACCGTAATCTTCAAATACCTGTCGGCCGAAACATCCGCAGGGGTAAGGTTTAGCATTATTTTTTGAACGGAATCTTTTGTTAAACGGCCGCTGTATACCGGTTTTGAACCAAGGAAAAGGTTGATGTACGACCTGTCGCGTATCAGCGCCTGCGATGGTTCAAAATAAATAACCAGCTTACTCCCGCTTATTTCATACTGTGGCGTTATTTTAAAATAGAATGAAGTAGCCCCGCTCATACCAAATATGGGCTCGTCATCGGCATGGCCCAATGCTTTGAACGACAAAATGGATTGCCCGAACGAAGCAGTGCTAAGAAATATAAATGCCAGGAAGGTAAAAAATCTGTTCATCAGGTTATAAGCGTTAGTTTATTACGTAAAATTCTACTCTAAAATAATTTCCGTTATCGTCGCTGCGGTAAATTAATTCGCCGCCGAGTTCTTTTGTCATTAGTTTGGCAATGGATAAGCCCAGGCCCAGCCTGCTTTCCATAGTGCCCGATGCATCGTTAAGCGTTTTTAGCTTATTAAACATCATATCCAATTCGTCCTGGCCAATGGCAACCCCTTCGTCAATAATTTCAAAAACAAACTTTTGGCGCTGCAAACTGGTAACTACTTTAATGTTGTTGTTTGTTTGCGAAAACTTAATGGCGTTAGATAGCAGGTTTTGAAATACCTGGCCTACAAAAACCTTATCAAGCTTTACGTTAAGGGGTAGCTTTAAAATATTATCGGTAAGGTGTATGTTTTTCATGTGGGCAGTTTCGAGCAGGCCCTTAAACACATGCGTAACCTCGGCATTGATATCAAAGATCTCCATGTTAAATTTCATCTCAGGCGATTCGATCTCTTTAACATCCATTAGCTTGTTAAGCATGTACTGCATTTTTTCAGCCGATTCTGCAATGTAACCGGTGTATTCTTTTTGGTCGGCGCTAAGGCGGTAATCTTCTTCCCTTAGCATATTATTGCTCATGATGATGGAGCCGATAAGGTTTTTAAGATCGTGGCCCGCTATATTAATAAAGCTGTTCTTTTGATCGTCCAACTTGCGTAACTGTTCGTATTGGCGGTCTATAATATTGTTTTTCTCGTTAATGTTGTGGTTTTGCTCCTTTAGCTGCTCGTTCGATTTTTCGATGAGTATCTGCGAGCGTACATCGCGCGCTATAACTTTATAGCGGGCGTTGGGGATAAGGCAGGATATAAACGCGATGATGAAAAATATCTGGCCACCGCTGTTTATCACCAGGTCTACAGAATAATCGCTTAAAATATTGTAGCAAACGGCAAGCAGCAGCAAGGCAAGCAAAGTTTGAGCAATAGAGTTGATGGGCTCCCAGAAAACCTGCAGGTTAAAAAACAATATAATGGTAGCAAAAATTAAGTAATAGGTTGTTTGCTGCTGTATATTAACCACATTACATAAAACAGCACAGGTTGCCGATAGTAAAAAGAAGCAAATGTGCAGCAGGGTTCGGTAATTATACTTGCGGGCCTGAAAAAAACTATACAAGCCGTATATAACAAGCACGGTGATTATTCTTACGATAAAAAACTGCAGCCAAATGCCATTGGCGTAAATGAAATCGATAATGCTGAAAATAGGATATAGAAATATAATTGTCCAGATTATATTATTGGTTTGATACCATGCCCTTTTGGATATCTCCTTTTTATATTCCTCTTTTGAAATTTGAACAAACATTTTGTGTCCTTAAGTATAATATAAAATAATCCCAGCCTTTTATACGGTTAATATATTGAAAAACGCGGTAACTAAAAATGGAATTTCAAAGCTGACAACAAAGCTGCCTATTATTATAGTAATTATGCAGGGCATTAACGCAAAAAGCACTCCAATACCTGTAAGCCCGCAGTAAATAGCGTTTACACGCGCAAATAGCCCGCAAAACGGGGTTTGCATACCGTGGTTAGCGCAAACGTGAAATAAAGGTGTTTTAAGTATAAAGCCCATAAAAAACAACAGCATTGTATTAATTAAGGTATTGTGGTTTAAAAACGTAACGCTGCCGGTTGCATTTGCATATTTCAAGGCTGCTTTTATACCTCATGAGAAAGTATTTGCACATATTGATGAAGTTTTGAAACAATGTGATAAGTATGGGTTAAAGTTAATAATTGATTACCACTACAGCTACCTTAATGATAATAAATCCCTAACGAAACGCCCGAAATAATGATCGGTGGCTTACTATAGCCCCGGGGCATAAACAGCAAAGCGCTGAAAAGTTTTTTGTGGAATATACAATAAGCCGCCAATAGGGGAGGTAGATAAAAGCGTACTTTAATTTTCAGGGTGTCAAACTTTAACAATAGTTATGAGTTAGCCGTATGGCACACTTTGCCGGGGATGACCTTATTTCAAGTCTCGTTTTATTTAACGGCCCGCCCGCTATCAAAAACTTTGTTGGCGTGCATGAAACAGGTGTTGACTATAAAATAGTGAAATAATATATTGGCATTAAATTACTAACTTTGCATACTAATAAAGGACTATGAAATTTTACGAAGAAAAACGTAAGGAGGTAATGGGGCACATAGAAAAGTTCATGCTCGAAAAGATGAACGAGTACTTAAAACCCATTGATACAATATGGCAGCCATCAGATTTTTTACCTGATGCTTCAAGGGATACGTTTTTCAGCGAAATTAAAGAAATGCAGGAAAGCGCCCGTGGCTTGTCGTACGATCTTGTTGCCGTATTAATTGGCGATACGATTACCGAAGAAGCACTGCCCACCTACGAATCGTGGTTAACCATGGTTGAGGGGGTGTCAGATAACGAAGAAGGCGGCTGGATGAAGTGGACCCGCTTATGGACGGCCGAAGAGAACCGCCACGGCGATCTGCTGAATAAATATTTATACCTGAGCGGCCGGGTGAATATGCGGGCCATGGAGGTTTCTACCCATTATTTAATTGCGGATGGATTTGATATAGGTACCGGCCACGACCCATACCGTAACTTTATTTATACGTCGTTCCAGGAGCTGGCCACCAATGTATCGCACCGCAGGGTGGCATCGCAGGCCAAAAAGGATGGTGACACGTTATTATCTAAAATGTGCGGTGTTATTGCCGGCGACGAGGCTCGCCACGCCAAGGCCTATAAATACTTCATCAGCAAAATATTTGAGGTTGACCCTAACGAAGCTATGCTTGCTTTTGAAGATATGATGCGTAAAAAAATTGTGATGCCGGCGCACTTCCTTCGCGAAATTGGTTTAAAGATCGGGCAAACCTTCGGTCATTTTACCGATGCCGCCGAACGCCTCGGTATATATACCGCTATTGATTACGTAGATATATTAAAAGAATTGATTGAGGATTGGCACATCGAGAGCGTTAGCGACCTGAAAGAAGACGGCGAAAAAGCCCGCGATTACATCATGAACCTGCCTGCACGTTTATTACGCGTTGCCGAACGTATGAAAAACCCTATGCTGGAATATAAGTTCAGCTGGATATACGGATAGGATATAAATACGGAAGGCTCTTTTTAAGAGCCTTCTTCAATTAAACTGATATTGTCCCTTCCGGGGAATTCCATATACAGGTTATTTAGTATGTCCTCTAACGTGAGCACATTTACATCATCAGTATAATGCTCAGATTTGATAACATCTATTTCATTCCCTTTAAACTCAAACCGGAATAAAAAGCCGTCGTAGATATCGGTATTTTGTATCTCAATACTGTCGTCGGTATTTACAATGTTAAAGGTAAGCTCCACCTGGCGCCGCTCCTTAAACAGGGGTAGTAGTTTTTGCCGCAAAAAATCAGCGTATTCACTGGCATTTATCGGGGTATCGGTATTGATAATTTTCATGGGCGTGCGTTTAATATATTTACAATCAGCTTACCCTATTGTTTACCCGGCATTTTTATTTGAGCTTTTAAAACCGCAGTTTTGCTTAAAACGTTCATTATAAAACTACCATCATGAAATATAAATTATTGGGCCGCTCGGGGCTAAAGGTATCCGAGCTTTGTTTAGGTACCATGGGTTTTGGCACCGAAGGCGGCTGGGGGGCAGATGCTGCCACCAGCTTTGAAATAATGGATGCCTACGCCAACGCGGGCGGCAATTTCCTGGATACAGCCAACATATACAAGCTGGGCACCAGCGAAAAAATTATCGGCGATTACCTGGCTAATCAGGATCGCGACTATTTTGTACTGGCCACTAAATACACCTTAAAGGATAATACCACTAACCCCAACGCCAGCGGCAACAACCGTAAAAATATGATGCGCAGTGTTGAGGAGAGTTTGAAAAGATTAAAAACCGACTTTATAGATGTGCTTTACCTGCACATATGGGACGATATAACCCCCATTGATGAGGTGCTGCGTGCCATGGACGATCTGATCAAGCAAGGTAAGATAACTTACGCCGCCATTAGCGATACACCCGCATGGGTAGTAGCAAAAGGCAATACCCTTGCCGAGCTGATGGGCTGGAGCCAGTTCATCGCCCTGCAGGTAGAGTACAGCCTGCTGGCCCGTACTGCCGAGCGCGAACTGATACCTATGGCTAAACACTTCGGTATGACAGTTACCCCCTGGGCACCGCTGGCCGGTGGCGCATTAACCGGCAAATACTTAAAAGGCGATAAAGGCCGCATAAAGCCCGACAGCAAACGCCTTGATGCCCGCGCTGAGAAGATAACCCGTGTGGTAATGGAAATAGCGCAGGAACTTGGCGTATCCGAAAGCCACGTTGCCCTGCAATGGACCATGAGCAAAGGTTTCAGCTGCATTCCTATCGTGGGCGCTACCAAAGTTGACCAGTTAAAAGATAACCTGAAAACCATAGACGTTACCCTAAGCCCCGAACATGTAGCCAAACTCGATGAAGCAAGCAAGATAGAATTGGGATTCCCCGGCGATTTCTTTGCCGAGGATGCTGTGAAGATGAACAGCTTCGGCGGGTTTTATGACAGGGTGGAGAAGAGGTAAGACCACCAACCCGTCATTGCGAGGTACGAAGCAATCTCAAAACTATGCGTGAATGCTTTGCATATCGCGTGTCTATCAGGAGATTGCTTCGTACCTCGCAATGACGGTTGGCTGTAGAGACGCGATACCTCGCGTCTCTTTCGCATTTAACCGCGTTAGAGATTGCAGCGGATACCGGCCCTGGGCTAAGGCCTGCGCAGTATGAGCGTAAAGCCCGGCCACAGGCAACGCCACAATGATGAATGGTTGATTGAGTGAGTTGTGAGTGGTTCTCATAAATTATGATCTTAGGTCAACAACTATTTTTATTTCGCCGTTTACCATAACCCTGTTGTCAACTCTTCCTGACCATTCACCTGATCAACCGATCTAACCACTCACCATACCACCCAATAATTCCACAAAAACCATTTGTTAATTAAACAATTAAGCCTATCTTTGCAGTCCCGTAAATACGGGGTAAAGTATACGTTTAATAAATTTAATTAAAAGCAAGTGAATACGTTAAGTTACAAAACTGTCTCAGCCAACAAGAAAACCGTTAATAAAGAATGGGTTGTTGTTGATGCAAACAATGAGATTTTGGGGCGCTTGTGTACTAAGATCGCGATGATGATCAGAGGTAAACACAAGCCAGGGTTCACCCCACACGTAGACTGCGGAGATAACGTAATTGTTATTAATGCAGACAAGGTTAAACTGACAGGAGACAAATTTGCCACCAAGCAATATGTTTCGTACACCGGTTATCCGGGTGGTCAGCGTTTCATTTCTCCGAAAGAGTTAATGGCAAAGCATCCTGAGCGTGTGATAGAGAAAGCCGTACGTGGTATGTTACCTAAAAACCGTTTAGGCCGTGCTATTTATGGTAACCTGCATGTTTACGCAGGTGCAGAGCATCCTCATGCCGCTCAAAATCCAAAAACCGTTTAATTTTTAATCACAAGGAGAAAAGAAAATGCCAACAACTAACACTTCAGGCAGAAGAAAAACCGCTGTTGCCCGCATCTATCTGAGCGAAGGCAATGGTGCCATTACCGTTAACGGTAAAGATTACAAAGAGTACTTCCCTACCTTACCATTACAATACATCGTTATGCAATCCACAGAAGTTTCTGGCTCGGCCGGTAAATTTGATGTGAAGGTAAACGTTGCAGGTGGTGGTGTAAAAGGCCAGGCAGAAGCCGTTCGTTTAGCCATCGCGAAAGCTATTGTTGAACTGGACCCGGAAAAGAAACCGGCATTGCGCGCTAAAGGTTTAATGACACGTGACGACCGTATGGTTGAGCGTAAAAAACCAGGACGTAAGAAAGCACGTAAGAAATTCCAATTCAGTAAACGATAATTTAAGGAGGACACAAACAATGGCAAGAACAACATATCAGGATTTACTGGATGCAGGTGTACACTTTGGTCACCTTACCCGCAAATGGGACCCGAAAATGTCACAGTACATTTTCATGGAGCGTAACGGTATCCACATTATAGATTTAAATAAAACCTTATCAAAGGTTGAAGAAGCTGCTTCAGCTATCAAACAAATTGTAAAATCAGGCCGTAAGGTATTATTCGTTGCAACAAAGAAACAAGCGAAGGATATTGTAGCTGAACATGCAAAAAGCGTAAACATGCCGTACATCACCGAGCGTTGGTTGGGCGGTATGTTAACCAACTTTGCTACCGTACGCAAGTCGATCAAAAAGATGTCGAACATCGATAAATTGACCAAGGACGGTACTTACAGCAACCTGTCGAAAAAAGAACGTTTGATGATACAGCGCGAGCGCATTAAATTAGAAACCTTGTTAGGTGGTATTTCGGATCTTAACCGTTTACCTGCTGCATTGTTCCTGATCGACGTTAAGAAAGAGCACATCGCGGTATCTGAAGCCTTAAAGCTTAACATACCAACATTTGCGATGGTTGATACCAACTCTGACCCATCTAACATCGATTTCCCTATCCCGGCGAACGACGATGCTACCAAATCAATTTCATTGATCACCGGTATTATCATCAAAGCTATCGAAGAAGGTTTAGATGAGCGCAAACGCGAGAAAGAAGACGAAACTGAAAAAGAAGCAGCTGCTGCTAAAGCAAAAGCTGATGCGCCTGAAGTAGCTGACCGCTCTGAAGGTGGCAAACGTAAAAGGACTGCAGAAGTAACAGCCGAAGCTGCTACTGAAACTGAAGCCCCTGCTGCTGATTCAACAGAAGAATAATTTACCCCCTAACCCCCTGAAGGGGGAATAGGAAATAATAATTAATATCTCTAAGCCCCCTTCAGGGGGTTTGGGGGTTTATAAAACATATACAATGTCTACAGTACAAATATCTGCATCAGATGTAAATAAACTGCGCCAGCAAACAGGTGCGGGCATGATGGATTGCAAAAAAGCTTTAACTGAAACCAACGGCGATTTTGAAGCTGCTATTGATTTTTTAAGGAAAAAAGGCGCTAAGGTTGCTGCCAGCCGCCAGGACCGCGAATCGAACGAAGGTGTTGTTATAGCACGTACTTCTGAAGATTTTAAGACCGGCGTTATCATCGAGCTTAACTGCGAAACAGATTTTGTGGCTAAAAACGCTGAGTTTGTTGCCTTTGGTAACGAAATAGCAAACGCAGCAGTACAGGCCAAGCCAGCTTCTATCGAAGAACTTTACAACCTGGAAATTGACGTTGAAAATGCACGTGTTAAAATTGGCGATGCAGTTATCGACAAAACCGGTAAAATAGGTGAGAAGATAGGTGTTTCTAAATACGAAGTTATTGAAGGCGATAAGGTTGTTGCCTATATACATGGTAACTACCGTTTAGCCGTGCTGGTTGGTTTAAGCAAAGCTGTTGATGGTGCTGACGAAGCAGGTAAAGACGTTGCTATGCAAATTGCGGCCATGAACCCTGTTGCTATTGATAAGGATGGCGTTGACGCCACCACCATTGAGCGCGAAATGGAAATTGCAAAAGACCAGATCCGTGCCGAAGGCAAACCGGAAGCAATGGTTGAAAAAATTGCTGCAGGTAAGCTTAACAAATTCTACAAAGATTCAACTTTATTAAACCAGGAGTTTGTTAAAGACTCATCTAAAACTGTTGCCCAGTTCTTAGATACGGTTGATAAAGGCCTAACCGTTACCGCTTTTAAGCGGGTAGCTTTAGGAGCTTAATTATATTATCCCCTCGTTATTAACGAGGGGATTTTTTTTGCCCTGAGATTTCTTAACCACGCGTCATTGCGAGGAACGAAGCAATCTCAGAACTGTGCTGAACGATTTGCATGATTGACCTTCTATTGTAGAGATTGCTTCGTTCCTCGCAATGACGTAAACTGTTAAATACGCGACACTATGATAACAGCACTTCATAACCTCACCCTGATTTCGGATGGTAGCATCGCAGCAGGCAAAGCCGTTTTAATTGAAGGCAGCCAGATCAAGGCTATTGTTGATGAAACAGCTATACCTGCAGGTGTCGAAAAGAGAAACCTGAACGGCGCATATCTTGCCCCGGGTTTTATTGATCTGCAGATATATGGCAGCGGCAGTAAATTATTTGCCGGCAAGCCCGAAGCGGCAGCTTTAAAGCGTATGGAGGATGACCTGCTTGACCAGGGCACTACGGGGTTCTTTGCAACCATCGGCACCAACACCAATGATATTGTTGAAAAAGGCATCGCGGCAGCTAAAGAGTACCGCAAAATAGCAAGGGGTAACTTTTGGGGCGTACACCTGGAAGGGCCGTACCTGAATGCTGCTAAAAGAGGGGCGCACCCGGCCGGTCTTATCAAAAAGGCAACACTTGCCGAAGTTAAAGGCTGGATAGAACAAGCTGAGGGCGTTATCACCATGATGACCATAGCCCCCGAATTGCAGGATCAGGATGTAATAGATTACCTGCATGCCCAGGGTGTAATTATTTCATCGGGGCACAGCAACGCCACGTACGAACAAGGTAAAGGGTTTTTAAATAAACCTATACCAGCAGTTACACATCTGTTTAACGCGATGCCGCAAATGCACCACCGCGAACCGGGCTACATTCCCGCTATATTCGAGGAAAAACCATATACCAGCATTGTTGCCGACGGCAATCATGTGGATTGGCCCATGATACGTTTGGCCAAGCGCGAACTGGGAAATAAACTATTTTTGATAACTGATGCGGTTACCGCGGCTACCGAGGGCACTTACCAGCACAGGTTAGAGGGCGATAAATACGTGATGCCCGATGGCACCTTATCAGGATCGAGCCTTACCATGCTTAAAGCGGTACAAAACTGTGTAGAAAAGGTAGGCATTGAACTGGCTGAAGCTATTAACATGGCGTCGCTTTACCCCGCCCAACTGGCATCAAAAAAAACTAAGGGTAAAATTGAAGCAGGCTTTGATGCCGACCTGATCGTATTTAATGAGCAGTACCAAACTCTGGCCACTATAATAAACGGCAATTATTTAACACCAACCACATAAAATTTTAACAATACCATTTATTATCTATTTTTGATAAATCTCCCTTTATAAATGAAATACAAAAGAGTTCTACTAAAGCTTAGCGGCGAATCCCTGATGGGCGAACGCCAGTATGGTATTGATAACAACCAAGTGCTGCAATACGCACACGACATAAAAGCTGTAAAAGACCAGGGCATCGAGATTGCCGTTGTAGTTGGCGGCGGCAACATTTTTAGAGGACTCAGCGCCGAAAAAAGCGGGATGGAACGCGCCCAGGCCGATTATATGGGCATGTTGGCCACCGTGATCAATTGTATGGCCCTGCAAAACGCTTTAGAAAGTATTGGTGTAGAAACCCGCCTGCAGTCGGCTATTAAGATGGAGCAGATCTGCGAACCTTACATACGCCGCCGTGCTATGCACCATTTAGAATGCGGTAAAATTGTGATATTTGGCGCCGGTACCGGTAACCCATATTTTACTACCGATACCGCGGCATCATTGCGCGCAATTGAGATAAAAGCCGATGTTGTATTAAAAGGCACCCGTGTTGATGGTATTTATACTGCCGACCCGGAGAAAGACCCTGCCGCAACCCGTTACGACGAGATCACCTTCCAGGAGGTGTATGATAAAGGGCTAAACGTAATGGACATGACCGCCATTACCCTTTGCCAGGAAAACAAGTTACCTATCATCGTTTTTGATATGAACAAAGAAGGCAACTTCATGAAAATTGCCAAAGGCGAACCAATTGGTACGCTGGTAAAATAAAGATAATAGTCATGCTGAACTGGTTTCAGCATCCTCCACGTTGAGCATAAGATTTGCAAACCCTATTATCCCGAGAGGTGCCGACATAAATTCGGCATGACGAAAAGTAAAAGTGGGCTGCCGGATTCCGGCAGCCCACTTTGATTATAACCCGTCATTGCGAGCGTAGCGCGGCAATCTCTTTAGGGCGGGTATACGCCTTGCATAAAGGAGTAGCTTAAAGAGATTGCTTCATACCTCGCAATGACGCGCGGGTGTGATGGTACCTACGCATCCACCGTATGCTTCTCGCCAATTTGCTGGCGCCACATGGCGTAGTACAGGCCTTTTTGGTCTATCAGGTCGAAGTGTTTGCCTGATTCGATGATATGACCTTTTTCCAGCACGTAAATACAATCAGCATGCATAATGGTAGATAACCTATGGGCTATCAATATGGTGATATGGTCGTTCAGGACCGATACATCACGAATGGTATCGGTGATCTCTTCTTCGGTGATGGAATCCAGCGATGAAGTAGCCTCGTCAAATACCAGCAGGTCGGGTTTGCGCAGTAATGCCCGCGCTATAGATAAACGTTGCTTTTCGCCACCCGATACCTTTACGCCGCCTTCGCCGATAACGGTGTCAAGGCCTTTGTCGGCACGGGCAAGCAGGGTTTGGCAAGCCGCACGCTGCAATACATTCATACATTCCTCATCCGTTGCGGTCGGATTTACAAACAGCAGGTTTTCGCGAATGGTACCAGAGAAGAGCTGGGTATCCTGCGTTACAAAACCAATCTTTTCGCGTAGCTGATCAAGGTCGATATCCTTACTCAGGATATTATTATAAAGAATATCGCCCTGCAATGGCTGATACAAACCAACCAGCAGTTTTACCAAAGTAGTTTTTCCTGAACCCGATGGGCCTACAAAGGCAATGGTTTGGCCGGTTGTTGTTTTAAAGCTGATATGATTAAGCGCATTGCGGTTAGCAGTTAAATGCTTAAAGCTTACATTATCAAATGCAAGTGTCCTTACTTTTTCCAATAATACGGGTTTCTCCGGTTTTTTATCTATTGGTGTATTCAGGATATTTTCAAAATTAGCCAGCGAAATCTGCGACTCGCGCCACGATTGAATAACATTCCCAAGTTCCTGCAATGGGTTAAATAAGAAGAACGAATAGAACAGGAATTTAAGATATTCGCCGGGCGTTAATTCATTTTTAAATATCAGCACAAGTAATACTAACACCATTATGCTGCGCACCAGGTTCACTACCGTCCCTTGGATAAAGCTCATACTGCGCACATATTTCACCTTCTTTAACTCCAGGTCTAGAATTTTATAGGTGGTTTGGTTAAGTCTCGCGATCTCTTGCTTAACCAAACCTAGGCTTTTTACCAGCTCGATATTTCGTAATGATTCGGTAGTTGACCCGGCCAGTGCTGTAGTTTCTCCTACGATCTTCCGTTGGATGGTTTTAATGCGCTTGCTTAGCGCCATACTTACGAACGTGATGATAGGAATAGCGCAAAAGTAAACCAGCGTTACTTGGTAGTTTACCTTTAACGAGTAAACGATCACGAAGATCATCCCCACTAAACTCACGAATAAAACGCTGATAAATGAAGTAATGAACTTTTCGCTATCCAACCTAACCTTTTGCAGTATACCTAAGGTTTCGCCGCTGCGCTGATCTTCAAACACCTGGTAAGGTAATTCAAGCGAATGTTTTAAACCATCAGCATACATTTCGGCGCCGGTTTTTTGTACGATGATATTTGTAAAATAGTCCTGGAAGTTTTTGGCGATACGCGATATCATGGCTGCGCCGATGGCCAGACCTACAAGCCCCAAGGCACCGTAAAAACGATATTCGAAGGGATGGACTACATTATCTTTAGGTACTATGTATTTATCCATAATATTACCGGTGATCATAGGGTCGACCAGCGAAAAGCCAATATTTAGTCCGGCAAGCAACAACGCCAAGACAACTGTCCAGCGATGTTTTGATAAGTAGGATAAGAGTAGTTTCATGTTGTAACACAAAAATATAAAAAAGGGAATGGCTAAATAGCTCATTCCCTTTAATTTGACAATTGGGTTAATAAAATCAGCATGACATATCGTAGAGGCACGATAGTTCAGGCCTCTACCTCGCGCCTCCTATTGATTGTAAAAGACGCAATGTATTGCGTCTCTATGAACATCAACAAAAAAGGGATGAACCTTTCGGCCATCCCTTTAATATTTAAGCAGGTTTAATTAAACCGTCATGATATCTTTTTCTTTAGCTTCTGATAGTTGGTCGACCTTAACGATGTAAGAGTCGGTTAGTTTCTGTACTTCAGCTTCCCCAACCTTTATTTCATCCTCAGAAACACCTTCGGTTTTTAATTTTTTTATCTTTTCGTTGGCATCCTTGCGGATGTTGCGGATAGCTATTTTACCATTCTCGGCTTCGCCTTTTGCTTTTTTAACCAGTTCGCGGCGACGCTCTTCGGTTAACGGCGGTACATTAATGCGGATAATCACGCCATCGTTTTGCGGGTTAACACCCAGGTTGGCTTCTTTAATGGCTTTTTCTATGGCCGGCAGCAGGTTTTTTTCCCATGGCTGTACAACAATAGTACGCGCATCCGGAGTATTTACGCTGCCTACCTGGCTTAGCGGGGTAGGAGTGCCATAATAATCTACATGCACATCGTCTAACATGGATGGGTTGGCTTTGCCTGCGCGTATCTTTAATAATTCGCTATCTGCATGGGCAATCGCTTTATCCATTAAAGCTTTTGCATCAGTTACTTGTTTCTTAATGAGTTCGCTCATTGGTTATAGTTTTTTTGACAAAAATAATAAAAAGTATCAAAGCCCCTTAATCCGGGCCATCAAACCAAAACAATTTATGGCCGGTGATCTAAAGCTTGGTTGCTTATAGCTACCGGCGCCGGCATGCAAGCCTGATGACAAAGCCATACCTTAAAAAAAGGCAATAAAAAGCACGCTAACAAATTTCATGAAAGCGTGTTAACAAAATCAAAGCAAAACACCGTTAATACAGTGCTTTGCTTTTTAGTAATTTTTACAGATTACCAACGGCTGCCGCCGCCACCTCTGTTATCTTTTGAGTAGCCGCCGCCACCTCTGTTATTATCTCTTGAATAGCCGCCGCCACCACGGTTGCCGCCACCAAAGCCACCGCCGCCTCTGCGCTCACCTGGCTTTTTGTCTTCAGCCTGGCTAACAGCTATAGAGCGGCCGCTAACTTCTGATCCGTTTAAGCCCGAGATAGCTTTTTGTGCTGCTTCATCATCCGGCATTTCAACAAATCCAAAACCTTTGCTTCTGCCGGATTCTCTGTCAATAATAATTTTAACGGTGCTTACTTCACCATAAGCTTCAAAAAGCTCTTGTAAATCTGCTTCCTCTAATGAGTACGGAAGGCTTCCTACGAATATGTTCATCAAAAAATTAGTTTAGTAATGATCAGTTGTTAGCTGTCATTTTATTTGTTTACACCAAATATAGAATAGAAATCAATCAATTGTACAATAATTTGTTAAACTATATTTTTTATTTTCTATCCGTGTGCAAATCGCGGGCATAAAAATTAAAGAATGTGCTGTATTTGATAAGTTTTTTCATTCAAAATAAACTCATCGCCGGCCTTTTTATCTTTTAGCCTGTGGCCTATAGGCGATGCCGGCGATACAGCAATATAATCGCTGCCATCTATCGTTAATGTACCTGCGCTTATGGCCAGGTAAAAGTTTCCGTTATTAGTGCAGATCACGCTGCCGGTTTCTGCCTTTTGCGATGTGCTGTTTAAGGCAATGGTATTTAACGCTACCATTAGCTTGTTAGCCTCGTTCAATTGCGCCAAATTTCGATTCGTTTCCTGCTGTGCCATTTCCCGGCCGGTTTCGTATTTGTCGCCTGCGCTGCTTTTGGTATCGTCACTTTGTGCCTGCTGGGCTTCGGCTATTGCCTGTTGGGCGGCCTGCATACGGTTTGTTACATACGAAACGCACAGCGCGTGCAGCTTTGCTTTCATGTCATTCATTTTGTAAAACTTAGATGGCTAAAGCCATAAAAACAAAAGCCCCAGGCACTCGCTGCCCGGGGACTTTCAACCTAAACCTTATCACAATGTAAATGCGAGGCACTTACAGAGATATAAACGTACGTTTTATGAAAATTGTACGTTTACGGCGGCTAATTTACAGTTTTATGATATATGTTGCTTTTTTACAGGCATGTATATTTCAAACAAACTGGTGGTAAAGTGGTTAATGAATAGTTGTTAACCATAACTAATAAAGAAAAATGAACTTAAAACGTACTTTTGGAGCTATACTTACGGTATTAGGTATAGTAGGATTAATTTATACCGGTATTCAAATAATACAGCATAGCGGCTCGGCAACAACGTTAACTGTTGTGGGGTTAATATCTGTTATATTCTTTTTTACCGGGGTAAGCCTGGTGCGCAATACCAAGGACGAAGCTTAATTGGCAGTTGACGGTTTGATTTTGCCGGATGGCGAAATTTTTAAGCCGGGTTGTCTAAAGTCGGCCAGGGTGAGGGCCATTATGCGCTGTGCCGCAAGGTTAAGTGTGTCAAACCGCAGGCCTGTTTGATGGCTTTGTTTATACGATACTATTTGTCCGTTTAAAAACTCGCCCTGTTTATTGATACTGACTTTAAGTAACGGCGCTATACCGCAAATCCCGCTTATGCTTACGCCTTTGTAAGTTACAAAGTTGCCTAAGCTGTAAGCTATAAGGCGGTTTTTATATAACTCCATTGCACGGGCTACGTGGGGCCCATTCCCAAAAACCACATCGGCACCCGCGTCAACAGCAGCATGTGTAAATGCGCGCAGGTTGCCGCGGTTTTCTCCTTTAAATATCTCGGCCGAATCGGGCACGTGCTCGTAATCAACGCCTTCGCCGCCTCCATGAAACGATACGATAACAATATCAACTTTGGATTTAAGCCCGGCTATAAGTTTTTTTGCCCTGGCCGTTTGCAATAGCGAAACGGTTTGCCCATTTGGCGAGAACGCGCAAAAACCATATTTAACGCCATTTAAGGTAAATGTTTTTGACGGATGGGATTTAAAGCCGGCGGTATGTATGCCCAGGCTGTCTAAAACTTTAAGAGTACTTTTACGCCCCGCCACATCAAAATCGTTTGAGTGGTTGTTACCAACGCTTAAAATATCAAAGCCGGCATCCTTTAACACATTGCCAAACTTGGCGGGCATCCTAAAAAGATAACCCTTATGCTTAAATCGTAATTTATACCCAACAGGTGCACCGGTATCCAACAGTACCCCTTCCAGGTTGCCGAACGCCAGGTCGGCTTCGCGCAGGTCTTTTAGTGCGTGTTTAAAACTGTTTTTTGCGCTATCGGGAGGCAGGCAGGTGCTGTCGGGATATGATGAGCCCAGCATAATATCACCAACTGCGGCTATATTTATCGCATCGGGCGGTGCGACGGCGGTTGACGGCTGTGCTTTTGCAACCGGGTTTTTAATGACAGGGCTGCCCGACGGGGGACGAGTACAGGCCGCTATTATTAATATTAAAAAGCATTGTATAAACCGGGTTTTCATAATAAAAAAATCCTTTCATGGTTAGTGAAAGGATCAGGGATATTAATTTAGGTTTATTTAGTTGGCAGGTTCATCATCAGCAACTGACGATGAAAGTTCATTTTTAAATGACTCTAATAACCGGCCGCCTTTGTAAAAATAACGGCTATAGTAAGCATCGTCTAAACTGCTTATGGCAACACCACGAGATGATGCATGTGCAAACCTGTTATTGCCCAGGTAAATGCCCACATGTGATATGCTGCGGCTGTGAATTTTAAAGAATACCAGATCGCCCTCTTTAAGGTCGTCCTTGCTAACGGGGTTAACCATACTGAAGATATCGCGCGAATTACGGCGGATAGTCAGGTTAAATACGTCGCTGTATAATTGTTTGGTAAACGCCGAACAGTCGATCCCTTTTTTTGAACTGCCGCCAAAACGGTAGGGAGTGCCTATCCAATCATAAACGAAATGAAAAAGCTTCATGTTAGAGGTCGCCGAAACCGCGACGCCCATAATTTGCGAAAGATAATCTTTTGCTAAGCTCTCTTGTTCTGCATTTTCTGCAGCCTGGCTTGGAACAGTTTTTGTTTGAGCTTGTGCGCCTAAAACACTCAGGAATAATGCAATAGCAATTGTAATTTTCTTCATTTAATCTATTAAGTTGTTGTAATTAGGACAACAAATGTATATTAAACTGGACGTTTCTGTCTATTGTGAATACAAAACTATCCAATATATTTAAATTACCAAATTAAAAGCGATAAATTTTTTCCTAACGATTCAGATAATTTTTTTAACCATTGTTAATTATTTATCGCTTAAATAAAAAAGTCGCGCTGATATTTCTACCTGTGAAATTATTTTTCGATGGCTGCAGGTGGTGCGGTAAGTGTTTTACCGAAAGCATGCGGATTGCGAAATAAACTTAACTACCTCAATTAAAAAACTGTAGCAAAATGGTGGATAGGGTCAAATATTAGCCCATATTACATTATTATTTGAGAATTTCTGCGAAAAGAAAATTGCGGGTTAGCAGTATTTTGCCCGCATATAAATATCCTTAGTTAAGCTGCTTCCAAATGATATTTCGCTTTTTATAAAAATGCTATGCATGCATCATAAACCTGTCCGGCGCCTTTAAACAAATTATTCATAACAAATTGGTTGCAGTTTCGGTTATTTGCAGGATATAATTAGATTTGCACTTTCTCATAGAAATTTGTTTTTAATAAATGAGTTCAATCGAAATAACTAAAGACACCTACCTGATGTGGTACGAGTCTATGCTCCTGATGCGTAAGTTTGAAGAAAAGACCGGCCAGTTATATGGTCAGCAAAAAATACGCGGATTTTGTCACTTGTATATTGGGCAGGAAGCGGTATTAGCCGGCGCCATGTCTGTTATACGTCACGAGGACAGCCTGATAACCGCTTATCGCGATCACGCGCATGCTTTGGCAAAAGGTACGCACCCCAACGCCGTAATGGCCGAAATGTATGGTAAAGCCACCGGATGCTCAAAGGGCAAAGGCGGTTCTATGCACATGTTTGATAAAGAAAACCATTTTTATGGCGGGCATGGTATTGTAGGCGGCCAGATACCTATGGGCGCAGGTATAGCCTTTGCCGAAAAGTATAAAGGCACCGATAACGTAAACATTACCTACATGGGCGATGGCGCCGTGCGCCAGGGTGCGTTAACCGAAACCTTTAACATGGCAGCCCTATGGAAATTGCCGGTAATTTTTGTTTGCGAAAACAATGGTTACGCCATGGGTACATCTGTTGAGCGTACAACGATTCAAACTGATATTTATAAATTAGGTCTTCCTTACGGTATCCCCTCATCGCCGGTTGATGGTATGGACCCGGTTGCGGTGCATAATGCAATGGACGAGGCCGTATCGCGCGCACGCCGCGGAGAGGGGCCAACCTTCCTGGAAATGCGTACTTATCGCTACAAAGGGCACTCGATGAGCGATCCGCAAAAGTATCGCACCAAAGAGGAACTGGAAAGCTACAAATCAAAAGACCCCATTGAAACTGTAAAGCTAACTATACAAAAAGAAGGCTATGCTGATGATAAATGGTTTGAAGAAATAGAGGCAAAAGTTAAGGCGCAGGTAGACGAGGCCGTGAAATTCTCTGAAGAATCGCCGTGGCCGGAAGCATCAGAACTATATACTGATGTGTACGTGCAACAGGATTATCCTTACATACGCGACTAACACTAAATTTACACTAACAATATTCATCACATTTATATATGGCTGAAGTAGTTAAAATGCCTAAAATGAGCGATACCATGACCGAAGGGGTATTGGCTAAATGGCATAAGAAAGTTGGCGACAAGGTAAAATCGGGCGATGTATTAGCCGAGATAGAAACTGACAAGGCCACTATGGATTTTGAATCGTACCAGGACGGCACCCTGCTTTATGTAGGCGTGCAAGAAGGTAGCGCCGTTCCTGTTGATGCCGTTATTGCGGTTTTAGGTAAAGAAGGCGAAGATTACAAAGCGCTTTTAGATGGCGCAGGCGGTGCCGAAGCCGCGCCAGCCAAACCGGAAGAGAAAAACGAAGAGAAGCCGGCTGCAGCCGAGGATAATAAGCCTGCGCCTGCCGAGGCTGCAAAACCAAAGGTAGATACCGCCAGCATACCGGCTACTGTAATACGCATGCCATTGCTTAGCGATACGATGACCGAAGGGACTATTGAAAAATGGAACTTTAAAGTTGGCGACAAAGTAAAATCTGACGACTCGCTGGCTGACGTAGCAACGGATAAAGCTACTATGGAAGTTGTGGGCTATGAAGAAGGTACGCTGCTATATATTGGTGTTAAGGAAGGCGAAGCCGCTAAGGTAAACGATATTATTGCCATTGTAGGTAAAGAAGGTACCGATATACAACCGTTATTGGATAACGATGGTGGTGCCGGGGCATCTGAGGAAACGACAGTTACCCACGAAGCCAAAGAAGAAGCACCCGCTGCGGCGGCCGAAGCTGCACCTGCTGCCACATCAGCCGGCTCAACTGCCGATGATAGCCGCGTTAAGGCATCGCCTCTTGCACGTAAGATCGCTAAAGAAAAAGGCATCAACCTTAATGATGTAAAGGGAAGCGCCGACGGCGGCCGTATCATTAAAAAAGATGTGGAAGAGTTTACGCCATCGGCAAAACCTGCGGAAACCGCTAAACCACAGGAACAGGCAGCAAGCGCCCCTGCCGAGAAAGCATCGGTTATTTTACCCGCTTACACAGGCGAAGAGAAATTTACTGAAAGGAATGTTACGCAAATGCGTAAAGCAATAAGCCGCAGGTTATCTGAAAGCTTATTTACCGCGCCGCATTTTTATGTAACCATGTCAATTGATATGGACCAGGCAATTGCCGCCCGTAATAAAATGAACGAGGTTGCGCCGGTTAAGATATCGTTTAACGATTTTGTAGTAAAGGCCGTAGCCGTTTCGCTGAAACAGCACCCTGCCATAAACTCATCATTCCTGGGCGATAAGATCCGCGCAAACGAACACGTACACATTGGTGTTGCCGTAGCCGTAGACGAAGGTCTGCTGGTGCCGGTTATCAAATTTGCCGATGGCAAATCGTTAAGCCATATCTCGCAGGAGGTAAAAGAGTTTGCCGGTAAAGCAAAAGCAAAAAAATTACAGCCTGCCGAAATGGAAGGCTCAACCTTCACCATATCAAACCTTGGTATGTTTGGTGTTGACGAGTTTACGGCTATCATTAACACGCCAAACGCTTGTATCCTTGCCGTTAGCGGTATAGCGCAGGTGCCGGTTGTTAAAAACGGCGCGGTAGTACCTGGTAACGTTATGAAGGTAACCTTAAGCTGCGATCACCGCGTGGTTGATGGTGCAACAGGGGCCGCGTTCCTGCAAACTTTAAAATCATTATTGGAAGAACCGGTAAGGATGATGATATAGGTTGATTTCGGATTTCGGATTTACGATTTCGGATTTAAAAAAAAGCGATGGGTTTACTCATCGCTTTTTTATTTAATACTATGTGGTGCTGCGGCTAACTTACAACAAATGGTGTTCGGCAGGGCCGGTTTAAGCTGACATAGGCATGGAGAATAATTTTTTCTGTTTATATTTATGCAGCGCTAATGGTTAACCATTTACAGCTTTAAAATCCTTAATATTTAAGCAAAAAATGCCTGCCTGTAAAAATTGCAATACCGAAATAGATCAAAATTATTGTTCCAACTGCGGACAGCCCGCCGTACTAAAACGCATCGATGCGCATTACATCGCCCATGAAATTGAACACATCCTGCATTTTGAGCGAGGCATATTGTTCACCGTTAAAGAACTACTAATAAGGCCGGGCGAAAATGTACGTGATTTTATTTCGGAGAACAGGAGCCGGCTTGTAAAGCCAGTTATCTTCATCATTGTTACTTCATTGATCTATACCGTTATAAATCACTTTTTTCATATCGAAGACGGTTACGTAAAAGTAGGGGACACAAGAAGTGCCGCAACGGATGCGATATTTGAATGGATAGCTAATCATTATGGGTACTCGAATATTATGATGGGGATGTTTATTGCATTGTGGGCTAAAATATTTTTTAAAAAATACAACTATAATTTTTTTGAGATCCTCATTCTGCTGTGTTTTATTATGGGTATGGGCATGCTCATATTTACGTTATTTGCAATTGTTCAGGGTATAACACATATTAGCCTGGTGCAAGCTGGAGGGTACGTAGGAGTGCTTTATTGTGCATGGGCCATAGGCCAGTTTTTCGATCAGCGTAAAGTAAGCTCCTATTTTAAAGCGTTAGGCGCTTATATATTGGGGATGGTAACGTTTTTTGTTATTTCAATTATAATAGGAACGGTGATCGACCAGGTAATCAAGCATTAATTACAGGATAGCATGCTATACTTCCTCATCGCGTTTGCCCTTGTTATCTGTTTTACAATATTTCAGCGTAAAAAAAGGCGCGCATTAACGCAAACTGTTCTAAACGACGCGCAAAAGCAACTGCTTACGCAGCATATTAATTACTACAACAAACTATCAGATACCGATAAACTGTACTTTGAAGATAAGATAGAACAGTTTTTAGAGGCGGTGCGTATCGAGGGAGTGGGCCTTGAAGTTACCGATACCGACCGCATTATGATAGCATCGAGCGCGGTGATCCCGATATTTAGTTTTAAAGATTGGACCTATCGCAACGTTACTAACGTGCTCTTATATCCCGATACTTTTGATAAGGACTTTCAGTTTGAAGGCGACAGCGGCGAGGGGCGTAATATTATGGGGATGGTGGGCAGCGGGTATATGAACGGGCAAATGATATTATCGCGCAACGCGCTGGTAAAGGGGTTCTCCAAAAATTCAGGTAAAGAAAATACAGGTATCCACGAATTTGTGCACTTGCTTGATAACGCCGATGGCGCCACAGACGGGATACCCGGGGGATTCCTGCAACATGAATATGTAGAACCCTGGGTGCGGATGATGCACCAGGAGATCCGTAGGATAGAGGCGGGCCACTCGGATATTAGTGGGTATGCCACTACTAACGAAGCAGAGTTCTTTGCTATAGTATCTGAATATTTTTTTGAAAAGCCCGACCAGTTCCACACCAGGCATCCTGAATTATATGACATACTGAGCAAAGTATTTGCACAAAATCCCGCACAAAATAATTAATATGAACTTCGCTGAAAAGGTAATAGCGTTTAACGGGCAGCTGGAATATACCGGGCCACTATTACCTGCCAACATCCGGATAATGAACCCTTACCGCGAAGAAGAGCATGCCCTGCAGATATCATCAACGTTTTATCGCAAGTATTACAGCGATAACAATAAGCGCCACCTTATTCTGGGGATCAACCCCGGCAGGTTTGGCGGTGGTGTTACAGGCGTACCCTTTACCGATCCGAAACGCTTAATAGCCGAATGCGGTATCGGATACAGCGGTAAACTAACCCATGAGCCATCTTCGGTATACATTTACGAAATGATAAACGCCTTTGGCGGGGCAAAGGCATTTTACAGCAAAATCTACATTAATTCGCTTTGCCCGTTGGGGTTTACCACTATTGATAATAAGGGGAAGGAAAAAAATTACAACTATTATGATAGTAAAGAGCTGTGCACAACCGTCACGCCTTTTATGATCGATAACATAAAAAAGCAAGTTGCCCTGGGCTGCTATACAGATACCTGCTTTTGTTTTGGCACCGGGCAAAACGAAAAATTCCTGAAAAAATTGAACGAAATTCATGGCTTTTTTAACAAGATAGTAGCCTTAGAGCATCCCCGGTTTATAGTGCAATACAGATCTAAAACCAGGCAGCTGTATATTGATAAATATTTGCAAGCCTTTGCCGACGCCGGTATAGTTACGTAACCTGTTTTAAAGCCTGGCGCCCCGCGGTTTAGAGATATCAGCCGGAGTATTTGTGAAAAAAAATTACTTTTAAAAATATTTTTTTGAAATCCGCGCGGCAAACAATCTCGTTTATATGGTATTATAAAATCTAAAAGAGCGAGTACATGTTGAATCAGAGGGCAAAAGCTGTCGCAACCAATATCCGTAATAAGCGCGAAAAGCTAAACTATACACAAGAATACCTGGCCGCAAAACTCGGTATTTCCCAAAATGCCTATAGTAAAATAGAGTTGGGTTATACAAAGATCACTGTAGAGCGCCTTTTTCAGATAGCTGATATTTTGGAAACAGATATGGCGGAGCTGATTGGAAGCGAGAAGACAGCCGCCGCTTAACCACCCTAAGCCATCCAAATAAAGGTCAACTGTTATATTTGCACAAACAGCAACCCATGAACAGCACCGATATATTGGATAAAACCGTAGCCTTTGTACAGGAAACTTTAAAAAATGCCGAAGGGGGCCACGATTGGTGGCATATTTACCGCGTTTGGACAAATGCCAAACAGATAGCAAAAACCGAAGACTGCGATGTGCTTGTGGTAGAGCTGGCTGCCCTGCTGCATGATATTGCCGATAGCAAATTTCATAACGGCGATGAAGAGATTGGCCCGGCTACTGCCGGTAAGTTTCTGACTGAAATCGGCGTTTCTGCCGATGTTATTGTTCACGTACAACAGATCATCAGGTACATGTCTTTCAAGGCGAGCTTTGATAAAGCGGCTTTTCATTCGAAGGAGCTGGCTGTAGTACAGGATGCCGACCGGCTCGACGCTATCGGCGCCATAGGCATTGCCCGGGCGTTTACTTATGGCGGCTTTAAGGGCAGGGAGATATACAATCCCCATATTCAGCCTAAGCTGAATATGACAAAGGATGAATATAAAAACACCACCGCACCCACCATTAATCATTTTTACGAGAAGCTGCTGTTGCTTAAAGATAAAATGAACACCCCTACCGGTCGTCACCTCGCGCAGCGCAGGCATACTTTTATGGAGGCATATTTAAAGGAGTTTTATTCGGAAGTTGCGCCGCAATAATTTTATAACTGTAAAGCCGTTACCATTGCTGGCAAATGCAGATCGGGGTTAATTAAACCCTGCCGTATAAAAAATGTCATATCCAACCATGAAGCGTATCTTAATAACAATAGTCATATTAATAATTACTGCCGGGGCTTTCGCTCAAAATAAAAGCAACATCACCAGTGCTAAAATAACTTTTGAATTAAAAAACCTGGGCATTAAAACCGGCGGTACCATTGGTGGGGTGCAGGGTAATATTATGTTTGATCCGGCAAACCCCGGCGGCAGCAAAATCGAGGCGACTGCTGACGCAAATACCATAAACACTGATAACAGCATGCGCGACGGGCACCTGAAGGGTGAAGACTATTTTAGCGCGGATACCTATCCAAAAATAGCCATGTCTTCGTTGTCATTTCAAAAAAAAGACAGTCGTTTTGTTGGGCGTTTTAACCTTACTATAAAAGGCACAACCAAACCTGTTGAAGTGCCATTTAACTATACCGAGCAGGGCAACACCAGCAATTTTAAAGGCAGTTTTAAAATAAACCGTAAAGATTTTGGCGTTGGCGGCAGCAGCATGACCATGAGCGACGACGTTACCATATTTATAGAGGCCCGGGCAATAAATAATTAAAGGCCGGCGCAATAAATGGCAACAATAAATTAACACATATACAACTGTATATGTTAATTATAACCATTTACAAATAGTAACTTTATACTATGAAATTGCGCGTATTGATACTCATAAACGCTGCCGCGGTTGCCATAACCTTATCGGCGGTAAACTACTACTTTCAGCATAAGTGGTACGATATGATGATAACCTTCCTGGTGTCGTTTATTACCAGCTACCTTGTTTTTTATTATCTCACCGAGAAATACATCTACTCAAAAATAAAGCTTATTTATAAACTGATACATAATCTAAAACTCGGGCGCGATCTTAGGGACGCCCTTGGGGAACATGTAAGCGCCGACCCTATTAATGATGTTGAACACGAGGTGCAGGAATGGGCGCGGCAAAAAAAAACAGAGATAGACGAGCTGAAAAAGCAGGAAAGATTTCGCCGGGATTTTTTATCAAATATCTCGCACGAGTTTAAAACACCTCTTTTTGCCATACAAGGTTACATTGAAGCTTTGCAGGATGACGGCCTGGAAGATAAAGAACTGGCTGCGCAGTTCCTGGAAAAGGCATCGAAGAATGTTGACAGGTTGAGCTACCTGATCACCGATCTGGACGAGATATCAAAGCTGGAATCGGGCGAGATACCGATCAACTATACCAAATTTAAAATAAACGACCTGATTAAAGAGGTTTTTGAATCGATGGAGCTGAAGAGCAGGCAGCACAATATTAAGCTAATGTTTAAACAAAAATACGATGAAGGCATTTTTGTTAATGCCGACCGTGAAAAGATCAGGCAAGTACTGGTAAACCTTATCGATAATTCGTTTAAATATGGCAAAGATGGAGGCAGTACTTCGGTTAGCATTTTTACGCTGCATGAACAGGTACTGATTGAAGTTACCGACGATGGTATTGGTATCGAAGAAAAATTCCTTCCGAGGCTATTTGAGCGCTTTTTCCGTACAGATACCAGCCGTTCAAGGCAAATTGGCGGTTCGGGGCTGGGGCTGGCTATTGTAAAGCATATCATCGAGGCCCACCAGCAAACCATTAACGTACGCAGCACCGAGGGGATGGGGTCGACTTTTGGTTTTACCTTGCAAATAGCGCGCCCCTCACTTCCTTTTCCCAATATCCCTGTATTGAAAAGTTAACATTAACTTAACATTGCAACCTTACCTTTACCGAAATTTAAATGCAAAATGTCACTTAACAGTATATTCCAGTATTTTGTTCCTAAAGATAAGAAAACCTTTTTCCCGCTGTTTGAGCAGGCTGCAAGCAATGTTGTAAGCATGGCAACAATTTTGGTTGAGGCTGTGAACTCGGCTAACGTAGCCACCCGTGAGGAACTTTTCAGGCAGATAGACAAGCTTGAAAACAGGGGTGACGAGCTTACTCACCAAATATACCTTGAACTGGGCAAGAATTTTATTACCCCTTTTGACCGTGAAGATATACATGCTTTAGCTACCGCTATTGACGATATAGCCGACTATATACATGGCGCTGCCAACCGCATGCTGCTTTACAAGATAGACGATTTTAACGAGCACGTGCGCAAATTATGCGAGTTGATACTGCAAGCCGGAACAGACCTTGAAAAAGCGGTACGCGAATTAAAAGACCTAAGGAACGTACGAGCTATTGCCGATTCATGCATCCGTATAAACAGTGTGGAAAACCAGGCCGACTACGTTTTCGACCGTGCCGTTGCCGATCTTTTTCTTTATGAAACGGATGCAATAAGGTTGATAAAATATAAAGAGATATTGGCAGCCCTTGAAACAGCTACCGATATGTGCGAAGATGCCGCTAACGTAATGGAATCTATTTTAATTAAAAACGCCTAAGCATAAATTACATTATTTAGATGGTTACCACCTTACTTGTTGCTGTAGTTGCCCTGGCGCTCATATTTGATTATACCAACGGCTTTCATGATGCGGCTAACTCTATAGCTACCATCGTTTCAACCAAAGTGCTAACGCCTTTCCAGGCTGTTCTGTTAGCCGCAGTTTTCAACTTTGCCGCCTATTTTTTTATTAAAGACCATAAGGTGGCTAATACCGTTGCCAAAATTGTGCACGAGGAATTTATAACCATGCATGTAATATTGGCCGGGCTTATTGCTGCCATTACCTGGAATTTAGTAACCTGGTGGTTTGGCATCCCGTCAAGCTCTTCGCATACACTTATCGGGGGCTTTGCCGGTGCAGGTATAACCAACTCGTTTTTTATGGGTGCCCATGGCTTTGCGGCGGTAAACTCGCATTACATCTTAACAATTATAGCATACATCGTACTTGCGCCGTTCATCGGTTTGTTTATAGCTTATTTTATTACCATACTGATACTGCACATTTGCAAAAGGGCAAAACCCGCAACGGCCGAGCGCTGGTTTAAGCGCCTGCAGCTGGTATCGGCCGCTGCGCTAAGCTTTGCACACGGTACAAACGACGCTCAAAAAGTAATGGGTATTTTATACGTGGCGCTTATTGCCGCAAAGGTTATTAATAACAGCGCCCCAATGCCCGAGTGGATACCTTTGGCATGTTACAGCGCCATATCATTGGGTACCATGTCTGGCGGATGGAAGATCGTTAAAACGATGGGATCGAAGATCACCAAGATCACACCTTTAGAAGGCGTTGCAGCCGAATCTGCCGGCGCAGTTACCCTGTTTATTACCGAGCGTTTTGGTATCCCTGTATCAACTACCCATACTATTACCGGGTCTATCATCGGGGTGGGTTTAACAAAAAGGGTATCGGCTGTGCGCTGGGGGGTTACTATAAACCTAGTTTGGGCCTGGATAATTACCATACCAATTTCGGCACTTATTGCCGGGCTTGTATTTTTGGTGGTAAGGCATTGGTAGCAACATATTTATGGCAGTAAATTTGCTTACTCATTTCCATGAAAAAAGCATTTTTACTTATCCCTTTCCTTTTTATTTTATTAAGCAGCTGCGATACGCTCAACCAGGTGGCGCAAACTACCATACAACAGTACGGCACCCCTACAACATTCGAAATTAACAACGGCTTAAAACAGGCACTTGAAATAGGTACCGGTAAAAGTTCTGACCAGCTATCGGCTGTAAATGGCTTTTTTGGTAATGCCGCTATAAAGATATTGTTCCCGCCCGAAGCGCAAAAGGTTGAACAAACCTTGCGCAGCATAGGCCTTGGCAAACTGGCCGACAACGTTATATTATCCCTTAACCGTGCTGCCGAAGATGCCGCGGTGCAGGCAAAGCCCATTTTTGTTAACGCCATTAAACAAATGACCTTAACAGATGTAACCAACATTTTGTTAGGCAGCCGGGATGCCGCCACGCAATATTTCAAACGTACCACCACCTTACAGCTTTCTGCCAAGTTTAAACCTGTTATACAAAACAGCCTTAACAAAGTAGGCGCTACAAAGTATTATACCGAAGCCGCCAGCGCTTACAATAAAATACCCCTTGTAAGCAAGATAAACCCTGATATAAGCGATTATGTTACACAAAAGGCTATTGACGGCTTGTTTGTAGAGATAGCTAAAGAAGAGCTTAACATCCGCCAAAACCTGAGCGCACGTACCACGCCGCTGCTGCAAAAGGTATTTGGTTACTACGATAAAAATAAGAAGTAACTGCAAAATGTAAATAGCGATGGGTTTATACCCATCGCTGATAAAACCCATCGCTATTTATGAAACTCCACCTTCACCTTCACATCTTCGGTTTTACCGTTAATATTGCCAACCCATGCGGGGCCTTGTTGTATCAGGGAAACAGCTTGTTTATCAGCTACTTCGTTCAGGCTCTTTATCACTTTGATGTCGCCTATGCTGCCATTTGGGTTTACCGTAAGCTGCAGGGTAACTACACCCTCTTCGCTGTTGGGCAGCGTAGCGTTATCTTTTAAATACATTCTGAAGTTTTCCCAGCCGTTTTGCGGGTGGGCTCGCGGCAGTTTCCTTTTAATTGTTTTTACAACTACTACTTCGCTTAAAGTGTGGGCGCTTTGATCTAATTCAACCTTCAAGCTGTCGTTGTTTTTAACATTCAGCGTTTTACTGTTAAAGCCAACCGAGCCAAACTTAAGGCTCTCATCTTTTTTAATATTGGGCAGGGTAAACTTTCCATTGGCATCAGTTAAAGTGCCCTGGGGTTTGCCTACAACCTGTACAGATACGCCCGGAAGCGGAGAGCCATCCACGCGGTTTAACACCACACCCGATACCAGGTTTAAGGGTAAGCCCGCACTCGCTAAAGCAGCCGGGTTATTATCTGTACGTTTACCCGGCCTAACCGTAATATCCGCGCCGTCGGCCTTACTTTTTAACGGAGTTAAAGCCGATGGATTTTTATTGATGGCCACATAACCGCCGCCTAAAACAGTGTCCTGCTTTTTATCGGCCACCATGTCCGACGCAACCATCTCTTCCAGGGGTGTAACAGGGGGGGCTGCCTTAAAAGCATCGTTTTGTGCTATTGCAATTTCGCGTGTCGCAGCAGATTCCGCCTTCGCCCGGTTTGCCGCCGCTCTTTCATTTATAACGGCGGATTTACGTTTTTGGTAGGCTATAGCTTGTTCACCAGCTTTTATAATACCATGCACGGCTTTTTTATCTATCACAACCGGCGTAGTATCAACAGGCACAATATTGTTTGCAGGCGCTGTTATGGCTACTTTTGGCGCCAGGGTTGTATTATTGCGTTTGTATAATAATCCTACCACTATCGCAAAGCCAATAAGGCTTGCTGCAATGGCAGTTACAGTCCATGGCAATATGCGCCCTACTTTAGGGGCTGTACGCTCCTCCAAACGCTGTTGCAGGGCATTAAGGGTTTGGTGCTGTTTATTTTTTGTATTGCCATATCCTTCCAGCGCATCCATTAAAAACGGATCGTCCTGCGCCTCGCGTTCCAGTTTATGCATGGCGCGGGCATCAAGCTCCCCGTTAAGGTACTTCTGTATTTGCGATATGTTGGCCCGTTTGTTATCCACTGTTCTTCTCCAGGCAAATCTTAAGGTTGCGCTTCCCGTTTTGTATATAGCTTTTTACTTCGTTCATGGTAAAGCCGGTTTCGTCGGCCACTTCTTTATAACATTTCTCTTCAAGGTAAAATAATTTTACGCTTTGTTTTTGTGCCGATGTTAGTTTGTCCAAACAACGTTCCAAAGCCTGCATGGCTTCTTCGCGGTTATCATCATCAGGATGCAAAACGGGCGTAAATTCCATAAACTCATCCAAGTCAACGGTCTCTAATTTTTTACCCGCGCGCAGCTGCATCAGGCAATGGTTGCGGCTTAGCACGTATAACCATGCCCTGAACTGTTTTATATCGTGCTGATGCACCTTTTGTGCCAGCTCTTCAAATATGCTCATTACCGCGTCCTGGGCCGGCTCCTCATCTTTCAGATACTTTAACGCCACGCCATAAACCAGCGGCATATAACGCCCGTACAGCGTGCCCAGAACCTTTAGGTCGCGGGTTGCCCGGTAGCTTGCTAACAGCTCATCGTCTGCGGTATCTTCTGGTTTAACTGGCTTGGTAAAAAAATTCATCAAGAGGGTTGCAAAATAATTTTTTTAAACCGCTTATGGAAATCTTATCTCTGCTGCATCCTGTAATAAAAACCAACCGAATATGAAAAAGCTATTATTACTTATTATGTTGTTTGCTGGCTTTACAGGCAAGGCGAATCAAATTGTTACAGGAACCGTTACAGGTGCTGATGATAAAAAGCCCATAGTGGGCCTTGCTGTTGCAATAAAAGGAATACCGATCGGCACATTAACCGACGCTAAAGGTCATTATAAATTAAATATCCCTAATGGTGGCGTTACGCTGAAGTTTTCATTTGTAGGATATCAAACACAGGAAGTGAAAGTGGATCAGCGCACCAGAATTGACGTGATCATGCAGCCAAGTCAAACTTCTCTTAACGAAGTGGTTGTGCTTGCATACAATGCTAAAAACAAGAAAAATGCAGTTGGGAGCGTAGCCAGCTTAAACGGCCGGGTGGCCGGCCTCAGGGTTTCTGCCCAGGCAGATAAAAGTCACGCCTATTATGCCCCGGCCCCGATCCAGAGCAGTGAGAGCTATAAAGGCATTACCGACAATGCATTCACCAACGCGGCTTCTACGCCTCTTTCAACTTTCTCTGTTGATGTGGATGCCGCTTCGTACAGCAACGTAAGGCGGTTTATCAATAATGGCCAGCTGCCACCGGCCGACGCGGTGCGCATAGAAGAAATGATCAATTATTTTAACTATAACCTTGCCGGCCCGACAGACGGCGGCCCGGTTGCTATACATACCGAACTTTCATCGGCACCGTGGAATACCAGTCACCGTTTGCTGCGTATAGGCTTAAAGGCTAAAACAATCCCTACAAACAACCTGCCTGCCTCAAACCTCGTTTTCCTGATAGATGTATCGGGCTCAATGGATAGCCCCAATAAGCTGCCGTTGGTACAGTCATCGTTAAAAATGCTGGTAGACCAACTACGCCCGCAGGATAAGGTTGCCTTGGTGGTTTATGCCGGTGCCGCAGGCGTAGTGCTGCCATCAACCCCCGGTGATAAGAAGGAAACCATTAAAAACGCAATTGATAACCTTAGTGCGGGCGGCTCAACCGCGGGCGGCGAGGGCATAAAGCTGGCCTATAAAATTGCCGCCGAGAACTTTGTTAAAACAGGGAACAACCGCATTATACTGGCTACTGACGGCGACTTTAACGTAGGCGCATCCAGCGACGATGATATGGAGAAATTAATTGAACGGAAGCGGGAGAGCGGGGTGTTTCTATCGGTTTTGGGTTATGGCATGGGCAACTATAAGGATAGTAAAATGGAAACCCTTGCCGACAAGGGCAACGGAAACTATGCTTACATTGATAACATCACCGAAGCCCGTAAAACACTGGTAACTGAATTTGGCGGTACCTTATTTACTGTTGCCAAGGATGTAAAGCTGCAGATAGAGTTTAACCCCGCCAAAGTACAGGCATACCGCCTGCTGGGTTACGAAAACCGCATTTTAAACAAAGAGGATTTTAATAACGATAAAAAGGATGCCGGCGACATGGGCAGCGGCCACACGGTTACCGCGTTTTACGAGATAGTGCCTGCCCGCATCAAAGACGATTATATGGTGAGCGTAGACCCGCTGAAATATCAAAAGGTTAAAGAAAGCAAGGCAGACTTAAACCCATCAGCAGAGATGATGACCATAAAATTCAGGTATAAAGAGCCGGTTTCATCGGTAAGTAAGCTGAGTCAGGCCATTGTTTACGATAAGCCGGTAGGTTTTAACTCAACTTCTGTCGACTTTAAATTTGCCTCGGCAGTAGCCGAGGTGGGTATGCTGCTGCGCGATTCAAAATTTAAACAAAAAGCCAGTTATGCCCATGCTATCGCCGCAGCACGCGCCGGTAAAGGCGAGGATACGGAAGGCTACCGGGCCGAATTTATTCGCCTGGCAGAGAGTGCCCGGCTACTCAGTAAAAGTGCTGCGCTTGCAAAAGTAAACGAGGAAGAATAAGCCACAAATTAAAAGGCCTGTCGAATCATTATTTCGACAGGCCTTTTCCGGTAAAGAGGGTGATCTTTTTACTGTATATCGTACTTTACCACCACAGTTGGCAGCAGTGTAGCCGAGTTTAACGGTATCTGGTCGGTAGCTACGATTGGCCTGCGGGCTTTGTAAAAATCGTAAGCCGCTTTTTGCACATCCGCAACACCTGATGCAGGGTTGTTAAAGTTGATAGAAAAAGGGATAATAAAATCATGAAACTTCTCTTTATTGGGTATTATCCATTTTTTAGTCGACTTTTTTAAGGCCGCTACTGCCGGGACGGTTAACAGGTAATCATCGGCATAATAAATTACCAGTTTTGAAAGGTTACCGTTTACATCGGCTGTAAATTTTATGACTGCTACGCCGGCGGCCTTTTTAGCGATGATATCGGGGCTAACAACCAGGCTATCCTTAAAAAATCGGTTCATTACCGGCACCCCTCCCTGAAACGGGAACGCCAGTTCCTCCTGTGCTTTTACGTAAAAAGAAGATAATAATAGTGCAATTACGATCAGTTTTTTCATTCTGTTTCTTTTGGTTCTCGTTTGCTGCCTTCGTACAGCTCGTATTCAAATAAGCGGCAATCAAGCTTGCCATTGTAAAATTCAATTTTGCGGGCTGCCCTTAAACCTATTTTCTTAGCCAGGTCGGGGTTGCCGGTAAAAACATAACCGCGGTAGCCTAAACATTTCTTTTTCAGGAAATCGCCTATACGTTTGTAAGTTATTTCCAGTTTGGTATGTACGCCTAAACGCTCGCCATACTCGGGGTTAAACATCACAATACCCGGTTCGGCGGGCACTTCGGTATCTTCAAAATCACAAACGTAAAATTCTATCAAATGTTCTACACCCGCCGTATTTGCATTTTTACGGGCAATATCAACGGCATCTTCAGAAATATCCGTAGCGACGATCTTAAAGTCGACCGCCTTTTTCGCCTTATCCTTTAATTTACGGCGCTCGGTAAAAAACTCCTGCTCATCGTAGCCCATAATATGCATAAAACCGTAATTCATACGGAACAGGCCGGGATGTTTATTAGTAGCCAGCAAAGCCGCTTCAATTGCAAGCGTGCCCGAGCCACACATAGGGTTGATAAAAGTACTGTTCCTGTCCCAGTTGGTGGCCATAATGGTTGATGCGGCAAGCGCTTCCAGCATAGGGGCCTTACCCGGTATTTTACGGTAGCTGTGTTTAGCCAGCGTTTCGCCTGATGTATCTATATAGATGTCGGCCTTATCATCCTGCCAGTAAAGGCTGATCACCGTTTTATTTTGGTCGGCGCCCGAGTTTGGCCTGATGCCTTTTTTCTCCTTTATCCTGTCTACAATGGCATCTTTTACTTTTACGTTGGCAAACAACGGTGTTAATATATGTTTATTATTTACGTTGGATGTTACCGAAAAGTAGCCCGAAAAATCGATCAGGTTTTCCCATTCTATCTGTACCAGTTCATCGTAAAGTTGTTTAGGGTCGGCAGCTTCAAAACTTTTTAGCAGGTAAAGCACCTGGCTTGCGCAGCGCAGGTTAAGGTTTAGCGCTATGGTATCGTTAACAGTGCCCAGCAACTCAATGCCGGTTGCAAAAACGCGTGTTGGTTTAAAGCCTAATGCTTCAACTTCCTGCTGTAAATATGGCGACAGCCTTTTGTTGCAGGTGATAATGATCTTACTCTCAGTGTGGAAAACTTGCATAATTATTTTGCGAATTTATGAATTAAATACGCCGCTATTTAATTTCATACTATTAACTTTACATTTTAAACATTTTCTGAAATTATGGAAGTTAAAGGTAAGGTACATGAAGTGTCGGCAACCCAACAGGTTACCGAGTCGTTAAAGAAGAGAGAATTGATACTTGAATATATCGAGAACCCACAATATCCCGAGTATTTAAAGTTTGAAGCCATACAAGATCGGTGCAATTTATTAGATAATGTGAAGGTTGGCGATGATATAGAAGTGTTCTTTAATTTAAGGGGTCGCCCGTGGACCGATAAAACCGGTAAAAAAACGTACTTCAACTCGCTGCAGTTATGGAAGATCAACGTATTAGGCGGCGCAGGCTCTGCCTCTGCACCTGAATACGCGGCACCAGCTGATATCAGCTCAACCCCGGACGATGACGATCTGCCGTTTTAATTCGCTGGCGGTTTTTAGTTTGCAGTAAGCGGGCCCAAAAAAATATAAAAGCCCTTCTAAGTTATTTTAGAAGGGCTTTTTTGTGCAAGCTGCAAATCGGTAACCGCTAACTATTCCTTAACTACCCTTTTTACAGCAACGTTTGCGCCTTGCTGTACCTGCAGGTAATAAACGCCGTTTACCGGCAGGTTAAACTTTTTGCTGAAACTACCGGTGCTGCTCTTATCCGCCCATATTATAGTGCCCTTGCTGTCGGTAAGTTTAATAGCTGCCACGGTTTTTGCGGGCAAATTGAAAGCTAATACCGTTTTGCCCGTGCTAAATTCGTAAGCGATATTGATATCGGTTACAGTCAGCAAAGGTTTTATTAAACCCATAGCTTTCAGTTTTTCTTTCGGCGCCTCCGTTACACGATAGCTTACATGGGTGCTTATGCCGTCAGCATCGGTATTGTCATAACTAAAGCTTTGTGTATTGCGGCCGTTAAATTCAAACCCCGGCCTGCGGCGCGGAAAATCAAAATTAAACGGTTCTATTCTCATAGGGGGCAAATCCTTATCAAAGCGATAGGTAAATGCCTGGGAGCTATCATTGCCCCGCAGCTTTTTAAGGCGTAACCTAACGTCTTTACGCGCGCTATCCTTACCTAAACCAGCAACAATCTCGTTATCGTTGTCCATGTTGCGTTCAATAGTGATATGGTTATTTTTTCCGTCGCCGGTAGTTTCGCGCTCTATGGTTATCGTGCGGTTTGTTACAACACTATTGTTGTTAAATAAAGGCGGAGCCGGTAAATTGTTTATTTCGGCAAGGGCATCCTTTCGTTCCTGTGCCGATAGCTTTTTGATATCCTTACCGTTTATGGTAGTATCGCCGTTAACAATTCGTATCTCGGTGCTTTTTTGCGTTTGGCCGAGTACCAGGGGCGGCAGGCCAATTATGGCCACTAAAGCAACCGAGAAAATGAACTCAAAGCCGGGTTTTATGATCTTCTTCATCGCTATTGATCTAAGGTTAACGCACAAATTTAGAAACTCTTCTTAATCAATACGTTAAAAGGCTGATGGTAAATTGTTAAAAATTGTTAAAAGCAATAGCGTGTGGGTAATTTAAAATATTTTTGTTGTTGGCATGAAAAGAAGAAGCATAGCGCTTATAATAGGTTTAATGGGGTTTGCACTTTTGGGTGTTATTGTTATGCAATTGTATTTTTTGCGGCAATCGTACCAAATGCAATCCGAGCTTTTTAACCGGTCGGTTAACGAGGCATTAAGCAATGTGGTAGCAAAAGTTGCCAAACAGGATGCCATTAACTTTTTGAATGCTAAAACCCAGCAAACCCATAATTACGCGTTAAAGCGTGCAGAAACTATTGATAAAAGAAGCGAAATAAGCATCAATGGCAGTAAAAGTATCATAGGCGACTCGCTGGTACTTAAAAAGAAGCAAAGCAAGCGCGAACGGAAGCTGGCTATGCTGCGCGACAGCCTGAAGCGCATGATATTGCACAAAAAAATGGACGATGACCTGACCGGGTTAATGCAGCAGGGCCTGGTTAACCTGCGTATTCGCATTGGGCAATATACCGATGAATTTGGCGAGGTACATTTTAGGTTCGTGCCCGAGATCGTAAAAACGCCACCACGGAAAGTTAACCAAAAACCGCACAAGTACGATACGCTTAGATACACTTATATAGATCCGCAATTTGGACCCCAAATGATATCGGTGCCAAAGCTTAACCCCGATTGGGTAAGGGAGCAGGAGCGTATTCAAAAAGAACGGCAGTTTCAGCAGGTAAAGAAAATGCTGGAAACCGACTCGTTAGAGAACGCACCGGCCAATGCAAAAAAGCCTAACGTGATAGAGAACCTTGCCGAAGAGTACCGGAAATCTAACGAGCCGCTGGATAAACGCTTAAATAGTTTTTGGATAGATTCGCTGCTAAGGTTCGAGCTGCATAACCGGGGCATATTTTTGCCCTTTAGCTATGAGGTGAGTACGGCCAACAGCGATTCGCTCATTTTTGCGAGCGCTATGGATACAAAAGGTGTTAAGCCCGAATTTGTTGCTGCCAATACCTATCAGAAAGCCATATTCAGCGATGAACTGATCAACGACCCGGGTAAGATAAAAATTTCTTTCCCGCAAAAAAGCTCGTTCATTTTAAGTAACATGACGGCTACCATGGGTACAACCGGGGCCTTGTTATTTGTACTGATATTTTGTTTTGGCTATACCATCTTCTCTATCCTCAGGCAAAAAAAGATATCTGAGATGAAGATAGATTTTATCAACAACATGACTCACGAGTTTAAAACCCCGGTATCAACCATCATGATAGCCAGCGAAGCTTTAAGAGATAAGGAGATTGCCGAAGATAAAACCCGTGTTACACGCCTTGCAAACGTTATTTATGAAGAAAATGTGCGCCTTGGCAGCCACATAGAACGGGTATTGAACATTGCCCGTATAGAGCGTAACGACTTTAAGCTGGATAAAAAGCCGTTGGATGTAAATGAAATGATTACCATAGCGCTGGATAGCATGGCGCTAAAAATGCAAAAATGCAACGCGGTTACCACATTAAACCTGGAGGCCGATAAACCGGTTATTATTGCCGATGAACTGCACTTTAGCAACGTAATGTTTAACCTGATAGATAATGCCATTAAATACAGCGCCGGCGCACCAGAAATTGCAATTACTACGTTAAACAGGAACGGGCATGTAATAATACGCGTTGCCGATAAAGGCATAGGCATGAGTCGCGATCAGCAGGCAAAAATATTTGAGCAGTTTTATCGCATCCCCACGGGCAACTTGCACGATGTAAAAGGCTTTGGGCTGGGGCTTAGCTACGTAAATACCATTGTTAAACGTTTAGAGGGCACTATAAGCGTACGGTCTGAAAAGGACAAAGGATCGGAGTTTGAATTAAAATTTCCGGTGGCTTAGGTCTGGAAGTCGGAAAGTCCGCGGTCGGGAAATCCGAAAGAGAAAGAAGCGACCGCATAAGTAAAACTTAAAATCTCGCCGATTTCCGGGCTTATCGGACTTTCGGACTAAACATTATGAAAAAAATATTACTTGTTGAAGATGACCCCAACCTTGGCTTGTTGTTGCAGGATTACCTGCAGCTGAAAGGAAAGTTTGACGTAGTGCTGTGCAAAGATGGCGACGAAGGCCTGCGCGCTTTTACCAGGGACCAGTTTGACCTGCTGATACTGGATGTGATGATGCCAAAGAAGGATGGCTTTACATTGGGTAAAGAGATAAGGAAGATAAACCCCACTGTGCCCATTATATTTGCCACGGCCAAGGCCATGATAGAAGATAAAACGCAGGCCTTTAACCTTGGCGGCGACGATTATATCACCAAGCCGTTCCGCATAGAAGAGCTTTTGCTGCGCATAAACGCCTTATTGAAAAGGGCGGACGTTACCGAGAAAAAAGGCGACGACAAACCCTCACAATTTAAGCTGGGCAGCTACGATTTTGATTATACATCGCAATTGATAACCCGGGGTACCGCCCTGCAAAAACTCTCTACAAAAGAAGCCGAATTGCTGCGCCTGCTGTGCATCAAAAAAAACGAGGTGCTTACCCGCGAAGAGGCCCTGCTGAACATCTGGCACGATGACAATTACTTTAACGGCCGCAGTATGGATGTTTTTTTAAGCAAGATACGCAAGTACTTAAAGGATGACCCGTCGGTAGAGATTATCAACGTTCATGGCAGGGGTTACAAGCTGCTCATCAATTAATTAACGGGAGGTTGCCCGCCTGGGTATTTGTTTACATGGTTAACATGGTTAACACAATTTGTTATTTTTATTTTATAATAAACTGATAATTAAGTGGTTATGAAATTATCTTCCTAAAATAGGTTAACCTTAATTAATGCAAGAGATTCAGTGGTATCATAATTGAATAGCGTACCCAACTCACGTTACCTGATCATCTTCTCCGTTGGGTATATCCTCTCCAAAATGGATAATGTTACCATCATTATCCAGGATGCTGAACTGGCGCATTTCCCAGGGCATATCCTGCAGGTCGCCATTAGGATGGATGATGCCATGTGCTTTATACCCGGCGTATAGCTTATCTACTTCGGTTACGTTTACATAGCAGCCGGTGGCTTTGGGTATTTCGGGGTCTTTACATGGCCACAGGTGGATGTTTACCCCATCGCGGCTAAATATCAGGTAACCATCCCAGCTGTTATGAAAGGTAAAGCCCAACTTTTCGGTGTAGAATTTTATGCGGGCTTCCTCGTTTAACGAGGCCAATATGGGTATGGCGGCTTTTAGCATGATGATCTTTCAAATGTTCAATTCAAATATAATTATTGCTTGTAACAACTTTGTTAAATCTGCACTGCAAAAATAACGGGGTAATTAAATAAGTTTGCTTTTAAACTTAACTGACTCATTATGAAATTAAAACTACTTTACACCTGTATGGCCCTTACGGGTTTGGCGACCACTGCTTTTGCGCAGGAAACTGTTGACCAGGCCACCACGCAAAAAATACGCGAGGAAGGCATGAACCATTCCAAGGTAATGGAAACCGCTTTTTATTTAACGGATGTATCGGGCCCGCGCCTGGCTAACTCCCCGGGGTTAAAACGTGCGCAAGCCTGGGCGGTTAACCAGCTGAAAAGCTGGGGCATGTCAAACTCCAAATTAGAGCCATGGGGCAAATTTGGCAAAGGCTGGGAAGTTCAAAAAAACTACGCGGCTGTTACCATGCCTTACTACCATGCTATTATTGCTATACCCAAAGCCTGGACGCCCGGGACAAACGGCCTTATAAAAAGCGATGTTGTTTTGGTGCAGGCCGATAGCATGCCCGATCTGGACAAATATAAAGGCAAACTGGCCGGTAAAATAGTAATATTCGACACCAAAAACACCTTAAAACGTTCAACTAAGCCTGATCTGGAGCGTTACACCGACGAGCAGCTGGCCGAAATGGCTAATGCCAAACCTCAGCCCCGTGGTCAGCGCAGGGCGTTTGACCCAAACTCGCCGCAGTTTGCTGCCATGCGTAAGGCCAGGGCAATGCGTGCTGCCATGAGCCAGTTTTTGATTGACGAAAAGGTTGGCCTGATACTTAGCCAGGGCCGCGGTACAGATGGTACAACCTTTACTACAAACGGTGCCTCGTATGCCGATACCGCAAAAGCCGTTGCCCCTGAGTTAGAAACCAGCGGCGAAGACTTCCTTCGTATACTTCGTTTGGTTAAAGCCGGCCAGAAAGTAGAGATGGAAGCAGATATTAAAACCCAGTTTATTACTGACGACCTGCAGGGGTACAACGTAGTTGCCGAGATACCGGGCACCGATAAAAAATTAAAAGAGCAGGTTGTGATGATAGGCGGCCACCTTGATTCATGGCACGGCGCAACCGGCGCAACTGATAACGCGGCAGGCAGCGCTGTGATGATGGAAGCCATGCGCATATTAAAAGCAATAGGGTTTAAACCAAAACGCACTATCCGCATTGCCTTATGGAGCTCGGAAGAGCAGGGCTTGTTCGGATCGCGCGGTTATGTGCTTAAGCACTTTGGCGACCCTAAAACCATGGAGCTAAAACCTGAGCAAAAAACACTTGATGCTTACTATAACCTTGATAACGGTACCGGCAAGATCCGCGGTATTTACCTGCAAGGCGACAGCGCTGCAGGGCCGATATTTAAAGCATGGTTAGAGCCGTTTAAAGATCTTGGCGCTACCACCGTTACCATAGGCAACACAGGCGGTACTGACCACCTTTCGTTTGATGCGGTTGGGTTGCCGGGCTTCCAGTTTATACAGGATGCTATGGATTACGGTACACGTACCCACCACAGTAACCAGGATACTTACGACCGCTTAAGCGAGGACGATCTGAAACAAGCAGCTACTATTGTAGCATCGTTTGTTTACAATACCTCTCAGCGTGCAGAAATGATACCTCGTAAAGAGTTGCCGACCGTAGCCCCGGCAACACCGGGAAGGTAATATATTAAACCGCAAAAGAAAGCCGCCCGAGTTATCAGGCGGCTTTCCTTTTCAGATGATCTTTTATAAATTAATGTCGGCGGTTTTGGGCTATATTCAAGATTGTCTGGGCAGTTGCTATATTTGCACTATGATTAAATTTTTATTTGCGATCGCATTTTGTGTATGTTTATTTTCCTCATGTGTTAAAGATCTGCAAATAGATAAGCAAAATCCTCCGGGCACAGGTAAGCCTGATAGTACGGAGACAAAAAGTACTATAGTTGCTGTTGGAGGTGCCGCTCAGACAGATACTGTTGGTAACGAACTTATAAATGCAGTGGTTTTAAAGATTAACGAGCCCGGCTCCAAACTCAATAAGTTTTTTGTAAAAATATTCCAGGAAACCCTCTGCAATGGCGACTCGGTGGCTGAACGCACGATCACTAATGGCGACCAAATAAGCTACAAGTGGCGACTGAATAGTAAGCCGGGGGTGCAAACCCTTAACTTTAAAATATTTGATAGTAATAACAACGCGATAGATTCATTAAAAATCACAGCTACAGCAATTTCGCCAGCACCCGGCTGGCATGTTGCATCATGTACAGTGCCAGACAACTTATACGTAAACACTTTTGCTATTCAAAGTACAGGGAGGCTTTTGGTTGGCTATCCTGGCACCTGGCGGCCCCAATATAGCGATGATAATGGTGTTAGCTGGCATTCATTTAAATATAGCGATATTGCATACACTAATAAAATAATAACAGGACCCAATGATGAGATCTATATCGCAGCTAATAACAACTCTGTTTATTACTCCGAAAATGGCAACAAATGGGAGGAATTAACTTTAGGGGGATATAAATATGAAACATGCCGCGATATAGCATTATTACCCAATGGCAAATTATTATATACTTCGATAGGTGGTGGTATTTTTATTCGTGATAAAAAAAATGACCCGTTCGTAGAGATTCACGCATCAGATAAATATAAAAGCATGGACTTTTATTACCAGGCCAGTCTGGCTAATGGGGATATTTACTTCAGGCAGATCTCTAATTTCGTTCCGAGGCTTGTAAAGTTAGACCACAACACACTTAAAGTAGAAGATGTGACGAATTTGCCTGTTACATATACTAATACATTTTATGTTGATGATAAAGGTAATTGGTATGTAGGCGGTTACAATAAAGTCAGTGCTTCGGCAGAATTGTACAGGTCTGACAACAACGGCATAACCTGGAATAAGCTTTTCAGTTATGCATATTCAGCATCTTTTTACGATACGAGCATTTTCAATTTTAGCAAACAAGTTGATGGTAACTATTATTTTGAGATCGATGCCGAGTATTTTAAAACCGCCGATCTTAAAAACTTTCAAAAGATAAATATGAAGGTAAATTCTTATTCAGGCCAATATGTTGTTGCGCCTAACGGAAACCTTGTTTTAAGTACTTTTCCAAGGGCTATAAGTTATCTTGTACAGTAGTTTGCAAGCGCATGACTAACCCCATTATTAGGCATTCTACATTACAAAAAAGGCATTATTTTAAATAAGATTTTCCTTCTTTATAGTTATTTGCTCCGTATACTTACGATGCTATAATGTGCGTATTATCTCTTTTAATTGCAAACCTTTTTACCTGGGCGGCAATACCTGCAGCATCGTAGCCGCACTCGGCCCAAAGCTCGGGTTGTTCGCCGTGTTCAATAACCTTATCCGGGATGCCTAAACGGGTTACCTGGGCCTTGTAATTGTTATCGGCCATAAACTCTAATACTGCCGTGCCCATTCCACCTTCAAGGCAGCCGTCCTCAACGGTTACTATGTGGTTGAATTTTTTAAACACCTCGTGCAGCAGCGCTTCATCCAGCGGTTTTACGAAGCGCAGGTCGTAATGGGCAGGATAATACCCCTCGGCGTTAAGGCCGGCGATAGCTTTAACAGCCTCGTTGCCAATAGCGCCAATGGTTAAAATAGCTACTTCCTCGCCATCGCAAATCATGCGGCCTTTGCCAACCGGTATAGCTTTCATTGGGCGTTGCCAGTCTACCATAACACCGTTACCGCGTGGGTAGCGAATCACAAAGGGGCCCATATTATCCTGCTGCGCGGTGTACATCAGGTTGCGCAGTTCTTCCTCGTTCATAGGTGCCGATACCGTCATATTGGGTATGCAGCGCATAAAGGCCAGGTCGTAAGCGCCGTGGTGCGTTGCGCCATCAGCACCGGCAAAGCCCGCACGGTCAAGGCAAAATACCACGTTTAACTTTTGCAGGGCAACATCGTGTATCACCTGGTCGTAAGCCCGCTGCATAAAGCTGGAATATATGTTACAAAACGGCACCAGCCCTTGCGTAGCCAAACCAGCGCTGAATGTAACCGCATGCTGCTCGGCAATGCCCACGTCAAACGCGCGGGTTGGCATAGCCTTCATCATCAGGTTTAACGAGCATCCTGATGGCATAGCCGGCGTAATACCCATAATCTTTGGGTTTTGCTCGGCAAGCTCTATAATGGTGTGGCCAAAAACATCCTGATATTTAGGCGGTTGCGGCTTTTCGTGCTTTGTCTTTTTTATTTCGCCGGTTATTTTATCAAATAAGCCGGGTGCGTGCCATTTGGTCTGGTCTTTTTCGGCCAGCGCATAACCCTTGCCCTTCACTGTAACGCAATGCAATAATTTAGGGCCGGGGATGTCGCGCAGGTCGCGCAACAGTTTAACCAGGTGTTTTACATCGTGCCCGTCAACCGGGCCAAAATACCTGAATTTAAGGGCCTCAAAAAAGTTGCTGCGCTTAAGCAGGGTGCCCTTTATGCTTTTTTCAATTTTCTTGGCTATTTTAAAGGCATCAGGCCCTAATGACGATATTTTGGCCAACACGGTGGCTATATCATCGCGGAAACGGTTATAAGGCTTTGATGTGGTAATATCAGTTAAGTACTCTTTTAACGCGCCCACATTCGGGTCTATCGACATGTTATTGTCGTTCAGGATCACCAGCAGGTTAGAGTTTTCGATACCCGCGTGGTTAAGCGCTTCAAAGGCCAGGCCGGCTGTCATGGCGCCATCGCCAATTACGGCTACGTGCTGCCTGTCGGTTTCGCCTTTGTATTGCGATGCTACCGCCATACCCAAAGCTGCGGATATTGAGGTTGATGAGTGGCCCACGCCAAAGGTGTCGAATACGCTCTCGCTGCGTTTCGGGAAACCACTTAGGCCTTTATAAATACGGTTGGTATGAAAGTTTTCGCGGCGGCCGGTGAGTATCTTATGGCCATATGCCTGGTGGCCAACGTCCCAAACCAGTTGATCGTATGGGGTGTTTAATACATACTGAAGGGCAACTGTAAGTTCAACGGTGCCCAGGCTGGCCGCAAAATGTCCCCCGTTTACCGATACTACATCAATAATATACTGGCGTAGTTCATTGCAAACCTGTTCAAGTTCATCTTCCTTAAATTGCTTTAAATCAGAAGGATAGTTAATGCGTTTTAAAAATTCACCGGCGGGTACCTGCATTGGATGATATTCACTCTTTTATAACTTACAAAGTAAGCTATTTAATTATTAATAATTGGAATATAATAAACGTATTTATTGTTTTGATTATAAAATTTATAATTTTTTAAATCGTAAATAGCTGTATTTTTGGCACATGACCGAAGATGGGTTCTCCATAAAGTTATCGCAGTTTGAAGGCCCCTTTGATCTTTTGCTGTTTTTTATCGAGCGGGATGAACTCGACATCCACGATATCCCCATCGCTAAGATAACCGACGATTTCCTGAACTACATTCACCAGATGACGGTGCTGAATATGGAACTGGCCAGCGAATTTATTTTTGTTGCCGCCACCCTGATGCGCATTAAAGCCAAAATGCTGCTGCCGCGTTACAATGCCGATGAGGAGGAGAACGAGATGGACACCAAAGAGGGCCTGATCCGTAAACTCATCGAATACAAAAAAATCAAGGTGCTTTGTGATGAACTGCGCCCTTACGAGGATGAGCGCTTTAAGCAGGAGAAACGCGGCAACATTAAAACCGACCTGGAACAGGTAGAAAAGGTAACGGTGCCCGGCGAGGAACTATCTGAACTGAACCTGTACAAGCTGATGACGGTATATAACCGCCTGATGCGCCAGTATATGACCCGCACCGAAGAAGTGCACCATACGGTAGTACAATATCCCTATACCATCGAAAAGCAGAAAGAAGCGATAAACAACCTGCTGCGCATCAACAAAAAAATGGATTTTAAAAATATCGCCGGCAACAGCGAGAACAAGGTGCATTTTGTATATAATTTTTTAGCCGTGCTGGAGATGCTTCAGCAGGAAATGATAGATATAACTATTGGATTAGGATATAATAATTTTTGGATAGCGCCGAGGGAAGATGTGAGATCTTAGATGTGAGATATGAGACAATTTGTGGTAATGGAACAATTTATAAGCTCAAACTATATTTTTTCATCTCAAATCTCGTATCTCACATCTCAAATCTAATCTTAATATCTAAATTAGCGCCGTTTACACACCCCATAATGAAAAGAGACAAATTAATATTCAAGCTGTTGGACGAAGAGCAGCAGCGCCAGGAAGAAGGAATTGAGCTTATTGCATCAGAAAACTTTGTAAGCAGGCAGGTAATGGAAGCAGCGGGCTCTGTGGCTACCAACAAATATGCCGAAGGCTTACCGGGCAAGCGCTATTATGGCGGCTGCGAGGTTGTTGATGAAATTGAGACCATTGCCATTGAGCGTGCCAAGCAACTGTTTAACGCGGAGTGGGCAAACGTGCAGCCGCATAGTGGTGCACAGGCTAACGCTGCAGTGATGCTTGCCGTACTAAACCCGGGCGATAAAATATTAGGGTTTGATCTTTCGCATGGTGGGCACTTAACGCATGGTTCGCCGGTTAACTTTTCGGGTAAACTTTACGAGCCGCATTTTTATGGTGTTGTGAAAGAAACCGGGCTTATTGATTACCAACAGCTTGAAAAAGTTGCTTTAGAGCAAAAACCAAAACTGATCATCTGCGGCGCTTCGGCTTACTCGCGCGATTGGGATTACGCGCGGATCCGCAAGGTTGCTGATAAGGTAGGCGCCCTGGTGCTGGCTGATATAAGCCACCCGGCAGGCTTAATTGCCCGTGGTTTATTAACCGACCCGCTGCCGCATTGCCATATAGTTACTACAACTACCCATAAAACCCTGCGCGGCCCGCGTGGCGGCCTTATCCTTTTAGGTAAAGATTTTGCAAACCCGTGGGGTATAAAAACGCCAAAGGGCGAAGTTAAAATGATGTCGGCCATGCTGGACATGGCGGTGTTCCCCGGTACGCAGGGCGGCCCGCTCGAGCATATTATTGCCGCAAAGGCAATTGCTTTTGGCGAGGCGTTAACCGATGGCTATATGAAATATATTGCACAGGTAAAATTAAACGCGGCAGCAATGGCGAAAGCGTTTGTAGCCAAAGGGTACGATATTATATCGGGCGGTACTGATAACCATTTAATGCTGATCGATCTTCGCAATAAAAACATTACCGGCAAAGCCGCCGAAAACGTGCTGGTTAGCGCGGATATTACCGTTAATAAAAACATGGTGCCGTATGATGATAAATCGCCTTTTGTAACTTCGGGTATAAGGGTTGGCACAGCCGCCATTACCACCCGCGGATTAAAGGAGAAGCATATGGAAACCATCGTTGACCTGATAGATGCCGTATTAATTGATCCTGAAAATGAAACCTCTATCAAAAAAATCCGTAAAAAAGTGCATAAGCTGATGGAAGATTTCCCGTTATACAGGGATAAAGATTAGCATTAATAGATGGGGATAAAGCAGGAAAACTCTTTCGACACTGAAAGTAAGCGGTTAAACGCGCTTAATTCATACGACGTATTGGATACGTTGCCCGAGAAGGAGTACGATGCTATAGCCCGCCTGGCATCGTATATATGCCAGGCACCCATTGCCTTAATTACACTTATAGACGGCGAAAAACAATGGTTTAAATCTAAGGTTGGCCTGGAAATAAACGAGACACCACGCGCCGACGCGTTTTGCAATTACACCATACAAAGCGACCATATTTTTGAGGTGCCCGATGCCTTGGTTCACGAGGAGCTAAAAACCAATCCCTTTGTTAATACTGCCGACGGCATCCGGTTTTATGCCGGCGCTCCGTTGATAGATCCCGACGGTCATCGCCTCGGCTCGCTTTGCGTGGTCGACCGCAAACCGCGACAACTGACCGACGAGCAGCGTGATGCCTTGCGTACGCTTGCTGACGAGGTGATGTCGCACCTTACTTTGCGCAAGCAAAAACGAGACCTTGAAAAAAGCCTGGACCTGCACAAAGAGTTTTCTAAACTGTTCAATAGCTCGTCAGAAATACATTTTATTGCCGGTGCCGATTCAAATATCGAAACCATAAACAACGCGGTGTTTAATATATTAGGGTACACACCTGAACAAGCCATTGGCAAATCGTTATGGGAGTTTGTTGTTGGCAAAAACCGTGAGCAATATGTGCCGATGATAGAGCAGGCCGTTAAGTCGCAAAAACCGTTTGAGCTGGAAACAGAAACGGTGACCCGTACCGGCGAGGTAAAGCACCTGAGCTGGACGGCTATAAACAGCGGTGGTAAATGGTATGCCAGCGGGCGCGATACTACGTTTCAGCAAAAGTTAATAGAAGAGACCCGGCAGTTGTCGCTGGTGGCAAGTAAAATAAAGAACGGGGTAGTAATAAGCAATGCCGATGATAAAGTGGTGTGGGCCAACGACGCTTTTGAACATATAACCGGGTACACGCTGCAAGATGTAGAGGGGAAATTTTTAGGCGAGGTGTTGCAAGGCAAGCCTAAAGATGACGATGCGGAGCGAACCCTGATAGAAGCGAGAGAAAAAAAACATTCGTACGAGGTAGAGCTATCTATGGTGAGCAAGGACGGCCGGCCGCTATGGATAGCCGTAACAAATTCGGTTATCTACGCGGCCAACGGCGCTATAGAAAGTATATCAGGATAATTATAGACATTACAAACCGGAAGCGTGCCGAACAGGATGTGGAGATACTATCGTTTGCGGCGCGTAAATCGCCAAGCGGCATCATGATACGCGATAGCAGGGGTGAGGTGATTTGGATGAACGAATCACTTGAACATATTATTGGTTATACACTTGCGGAACTTAAGGGGAAAACCATCGGCACCAAATTAATAGGGGCCGAAACCAACCAGGAGGTTTTTCAAAGAGCGGTAGCAGCGGTTAAAGCAAATAAGCCTTACGAGGTTGAGATCAAAATATATAAAAAGGACGGCTCGACTGCCTGGGTATTCATATCAAACAGTCCGTTGTTTAACGACGTGGGCAACGTTGAACGCCAGATAGGGGTGATCGTAGACATAACTGAACGTAAGAAAGCAGAGGAAGAACTGACCATGTTATCGTTGGTGGCCAGTAAAACCACCAGCGGCGTGGTAATAAACGATAAGGATGGTAAGGTAGAATGGGTAAACGACGCCTTTGAACAAATAACCGGTTACACCTTAAGTGATGTTAAGGATAAACACCTGGGCGATTCATTAAAGGGCGAACTGACCGATGTTTCTATTATACAAAAAGCCCGCGAACTTTCTGCAAAAATGCAATCGTTTGAGGTGGATCTGCTGATATACCGTAAAGACGGGCAACCGCTATGGATATCGGTAATAAATTCCGCAATCAGGGGGGATAACGGCAAGGTGGATAAATACATTGAAACCATTATTGATATTACCGCCAAAAAGAAGGCGGAGCTTGAACTGATAGCCGCTAAAGAAGAAGCCCTTCAGCTAAGCCGTGCAAAGGATATGTTTATTGGGGTAATGAGTCACGAGATACGTACGCCGTTAAACGCGGTGATCGGGATGTCGCACCTGTTGTTAAACGATGATCCGCTTGAATCTCAAAAAGAGAACCTGAGCGTGCTTAAATTTTCGGCCGAGAATTTAATGACCCTGATAAACGATGTGCTTGATTTTACAAAAATAGAAACCGGAAACATTGAGCTGGAAAAGGCGAAGGTAGATATTCGCGAAATGATACAGAGCATTATAGGCTCGATGAAATATAAGGCGCACGAGAAGAATATCTATCTTACGCAAACGATTGATACGGCCGTACCTGCCGTTGTAATTGGCGACAGGGCAAGGCTTGTTCAGATATTGTTGAATTTGGTTAGTAATTCTGTTAAATTTACCAGCCGGGGCGGTGTAAATATCGACCTGAAGGTAATTGAGCAAAACGACGATATCGTACGCATACGTTTTGGCGTATCAGATACCGGCATTGGCATTGCAAAGGATAAATTAAATACCATATTTGAATCGTTTAAGCAGGCAGAGGCCGATACAACCCGTAATTATGGAGGAACGGGCCTGGGTTTGGCAATAAGCAAAAGGTTAATTGAACTGCACGATTCGCGTATAAATGTAGATAGTGTACTTGGGGAGGGCTCGACATTTTGGTTTACAATAACCTTTAAAAAATTGGCCGCCCACGCAATTAATAATAAAAACAAAGTGGAAACAATATTGAACATTAATGTGCTTGTAGTTGATGATAACCAGATAAACAGGTTACTTATCAACAAGGTGCTTAAAAAGTGGGGCGCGACCGCGGACTTTGCCGAGAACGGACAAGAAGCCATTGATAAGCTTGAAAGACATATGAACTTTGATGTTGTACTGATGGATATTCATATGCCTGTAATGGGCGGGCTTGAAGCCGCCGGCATCATTCGGGCGAAAACAGAATCGTACTTTCAAAACCTGCCCATAATTGCCCTAACCGCATCAATGTTAAGCAACCAAATGGGGCAGATAGAAGATGCCGGTATGAACGATTACATCCTGAAACCATTTGACCCTACCACCCTGTTTGAGAAACTGAGCAGGTATCAGAAGCAGTAGGTAGAGGTTAGAGATTTGTGACCAGAGATTAGTATTGTATGCTATTCGTCCTAATCTTTAATCAACTAACCTCTAATCACTAAAGGCTACTCCGCATACGCTATAGTGGCAATGCTTAGCTTCAATCCCGGTATTTTCAACAATTCAATCCCGCAAGCCTCTAACGTGGAGCCGGTAGTAATAATATCATCTACAAGCAGCACGTGCTTATCCTCAAGCTCTTTTGGCCGGGCAATAGCAAATACCTCTTGCATGTTCTGGAACCTGGCAAACCGCGATTTATGGGTTTGCGTTCGTGTTGCTACAACTCTTATTAAATTATCCGCTTCAACTGTGGCGTTTAATACAGCTGCCAATCCCTCGGCAAAGCAGGCGCTCTGGTTATACCCTCGTGTTTTTAAACGCTTTTTATATAGCGGTACAGGTATGATATAGTCAACCGTGCTGAATACAGGGTTTTTAATTAACTGTTTGGCGGCAATAACGCCTAATAAATTACCTATCTGGTGCATGCCGTTATATTTAAGGTGGTGCACCATATTTTGCACCTTACTGCCCTTATTAAAATAATACAAGGCGTAGGCCGCTTCGATATTAAGCCGGCCCCAAAACTGGCGAGCAACAATATTATCGGGCTGTTGATGAAAATTGGTAAATGGTAAATTATAAAGGCAATCGGTACACAAAATATCCTCGTTCGCCATCAGGCTGGCGCTGCAAGCGGCGCAAAGCTGAGGAAATATCAGCGACGTAAAATCGGCCAGGTAAGCGCGCAGGACTTGCATGGGGTTAAGTTAGGCAGAAATTTCTGAATAGTCCAATAGTTTAACCACCCCGACTACGCCGCGCTGATCGACCCTCTCGGCTGCACACAGACGGGTAAAAAATAAAAACCCCCTCTTTGCGAAGCAGAGAGGGGGCAGGGGGCGAGTCAGTTCACAATATTTAAGAAGTAACGCCTTCTTTTTCCTTTTCGTTTATAGCCAATTGCCCACAGGCAGCATCAATATCTTTACCACGGCTGCGGCGCAGGTTGGTGTTTATGCCCTGGCTGCGCAGGTAATCGGCAAAGGCCTCAACCTTATCCTCGCCGGCATTTATAAAGCTCGCCATTGATATAGGGTTGTATTCGATAATATTGACTTTGCAGGGAAGGTGCTTGCAAAAGCGGGCCAGTTCCATCGCATCCTGTATATTATCATTTACACCGTCGAAGATGATGTACTCGTAAGTAACCGGATTTTTGGTTTTGGCATAATAATATTTTAAAGCTTCGGCCAATGCTTTTAATGAGTTTTGCTCGTTAATGGGCATTATGGTGTTACGCTTTTCGTCGTTAGCGGCATGCAGCGATAAGGCCAGGTTAAACTTTACCTGGTCGTCGCCCAGTTTACGTATCATTTTCGCGATGCCGGCGGTTGATACTGTGATCCGTTTTGCCGACATGTTCAGTCCGTCGGGCGCGGTTATCCGCTCAATTGATTTTAAAACGTTGGCGTAATTAAGCAAAGGCTCCCCCATACCCATATAAACGATATTTGATAAAGGTATGCCATAATTTTCGCGGGCCTGTTTGTCAATCAGTACAACCTGGTCGTATATCTCATCAGGATTAAGGTTGCGTTTGCGCTCCATATAACCGGTGGCGCAAAACTTACAGGTAAGGCTGCAACCCACCTGGGATGATACACAGGCAGTCATCCTGTCGGTTGTAGGAATTAAAACACCCTCAATCAGGTGAGTATCATGTAATATAAAGGAATTTTTTATAGTTTTATCAGCACTAACCTGCGATGTATTTATTTTAACATTGTTTATTTGAAATTTTTCATCAAGTTTGGTACGAAGTTCTTTTGAAATATTGCTCATTGCGTCAAAAGAGATGCACGATTTTCCCCATAACCATTCATAAACCTGCTTAGCTCTAAAGCTTTTTTCATCCATGCTGATGAAATGCTGCTGTAAGGCCTGTAGGCTAAGGCTGCGGATATCTATTTTATCTTTTTTGTTGTTCACAATACAAAAGTACTTAAATTTAAAAAATCTGTTCTTTTTTTAAAGTCATTCTTTTATAACATTAAAAACAATAACTAAAAGTTAATTGTATTTATGTCTGGATTGGGTTTAAAAAAAACATTGCTGATGCTAAGTTATATTTAATGAAAAGTTTTAAAGCCGATTACGTTTATCCTATTTGTGCCGATCCGATAAAGAATGGAATTATAACCGTGGATGATAATGGAAAGATACTTTCTGTTACCGACGAAAAACACCTCCAAACATCACACCCTCCCATTGAACACGTTAGCGGTATAATAGTACCGGGGTTTATAAACACTCATTGCCATACCGAACTATCGCATATGAAAGATGTGATAGCCGCCGGCGGCGGACTGATCAGTTTTATAAAGGATATATTATCATCCAGGGGCGCCGAAACAGCCGATATACTTGACGCTGCGCAGGCGGCCGACCAGGAAATGTATGATAACGGCATAGTAGCCGTTGGCGACATTTCAAACAACAGCCTTACCGCCTCAATAAAGGCCAAAAGTAAACTGTACTACCATACTTTTATCGAGATATTGGGTTTTTTGCCCGAAAGCGCCGACAGTTTATTTGAAAAGGCGCTTGAAACAGCCGAAGAGTTCAAGCCGTTGCCAACATCAATAACCGCGCACGCCCCTTACTCAGTTTCGAAAGAATTATTTAAGCTGATCAAAAAACACTGCGATACCGGTACTAACCTGCTAAGCATACATAACCAGGAATGCGAAGACGAAAATAAATTTTACCGGTACAAGCTGGGCGGCTTTATAGATCTATATAAACACATGGGGATCGATATCGGGTACTTTCGCCCGCAGGCGCGTAACTCTTTGCAATCCATCATCCCGCTTTTAACAAACAGGCAAAAGATACTGATGGTGCATAATACGTGCACCAACTTAAAAGACATTTACTTTATCAAGCGGTTCGACCGTAAGATAACCTGGTGCTTTTGCCCCAACGCCAATCTTTACATAGAAAAAAGACTGCCTAAGATCGAGCTTTTTGTAAACCAGGGCTTTAATATCACTTTAGGTACCGATAGCCTTGCATCAAACAGCAAGCTTTGTATTTTAAGCGAAATGCAAACCCTGCAGCAACACTTTCCATCGTTAAGTATCGATACGCTTTTGGAGTGGGCAACCATTAACGGCGCCCGTTTCCTGGGTATCGACGACGAAAAAGGAACTCTTGAAGCCGGTAAAACACCCGGACTTAACCTCATAACCGGGATGAACGGATTGAAGTTGACACCCGATAGCAAGGTTAAAAAACTGGTTTAATTTGAGCACGGGATTATTTGAAAACGCATTTTTTATTTCAGATAATAACCATGTAATTTGGAAGGATTAGAAAGGACCTTTCTAATCATCAAATTAATTAATTCTCAAATTAATGATAAAACATCTGGATATAACGGTTAAAGGGAAAGTGCAGGGTGTATTTTTCAGGGCGGGCGCAAAAGCCGTGGCTGACCAGCTTGGTGTACGCGGCTTTGTAAAGAACGAGCCAAACGGTGACGTATTCATATCGGCCGAAGCAGAAGATGTGCTAATGGAAATGTTTTTGGAGTGGTGCCAAGAAGGTGCCGAGCATGCAGTAGTCACAGGCGTTGAAACTCGTGAGGGCGAATTAAAAAACTATCGTAATTTTGAGGTTGTAAAAAAGAGTTTGTAACCCTTATACTTTCTTAATTGTCAACAGCTAAAAAATTTGCCGGGCAAACAGCGCTATATGGCCTAAGTACCATTGCGGGCCGTGTTCTTAATTTTTTCTTAACACCCATTTACACACGCACTTACCCGGCTAAAATATATGGTGTATTTGGTAATCTTTATGCTTATGCATCTATGCTTAATGCGCTTTTGGCCTTTGGCATGGAAACCACCTTTTTCAGGTATCTGAACAAGCGCTCGGATGACAAACAACTGGTTTATAATAATACATTTGGAGCTATCCTTACGGTTTCGGTTATATTCTTCCTGTGCACTTTTCCGTTTGCCGCTACTATAACTAACTGGATAAGGATAGGTGATGCTACGCCGCTGCCCGATTATATCCTGTACATTAAGTTTTTTATTGGTACACTTATCATTGATGCGTTATGCATTATCCCGTTTGCCAAGCTGCGTGCCGATGGCAGGCCGGGGCGCTATGGCTTACTTAAGTTTATCAACATTGTTATTTTTGTAAGTTTAAACCTGGTGTTTATTTACCTGGTGCCCTTTATCATCAATCATGGTTTACCCGGCGGCACCTGGATGAGCGGCTGGTTCAAAAAAACCTGGGTGGGCTATGTGTTCCTTTCAAACTTAATTGCAAGCTCGGCAACTTTAATAATGCTGCTGCCCGAGTTCATGAAACTTCAGCCGAAGTTTAGTAGGGCGTTGTTTGCCGAGATGCTCCTGTATAGCTGGCCGGTACTGGTGGCCAACTTTTCGTACCTTGTAAATGAAAATTTAGATAAGATATTACTTGGCAACCTGCTGCCCGAAAAGGTTAGTGCCATACAGGTAGGCATATACACTGCCTGCGCCAAAATATCCATCTTCCTCAGTATTTTTGTAAATGCCTTTAGGCTTGGCGCAGAACCCTTCTTTTTTAGTCATGCTAAAAATAAAAACGCCACCCAAACCTACGCCCGTATAATGAACTACTTTATCATTGCGGTATGCTTGATTTTTGTTGCACTGGTGGCCAATATTGAACTGTTAAAGTATTTTATAAAGGGTAAAGATGCAGCGCAAACGCAAATTTACTGGTCGGGTATAGGTGTTATACCGGTGTTACTGTTCGGTTACGTTAGTTTGGGTATATACATGAACCTATCGGTATGGTATAAACTAACCGACCAAACCAAGTATGGCCTGTATATATCCGGCATTGGGGCAATGGTCACCATCGTACTCAACGTTATCTTTATCCCATCATACGGATATATCGCATCGGCGTGGATATCCCTGGCCGCTTATGCCAGTATGATGGTTATGTCTTATTTATGGGGTCAAAAACATTATCCCATCCCGTATCATCTCAAAAAGAATTTGGGTTATATTATTATCTCCATCGTACTCGTTTATATATCGTTCAGCGTATTTAAACGTAATATATTTATTGGCAACGGGTTGCTTATACTGTTCGGTTTAGGTACTTTATACGCCGAGCGAACTGAACTTAAAGCTATATTTAGCAAAAAATAACGCACACCATCAGCATGAAGTCAGCGGCAGCAGTAATATTGTTTATCGGAATTACCTTTGCCGGTTTTGCGCAAAGCAGAACGGGTAATGCCGCTATAGCGGTTGCCGGTAAGCCCATGACGGCTGCCGACAGCGCCATGGTAAAGCAACTTTTTTTTTCGGCGCTGCGCGAAAAAACTGTTGACAACCCCAAACTGGCGTTCGATATTTTTAACCGGGTACTGCAAATAGACCCTGCTAACGATGCTACCATGTTTGAGCTGGCCAACCTGGAGAAGTCTCGTAACAACAACCAGGCTGCACAGGCTTTATTAGAGCGCGCGGTAACGGTTAATCCCAACAACGAATGGTACTGGATAGCGCTTGCGGGCAGCTACGAAAAAACGAATGACATTAGCAAGCTGGAGAACGTTTTTAACCAACTTATACGTATTAATCCCGGTAAGCCCGATTATTATTATGGCGAGGCCAATGCTTTATCACTGCAAAAAAAGTACGACGCGGCCTTAACAATGTATGATAAAGTTGAAGAGCTTGCAGGCGCAAGTGACGACATACTGGAAAACCGCCAGAAAATTTACATCAGGCAAGGCAATGTAAAAAAGGCTGCATCGGTATTGGATGAGTTGATAGCAGCCAACCCAACGCAGGTTCGTTATTACCTGATGCTGGCCGAAGTTTATAGCGCCAATAACCTGAATGATAAAGCTATTGCCATATTGCAAAAAGCAAAGGCTATTGCCCCTCAAAACGGAATGATACATTTAGCGCTTGCCGATATGTATCGCGCGCAAAACAATGCCGAAGCAAGCTTTGATGAATTAGAAGCCGCCTTTGCCATCCCGGACGTGGATATTGAGCAAAAGATCAGAATATTACTGGGCTATGTGCCAAAATTTCCCGAGCCGAATGCAAGGGCGAGCGCGCTTGAACTAAGCCGTATATTAACTAAGGCCCATCCTGCCGATAGCCGGGCCTTTGCCATGTACGGTGATATGCTGCTGCAAAGCGAAAAGGTGCCCGAAGCAAAAACTGCTTATCAAAAAGCACTTATGCTAAACAATCAGGCGTATAGTGTGCAGGAGCAATTGGTGCGGATAGACCTCAGCGAAAATGACCTGGATGCTGCTATAAAAGATGGCGAAAACTCGCTGTCGTTTTTTCCGAACCAGGCATGGATGAATTATATGGTGGGGATTGCCTGGCAGCAAAAGCGCGATTATAAAAAAGCGATAAGTTATCTAAATAACGCGGTATCCTTAGAAACACAGGATAAGGAGCTGTTAACACAGGCCTATTCGGCCCTTGGCGATTGTTACCACTCTTTAGCTGATAATGCGGCATCAGATAATGCTTACGAAAAGGCCATAGCCATTAGTCCGGATAATGCGTTTACCCTGAACAATTATGCCTACTATTTGTCGTTAAGAAATGAGCGTTTAGAAAGCGCGGCGCAAATGTCAAAACACAGCAACGATCTGCAACCCAACACCGCATCGTTTGAAGATACCTACGCGTGGATACTTTTTAAACAGAAAAAATACCCCGAGGCTAAACTTTGGATTGAAAAATCGCTCTTACATGATAAAGGGAACAGCGCCGTGAAAACTGAGCATTACGGCGACATCTTGTTTTTATCAGGCGATAAGGATGCAGCCGTACAAAACTGGATAAAGGCAAAAACACAGGGAGGCAGGTCGCCGGTTTTAGAAAGGAAAATAAATGAGAAAAAATATTTTGAATAAAATGGCAATGGTTTTTTGCCTTGTGGCTTTAGTGGCCTGCAAGTCTAAAAAACTGGTTGTTGTTAACAGGCCCACAACCATGGTCGACTCCGCGGCTGTTAACGAGGAAAATAGCCTGCGCGCCAGGCTGGCTGCTATCCGGTCTAAACAGGTTACTTTTAATACCTTTTCGGGTAAGGCAAAAACCAAACTTGATATTAACGGTAACGATAACGATGTTACATTGAACATCCGCATTGCACGCGATCAAAAGATATGGATATCTATAACAGCCATTGTTGGGATAGAGGTTGCCCGCGCGCAAATAACACCCGATAGTATTATAGTTGTTAACCGGCTGCAAAGTGTTTATTTAAAAAAGCCGTTTAGCTATGTTTACACCTATGCCAGCAAGCAGGTTAACTTCAAAACACTGCAGGCATTGTTGGTTGGTAACGCTATTCCGGAAATGGTAAACAGCGATGCGGATTTTAAAATGGAAGGTGCCAATACGGTACTTAGCGGCAACTTGCAGGATATTATTTATAAGCTTTTGCTGGGGCCCGACATGAAAGTTACTCAAACAAATCTGTCGAACCAGGTGGCCAGGCAATCGTTACAAGTAGCCAACAGCGTTTTTATACAAGCCGATAACCGTGTTATCCCTTCACAAATAGATATTTTGTCTACCGCGGGCGATAAAAAGATTCAGGCCAACCTGCGTTATGCCCAGGCCGAGTTTGATAAGCCGCTTGAATATCCTTTTAGTATTCCAAAAAGTTACGAACCTGCTAATTAAATTATATTTTTGGTGAATGAAATTTTTTAAAGCTGCATTATTTATTTTCCTAATGCTTGCAACTTCGGGGGTTTTTGCACAAACCAGCGCCGAACTTAAACGCAGGCGAGATAAATTAAACGATGAACTTGAGCAACTGAACCGGGAGTACGACGAAACAAAAAACAATAAAAGGGTATCGTTAAAACAGCTTAATATATTAAAAGCGCAAATAAACCTGCGCGAAGAAAAGATAACCAACATCAACGCCGAGGTAAGAAATTTAGATAATCAGATCTCTGAGAGCAATAATACCGTACATAACTTACAAACCCAGTTAGATCAGCTTAAAAAGGATTACGCCGGCATGGTGCTTTTTGCCTACCGCAACCAAAGCGCTTATAATAAACTGATGTTTATTTTTGCCGCGAAAGACTTTAACCAGGCATACCGGCGTTTAAAGTATTTACAACAGTTTGGCGCTTACCGCGAGCGGCAGGCCGGCTACATACAAGGTACCCAAAAAGACCTGCACATTAAGATAGTTGAACTGGATAAGGATAAAAAACAAAAGAGCGACCTGCTGCAAAGCCAGGAAAAGGAGAAACAGGAGTTAGGCAAGGCAAAAAACAACCAGGTAAAGGTTATTTCAAACCTGTCTAAACACCAGGGCGAGTTAAAAAGGCTGCAAAGGGACGTTCAGAAAAGATTAGCGCGTAATAAGCAGGAAATTTTAAATGCAATCAGGCGTGAAGTAGAAGAAGCAAAGCGCAAGGCCGAGGCTGAAGAAAGGGAACGGGCCAGGATAGCGGCGGCGAAAGCCAAAGCAGAAAACCGTGAGGTGGCTGCCCCTACAAAAAAAGCGATAACGAGCAAATCGTCTAACAGTGAGATATTGAACTCTACGCCCGAAGCCGCCAAACTGTCTAACGACTTTTTGGGCAACAAAGGCCGTTTACCGTGGCCGGTTGCAACAGGCCAGCTGGTACATGGCTTTGGCACTTATACCGATGCCGAGGGCATCCGGAACGATAATACCGGGTACGAAATAAGAACCAATACCGGTGCGCCGGTTAGGGCTGTTTTTGAAGGCGAAGTAAAAACGGTAATGGATATCAGCGGCAGCTTTTTGGTGGTGATAAATCACGGCGAGTACTTTACGGCCTATCAAAACCTTAAAACGGTAAACGTATCTAAAGGCCAAAAGGTAAGCACTAAGCAAACCATTGGTACCGTAGCGCTTGATCCGGCAACGGGTGATGCCACAACCATATTTACATTGTCGAAAGGTACAACCTTTGTTGACCCGAGGCTATGGCTGGCACCAAATTGATTTTAAACATATACTATTCAAATTGTGTATATTTGTAACCTTAATTTAATACAGATGTTAAATTCAGTCTTTTTATTTTTGAATATAGGCAGCGGCGAAATGATCTTGATATTATTCGCGGCACTCATGCTTTTTGGCGGCAATAAGCTTCCCGAACTTGCGCGTGGGTTAGGGAAGGGTATCCGCGATTTTAAAGATGCATCTGAAGATGTTAAGCGCGAGATAAACAATCAGATAAATAATTACGAGGATAAAAAAGTAGAAAAGAAAGCCGAACCTGAAGTTACAGACGAAAACGAACCTGCAGGGTATACTTACGAGCCCGTTGCCGGCACTTTGCCCGCATTTGAAGGCCATGCTGTAGGTACTGATGCAATTGAGGATACAGCACCTGTTGTTGACGGTGAAGTAGCGAAGGATGCTGCTTTTGAACACCAGCCCGAGGAATTGAAACACCCTGTTACCGGTAGCGCTAACAGCAGTATCGATTTAACCAAAGCCGAAGAGCCGGTTAATAAAACTACAGAAGAAGAATATAAATAATAACAAAAATATTAACATACATAAAACTTAAAAATCATGGGTGGATTAGGCGCACCAGAAATCATTCTGATCATTATTGCGATATTAATTATGTTCGGTGGTAAAAAAATACCCGAACTAATGAAGGGTTTGGGCCGCGGCGTAAAAGAGTTTAAAGACGCGCAAAACGGCGAAACCAATACCGCAAACACAACTACTACAGAAGATAAAACCAAGGTTTAATTTTCTGCACCTTTCTTGTACAGCATAACCGCTGTTTTACCGTATAAACTTATCTGTTGAAATAGTTATGCTTCAACGGATAAGTTTTTTATTTTAGGCCCATGGCTAAAAACTACACCTCTTATTCGGAAATTAAGAGCGGGTTAAAAAGTGGGGAGATCACAGCTGAAAGCCTGGTAACAGGCTACCTGCAGCAGATAAAGGCAAAAGCGCATCTAAATGTTTTTAACGAAGTTTTTGAGGATGAGGCCCTGATCTCTGCAAAAAATATTGATTTACGCATAGCAAACGGCACCGCCGGTAAGCTTGCAGGGATGGTAATTGCCATAAAGGATAATATCTGCTACAAAGGGCATAAGGTTACCGCGTCATCAAAAATTTTAAAAGATTTTACCTCAATATATTCATCAACGGTAGTAGAACGCTTGCTGGCCGAAGATGCCATTATAATCGGCCGCTGCAATTGTGACGAATTTGCGATGGGCGCGGCAAACGAAAATTCTTTTTTTGGCCCGGTAAAAAACTACGCTGATGAAGCTCACGTATCCGGCGGCTCGTCGGGCGGCTCGGCGGTTGCAGTGCAGGCAGGCATGTGCCACGCGGCAATCGGTACCGATACGGGCGGTTCGGTAAGGCAGCCCGCATCGTTTTGCGGGGTAATTGGGCTAAAACCGACCTATGGCCGCATATCAAGGCATGGTATTATCAGCTACGCCTCATCTTTTGATCAGGTGGGTCCGCTGACGCGCTCTGTTGCCGATGCCGCCTTATTATTAGAGGTTTTGGCCGGTGCTGATGAACACGACAGTACGGTATCTCAAATGCCTGTTCCGGAGTCAGGAAGCCTGAAAAAGGAAACCGGCAAAAAAAAGATCGCCTACCTGCAGGAAGCATTATCAAGCCCTGGCGTAAACGCCGATGTAAAAGCCACGCTAACCCATTATATCGAAAAACTCCGGGCCGATGGCCATACGGTAACGCCCATCTCTTTTGAATTACTGGATTACCTGGTGCCCACTTATTACATCCTTGCTATGGCCGAGGCATCATCAAACCTTGCCCGTTACGATGGGGTACATTACGGCTACCGCAGTCCCAACGCTACCGACCTGGAATCGACCTATAAACTTTCGCGGTCCGAAGGTTTTGGTAAAGAAGTAAAGCGTCGTATCATGCTGGGAACTTTCGTTTTGAGCGCGGGGTATTACGATGCTTACTATGCTAAAGCGCAAAAAGTGCGCCGGCTCATCCAAAATGAAACAAACAGGCTTTTAAATAATTTTGATTTTATATTAACCCCTACCGCTCCTGAACCCGCATTTGCCCTGGGCCTTAAAGAAAAGGACCCGGTGGTAACTTACCTGTACGATATTTTTACGGTGCAGGCTTCGCTGGCAGGGATGCCTGCAATTTCGCTCCCGGCGGGCAATAACAGTAAGGGTTTGCCGTTAGGGTTACAATTATTAACTAAAAGTTTCGACGAGCAAGCGCTGCTTAATTTTTCAGACTATTTCATGCAGCTATAATTATTTAATATATTAGTAAATAATCGTCGAAGTTTTTGAGAATTGCCCTAATTATGAAGAGACTGTTTACTTTTATTATTTGTGTATTATCCCTACAAATAGTTAAAGCAGATAACGTGGAACCGGCCCCCTGTATGGCCGAAATTGTTCAGCAAGATACCAACGTATTGCTGCCAGCAGTACAAACGCCGGTATCAGTTTACCAGAATAACATCTTCAAACGCCGCCTCGACTCTGTTCAACAGGAGGTGCCTTTAGATTATAACGGCTATGTGCAGGCGTATATAGATAATTACACCCGGCGCAAGGACGAGATGGGCCGTATGATGGGGCTTTCGAGATATTACTTTCCCATTTATGAAAAGGCGTTTAAAGAGGCCGGGATCCCCGATGAAATTAAGTACCTTTCGATAGTAGAGTCGGCGCTTAACCCGAATGCAATTTCAAGAGTGGGTGCAGCCGGGCCATGGCAGTTTATGTCAGAAACGGCCAAGATATACGGCTTAAGTATGACCGATTATGTTGACGAGCGCCGCGACCCGGTGCAAGCCAGCAACGCTGCCGCCGCCTATCTTAAAGATGCCTATCAGCAATTTGGCGACTGGCTGCTGGCCATTGCATCATACAATTGTGGCAAAAGCAATGTATTACATGCGCTTGAACAAACCGGCACGCACGATTTTTGGTCGATACGCGAACTGCTGCCTGCCGAAACACGCGGATATGTGCCCGCGTTTATCGCCATAAACTATGTAATGAAGTATCACAAGTATCATTACATAGTACCTCAAACCGGCAACCTCGCTATTGTTACCGATACCGTTATGGTAAATAAGTTTGTTTCACTTAACCGGGTGGCGCAGGCCTTAGGCATGCCTTTAAAAGATATTTGTACGCTAAACCCCTCGTATCGCCAGCAGCTTGTTAATGGCACCGCCGCTGTACCGCGCAAAATTGTTATCCCCAAAATTGAAAACGACCGCGCCGCTATTTTACGAAAAGCCATCGCAGATATCAGTGCACCCATCCCGGTACTCAGGCCGATACAGTATATAGCCATTGCCCCGCCGCCCGAGCCGGTAAAACCGGCTATGCCTGTTCAACAGGTAATGGTTGCCGGTAAATTGGTTACACCAACTACCCATACTACAAAAAGAGGCGAAACACTTTCGGGCATTGCCAGCCAGTATGGCGTAAAGGTTGAAGACCTGATGCGGTGGAACAAGTCGTTAGGCTCTAATACAACTTTGCCGCTAATGCCTGGTTTAACGGTTAACATAGGACAAGGGTAATTTAGGAGTGCAGGTTCAAGGGCGCACAAAGAGCAGATAACGCCATGCATGTTTCAGGGAACCCGGTATTCATAAAAATCTGCACATCTGAAATTCGTACGTCTGCACATCTCGAAAAGTAATTGTAATTTTGAGCGCTTGAATTTTGAGACCATGAATAAACCCAATCGTAAACAGGAAGCCCTTAATTATCACGCAAAAGGCCGCCCTGGAAAAATACAGGTAGTACCAACGAAACCTACCAATTCTCAGCGCGACCTTACTTTAGCCTATTCGCCGGGGGTTGCCGAGCCCTGCCTGCGTATTGCCGATAATGTTGAAGACGTGTATAAATACACCGCCAAAGGTAACCTGGTGGCCGTTATAAGTAATGGTACTGCTGTACTTGGCCTGGGTAATATTGGCCCCGAAGCCAGTAAGCCCGTGATGGAAGGGAAGGGTTTATTATTTAAGATATATGCTGATATCGATGTATTTGACCTGGAGATAAACGCCAAAACAGTTGATGAATTTGTAAATATCGTAAAGGCGCTTGAGCCAACTTTTGGGGGTATAAACCTTGAAGATATATCGGCACCAACCTGCTTTGAGATAGAACGCAGGCTAAAGGCCGAAATGAAGATACCCGTAATGCACGATGATCAGCACGGTACGGCCATTATATCAGGCGCGGCATTAATGAACGCCTGCGAGATTCAGGGTAAAAGGCTCGATAAAATAAAAATGGTAGTGAACGGCGCCGGCGCGGCTGCCGTATCCTGCACGAAAATGTACTTGTCGCTGGGGGTTAAAAAAGAGAACCTGGTGATGTTTGATATCAACGGCCTGCTCACCCCCGATCGCACCGACCTCGACGAGATGCGCATGCAGTTTGCCACGCAGCGCAAAGATATTACTACCCTGGCCGATGCTATGAAGAACGCAGATGTGTTTGTAGGCTTGTCGGCAGGTAATGTGGTTACACCGGCTATGCTGGTTAGTATGGCTAAAAACCCTATTGTGTTTGCAATGGCTAACCCCGAGCCCGAAATTTCATATGACCTGGGCCATGCCGCCCGCAAGGATATCATTATGGCAACCGGCCGGTCGGATTTTCCTAACCAGGTGAACAACGTATTGGGCTTCCCGTACATTTTTCGCGGCGCGCTGGATGTAAGGGCTACGGCCATAAACGAAGAAATGAAGATAGCGGCGGTAAAGGCCATAGCCGAAATGGCTAAAAAGCCAGTACCCGAAGCCGTTAACCTGGCTTACGGCATCACCAACCTTAAGTTTGGCCGCGATTACATCATCCCCAAACCAATGGACCAGCGCTTAATTACCGAAGTTTCTGCGGCAGTTGCTAAAGCAGCCATCGAGTCGGGCGTGGCGCGTAAAACCATTACCGACTGGGATGCTTATAACGAGGAGTTATTATCCCGATTAGGCAATAACAATAAAATACTGCGCGATGTAACCAACAAAGCCAAGCAAAACCCCAAACGCGTTGTGTTTGCCGAAGCAGATACCTACAAAATATTGCGAGCAGCGCAGATAGTTAAAGACGAGGGTATTGCAACACCGATACTGTTAGGCAACGCCGATAAGATACGCGAAATAATGCGCGAGAATGAGCTTGACCTGGGCGATGTGCAGATCATCGATCCTAAAATAAAAACCGAACGCTCGCTTGAGTTTGCGCAGTTCCTGTTTAATAAGCGCCAGCGTAAGGGGGTTACCCTGTTCGAAGCCAAAAAAATGATGATAGACCGTAACTATTACGGTGCGTGTATGGTTCATTTTGGTGAGGCTGACGCCCTGATATCGGGCTTGACAAAGGATTACGCTACAACAATTAAACCGGCCTTACAGATAATAGGTACCGAAGCGGGCGTAAACCGTGTTGCAGGTATGTACCTGATGATAACCGAGAAAGGCCCTGTTTTTTTTGGCGATACAACCGTAAATATTAACCCTACCGCGCAGGAACTGGTAGATATTACCGTGTTGATGGAACGATCGGTTGCACAGTTCAATATAAAACCCCGCATAGGTATATTATCTTACTCAAACTTTGGCTCAAATGAGGGCGAGATCCCTGAAAAAACACGGGAAACCGTGCGCATACTTCACGAAAAGTACCCCGAAATGATTGTTGACGGGGAAATGCAGGCAAACTTTGCGCTGAACTCTTCGCTGTTGGCTGATAACTTTCCCTTCTCTACTTTAAGTGGTAAACCTGCCAACACATTAATATTCCCGGGATTGGCATCGGGTAACATAGCCTACAAGTTGTTACAGGAAATTGGCGGTGCCGAGGCTGTTGGCCCGATACTGCTGGGTATGAAAAAACCCGTGCACGTACTGCAACTGGGTAGTTCGGTACGCGAAATTGTTAATATGGTTACCATAGCTGTAATTGACGCCCAGGTAAAATGCGCCGAAAGTAACAGAAAGCCGTCAAAAACCGGTAAAACCAAATAAGTATGTACGATTACATTGATGGTAAACTGGTGTTTAAAGGCGCCGCGCATGTGGTGATTGATGCCGGAGGGGTTGGCTATCACATTAATATCTCATTAAATACCTACTCGCAATTGCCTGCCGAGGAGCGCTGCAAGTTGTTTATATGGCTACATGTAAAAGAAGATGCGCATACATTGTATGGCTTTGCCACCGAAGGCGAACGCAGGCTGTTTATGCACCTGATATCCATATCGGGCATCGGGCCTAATACCGGCCGCATGATGCTCTCTTCCATAACCCCGGCCGAAATACAAGCGGCTATTGTGCAGGGTAATGTAGCGGCTATACAGCGTATAAAGGGCATTGGCCCAAAATCGGCCCAGCGGGTAATTTTAGAACTGCAGGACAAGCTTAAAAAAGAAGGACCTGACACTTTAACGGTTATGCCAGGGTTAAAAACGGCAAAAGATGAAGCCCTTTCTGCCCTTGTAATGCTTGGATTTGTTCGTAACGTTGCAGAAAAAGTATTAGAGCAGGAAATAAGTAAAAGCAGCAGTGTTTTAACTGTTGAACAATTGATTAAATCTGCGCTAAAAAGCTTATAATTACTTTGCAATAATTTATACACTTGATTAGAATTTTTACTACCAAGCTTTTTGTAGTTATACTCATGGTATCTGCTTTAGGCGGGGTGGGGAAATTGTTTGCACAGCAAACGCCTGTTCAAAGGCCTCCGGGCCAGCAAACAACAGGTCAGCAACCAACCAGCCCGCGGCCGGGGCAGCAAGTGCCTAATTCGCAGCAACAGCCTAACCAACCACAGCAAATTGGTCAGCGCCCACCGGTGCAGCAGGGGCAACAGCAAGCAGCACCAGTTGCCGCTAAAATTGATACCGGGATAAAGCCTGGCCCCATCAGTTTTAACGAACCGCAGAGCAAAAGGCAGCGCAACGGGATATTTTTTGCCGACCCTCCGGGTTTGGTTCGTACTATCGAATACGATGCCGCTACCAATAAATACATTTTATACGAGCGTGTAGGCAGCCTGCTTTACCGCGCCCCGCAATACCTAACTTTTGCCGAATACCTGTTGTTACAGCAACGGGGTGTTAAACGCGAGTATTTTAAACAACTGGCGGATAACTATGCTTATGAATCGCAGCAGCCGGGCTTTATCCCGCAGATGAAGGTGCGCAGTAAAACATTTGAGCAGATATTCGGCAGCTCTAATATCAACATCCGCCCGCAGGGATCGGCCGAAGTGATATTGGCCGGGCAGGTAAACAAAAATGAGAACCCGCTTTTTAATACCCGCCAGCGCAACCAGTTCAACTTTAACTTCGACCAGCGTATACAACTGAACGTTACCGGAGAGATAGGCGACAAGCTAAAGATAACTACCAACTACAACACAGAAGCGCAGTTCCAGTTTGAGAACCAGATAAAGCTCGACTATACTGGGCACCCTGATGAGATCATCCAGAAAATTGAGGCAGGTACCGTAAGTATGCCTTTGAACACCACCTTGATTTCGGGTAGCCAGGCGTTGTTCGGCGTAAAAACCAAGCTTA